>UQYV01000039.1 GCA_900545245.1 uncultured Bacteroidales bacterium
GATGAATTTTTCAAATATTTGTTGTAATGTTGCACTTGCTTTTTGACTCTGCGTATGGATAAAAGCTATGTTCCGCCTTTTGATTTTTCAAAACATCTTCATATATTTGGAAGATTTTTGAATTGTAATTTTTTTTGAATTATGGATCTTTGGCTCATCTGGATGTTGGCGGCTCTGCTGCTGTTTCTTGTGGAAATCTTCACGCCGGGCTTCGCGGCAGCCTGCCTTTCTATCGGCTGCCTTTTTAGCTGCGTTCTCGCGGCGATTGCACCGGACACTCTCAACTGGCAGATTGGATTGTTTGTTGTCGGGTCTCTCCTGTCTTTTATTTTCGTGAGGCCTTTCGCGCTGAAGGTTCTTTCCCGCAGGGCCGAGCGCAAGGGCGGTTACAAGTCGAACATGGAGAGCCTTATCGGGCGCGAAGCTACTGTCATTGAGATGATTCCGGCGGAGGATGTAGGTAGGGTCAAGATTGACGGTGACGAGTGGCAGGCTGTGCTCGCGAGGGAGGATGACAACGAACCGAGGCGCGATGTCCAGGTGGGAGAGAAAGTCATAATCGTCTCTTACGACAGCATAATCCTTACCGTCAAGACGAAGAAGGCGGAGACTCCGACAGCGTAGGCCTCCCCCCCCCGGGCAAGACTTTGCGGAAATATAGAAACATATTAATACATAATAAATAACATGTCAGCTGGAACAATCGTTCTTATCGTAATTGCGGCAATTGTCGTGATTTACATTCTTCGGGGTATCAAGATTATCCCTCAGTCGGAAACCCGCGTGGTTGAGAGGCTCGGAAAGTTTGACCGTGTGCTCAGCCCGGGAATCCAGATTATCTGGCCTATCATCGATAAGGCCAAGGTCGTGACCTCACGAAAGATTACGAACTCCGCTTTCGGTGGCGAGCCTATCGTGAAAATGACCAACTCTTCTGTCATTGACCTTCGTGAACAGGTTTATGATTTTCCGAAACAGACGGTGATTACCAAGGATAATGTCAGCACACAGATTAATGCGCTGCTTTATTTCCAGATTGTGGATGCGAAAAAGTCTGTTTATGAAATTGACAATCTTCCTAACGCAATCGAGAAACTCACTCAGACCACTCTCCGTAACGTAATCGGTGAGCTCGAACTCGACGAGACGCTCACATCGCGTGACACTATCAACTCGAAGCTCCGTGCTGTGCTTGACGATGCCACCAACAAATGGGGAGTGAAGGTGAATCGTGTTGAACTTCAGGATATTACACCTCCGGACAGCGTGCGTGAGTCAATGGAGATGCAGATGCAGGCAGAGCGTATGAGGCGTGCCGAGATTCTTCGTGCTGAAGGTGAGAAGAAGTCAGCGATTCTCAAGTCTGAGGGTGACAAGGCTTCTGAAATCAACAATGCTGAGGCAGAGAAAACTGCGCAGATTCTCCGTGCGGAAGGCGAGGCGAAGGCGAAGGTGCTTCAGGCGGAGGCAGAGGCTAATGCTATTCGTCTGGTGGCAGAGGCTGTGGCTTCGGCTAAGACCGACCCCGCGGCTTATATGTTGGCAGTGAAGTATATAGACACTCTTAAGGAGATGGTTAGCGGCAAGGATAACAAGACTGTTTATCTGCCTTATGAGGCTTCTAATATGCTGTCGTCGTTGGGGAGCATCAAAGATATTTTCAATAAATAATCTTACATAGAAATAGGGCGGTGCCGGGGACTGATTCCCCGGCATCGCTGCGTTTACCGCTTTGGAGGAGCTCCCGGACGGAATCTACGCTGCGCCGCCCGCGCCCCACATCGACCAGCGTCCCCACGATTGCCCGCACCATATTCCTCAGGAATCTGTTCGCTTCGATTGTGAAGACAAGGTAATTCCCGTCGTCCGGAAAGCCGAGCAGGCTTGTGTGTGAGGGACTGTAGTGCGTCCACCGGGCCGACATTACCGTGCAGATGCTTGTGCTGTTGTTTCCTCCGGTCTTCTCGAAACAGCTGAAATCGTGTTCCCCAAGAAGCAGTGCAGCAGCCTCATTCATCCGTTCTACATCAAGTGGCCAGGGGCACCTCCACGAAAAACTTTCTGCAAAGGGGTCTTTGGCACTGTGGATGAAGTAGCGGTACTTTCGGCTTTTTGCTGAAAATCTCGAATTGAAAGGATATTCGCCATCGTCAGAAAAAGGCTCTACGCCCGCCTCTGCAATATCATGAACTACAATTTCTTTCCTTATGATGGCATTTATTTTGTATAAGAAGTCTTGCTTTGTCAGATGGAGCGGCTCCGGAGTTTCAAAGTCACAGACATAGTTCGTTGCATTGACCCCGGCGTCGGTTCTTCCGGCTCCTGTCGTCTGCACGGGAGTGCCGAAAAGAATCCCGAGAGCCCTGTCAAGTTCTCCTTGCACGGTCACCGCGTTGTTCTGAATCTGCCAGCCGCTTAGTCCGGCACCTCTATATGACAAAGTCAAGATGTAATGCATATCCCAATTTTTATGCAAAGATATGCAAACTTAACGACACAAAGGGAGCATACCGGGCGTATGTGACCGATGAGGAGAAAATATAGTGATATATTTTTAATCAGATTTTTGAGGATAGATTTGTATTCGAAGAGGGAGCATACCGGGCGTATGTGACCGATGAGAAGACAAATATAGACCAAAAAGATATTAAAAAACAAAGAAATATGGATAGCGTAAACATTAAAGAACTCAACGACCGCATTCAAAGGGAAAGTTCCTTCGTGGACATTCTCTCAATGGAAATGAACAAGGTCATCGTGGGCCAGAAACAGCTCGTTGAGAACCTTCTCATAGGGCTTCTCGCAAACGGACACATACTGCTCGAAGGTGTGCCGGGACTGGCAAAAACCCTGGCAATCAACACTCTTTCTTCGGCGGTGGATGCCAAATTCAGCAGAATACAGTTCACTCCGGACCTTCTTCCTGCGGATGTCATCGGAACAATGATTTATTCCCAGAAATCCGAGCAATTCCAGATTCGTCGTGGACCTATTTTCGCCAATTTCGTACTTGCCGACGAGATTAACCGTTCCCCTGCAAAAGTTCAGTCAGCCCTTCTTGAGGCGATGCAGGAGCGTCAGGTGACAATTGGCGACGAGACCTTCCGCCTGCCGGAACCATTCCTTGTGATGGCGACGCAAAACCCTATAGAACAAGAGGGTACCTATCCGCTTCCGGAGGCTCAGCTCGACCGTTTTATGCTCAAAGTTGTCGTGACCTATCCGAAAAAAGAAGAGGAAAAACTCATACTCCGAATGAACAATAGCGGAGAGTTCCCGAAAGCCTCGGCTGTGTTGAAGCCGGAAGACATCATCCGTGCCCGTGAGGTCGTGCGGGAAGTGTATATGGACGAAAAAATCGAAAGATATATCGTTGACATCGTCTACGCCACGAGAACTCCGGGTGAATATGGACTCGACAAAATTGCGGGATTCATTTCATACGGTGCATCCCCTCGTGCAAGCATCTCTCTTGCAGCCGCAGCCAAGGCATACGCATTCATAAAGAGAAGGGGATATGTCATCCCTGAGGATGTGCGTGCCGTGTGCCACGAGGTGCTCCGTCACAGAATCGGGCTCAGCTACGAAGCAGAGGCTGAAAACATTTCGACCGATGACCTCATCGATCAGATTGTGAATGTCGTTGAGGTGCCATAGTGTACTTAAATGTTATGACAGAAAGTGATCTTCTGAAAAAAGTTCGGAAAATTGAGATTCGGACAAAGGCTCTCTCGCATCAGATATTTGCGGGAGAGTACCATTCTGCATTCAAGGGTCGCGGTATGGCATTCAGCGAAGTGCGTGAGTATCAATATGGTGACGATGTCCGCAATATGGACTGGAATGTCACGGCACGTCTTCATTCTCCATATATCAAAGTCTTTGAGGAAGAAAGGGAACTCACGGTTGTGCTGTTGATTGATGCCAGCCGTTCGGGACTGTTCGGCACCTCAGGGATGACTAAGCGGGATATGATTGCTGAGATTGCCGCCGTTCTGTCTTTTTCGGCGATTCTTAACAACGACAAGGTGGGCGCCCTGTTTTTCAGCGACAAAGTTGAGAAATTCATTCCGCCGAAAAAGGGAAGAACTCATCTGCTGCACATTATTCGTGAAGTTTTGGAGTTTGAGCCGGAGTCGACGGGGACGGATTTGTCTGAGGCTCTGAGATATCTCACTAATGCAATCAAAAAACGCTGCAACGCTTTCGTTCTTTCCGATATGATTGATGCGGACGCTCAGGGACAGCCAAGATATGAGGATGCCCTTAAAGTCGCCGTTAACCGTCACGACATCTCCGTTGTTGAGGTTTACGACCCCCGCGAGCAGAGCATACCGAATGTTGGGCTGTTGAATATCAAGGACTCCGAAACAGGGAAAACCGCTTGGGTGGACACCGGCAGTGCAAAATTGCGCAGGCTCTATGAGGAATGGTTCCGGAATCTGCGTGAGAGCGAGTCGAAAATGTTGATGAAATACAATGTAGATAAGGTCAGCGTGGCTGTGAATGAAGATTATGTTCAGGCTCTGATGCGGCTTTTTCAGCAGAGGTAAGAGATTGACAGGTAATTAACAAATAATTAAGGCTTTGGCGGATAGGTTTATTGTGGGATTGAAGATGAGATTTAGATTATTCATATTGGGACTGCTGCTTGCCACACTTCCTGCGGCGGCACAGGACTCAGCAGTGACGTCCAATGTGGCTGATGTCGTGTCGAGTGACGCTCCTCAGCTGAAGGGAGGTCACATCGTGCACGGCGGAGCTCCATTTCTTGAACAACTTCAGAAGCGGGACAGTATCCTTATTGCCGACCAGTTGCTCTACGGGATTAAACTCGACAGGGTCGAGGCAGGCACACAGTATGCCTTTCCTCAGCTGAATGACAGCACCGTGCGGGGAATCATGTTCCTCCAGCCCTGGAAGTCCGACACTCTCAAGGTTTACAAGGCAAAGAAGAACAGCCCTCTTAGCTATGACATAAAGGTTTCAACTGTCCTCACGACATTTGACGAGGGAGAATATCAGCTTGGTGAACTGCCTGTTGCACGGCTTTCCAAAGACGGAGTGGTGGACACTCTGCTTTTCGACAGCATCCGCTTCAATGTGATGACCATGCCGGTCGACACGACGTCTTTCCAACCGCACGACATTAAGGACGTCATACGCTATCCGCTCACTGCCGCGGAGGTACTCCCATGGGTCGGGCTCTTCTATCTTGTTGTCCTTTCGGTGATTGCGATTGTGTGCCTTATCAAGATGCACAAGAAGAAGTCGGCCGAAGGGTCGGATCACGGGGATCCTGCGCACATTGTTGCTCTCCGCAAACTCGACGGCTATCGTGGCGACAAACTTTGGGCTCCGGAAAAACAGAAGCAGTTCTATTCGGGAGTGACAGACGTGCTTCGTGAGTACATTTCCTCCCGTTATGAAATCGGTGCCATGGAGATGACAACGGCCGAAATATTCCGCGATATGAAGCCGAAGTTCGAGGATGAACCCGCTGACAGAAAAGAACTTCTTAAGGATTTGAAAAATCTTTTTGAGACTGCCGACTTTGTGAAATTCGCCAAACATACTGCAAGTGAGCAGGAGAATGCGGCAGTGCTTCCGCTTGCCGTTAGGTTTGTCACCCAGACCTATCAGGACGATCTTGCAGCACAGGCGGAAGAAAATAAAAAGGAGGGCGAGTGATGTTTTTTGAGTATCCTAAACTTCTTTGGCTCACGGTGGTGCCGGCTCTGCTGCTGGTTCTCTACATTCTGCGCGAGGTTTTCGGACGCCAGGCCCATCTGCGCGTGTCTGCAAGTGCCCCGTGGCTCAAGGCGGGACATAGCGTGAAGGAATATCTCCGTCATCTTCCCTTTGCCTTGATGCTGCTCGCGATGGTTATGATAGTTATCGCCATTGCACGCCCGCGCTCATCGGAGAAGATGGAAAAGATTGACACTGAGGGAATTGACATTGTTTTTGCGATGGACGTTTCCACTTCCATGCTTGCCCGTGACTTCAACCCGGACCGAATCAGCGCTGCGAAAGATATAGCAATCGAATTCATATCACAAAGGCCTTCAGACCGTATGGGAATTGTCATTTTCGCAGGCGAAGCATTCACCCAATGCCCTCTTACGACTGACCGTGCAACGCTCATCAACCTGATGAAAGAAATCAGTACCGACCTTCTCGAGGATGGTACCGCGATAGGAAACGGGCTCGCGACGGCCGTTGCGCGGATGAAGGACTCCGATGCGAAGAGCCGCGTAGTGATTCTGCTCACTGATGGCGTGAACAATTGTGGAGAGATTGCCCCGGAAACTGCTGCCGAGATTGCCAAGACCTACGGCATCCGTGTCTACACAATCGGAGTGGGTGCAAATGGCACCGCGCCCTACCCGGTGATGACCCCTTGGGGCGTGGAAATCCAGAAAGTGAAGGTTGAGATTGACGAGAAACTGCTTTCGCAGGTTGCCGAGACCACCGGTGGACGCTATTTCCGCGCTACGGATAACACCAAACTCGCCGAAATCTATTCAGAGATAAACAAGATGGAGAAGGCCAGGACAACAATCGACAGTTTCCCTGTCTACAAGGAACTGTTCGGAACATACGCGCTTGTCGCCCTAATTGCCCTGCTTGCCGCATTCATCCTTCAGGTCGCGATTTTCAGAAAATTGCCGTAAAATTGATTGATTATGCTGTATTTTGCTGATGCTCAATATCTTTGGCTTCTGTTGCTTGCCCCGCTCTTTCCCGTGGTATACGCCATTTTTCGCAGGTTGCGTAAAAAGCGTGTTGCCTCATTCGGAGATCCGGATCTGGTGGCAGGGCTGATGCCTTCATATTCCGGGGCCCGCGGATGGTGGAAAGTCGTCCTGTTCAGCCTCGGATTCGCTTTCTTCGCTGTCGGGATGGCACGTCCTCTGATTGGCGCGAAGCTAAAGGAGCACGAGACTAAAGGTGCCGAGGTGGTGATTGCACTCGACGTTTCAAACTCTATGCTTGCCCAGGACTATTCTCCGAACAGACTTGAGCGTGCGAAACTTGCCATATCCAGACTAGTCGACAAACTTCGTGACGACCGGATAGGACTCATCGTTTTCGCCGGCAGTTCCTATGTCCAGTTGCCGATTACGACAGACTATGTTTCCGCAAAAATGTTCCTGAATACAATCTCCACCGAGTCTGTGCCTATTCAGGGAACAGCGCTCGCCGATGCCATAAATACGGCTGCCCGCTCTTTCAGCGCACAGAGCGAGAAGAGTCGTGCGATAATAGTCATCACGGACGGAGAGAACCACGAAGATGATCCGGTCAAGGCCGCGAAACAAGCTGCCGAGTTGGGAATAAAGGTCTATACAATCGGTGTGGGCTCTCCGGAGGGTAAGCCTATTCCGCTGAAGGATGGTGGGCTTATGAAAGACCGTGAGGGCAACATTGTCGTGACACGTCTTGACGAGAACACACTGAGTGAAATCGCCTCCGCCGGGAATGGGGCGTATGTGCGTGCTGGAAACAGCGAATTTGGTCTCAATCCGATAATCGACGACATAAAGAAGATGGACGCAGAGAAGTTCAATTCCGTTGTCTTCGAGGAATATGACGAGCAGTATATGTATTTCTTTGCGTTTGCGCTGTTTTTCTTTGTTCTCACTTGTCTCATCGGGGATCGGAAGACGAAGTTCAGCCTTTTCGGCACGAAGAAATGATATTTTGGAAATTCTGGATATGAAAATGATGAAAAAAATATATTTTATACTGCCGGCTCTCGCACTGATGATGCTTCTGCCTGCCGTGGCATCAGCGCAGACGGACAAAAAGGACGTGCGGCGCGGCAACCGCGACTATCGGAAACAGAATTGGAAGGAAGCCGAGATCGACTATAGAAAGGCTCTTGTGAAGGACTCTATGTCAGTGGCGGCCAATTGCAATCTCGCTGCGGACCTCTACAGACAGGGTGACGCTCAGGGAGCGATGAAATCGATGCAGAAAATTGAACAGGGCGCGCTTGAGGGAGGCCATGGTGCTGACTACTACTATAATCTCGGAGATATGGCGCTCGCGGCAAAGGATTACAAGACGGCTGTCGATGCCTTTGCAAAGTCTCTTCTTATGCGTCCGGACGACCTTGATGCGAAGGAGAACTATATCTATGCCCGCAAGATGCTTGAAAACCAGCAGCAGAACGGAGGGGGTGGCGGACAGGGCGACCAGAATAAGGACGACCAGAACAAAGATCAGCAAAGCCAGGATAATCAGGACCAGAACCAGAATCAGGACAACAACGACAAGAACAGTCAGGACAAGAATGACAACGGTGACGGGCAGAACGACGACCGCAATCAGGACAACAACGACGGCGGTCAGCAGCCCCCGCAGGACAATCGTGACGGGCAGGGACAGCCTCAGGAGCAGAAGATAAGTCCACAGGCGGCCCAACAGATGCTCCAAGCCATTCAGGCCAAGGAAAAGGAGACCCAGGACAAGGTCAACAAGGAAAAGGCAGCAATGGTCAGGTCCCGTCAAAAGGAAAAGAACTGGTAGTAAGAGGATATATATGATATGATGAGGAAATTATTTGCAGGCATACTTTGGGCGTTTGCAGCGGTGACGGCAGCAGCACAGACGTCAATTCAAGTTCAGACCCACAATGTAGTGGATCTGAACGAGCAGTTTAACGTAACCTTCGTTATAGAGGGAGAGAACTCCGCCTCGGACTTTAGTTGGGAGTGTCCGGCGGACTTTGACCTTGTTTGGGGACCGCAGAAGAGTTCTTCTTCAAGCATCAGCATAATCAATGGCAAACGTACTGCATCAAGGCAGGTGTCCTACACCTACATACTTATGCCTAAGTCAGCGGGGGAGTTCACGCTTCCTTCTGCATCTGCAAAGGTCAAAGGCAGTGAGATAGTTTCACGTCCGGTGACCATTTCCGTGGTCAGACAGAACAATCCGTCATCGTCCCAGTCATCGACCAGCCCGCAGTCCGGCTCGAACGGCGTTCCTTCAGATCCGAGCGCAGCCGGTGGCTCGGGAGCAAGGCAGAACGGAAGCGGCGTTGGACGCGCGGGAGAAACATCCACGGGTGAGATAATCCTCAGTCTCTCTCTTGACAGAACCAATGTCGTTGTCGGACAGCCTATTAACGCGACGCTCAAAATTTATCAGAGGGCCAATCTCTCCGGATTCGAGAATGCTAACTTCCCATCATTCACAGGGTTCTGGAGTCAAGAGATAGAGGCCCCGACAAACATCGAGTTCACACGGGAGACCTACAACGGGAAAATCTACGATGCAGCCGTGCTCCGTCGCTATGTGCTTATCCCTCAGCAGACAGGCAAATTGACCATTGACCCTGCCGAGCTCGTGTGCCTTGTCAATGTCAGGGTGCAGTCGCGTACCGGAAGCATCTTTGACGGCTTTTTTGACGACTACACGACGGTGAGGAAAAAAGTCTCCTCAAGTGCCGTTACAGTAAATGTGTCTCCGCTTCCGGCCGGTGCCCCGGCATCGTTCGGCGGTGGTGTGGGCAAGTTCGGCATAAGCGCAAAACTCGCCAAGGACAACCTGAAGGCTCATGAAGCCAATTCTTTGATAATCACCGTCTCGGGCCGTGGCAATGTTTCCCTCCTCGGGGCTCCGAAGGTCAGCTTCCCTCTTGACATGGAAGTCTATGACACGAAGATTACGGACAAAAGTGCCAAAGGCTCCATTTCCGGATCCAAAGAATTCGAGTATCCTTTCATTCCGCGCAGCCCAGGAGAGTTCACAATTGAGCCGATTCAGTACAGCTACTATGACGTCGAGGCCGGGCGTTATGTCACGGTGCAGACGCAGCCGATAAACTTCACGGTCGAAAAAGGCGCTGACATTCCGTCCGGAGGCGCGGTAGTTTCAGGAGTTCAGCAGAACGACGTCCGCAGTCTCGGTCAGGACATCCGGTTCATATCCACAAAGCCGACACGGCTTTCGGAAAAGGGCCACTTCTTTGTAGGCTCTGCTGTTTTTGTTGCGGTCTGCCTCCTTATTCTCCTTGTCTCAGCTCTTTGCTGGTTCGCTTTCCGGAGAATGGCGGCAAGACGTGCCGATGTTGTCGGCAACAGAAACAGAAAGGCCACAAAGAAAGCTCTGAAGCAACTCAAGACTGCTTCCGTGTTCCTCAAACAGACTCTCTACACGGCATTCTATGAGGAACTTCACAAAGCTTTGCTCGGTTTCATCGCCGACAAGCTGAACATTCCGATGTCCGAACTGAACAAGGAAAACATCTCTGCAAGGCTTACCGAAGGCGGTGTGCCGGAAGATACTGTGACGGCCTTCGTTGGACTCATAGATGACTGTGAGTTCGCCCGTTATTCACCGTCATCCGGAAACGAGGCAATGCAGGCTCACTACGAAAAGGCTGCCGAGCTTATATCTACAATTGACTCTTCTATGAAATCAGGAAAGAAAATGCCCGTGGCCGGTGTGGCCACTATGGTCGTCATACTCGCACTGATATCGTTCCCGATGCGGGCGCAGGAACAGCCTCTCCAGACTTCTCCGGAGGTCTCGGCTGAAGAGCAGAAGGAATACCCGCAGCAACTTTGGGAGAAGGCCAATGCCGCTTACTCGGATGGACGCTGGGAAGATGCCGCGTCCGGGTACGAGATGATAGTCTCTCTCGGTCTGGAATCCCCTCAACTCTACTACAATGCCGGCAACGCATGGTTCAAGGCCGACAATCTCGGCAAGGCAATCGTGAACTACGAGCGCGCCCTCAAGATAGACCCGTCATATTCGGATGCCCGCTACAATCTGGAGTTCGCGAACAGCCGCACGCAGGACCGCATAGATGCCGTTCCGGAATTTGTCCTGAAGACATGGACTCTGAGGCTCTGCTACCTTCTCGACTCCGATGCTTGGGCAATCATATTCATAGTATTCCTCGTTCTTGTCTGCGCGATGCTGCTGCTTTTCTTCCTCGCTCCCACGACAGCTTGGAAACGCGCCGGGTTCATTACAGCAATAGTCTGCTTCCTGTTTGGGGGCGCGGCTCTCGGCTTTTCGCTTCACCAGAAGGACGACTATTTCCTTCGCGACGAGGCTATAGTGATGAAGCCGGTCATATCCACGAAATCCTCTCCGGATGGAAAGATGGACCTGTTCATACTCCACGAAGGCACGAAAGTGAAGATAATCGACTCTGTCGGAACGTGGACGAATGTCGAGATTTCTGACGGACGGCAGGGTTGGGTTCAGTCCGGCGACATAGAAATAATTTAGCAAAATCTGCAATTATTTTAGGGTTTGGCTCAAATGTTCCCGAATAAGGGGCTCTATTTGTTGCGGCATCGCCGGTAAAGTCGTAAATTTGGGAAAATTTTAATAATTAATAACATGTCAATGAAGCGTAAGTTTTCAACACTTCTGTGTGTTCTTGTTGGAGCGATGGCTCTCGGAACGAATGTTTCCGCGAAGGAAAAGACATCCGTGGAATTTTGGAAAGACCCTAATCTGAATGAGGTTAACCGCCTCCCGATGACTACCACGTTCGCGACCGACGGGCTGAAGCTCAGTTTGAGCGGGCTCTGGAAGTTTAATTTTAACAAAGATCTGAACACTCGTCCGACCGATTTCTATCGTGATGGTTACGACGATTCGCAGTGGGGTACGATTCCGGTTCCCGGGCTTTGGGATCTGAATGGTTATTGTGATCCTATTTATGTGAACACTCCATATCCTTGGGATGGCCATTTCCCCAACACTCCTCCGATTGTACCGGACGAGCACAACTATGTGGGACAGTATCGCCACAACTTCTTTCTCGGTGAGGAGTGGAAGGGACAGGACATAGTCCTGCATATCGGTTCGGCCACTTCAAACGTGAAGGTCTGGGTGAACGGAAAGGAAGTCGGCTACAGCGAGGACTCCAAGCTTGAAGCCCGTTTTGACATTACTAAATTTGTGAAACTTGGCGAGAATACCATCGCTCTTGAGATTTTCCGCTGGTGCGACGGTACCTATGTGGAATGTCAGGATTTCTGGAGATATGCCGGAATTGCCCGTGACATCTATGTGTTCTCCCGTGCAAAGCAGAGAATAGAGAATATTCATGTGAGCGGCGATGCTGACGGACGCTACAGCATTGTTGCCGAGACCACTTCCGGCGTGGCTAAGGTCCGTTGGCAGATTGTTGATGCCGCTGGAGAGATTGCCGCATCGGGCGATGCTTCGGTGAACGTGAAGGACAAGTCCGGGAACGGCTTTTCTTGTGCGAGGGTTGAGGGCGGTCTTCCTGCTGCCAGACTTTGGACAGCTGAGACTCCGAACCTCTATACTCTTGAACTCATTGCCTTGAACAAAAAGGGAGTGGAGACCCAGACCGCATCTCTCAAGTTTGGATTCAGAACTGTGGAAATCAGTGGTGGACAACTGCTTGTGAATGGTCAGCCGGTGCTCATCAAAGGTGTCAACCGTCACGAAATGAACGCCTACAAGGGTTATGTGGTGTCACCTGCCGATATGGAGAGGGATATCCTCATAATGAAGCAACTGAACTTCAATGCTGTGCGCACTTGCCACTATCCTGACGATCCCCTTTGGTATGACCTCTGCGACAAATACGGACTTTATGTTGTTGACGAGGCTAATATCGAGGGACATGGAATGGGATATGGCCCGGAGGCCCTTGCAAAGAACCCTGACTATCACAAGACTATAGTCGAGAGAGTGCAGCGCATGGTTCAGCGCGACTACAATCATCCGTCGGTGATTATATGGAGTCTCGGTAACGAGACCGGTGCAGGGCAGAACTTCTTCGATGCCTATGACTGGCTTAAGGCGTGGGATGAGACCCGCCCTGTGCAGTATGAACGTAATGTCTACGAAAAACCGAACTATAAGGGGACAGACATTGTCTGCCCTATGTATTGGGACTACAAACAGTGCGAGAACTATGTAAAGGGCAATCCGGACAAGCCTCTCATTCAGTGCGAGTATGCTCACGCCATGGGTAACTCTGTCGGCGGATTCAAGGAATACTGGGATCTCATCCGCAAGTATCCTCACTATCAGGGTGGCTTCATCTGGGACTTTGTGGATCAGGCCGTGTGGTGGCCGGTTGATGCGGAGAAATATGGTACTGATCACATCTTCGCGTTTGGCGGCGACTTCAACGATTACGACCCTACCAACGAATCGTTCAACTGCAACGGAGTCATCGCCTCTGACCGCAGTCTTCATCCTCATGCCTATGAAATTGCATATCAGCAGCGCAGCATCCTCACTTCCTCACCTGCGGAACAGGCACTTGATGGCAAGGTGGACATTTTCAATGAGAATTTCTTCATTGACCTTTCCAGATACGAACTTTCATGGACTGTTGAATGTGACGGCGAAGCTGTTCTCAGCGGTCATGCTTCGGAGGAACTCGCCATTGCGCCTCAGAACAGCAGCAAAGTGAATCTCGGCTATACGGCCGCTGACGTGGTCGATGCCTGTGGAGGCTCTTTAGACGGCCATGATGTCTACCTCAATGTCCGTTACACTCTCAAGAAGAAAGACGGCATACTTCCGGCAGACAGTGAAGTTGCCTACGATCAGATTTGCATTGCCTCCGCTCCGAACGCGGCATACGTTCCGGAAGTTCACTCTTTCCGCATCGCCGATGGCGAGACTACTGTTTCTTTCTATGGAATAATGCCTTATGAAGGAGTGCTTGCTGAGCGTGGTGACGTGTGGAAAGCCACGTTCGACAAGACTACCGGTGCGCTGATAAGTTATACGCTCAACGATAGACCGCTCCTGTCGCAGCCTCTTGAACCTTGCCTGTGGCGTGCGGCGACCGAAAATGACATGGGCGCGAACTACAGGGGTAAGAAGCTCCCTGAGTCGCAGAAACTCTGGCGTGACGCCGAGTATAAGGCTGTTTCGTTCACATTCGAAGACAAGGGAGACTTCGTTCTTGTCACGACGGAATATGCACCGATTGGTGAGGCGGCGAAGATTGCTGTCACATACAGCATATATGGCGACGGTGCGATTTCAGTCAGCGAATCCCTCAAGGATGCCGGCAAATTGGCTGAAGCTCCGATTTTGAACCGCTTCGGAATGCGCCTCGCGATGCCTGGAGAGTTCTCCAATGTCGAGTTTTTCGGCAACGGACCTTTTGAAAACTACAGTGACCGCAACTCGGCAGCCCTTATGGGACATTATGTGCAGAGGGTTGAGGACCAATATCATTACGGCTATGTCCGTCCGCAGGAATCCGGAACGAAGACTCAGCTCAAGTGGTTCCGCGTCCTGAACGACAACGGCACGGGCCTGGAGATTTCTTCTGACGCTCCGTTCTCCGCATCAGCACTCCCGTTCTCGACCGAGCAATTGGATTGCGCAAAGAGCGGCACACGTCATTCCCTCAAGTTGAAGGCTATTGCGTTCGAGAATCAGCGCTGCAACGGACTGACATGGGTTAACTTTGATCTCGTTCAGATGGGACTCGGCTGCGTTGACTCATGGTCGCATCTTCCGCGCACCGAATACCTTGTCAAGCCGCAGGAAATGACGTTCAACTATGTCATAAGGCCGGTGGAGAACTGAGAAGCTATTTGCAGCGGGGACAGATTCCCTTGATGACAAATGAGTAGGCGCGCGGTTCAAAGCCTTCCGGCACCTGCATCCAGTCGAGGTTGATGTGTTCCATGCAGTAGGAGCGGTGGCATCGCTCACAATAGAAATGAATATGTGCATCGTGGTGGTCGCAATGGCCTTCCTCGGTGCACAATTCGTAATTTATGATCCCTCGTCCATCCTCAAATGAGTGCACGAGATCCTTCTCCAAAAACAGTGTCAGTGTCCTGAACACGCTGGACTTGTCCATGGACTCAATCTGGGTCTCAAGGTCGGTGAGACTCATCGGATGTCCGGCCTCTCCGAGCGCCTTAAGTACGAGTATCCTATTTGCAGTCGGCCGTATTCCTTTGGCTTCCAGCCGTTCTTCTGTTTCGTGTGTGTGCATGTCGAGACTGTCTTTGCATCGTCGGCAGGACCTTGGAGCGTCCACTGCCCATCGCCTGCCTGTTGGTGCAAAAATAGCAATTTTGTCCGATTCTTATTCAGATTTCGTCCGCGAAGCGATATCTTCCGAGCAGACACGCTCCGAGGACACCGGTCTTGTCTGGGTTTTCTGCCTGTATGATGCGGACATTCTTATACATGAGCTTCAGCGAAAACTTCCGGACGCTGGACTTGATTGCCTCGAAGAAGTAGATACTGTCGCGGCTCAGTACCCCACTGAGAATGACTGCTTCTGGGTTGAAGAGATTTATAAGGTTGGCGATCTGCTTGCCAAGTTCCATCCCCATTTTCTCGATTATGTCTATACACAGCGGGTCTTCCCTGTTAATCGCCGAGATGATGTCGGAGGGCGTGAGTTCATTGCCGTTCGCTATCCTGTTTCGTAGTATGCTCGCCTCGCCGTTCTTTATCCGCTCTGTGAGATGCCTCTGCATGGCCATTCCTGAGACCTCGGTCTCCAGGCACCCTTTCTTTCCACAGTGACAGATTATTTCGTTGTTGTAGACATTCATATGTCCGAACTCTCCGGCATACCCGTTGCTCCCGCAGTATACCTCCCCGTTTAACACGATTCCGAGCCCCAGACCCCAGTTTACGTTGACAAGCAGAAAGTTTTTGAGGCTGTCCTTGTTGTAGAGGCTGAGTTCTCCGAAGGTCATTGCCCTGGTATTATTCTCGATGATTACTCTCAGTCCCGTCTTTTCGCTCAAGGTCTCAGCGAGCGGAGTGTCGTCTCCTTCAAAGTTGAATGCGCTATGACTAATTCCAGCGTTTGTGTCTATCCTTCCGGAAATGCTGAAGCACACAAAGGAAATCTTGTCCTTGTCAATTCCGAGATTGTCTATGAAAGAAAGGGTTTTGCTGCACATTTCTTCCATGTAGGGGGGGTATTGCTATAGATAAAATCCAGGCATTCGTCCTCGGCGATGACGTTTCCTGAAAGATCCATCGCGCACATCTGCAGCGCGTGGCTTTGGATGTCCACACCGACAAAATATCTCGCGTCGGAGCAGGTCTTGTATACCATCGGCTTCTTGCCCCTGTTTAGGCTCTTCTTTCCGGCAGCCGTAACGAGGCCCTGATCCATGAGTGTGTTGATGTATTTTGTCACTGTCGGGACGCTGTAGCCGCAGTGTTCTGAAATGTCCGAAATCATCATCCTTCCGCTGTCCATTAGGCATCGTAGGATACTCTTTCTTATCTCTCTTGCCTTGCCCGGTCTCTCGCTTTCCGATAATTTCCCTGTATCCATATTTTCCTCGTTTTTCGTTTGTATCGGGTAAAGTTATATAAAGTCGTTGCGAAAACAATAAAATAAAATGATTTAATTGTTTTGGCGGTCAATTTCTTTGTGTAAATAAAATGATTTATTAATAAACATATTGTCACTCTTTGTTAATTAAGTGGTTTTTAATAATTTATAATTGGGCATGTCCTTGTGAGTAAATAAAGTTTTAGTGACTTTTTGTTTGTTGGATTATAGAAAATATCTTGCGTCCGTTTTCTAAGGCGAAAATTTGAAGAATTATTAAAAATATCCTCTGCAGGAAAAAACTAATAACTAAATCAACAGACAATGAGAAAAACTCGATTAATCAGCATCTGCGTTTTCTCCTTATTCCTTCTGGATTTTGCGGCCATGCTCTCGCCCGGTACGGACAGGATCGCATCCGCTTCCGAGAGCACGCAAGCTCAGGACGAACGGGTCATCAGGGGAGTAATCCTTGACGCGAACGGCGAGCCGGTAATCGGTGCGTCGGTCATCCAGTCCGGCACATCCAATGGTGTAGTGACATCCGTTGATGGTACATTTTCCATCAAGGTTACTCAAGGGGCGAAAATGGACGTGTCATGCCTCGGCTACAATGACTTGTCCTTCACCGTTGACCAGAGAGATCGCTATGACATTCGGCTCATGGAGTCTTCAGAGTTCCTTGACGAGGTGGTTGTTGTCGGAATGAACAACCGCCAGACAAGGCGTTCCATCACCGGCGCCGTCTCAACTATCCAGACAAAGGAACTTGTGCAGTCTCCAGTGGCGAACATTTCCAACGCACTTGCCGGTAAGCTTCCGGGGCTCATTACGGTGCAGTCTTCTGGCGAACCTGGAGCCGATGCCTCATCGCTCTATGTGCGCGGGCTCGGAACCTATGGAACCAGTGCTCCTCTTGTGGTCATTGACGGACTTCCCCGGAACAAGGCCGACTTCGACATGCTTGATCCGAATGAAATCGAGTCCATCACCATACTCAAGGATGCCTCATCCTCTTCGCTCTATGGAATTCAGGGTGCGAACGGAGTCATCGTCGTGAGCACCCGGCGCGGAGGAGGAAACGAGGCTCCGAAGATTTCCTTCACCATCCAACAGGCCCTTCAGCAGCCTATTCGTCTGCCTGAGACCATGAGCTCATACGAACAGGCTCTTTACAACCGCGCAGTCGACTACAACGACGGGCAGCCTGAACGCTATACCGGAGAGGTGCTTGAAATCATAAAGAACGGCTCCGATCCCTACCAGTACCCGAACACCGATTGGTTCGATGTCGTTCTGAAAAATCATTCGTGGCAGCAGCAGTACAATATCAATATCTCCGGTTCGCTCGGCAAGAACAACCGCGTGAACTACTTCATCTCCGGAAGTTATATGAATCAAGGAACTCTGCTCAACCATACGGACGAGTTTACCGCCAACTACGGGGTGAAGCCCAAGTACGATAGGTGGAACTTCCGTTCCAACCTCGATGTGCAGGCCACCAAGCGGCTGAACATCAGGATTGACATGGCCGGCCGCCTTGAAACGAGGATTGGACCAAGCGAGAGCTTCACTCATGTGTTCAACATCATCACAAGCCGCCTCCCAGGTTCGCAGTCAATCTATAACCCTGACGGCACGCTCGCGGCCGGTTCCGCGCTTGAGATACCTTATCAGAACAACCCTTATGGAGTCATCACCCGCAGCGGCTACTACAACCGTGGCAGTAATGTGATGTACGGAACCATATCCGCAAAATATGACTTTGACTTCATTACCGAAGGCCTCAGCGCTCAAGCATATTTCAGTTTTGAGAACACCAACAGCCTCCAAAGGGTGTGGCGGCAGGACTTCGAGCAATTCTGGTATAGGGGACCTGATGCTATTACCGGAGAGCCTGTCTATCAGGACTATACCACCAACGGCCGTCTTCAGGCCTCCACATGGTCGTCCGTCGAGCGCTACACCTACTACGACCTTCGCTTGAACTATGACCGCGACTTCGGCCGTCACTCGGTTCACGCGCAGCTGCTCGGTAACCGCACACTCAAAAACCTCTATAGTTCTGAGTATATGTATGCTTATCAAGGCCTTAGCGCCCGTGCTGCCTACAACTTTGCTCAGCGTTATTTTGCCGAGTTCAATCTCGGTTATAATGGCTCGGAGAACTTCCCTAAGGGCAGGCGCTACGGAGTGTTCCCTTCCTTCTCCGCCGGCTGGGTCATCAGTGACGAGCCTTGGCTTCATTCGCCCGACTGGATCAAGATTCTCAAGATAAGGGGCTCTTACGGAACTGTCGGAAATGACCAGATTGGTGGCAACCGCTTCCTCTATATCAGCGAGTTCGGTCCGGGTGGAGGCCTTGGAAACATATTCCCGAACGGGTATTACTTCGGAACTACAAATGGTGGAACGTCGGCCGCCGGCGGACACAACGAGACACGCGTTGGTAACGCCTATGTCACATGGGAGAAGGCCTACAAGACCAACGCCGGATTCGATCTCTCGCTCTTCGAGGGCAACGTACTCAACCTCACGGTGGACTATTTTCATGAGAGGCGCGACAATATCCTAACTGCTGCGGGAAGCGTCCCGGACTATGTCGGCATCACCAACATCGCTCCGCGCAACTCCGGAAAGGTCGTTAATCAGGGTGTGGAGGGGGAAATCCGCTTCTTTAAGGCATTCTCTAAGGACTTCTCGATTTTCTCCAACCTTCAGATGACGTGGGCGAAGAACAAGGTGCTCGAAAACGACCAGCCGACTCCTGCCTATGACTACCAGGACCTTCGTGGGTATGAAATCGGCTATGCCCTCGGCTACAAGTCCATAGGCTTCTTTGAGAGTCAGGAGGATATCGACGGCAGCCCTGCGCAGAAGTTCGGCCCGGTGATTCCTGGCGACATTAAGTATCAAGACACCAACGGTGACAACGTGATTGATCCTTCCGACCGTGTGCCTATCAAGTGTTTCTCCGTGCCCACGCTCACCGGCGGCCTCTCAATCGGGTTCAATATCCACGGCTTTGACTTCAGCATGTTACTGAGCGGTGCAATGGGAGGAACGGCCCGTCTGTGGTCTTATCCGTCTAGTGTCATCAACCTGCGCAGATGGACCAAGGAAAACAAAGATGCGATACTCCCTGTTGCACACACCACCGCGAACAACAACGTTATTTCAGATCAGAACCTCATGAAGACCGACTACCTCAAGCTTAGGAATATCGAGCTCGGTTACACTTTCCCGACCGCGTGGATGAAGAAGATTCACGTCACCGCGGCGCGAATCTATGTGAATGCGCAGAACGTGGCTGTGTGGGATAGGATGTGGCTCAAGGACCGCGACCCTGAGTCTGCTGGCTCCGGAACACTTCCTTATCCGCTCCAGAGAGTGTTCAACATGGGACTTCGCTTTGAATTACAGTAAATTATGATAGAGATGAAAAGAATATACTATGTTTTTACCGTCATTGCCGCTGCCTCCATTGCCGTTTCCTGTGGCGACTTCCTTGAACGTGCTCCGGGTGACAACATGACCAAGGAAGAATTGTTTTCCAAGATTGAGACGGCGGAGCGCTATCTGGATAATGCCTATGTCTATCTTCCGGACTTCCAGTGCAACACGGAAGACCTTACAGGGCGTTACAAACTCGGCGGCGCTACAGACGAAATCGGCTTTCAGCAAGCTTCCGGTTATCCGGCATCGCCTTTCGACATCAACCTCGGAAGCTGGAACCCGACCCAGATGCCGATGGCACGCAACTGGAGCGACTTCTACGGCTGCATTAGGCGCTGCAATATGTTCATCGAGAATTATGACCTGATTCCTGAAGATATGTCGGCCGGTGGGGCGAGCAACCGGAAGGAGAGGTTGCTTGGCGAGGCCTATGGACTCCGTGGTTACTACTATTTTCTGCTCTTCAAGCAGTGGGGTGGCGTACCGATTCTGAATTCAGTGCTCGACCCGGGAAACGTCGAGTCGCTCAATGGAATCAAGAGGGCGAGTGCGGAAGAGATCGTGAGCCAGATTCTCTCTGACATGGATGAGGCTATGCTTCACCTCCCGGAGAAGCACGACGACGCCAACTTTGGCCGTTTCACCTCCGTCGTTGCGGCTGTGGTGAAGGCTCAGGTGAAGCTCTATTGGGCCAGCAAGTATTGGAATAGGGACAATGACACTGCGCGTTGGGAAGATGCTGCGGAGGCAAACCGTGAGGCTTTGAACATGGCTGAAAAGGCGGGTTACATTCTTGCCCCGACCTACACGGAGATGTTCAACAAGGCCGCTATTTCAAGCGAGTTCATCTGGACGAAGAATTCTGAGCACTATGAGTGCTACTGGTGGGATTTCTACGCGATGCCACTTGGTTATAATGCCTACAATGTCGACGGACCGCTTCAAGAGATTGTGGATGACTTCGAGATGAAGGCAACCGGAAAGATTCCCGTAACAGGTTACAATGCCGACAATACGCAGATTATTGACGTAACTTCCGGTTATGACCCCGAGCATCCTTGGGAAGGGCGAGATGACAGGTTCTACAGTTGCATACTTTACAACGGAGCGATGCTCCAAGGCCGTCCGATTGACATCTCTGCCAATGGGAAGGACAATATCAACATCGGTTCAATCATCCGCACGAACTACTTCACGAGGAAATATCTCGACGAGAACCACAACCTCGTGACCAACGCCAGCTGGACCTACCGCCGCTTCGCCATTATGAGGACATCAGAATTGTATCTGAACTATGCCGAGGCTCTGATTGAGATGGGAGGCGCTTCCAATCTGGAGCGGGCCAAAGAACTTATCAACACCATCCGTCGCCGGGCCAAGTGCGTCATAGAGATTCCGTCCGGGCTCACTCAGGAGCAGCTTCGTGCGAAGGTTCGTCAGGAGCGCAGGATGGAACTGGTGTTCGAAAACCACAGGTTCTGGGATGTGCGACGCTGGATGATTGCGGAGACGGTGGACAACAAGACCGTGCATCGCGTGGCCGTGGATGCCGACGGCAAAATTACCTATCCTGTGTTCCAGAAGAGGGTGTTCGATCCTGCGCGCCACTACCTCTTCCCTATTCCTCAGACAGAAATCGACAAGAACCGCGCTTTGGAGCAGAATCCTGGCTGGTGATAAAAGTAAATAACTAATAACTTTAAATCTGAATTATTATGAAAAGAATCATGCTTGCAATCAGTGCAGCAGCCCTTGCTGCCGGACTGTTTGTCTCATGTGAAAAGACTCCTCAGGACAACGGAAAGCCTGCGGACGAAAAGATTACTGTCAGCATGAAGGCTGATGCCACATTTGCGGCGGACAACACCGCGAAGCTTACGCTTGAACTTTCCAAGGCGGCTTCCGCCGACGTGACCGTGACCCTGGCCAAGGCTCCGGTTCAGAGCGGCAATAACGAGGTACCGGCCGATTTCTCGAAGAATGTGAAGATAGGGAAAGGCAAGATTTCCGTTGATGTCAAGGTTGAGGCCGATGTTCTTGGACTTGATTCTGGTGAGTACCAGGCAGCGATTCAGATAGTCTCAGTCAAGGGCGCTGAGAAATCTGAGAACTCAGTAGTCTACATTGCGCTTAGCTATTCTTTCAAGCCGGAGGTGAATCTCTATGCCGACAACACTTTCTCTGGTGACAAGACCGCGAAGATTCGCGTCGCCCTTGCAAAGGCAACCACGAAGGACGTGAAGGTGAAACTTGCGTCTGCTGCAGACAATAAATATATGGTTACAATAGCACCTGCCGAACTTACGATTGTCGCCGGGCAGACCGAGGCCGAGGCCGTTGCGACGATTGATGTGCCGGAAAACGTTGAAATTGGCGTCACTCCTCATGTAATTGATATCGTTGAGGTCGAGAATGCAGTAAAGGGCAAGGTTACTACAGCGACCATAAACCTCGCATATCCGTTCTCTTACGCAATCACCATCGATGGAGACTTTTCCGACTGGGACAAGGACGGAATCATCACCTATTCGCTTCCAGAAGGAACGGTTCTTTATCCGATGATTCGTAAGATGAAGCTTACCGGTGACAGCAAGACCGTATATCTTTACTTCGAGTTTGTAGATCCTGGCACGGTTGAATATTACAGCAGCAACAAGAAGGAAGTCCGCAAGGGCGAGCCTCTCGCAAGCAACAATCTGCCTATCGACATCTGGATTGATGCGGACGGAAATATCGAGACGGGATGCTATGTGGCGGCAACAGATAACGAAACTACTTATCCTCCGTATGCTCAGGATAATATGGGACTTGAGTGGTATATCGAAGGCGGTTTCCATATGGGTAATCCGTTTACAGATTTCACGGGTCTGACGGCTTATTTCTATGGCGGAAAGGATAAGGATAATGTGTGGAGTGGAGGACTTGCTTCACAGGCTGGTAACTATACGGCAGCCGAGTTCTTCGGACAGGTTGCTTTCGACGAGGGCAAGAACCTCGGTCAGGCAGAGGTTATGTTCGACAGGAAATTCTTCAAGATGACCACGAACAAGGCAAGGTTTGCCATCAAACTTATGGATGGTCCTCTTAACTGGAATGCGATAGGCTATCTTCCGCAAGGCAACGCTACCGATATGAAGAATCCTGAATCAAGAACGCAGGTTGATATGGCAACCGTAATCCTTCCAGACTATGTTGAATAAATTCGCCAAATTTTCGACACTTTTTGCAACCTCTTTCCTGCTGCTCGCGTTTTGCGCGGGCTGCGGGAAAAAGGCCGACGAGCCTTTCTTCAAACTGCGGGGAGTCATCCTCTGCTGGGACGACATCAAGAATCCTGATGTCATTGACTGGATTGACTTGATGAAGAAGAATGGGCTGAATACTATCAGTGTATGCGGACACCCGTACGATAGCCCCGAGTACTACGAGTTTCGTCAGAAATGCATCGATGCTGGACTTGACTTCGAGTACGAGGAGCACGCAATGTCGTGGTTGCTTCCGCGTGAACTGTTCGCTACCCACCCGGAGTATTTCCGTATGGACGAGAACGGTGTGCGTCAGAGCGACGGCAACGGATGTCCTTCGTGTCAGGAGGGACTTGAAGTTCTGATGTCAAATGTTCCGGAGTTCGTTCGCACCCATCAGCCTTCGAACCACAAGTACTACACATGGCTCTTTGACGGCGGTGATGTCTGTCATTGCGAGAAATGCCGTGGCTACAATGTAGCCGACCAGGGACTCATTTTTGAGAACCACATTATCAAGGCTTTGCGCAAGATAGACCCAGAGGCACAACTCGCTCACCTTGCCTACCACAACTCCATTGAGGCTCCCTCATGCGTGAAGCCGGAGGAAGGAATATTCCTTGAGTTCGCACCTTTCTTCCGCACATGGGACCAACCTCTTAAAAATAAGGACGCGGTCGGACGCGACGGCAAGACCACCCACGGTGAGTTTCTTCGCATGCTTGAGGACAATCTCAAGGTTTTCCCTGCCGAGACAGCACAGGTGCTTGACTATTGGATGGATGATTCTCTCTACAGCGGCTGGAAGAAGCCTCAGGTTCAAGTTCCTTGGAATAGGGACGTCTTCCTCTCTGATCTTGAGACATATGCGTCCTACGGAATACGCAACATCACGGCCTATGCCATCTATGTCGACGACTATTATGTCAAGACCTTCGGGGATATATCTTTTGTGGATGACTACGGTCAGGGGCTACTTAATTATCGGGCTAAATAAAAAGCGGATTGCTGCGTTGTGCGGCTCGCCTAAATCCTCACAACCATCAGGTTGCTGCGGTTTAGGCTTCGCCGCACGCCTTGCACTCCATCTTTTTATTTAACCCTCCTATTCAGATTATTAAGAGAGAATACCTTTTATTGAGAGTAAAGAATGATGATTAGAAAGACTGTGTTGATTCTGACGTTTGCGGCGGCTGCGCTGGTGATGTCCTGCACTCCGGAGAATACGGGGTCTGCGGTGAACGGGTGGGAGAATATCGGCAAGGATAACCCTGACAAACCGGGACCAGAAAACCCTGAGAAACCGGAAAATCCTGACAATCCTGAGAAACCGGAGCATTTCTTCAAGATGAGGGGGCTCGTGCTCGGTTGGCCCGAGGTGAGCAACGCCAGGGTGATAGACTACATCTCGATTGCGAAGAGGAACGGAATAAACACGTTCAGTGTCTATAATGCTCCTCGCGGTACTCAGGTCTGGACGAATTTTGAGAAAAACTGCACCGATGCCGGAATTGACATTGAGTTCGAGGAGCATATGATGTCTTTTCTTCTGCCTCGCGAGCGCTTCGATAACTATCCGGACTGGTTCCGTATGGACAAGAGCGGCAATCGCACGAAGGATGCCAACGGCTGTCCTTCGTCCGACGGCGCTCTGAACGAGGTCTATCGCAATGCCATAGACATCGGTCGACGTTACGCATCGACGAATCACCGCTACTATTTTTGGCTCGACGATGGCGGGGATATCTGTCATTGTCCAAAGTGTAAGGATCTGAATGCTTCCGACCAAGCCCTTATTTTTGAAAATAAGGCAATCGAAGCCCTCAAGACCATAGATCCGGAGGCGAAGCTCGCGCACTTGTGCTACAGCAACACCCTTGAACCGCCAAGAACAGTGAAGCCGCATGAGGATATATTCCTCGAATTTGCACCATTCTTTCGCACATGGGATCAGCCTCTCGCCAACACATGGGCGAAGGGACGCAGTGGCATCACCCACGCCGAGTATCTCAAGCAACTCAAGGCCAACCTTAAGGTTTTTCCGGCCGCGACCGCGCAGGTGCTCGAATATTGGATGGATGACTCGCTTTTCAGCGGATGGGACGAGAGCAATCTCGTGGAAGTTCCATGGAGCAATGAGATTTTCCTCAAGGATCTTGAAACCTACGCATCCCACGGCATCACCAACATCACCTGTTATGCAGCCTATGTCGGTCCTAAGTATGTGCAAAAATTCGGCTATCCGAAATTTCTTGACGAGTACGGACAGGGTCTGATGAACTACGGAGCGGAGAAACAGGGACGATGACGAACAGAAAATAATGAAGATAATGACAAAATGTAGTGTAACTATATTCAAGGCGGCCGCCCTTTTTTCATTCTTTGGGGCGGTCGCTGTTTCCTGTGGCAGGAATGCGGGAGACGGAGGCGCGTTTGTCGTGTCCCCGTCCGCCGCAATCGATGGTCTCCATGCACCTTGGGACTGTCTTGATGACAGAACTCTCTTTCGCTGCTTTTCAGACGGAGAGTCATTCTATTTCTCCTATGAAGTCACTGACACGACTCCGACATACGCGGAGAATTTCACGGGTGAGGCTACGGTTGAGAATGAGGACCGGGTGGAGATATTCTTCAGTCCGAAGCGATCAATGGACGATTATTATTGTGCGGAGATTGACCCGCTCGGGCGTGTGCTCGACTACTCCGGTCACTACTACCGTGACATTGACTATGGTTGGGGTTTCCGCACGATGCATCTTGTTGGACAACTTACTGAAAATGGCTATATTGTTGCCGGAAAGGTTTCCAAAGACGAGCTCCGCAAACTCGGCTGTGACCTTGAAAATGGTTTCTGGATGGGTGTGTTCCGAGCGGACTACCATACTGACATGACCGTGAATTGGTATTCGGCAGTTAGTACGGACGACATATCCCCGGATTTTCATAAACCCGAAGTTTTGTTTTTTACGAAAATAAGATAATGTAATGAGGAAGATAATCCCGTTTTTGACACTTATTCTGGTCGGCACAACGGTACTGGCGCAGACCGTGACGGTCAAGGACACCGTCTACACGACCTACGGATTTTCGGATCCGAACCCGATTCCACTAACATCGGGAAATGTGTATCCGTATCATAAATATGAAACTTTCGACTTCGACTCCACGCAGAGGATATGGAAGGTTGTGGTTCTCGAAAACGATTGGATTCGTGTGCGCATAATGCCGGAAATCGGCGGCAAGATATGGTCCGTCTATGACAAGACAACGGGAAAAGAAATGTTTTATGACAACGATGTCGTGAAGTTCCGTGAAATTTCGCTCCGTGGCCCATGGACCAGCGGTGGAATTGAGTTTAACTACGGAATCATCGGTCACGCCCCTTCTTGTGCCCATCCCGTTGAGTGGAAGACGGAGGTCAAGGAGGACGGAAGCGTGAGCTGCTACATCGGAGTGCTCGAACTGCTTACCCGCACTTCGTGGACGGTGGAGATCAATCTTCCCAAGGACGCGGTGTGGTTGAGGACGCGCTCGTTTTGGCACAACGCCTCCGGTGAGTATCAGCCCTATTACACCTGGGCAAACTCCGGTGTCAAGGCTTCTGACGACCTCGAACTTATATACCCGTCGGTGTACACTATCGGGCATGACGGTGTCACTACCCCATATCCAGTCGATGAAGCCGGTCGCGACCTGTCGCTCTATGCGAATCAGAATTTCGGCATTGACAAATCCTTTCATCCAGGAGGCTCCCACAAGGGCTTTTTCGGTGCATATTGGAAACATGACGATTTTGGAATGCTCCACTATGCCCTTCGCGACGAAAAGCTCGGACGTAAATACTTCAGTTGGGCACAGTCGCAACAGGGTGACATCTGGGTGGGGCTGCTCACCGACAAGAGCCCGCAGTATGTCGAGCTTCAGAGCGGCAGACTCTTCAACCAGAATCTTCTTAATAGCGTAGATACTCCGTTCAAGCAGACTCTTTTCACGCCTTATGGAACCGACGAATGGAACGAGTATTGGCTTCCTGTGGCTGGAATCGGTGGTGCTGATGAGGTGAGCCTGCGTGCCGTGGTAAAGATGAATGGAAATGTTTTGGGGATATATCCTCTCACCGCCCTTTCCGGAAGGTTTGTGGTCGAGGATGCTTCGGGCCGAGAGATTGTCTCGCGCGAGGTGAATCTTCCGACTGCTGTACCTTTCTTTGAGAGACTGCCTGCTGATGTTGTTCCGGCAAAGGTTTATATTGGCTCTTATAGGCTTTGGAGTGCTGATACTCAGGAGATTGATCGTCCTCACAAAATCAATCCGGAGTTCAGTCTCAGCTCTGCCGAAGGGCAGATGATTTACGCGAAATATCTTTACGGAATGCGCTATTACAAGGAGGCAGAGATGCACGCAGACAAGGCTCTCGACCTTGAGCCGTCCCTCGCTCCGGCGCTGAACCTCAAGGCGCTTTTGCTGAATAGGAAACTGGACTTTGCCGGTGCTTATGAGACAGCCGGACGCGCATTGGCAATTGATGAGTATGACCCGATGGCGAACTATATATGTGGTCAGGCGTCCGAAGGGCTCGGTAAGATTTACGACGCGATGGATCGTTTCGAGGTTGCTGCCATCACTTCGGAACTGCGCAGCGCAGCGCAAATGCAGCTCGCGCGGCTTCATTTTCTTGACGGTCAGAGGGAATTAGCGGCAGATTACGCACGTAAGTCGCTGGTCGGCAATGCCTACAACCTGTCGGCCTACGAACTGCTCTACCAAGCAGAGCCGTCGGAGAAATGGTTTTCTGCCATCGAGTCGCTTGACCCTCTTTGCCCTTTCCCGACCATGGAGCGTATGCTTGCAGGGGAGATTTCAGCTTCGGAACTCGTTGCTTCGGTGAAGGAGGAACTTCGCTGGCAGGTCTATCTCGAGTACGCCGCCCTTTACAGCCGTCTCGGTCTTTCCGACAAGGCGACGAGGCTTCTTGATTCCTGTCCAGAGCAGAACGCGTTGCTTGCTGCGTGGAAGGCGTGGCTCAGGAACGATGTAACTGCGCTTTCTTCGGTTGAGGAGTCCGCGATTGACCTTGTGTTCCCTTTCAGAGCGGAGTCGTGGCAGCCGCTCGAATGGGCAGTGAAGAACGGCGGTGGATGGAAGGCTAGGTATATGTTCGCGATGCTTGAGGACTTCCTTGGACACCGCGCGGAGGCAGTGACGACATTGTCCGGCTATGAACCTGACTATGCGCCTTTCTACGCTTTTAGAAGCGCTCTTACGGACTCTCAGTCCGATATCGAGAAGGCCTTGAGGCTCGACCCTCTGCAGTGGCGCTATGTCCAGAGCCTCGCCATGCGTCATTACCGCTCTGGGGACTATGCCAAGGCTCTCAAGGTTGTTGAACCATATTATCTTAGGAATAAGGATAATTTCCACATCGGCGACACCTATCTCAAGACCCTCATCGCCCTTGGGCAGTACGACAAGGCGAACAAAGTCATCACCGGAATGCGCATCCTTCCTTTTGAGGGGCAGAGCGGCAGTCATGTGATGTGGCGCGACATAAAGCTCCACCTTGCGGCAGAGTGCCTTGACAGGGGCAATCCGAAGGCTGCCCTCAAGCGCATCGATGAAGCTCTTGAATGGCCTGAGAACTTGGGAGTCGGTAAACCTTATGACAATCTTGTCGATACCTCGTCTGAAGACTTGCTCCGCGCCGTAGCCTACGCCCGTCTTGGCGACTCTGCTAAGGCACAGGAAACCCTCGCGAAGCTGTACGATTCCGATGACTCCAAGGCAGAGTTCTTCAAGACTGCCACCACCAAGGTGAACGGCAGGTTCCCTAAGCTCTCGCCTATGCTCGGTAATATGGACTCGTCATTGGACAAGAAACTGTTCTGAGAAAACATTGTTTGAGAGGGGTTGATAAAAAGATGGAGTGCAAGGCGCACGAGAAATTCAACCCGGAGCAACCTTATGGTTGTGAGGATTTGAATTTTTCGTGGAACGCGGCAATCCGCTTTTTTGCAACCCCGTTATAGGCAGAACAACATCAGCATCTGCGCGGTAATTACCCTCAGGAACATGCACACCGGATAAACCGTGGCGTAGGCTACTGAAGGCTCGTCGTCCTCAACTGTGCTCAGTGCATAGTTGAGGGCTATTGGGTTTGCCATCGCACCGCAGATCATTCCGACATTGGACGCGTAGTCGGTCTTGCAGAACTTTGACGCCACAAAACCGACAATCAGAACCGGAACAATGGCGAGCAGGATGCTTACTCCAATCCAAAGCAGTCCTTCCGGGCGGAACACTGTCTCGAAGAACCCTGGACCTGCGCTCAGTCCAAGAGCTGCAAGATAAACCGTCAGACCGAGTTGGCGCAGCATCAGGTTGGCACTGTAGGTGGTGTAGGTCGTGAGGTGGAAACGCGGCCCGTAGGCACCCATTAGAATCCCCACGATAATCGGTCCTCCGGCAATTCCGAGCTTAATCGGCACGCTCATTCCCGGGATTGACAGAGGGATGCATCCGAGAATCAGTCCCAGCACGACTCCGATGAAAATCGAGAACATATTCGGATTTCTCAACTCCTTTTCCTTATTTCCCAGCACTGCGGCCACATTGTCAATCGCCTTCGCCTGTCCGACGATGGTGAGCTTGTCGCCCATCTGGAGCACGAGACTGCTCGACGGAAGGATATCGATTCCCGCGCGGTTCACTCTCGTAACATTGATTCCGAATGAGTTACGAAGATGCAGGTCCCCGATTTTCGCTCCGTTCACCTTTTCCTTGGTCACAAGCACATGGCGTGACACAAGTTGTCCGTCAATCGAGTTCCAGTCTATGTCCTTCTTGTTCCAATCCTTATCCACAATCTTTCCGAACAGGCGCTCGGCAATCCCTACCTCCTTTTCCTTGCACAGCGCGAGCACGTGTTCCCCCTCTTCGAGCACCGTGTCACCGTTAGGGATTATCACCATTCCTTTCGGTCCCTCCTCATGTTCCTTGTCGGTGAATTTCCATACCCTCGACACCACGATATGAAAGGATGTTCCCTTCATGATTCCCTTAATTGTCTTTCCGAATATCGCCGGATTGCTGATTACGAACTCCGTTATGAATGTCGGGTTGTCGTGTAGATCCTTTTCCTCCTTCGTGCCCTTATGGAATATGGCCTTTAGAATTATGACACAGAGAATTACGCACATCACACCGAAGGGATATCCCACCGCGCAGGCCATCGCCATCTCGTTAGAGACAGTAGTCGCGGAAGGCGAGTGATCCAAAAGCGCCTGCTGCGCCGCTCCGAGCATAGGGGTGTTTGTCACCGCTCCAGAGAATAGTCCCATCGACACCGGCAGTGACAGACCCGTGCACCACCATACTCCGAGCGTCATGAGAATCCCGAGCACGAGCACTCCGAACGCCAGCAAGTTCAGCTTGATGCCTCCTTTCTTCAGCGATGGGAAGAAGCTCGGTCCCACCTGCACTCCGAGTGCATAGACGAAAAGTATCAGCCCGAAATTCTGCGCAAGCGCAAGCATCTGAGGATCAATCATAAACCCGAGATGTCCCGCGAGAATCCCCGCGAAAAACACAAATGTAATCCCCAGAGACACGCCCTTGAACTTTATCTTGTTACAGGCCAGCCCCACCGCACAAATGAGCGACAGTACAACAATCGCCTGTGTAAATGTCTGTTTCTCAAATAAGTCTATAAACCAGTTCATAATCAGTATATGATATAGCCTAACACTCCCGCCACGACAATAATCAGAATCGCGTTCGCCTTAAAGAACATGTGTGCAACGAATGCCCCCACGAACAGCACCCAAGACTTCCAGTCGGGAAAATTTTCCGGCGTCATCAGGAGTACGGCGGCCGCTCCGATAAGTCCGGCGACTGTGGGTTTCAGCCCGTTCATCACACCTTTATATATATTGCTGCGGCTGAACCTTTCAAATGCGAAACATATTCCCAGAACGATGAGGAACGATGGCAACACCACGGCACTTGTCGCAGTAAAGGAACCAAGGACGCACATCCATTCCGCCGCACCGGCATTCTGGAGCACCGTGTAGCCGATGTATGTCGCAGAATTGATGCCTATGGGACCCGGGGTCATCTGTGAAATCGCCACAATGTCGGTGAACGCCGCATCGGTAATCCATCCGTGGACCTCGACGACCTGATGCTGGATTAGCGAAAGCATCGCATAGCCCCCTCCGATTGTGAACGCCCCGATGACGAAGAATGTATAGAAAAGCTGAAGGAATATCATGTTTTCCGGGTTATTTCGTGTTCTCCGATTTCATTCTTTTTTCGCGATATACGGATATCCCGAGAAATATGACGATGACACAGAGAAGTATATATATAGGTGAGACTCCGAGAAACCCGACAAGGGCAAGAACGACCGCCGAGAGAATCCATTTCCACCATGTATCGTCCGATTTTCGCGCCATGTTTATCATAGGAACGAGGATAAGTGCGACGACGACGGGACGTATTCCTTTGAATACGCGAATTACAATCGGATTGTCCTGAAATCCGCTGAATGCCATCGCAATCGCGAGTATTATGAGAAATGACGGTAGTATGCTCGCGAGCGTCGCCACGATGCTGCCCTTCACTCCACGGAGTCTGAATCCGGTGAATATGGATATGTTGACGGCAAGAAGGCCCGGGGCTGTCTGGGCGAGGGTTATGAGCTCGGAGAAGTCATCCTCGCTCAGCCAGTTCCTGCGCACGATTTCGTTCTGGATGAGCGAAATCATGGCGTAGCCTCCTCCGATCGTGAACGCGCCAATCTTTGCAAACACCCCGAAAAGTTGCCATAGAGAGGCGCTTTTTTGCTCCTTATTTTGTCCGTTTTCCATCAATCTCTCCATTGTGGGGGCAAAAGTAGAAAAAATAATCGAAAAAAAACGAGAAAATGTTTGGTAGTTTCCAAAAAGTCCGTATCTTTGCAGCCCATTTGAGAAATACAGGTGGTTAACACGATGAGAGATCAGGTGTTGATTTGAATTGAAAGTTCATTGAAAAGACTGAGAGGAAGAAACTTCCGAGTCCCAAACAAACGACGCGAGTCGGGGAGTTCGGAAGGTGTACAAGAGCAAGTACCGAAAAATA
>UQYV01000040.1 GCA_900545245.1 uncultured Bacteroidales bacterium
CGGCCAACACCGGCGGGCTAGCCCGCCGGTGTTGCACTTCTATCTTGAATCTTCACATTTGTCGCTTTTCCCGCCCAGACATCAGAAGAATGCCAGCGCATAAGCACAGGATCGTAATGCCGCGCTCCGAAATCATACCATCCGAGACCGAGTTCATTGATGCGCTCCTTACCGGAGTACTTGTGCGGCTGCGTGTCCGGAACAGGGGCAGAAAGCAATGCACCGGACGGATAGTAAGAATTGATTTCTTCCACTGCGCCGTCCTCATTACGGACGAGGCGAACGCTGCCGAGATAATCCCTTATAAAATGGCGATACTTGCCATCCTTAAAGGAATAGTAGCCCGTTGCTGTCTGAAGCATCTCCGGGACGCCGTCACGATATATCACGCCGTCGAGATAGTCCTTGCGGACATCCTCCTTTCCCGGTTCCTCAATAGTAAGCGAAAGTTTCCGCCCTTCAGCATCCCAGCCATACAGAAGCCTACCGCCATTTTCAAAAGAAAGTGTATCCGGCAATGAAAGATGATTGTATGAAAGAGACAGCCTGCGATTGTCGTCGTACACTAGGTTTCCGCAAGCGTCATACTCATATTGAACCTCCGTCTGCGAGCCCCCGTTGAAACGGTTGTATGCCACGTTCGGATGCATCGTTGCCACAGCATCGCTCACTTTGACCAAATGGTTTCCGTCATATTCCAAAGTTAGGTCATCCACCCTCGCAAAAGAATTCACTCCAGTCTGCCCCGTTCTCCTAAGCCTAAGGAGATTCCCATTGAGGTCATAAGATGTGAAACTCTCATCGTATCGTCCGATATTATCCGTAAGGGCAGAACCCTCAGCATAACTTGCAACAATCAGATGTCCGGCAGAATCATAGCCGTACTTGTAGCCCTGCCATTGATGATTACCCACCTTCCAACTAACAGCGCTAACAAATCCGTTATGCCGGCGTGTACCCGGGCTGATGTTATAATACAGATTCTGGCAAAAGTCTGCGCCGGAGATTGACGTCGGCAAGTTCCTGATGTTATAGGAATATGTCAGACTGTCCAAACTCTCCCCATAAACAACCTTCACGAGCCTTCCTACATCATCATAGACATTTCGCAGCATCGGCTTCATTTCCTTTTCGTTCATTCCGTGAAGCGTTTCCACGTGCTGCCCCATACGGTCGTAGCGGAACTCCTGCATTTCAGTAAAAACAGTGTCCGCCCCACGCAGGTGAATTCGTTTCTTTAGAACAGGCTTTCCGGAAATGTTATAGTTAGTGAAAACCTCGTCCGCGATGCCGGTGCTTGTGTTATGAGAAGCAGTTCGCACCGGGCGGTTAAGTTCGTCATACCAATATGAGCAGAAAGTCCATCCTTCACCTGATACTTCACGCACAAGCTTGCCTGTCAACTGACCGATGACCGAAATGTCTTTACCCTCCACAATATTGGTGTACACCTGAGTAAAGAGAGAATCTGACGTCGTTGGAACGACTGGCAGAGAATCAGCAAAATGGACTAGGGACCTGTAATCATAACTGTCATAATAGTTTATTGTCAGATACTCAGGTTCAGTCAAAGTCAGATTGCTTATTCCATACCCTGTGTAACCCGTCGTAGATCCTGTAGGGCTCGCATAAACAAACACCGACCTAATACTTTCAACATCCGTATTCTTGCAAAGTCCCGTCATAACTTGACGGCCTTGTCGGTCAGGGATTTCAAATTTCCATTTCCCTACTTCCCTCAACTTTCCATCCTGAACGAAGATACAGTGACCTGCCTTGTCATAGCGCCTATACTCCCATTCCTTGCCTGGCTCCTTGACCCGGACAGGGCGGTTCAGAGGGTCATAACCATAAATGAAAGCATATTTATCCATCAAAGCCTGTTTCTCTTCAGCAGTTGTCACAGAACTGAGCGCCGAAGATGCCATAGGAGGAAGAATAATTCTCAGATTTCCGTAGTTATCGTAAATATAGTGAGTGTCTAAACGGGTGCTGCCGAGAAATCTGCGTTCAAGCACCAATTGCCCGGCCGGATTAACAAAGGTGAAGATTGTTATTCCGTCTTCATCGACCGATTCACGTATGTTCAGGTAGCCATTCGGATATAACCCGGAAGACGAGAATTGATCATTGTCCAGATTAGTCGCATAGACAAGCTGCAACAGTTTGCACGAACGAGAGGCAGTAGTGTCATTCAGGGAATATTTCCGTGTTCTGAACTTCCGGTCATTTCGCCACATCTGTCCCGGGCCGCGCTCCTCAATCAAACGGCCGGAAGATGATTTTTCATAGGCATATTCCGTATTGGGAGCGAAATCATTGTAGTATCCACGGGTATATGGCAAAAGTCCAGGATAATAATTGCCGTCAGAGTTGACAGGAGTCGGCAAAGAACGGCGAATAATCCGTCCAAGAGCATCCGGAACAATGTCCGAAACAATATTCTTCCCTGAAGTTCCGGCTTGAAATACCATAGACTGAACCTGATGCCCGAAAGCATTGAAAAACTCGCGTGTCTTGATATAAAGTTGGTCGTCAAAACGGGTGTTTGTCTCTATACTGTTGCGGGTAACGCTTCCCGAATAGCCCAAAGTGTAATCATACTCCTTCAGAGTCTGCCACTTTGCACCTGTCATAACTTTTTCTCTCGTCAGGCGCCCGCAATCATCGTAGTCATAGCCTGTCCGCCCTCCGTCGGGAGCGACCTTTCCGGTAAGTCCAAACAAAGGCGCATATTCATATCTCCAAACTTGGGCATTAGGGAGCAACGCCGGCAGTTCATCAAAGGAGTAGCCATTGTCAGTCTCGTTCTCCACTTGAGAATACTGGGCGTTACGTACAACCAAGATTGGATATCTGTCATCAGATCCCCACAGATAGACATAAGGCACACCATCTTCATCAACTGCGCTGAGCGGTTGAGCGTTGGAATTGAACAAGAGCACTTCAAAACTGCGTTTCCATTCAGGGGAATTGCTATTGGTACAAAAAGCCTCTGTCTTCTTCTCACAAACATTGTCTCCGTCTAAAACAAAATGATGATTCTTCGTAATCGTCGGTCCACTGATACCTGTCAGCCTGGTGTGCTGGTCTTCAATCACTGCTGAGATATAGTTTCTTGCAGTCATCGTGTCAATAACATTCGACGGGAGGAGGGACGAGTCATAGAGGTAACGACGAAACGATACGTCTCGCCATAGTCGGAGACCATTCTTAACCGCACGGTCGTGGTATGTACATAGCGAATGAGGTCTGATTTCACGTTCAATAGCGTTATAGCCAAATGATTCTGTCGTAACTTTGGGAACATCACCATCGTATTCGGTGGTCACTCTTGACACGAGTTTCTTCCATCCTGTTGAGATGCAGATGTCGAAGAAATAAAAGTTGAAAACTGACTTGCAATAGAAATATAGAAAATCACCTCCCTCATACTCCAAGCCCAAAAATCTAGGCAAGATTCCTTTGCAATAAATACCTATTGATTCCCTGTTCTTTCGTCCATATTCCTTGTACGTATTCTTTATCGAACGCTTCAAGACATATTCCCCGGCCTTCCATTCATATTCGTCCACACTGGAAAGATTGCCGTTGGCCCATGAATTGTCAACGACATATCCCGGAATCTCATATCTTGAATCAGAGAATCCGCCAATCCGTTGAACGGAGGTATATAATCCAGAGCCCATGGCCTCCGATAGCTTTTCCTTCCACTGCGCGTAGGCCTCGCGCTGTGAGTTGTAATACCGTTCCTGAAACTGCTCCGTCGACACGAACTCCGGCTCTTTGATGTCAAAACCATAGACTGTCTTCAAGGTGTCGGACGGTGAGGATGAGTCTATTATCTTTTCAACAATCCTGCGGTATGCAATTCGGGAAGAATAATGCCACCCAGGGACTAATGGCTCCGAGCTACACGTCCACGACTGAGTGATTTCATACGGGCCGGCCTGCCCGGCATTCATATTTCTTACCTGCGTCACCGAATAGTCCTCAAACAGGCTCGGGTCAAAGGGTATATTGAAATTCTGTGGGTTCGAATAGTCATAGTTCCGCGTAATCGTCCGTCCTGTTGCCAAATCTTTTGAAATCACCTGCCTCACCTTGATTGCGGGAGTTCGCGGAACGGCATAATCCTCCGTGTCATAGACAAGTTCTGTATATGCACCGGTGATTCCCTCAATGGACTTAAGAGAATGAATCTTTGCAGCACTCGCCGAATGACTTCTGTCTGCAATATAGGTGTCATAATATTTATCCCCGACAGGCAGATAGCCCAACAGGCTCGGATTGGACTTGCCATTGTAGTAGCCCTGCAAGTCCTGAGCATAATAGCAGTTAGGGGAGCACATTGCCAGATAGCCCAGACTTGACTTGGCGGCAAGGTCTGACACAGAGACATCCTCATTATAATACTTGAAGTCATAGCTGTCATAGACAGTTTCAGTTGCGCCTTTGAAAGTCACGGTCTCCAGTTTCAGACGACCTCCGGCAAACGTGCCGTGAGCGAACTCCACGCTGCGCATCTTCTTTACGCTCTTGTCATAGAGCGCTATTCCGGAAAGTCGGAACTTCCGACCATCGGCATTCGATTCCGCTGTGGTGAAGACGAGCCTGCCCTGAGGAAAACGGATTTCTTTCAAAACAGGGGTGGAGTTAACCGTCCTTGTATGGATAATGCTGCTGGCCTCCCTCTCCGGCTGTTCCGCTGTCCCGCCAGTATGCCGTATTTCATATGAATGGGACAGAATCCGGTCAATGTATGAATCCTGGCGGCGAGCATAGACAAAGTTTATGCTGTCTGTTTTGTTCATTGAGACAATCTTTGTCAGATACCACGCGCTATCGTATGTGCAGGACTCGCACAGCGGGCTCATTACTCCGGTCTTATGGTTATAGACCGTGGATATGACTGTCGATTTCTCGGCCTGCTCATAGTGATAGGAGGTCCCGCTGTCGTCTGTGATGACGAATCCTGCCGTCAGCTTTCCTGTACTGTTAACAAGCCTCCGAATATGGTTTTCTGTATATGGAACCTGCAAGTAGTTATTGTAACCGGCAATGTAGAATGAACCGCCGGTCTTTCCCATCGTGTAATCATAGCGGTCACGCATCCTGTCCGTGTCGTTGAGGCCGTTACTTTTTTCCGCGACGGTCAAGTTGAGAGATGCCGCATCTTTGTCCGCACGGATTTTTGTCGCCGTCGGTAGTTCCGGGTTCATCCCCTTGTCCGGAAGCCCGTTGATCGTGAGGTTTACCCCCCTCCGGCGTTCAGTACCCAACCGAGACCTGCCCAGCTGGCCTTGTCAGTGACCTTGACTCCACCACCGATGTAGGAAAGGCTGACGGGGAATGTCAGTTCGCGAGTCCGGATTTCATAAATGGGAATTGACACATCGACTTGTCCCGAGGCTTGGGAAACGGAATATTGGCCGTAATTGAGAAATGCGGCGGCCTCGGGCGTGGGCGGAACAAGATAGGGATTGTTCTTCGTGGACAGGAGGGTGCTTCCGACTGCGAGAGTCTGTGCCGGAAGACTGAGGTCTGACAAGGCGAGAAGCAGAGTCAGAGTGCAGAGGGTCAGCAGTTTCTGTTTCATGAGAAGTGTTTTTGTGGTTATCGTTAAGCGGGGAGATGTTTCAGAGTATCGTCGGCTTTATGAAGATGTTGAGCTTTGTTTCCGTGCGGTTCTTCTTCGTCTTTCCGAATATGGAGCGGAGCACTGGGACACGGGAGGCGTACGGAAGACCACGGGAGGAATTGTCTGTCAGGTTCTTCTCAATGCCACCGAGCAGAACCATATCTCCGTCCTTGACCCTTATGATGGAGGTGAAGCTGCGCTTGGAGATTCCCGGTGGGGCATATTCGTTGTCCTTCGAGCCGGTGTCGGTGAACTCGTCCTGGCTGAGATTGACCGTGAGGGTGATTGTGCTGTCGCGACTCATGTACGGTGTGATGTCGAGGACAAAGTTCGCCTCGACGTTCTTCCACAGATAGGACTCCGACTGCAAGGGGTTCTGCGTGCCTATGATGTTCACCTGACTTTCCTTGTAGTATTTCACCTCGCCGCTCTTCAGTACGGCCTTGTGACCGTTCAAAGTGGAAAGCCTCGGCGTGGAACGGAGCGAAATCCTGCCGCTCTCCTCAAGGAGCTGGAGGTCGGCATAAAAGAATTGAGAGACTTGTCCAAGATTGATTGAGCCGAGTCCGCTGAATGATGCGAGCAGACGGTTTATCGAGTCTGCGTTAAGCGTCAGACCAAGCCCCGGAGAGAAAGTCGCGCTGTTCTTTCCCTTCTCCGAGCCGGTGCCAAGCCCCAGCCCGAGTGACTGTGCGGAACTTGTGGTCGCATCAACAATCATAACGTCAATAGAAATCAGCGGAACGCTCACGTCTATCTCAGAAAGGAACGACAGGATTTCCGAGGCCACCTTTCTGTCTCCGCTGACCACTATCCCATTGAGGTCCGCGAATGGCGTGATTTCCATATTCTGTTTCAGTGAAGACGGGATTATGTTCACGACATCCTCGACAGTCCTGTGCTTCATTGCATAGACGATGGTTCCAGTCTGCGGAGACGCCTCCTCCTGCTTGTCGAAGAACGCAGAAGAGAATGCGCCACGCTCTTTTCCGCTCTCGAACAAGTACCACGAGTCCTCTTCCCGACGAACAGAAAGCACATTCACGGCTGCAATGGTCTTCACAGCCTCATCAAGCGTCATCCCTGTTCCGAAAGCCGAGACCTGCCGATCGGCCAATGAATTAGGATAGAGAAGATTGCCTCCGGTCACTACATTGAAACGACGAGCTACTGCATCCAATGTGCAGGCTGAGAAGTCGAATGAAAACACCGTGCTGTCAGCCGGGTCACGAGAAAACCTGACCTCAGAAACAGGCACGGGAGGAACAAAATCAGTCAATGAGACTATATCCCCGGAAAATGTCGCCTCTATGCCTTTCTCGTTGCAGATGAAAGCCAGAACATCGCATACAGGTATTTTCTGAATATTGCAGGTAATCGCCTTACGTTTGTCGAAATTTATGGCGATGCTCAGTCCGTTCGATATGGCTATGCCCTTTATGAGCTCAGAGACCGAAAAATTGGTCACGGATACGTCAATCTCATTGTTGTAAGCAGGGATTCTTTCGGCCAAGACGGAAAAGTTCCGGCGCAGAAGCCAGGCTCGGGATGTCGAGTCATCGGAATGAATACACGAAGGGAAGGTCAATGACCGACTATGCCCAGTGGAGATTCCGAAGCCCCGGACCGGACCTAGGATGAAAAGACCGATCAGACTTAAAATCAGGAGAAGAAGGCAGCGTTTCATATATCAGATTACATAGTGTTCAAGATAGGGGCAATCTCCTCAAACGAGGTTTCCCCGGATTCATAAAGAGACATAGCAGATTCGCGGAGCGTCCGCACGCCTTTCTGAGACAGGATGCCGCTGACATCGCGGACATTTTCACGGACTGCGGCGGAGAGGGTATCGTCAATGCGGACGACCTCATAGATGGCCTTGCGGCCGAGATAGCCGGTGTAATGGCACTGCGGGCATCCCACGGCCTTGCCGGAAGATGACTTGCAGTGAGGACAGAGAAGGCGGACAAGCCGCTGCGCGATGCAGGCGATAAGGGTCTCTGAAATCAGGTAGGGATGGACACCCATATCTGTAAGCCTTGTGATGCAGCCCCAAGCGCTGTTCGTATGCAAGGTGGAGAGCAGGAGGTGGCCGGTCAGGGAACTGCGAATTGCCATCTCCGCGGTCTCCTCGTCGCGGATTTCGCCAAGCATGATGATGTCCGGGTCCTGACGTAGGAAGGTCCGCAACGCGACAGGGAAAGTAAGCCCGATTTCCTCCTTAAGCTGGACCTGATTGATGCCGTCGAGGGTGTATTCAATCGGGTCTTCTATGGTGAGGATGTTGTTGTCGCCTCGGTTCAGCCGCTCAAGCGTCGCATAGAGCGTTGTGCTTTTTCCCGAGCCTGTCGGGCCGCTGATGAGTACAAGCCCGTGGGGACGGCTGACCGCGTTCAAATAGTCCCCGAGCTGCCGTTCGTCAAAGCCCAATTCATCCAGAGAGATGTGCCGTCCGTCACGCGAGAGCAGGCGCAAGACTATCTTCTCCCCGTAAATCGTCGGCATTACCGATGTCCTGATGTCAAACTTGATGTCGCCCCGAGAATACATTATCCTCCCATCCTGCGGAAGTCTTTTCTCGGCAATGTCGAGGTTCGACATGATTTTAATTCGGTTAACGATGCCGGGATAGCGTTCTCGTCCGACGACATGACGCTCAATCAGTTTTCCATCAACCCTGAAACGCACACGACACCTATGCTCCGACGGCTCAAGGTGAATGTCACTCGCACGCACACGGAAGGCTTCCTCCACAAGTTCCCCGACAAAGTCCTGCCCATCCAAGGCCTCACTCTCCGAATGCTTCTGCACACCAGTCTGCCGATAGTTCGAGGACAGCAGCCGCGTCAGTTCGTCCGAAGCCATAGGATGCAGCGAGAGCCGCAGTCCATACACAGCTGCGACCTCCTCAACGACTGCATCATAGACCTTCCCTTCGTCACAATAACAAGCCACCACATCGTCAAGTTCCCGTTCAAACGGGGCAAGGCGGTAGTAAAAGGCCTCGTCACCGGTGAACAGCTGCAGGGCCTCTGTCGAAATCTTTTGTGGTTGCATAATTATCTAAGTATTATTTAGTTGGTCTCAAAAAATAGGCAATTGCACAGAGCAAGGCAAGAACTATATATATGGAAGCTATTATTGCAAAACCCTGAACTTGTCTCAATAAAAAGCCAAACGATATGAACAGGATAGCCATAGACAATAAAATAGGTACCGACTTGGGAAATGCCCCCTTGTCCCGGACATATATCTTCCCACGCTCCAGACATTTTATCATTCCCTCGGGATACATTGATGTTCCTTCCCAATAGTTCTTTCTCCACCAAGGAACGAATAGAGCCCTATGAAAACGACCGCAGACACGCCATTCCCGCCAATCAAAGTCCCCAAACCAAGTCCAAAAGACTAATTTACGGTAATCAATAGAAACTTCCGCATTCGCAAATTTTACCCATACACCGTCTTTAAGACCAGCTATGACAACTGTATGGCAATATAGTTCAACTTCATCGGCCAATATTCTTTCAAGTGTCACATCTTCTTCTTTGGAATACACATGACGATACACGCATACTAAGTCGAAGAAAAATGCATTCTCATCAATTGCCACAAACTGAAAATACCGCCTTCTCTCATCAGGCCATCTTATTTCAAATACGTCTCCGGGAACCGGTCTTTTATTTTTCATTGCTTCTACCATTTAAAGTGATAACCATCCCAATATTGTGGATCTATTGAATTTATATTGTTATATAAATTGTCTATTCCATAATAGTTTATCAACTGCTGCTCAAGTATATGAGCAGACATCGGATTAAGATGGACTTGATACCTGTCAAACTTAAGATTTGCCCGTAGAGTTCCAGAGTTAGCATGTTCACGCCAACGCACTTCAGGAGGACGCTTCGTTATACCAACATATTTGACACTCTTATCACTTGGATCCCGCCCTACATAGACCGTATAATTTCCATCAGAATTTAAAGATAACGGCTTTCCTGTGACAGGATCTATGCCCCACGCTAAAGAAGTTACACTCGTGGTCAATAATCCGGTCGTCCATCCCAACAACATACTCCGCAACAATCCCTCATCAAAAGAATTGGATAAGGCATCCCCCAATGACTGCCCATTCATCAAATTGAAAGCAGTACAACTAACTATATGACCTGCTCCAGAAATTAATGGAGAGGTAAGAGTTGTCTTGAGAAGAGGACTTTTCAGATTAGACAAAACAGAAGAGGAAGCGAAACAAGAAGCCAAAGCACTTGTTGCAAGGCCTGTCATGGCACCTGCAACTGTCGAAATAGTCACGCCTCTCCAATCTACATTATCCATACCTGAGAAATTATAACCAGTCTGCGCAACTATACTATTGTTGAATGCAGTCAAAGCTCCGGACCCCATTCCAGCAAATGCTATTGCAGCCATAGAACCGCCAGCAAATGCAGTCCCGGCGACCAAGGCACCACCCGCCGCACCCGCTGCAAATGTAGTAAAACCTTGCCAGAAGCCATCAACCTTGTCCCAATTAAAAGCCACATTAAGGACTCCGCCCAAAACAGTAGCACCGACAATTATCCAAACAGACTCACCACTTTGATCGGTGTAACTCAGCGGATTGTTAAGGGCATAGGAATAGCGGTTAAAAGATTGGGAGAAGTCCGGGGCCTGAACATACGGGTCTGGAGACAAGAAACGGCAGAGTAGCGGGTCATAGAGACGGGCATTCATATTGATGAGGCCGAACCACGGAAGGTGCTCGTGACCGGTGAAACCTCGCCCAAGGCAGAGCTCGGGCTCATTGCCATGAGCGTAAATCTCTTGAGTTTCAGGGTCTCGCAGCCGTCCCCATGGGTCGTAACTGTACTCTGCCAAGAGAGTGCCATCGTTCGTCGCGACATGAGTGATGCTGCCGAGGTAGTCCCGACCAATATTCAGCGCAGTCCAATTGCCGATGCCCTCGCGAACAAGAACCATTGGAGCCGAATAGGCATCACCTCCTAAGTAGAAACGCTCTATTGTCGTACCATCTGACTTGATATCCTGCTCGTAGCGGCTACCGATGTAATAGCGCGTAAGTTCCGGAGAGACGCCTTCAGCATAGAGCATCTTCACACGGTCGCCACTACCGTTGTAGGTGAACGACGCACTCTTCCCTCCCTCGGCAAGAAGTGACGGACGACCGAAGGCCGTATAACTCACTGTTTGTTCCCGATTCGGAACAAGTGTGTCATCTTCCGGAACGAATAAAGTCACCTGATAGGGTTTTCTATCATTCTTATAGTATAACTCGCCGACGCCATCAATTGAACATACATTGCCATAACCATCAAACTCCACATTACGTCCCTTCATCCCTCGCAATCGGTTAAGTTGGTCATAACCAAAGGGTTCATCAATATTACGCACCAAATCCACCCTAATTCCAAGACGGCTGTTCCAAGGATCGAAGTCATAAAAGAAATCCATCAGACAACTGTTCGTATCAGAACTCCCGTCATTCATTCGGCGACTTGTCGGAAGCCCGGCTTCAGACCAGCCGTAAGTTCTTAGTACATCCCCTGTCTGAACCTTAACAGGCTGACCATAGTCGTTCTCTTCTATCAGTCCGAACACAGGCATCCTGTCTGGGAGAATGGTCAAACTTATGTTATGCCCGTTTTCATAGCCATAGCGTTCCGTTGTTATATATCCCGACTGGGCTTCATAAGCGACACTGTCAAGCATACCTTCTCTATGGTACGAGAAAGTCTTACGCAGCCATTTCCCGTCAGGCACGATTTCTTTTTCCGTCAGCACACGGTCATAACTATCGTAGGTATAATCCTTTCGAGTGCCGTTCGTGGAAACTTCCGAAACAAGGCGACTAAATTCATCATAGGTATAATCCGTTGAAAACTCCCCGAGCCGCTCTTCCTTAGTCACACGTCCGAACTTATCGAATCTGCTGATTATCCTTCCGTTCGAATTCGTCTGCACACGCACGGAACTTCCGTCCGCGTTCCACATCGTACTATCTGTCTGGATCCCAGCACTCGGGTCATTAATGCCTGTCCGGCGGCCGTATTCATCATAAATGAAGCGTGTGACAATCAATCCGCAAGTCACGGAATCCAATTGTCCGTCATTTCGATATTTATAGAGCATAGAAGTCCCGGAATCTTTTACACGAACAACTTTCCCTGCTGCATCATAAGTTATAATACGCTCCACATCGTCACGGATCTCCTTGACCTGATTTGCCATATAATCACGATGAAGTGAATGTCCTGGAAAGGTTTCGGAAATCAGACGACCATATTTATCATACGTGTATGACTCCCATTTATATGGTGATTTTTCTCGATATGGAAACGAACTCTTGGAAATCCGTCCTTGCGAATCATATACATAGTCCCTCTTCTGCCATTGTCCGTCGAATCGTTGAGTCTCCGTATGCATCTTCCGACCAAGGCAGTCATACCAAGTTACTTTCGTAGGCATCACGCTTGACGAAACAGTCTCAGTGTAGAGACAATCCGTACCCCAATTACGGGAAACAGTCTCCACTACACCATCCGGACGTTCGACACTGGCAACATTACCAAAGCCGTCATACTCAATCTTTGTCGTATCTCCATGGTGATTCACAATGCGCTCCGGCCTGCAAAACTTGTTGTAAGACAAGTATTCAGTCTTTCGTCCGAGAGCATCTGTCTCCGACATAAGCCTATGTCCGTCAGAAGTGTAAGCATATGATTTGCCGACATATTCAGAACTGCCATACGGAGCGACACTTTCTGATGTGACATTTCCGAAAGCATCGTATGACCACTTTGTTTTAGAGACAAGCTTTGAATAATCCCAATATCCCGGCCTTCCGACCGGAGCATTAAGCCTTGTCACTACACGCCCGCGATAAACTTTTTTAGAAAGCATCTGCCCGAACTCATCATAGTCCATGCGACACTTTTCCAGCCAGAAATCCCGTGGAGCGGATTCGTAGCCCTTCTTCCTTGTCCTGCTGTCAACAAGCAGTCCAAGCAAGTATTTTTCCGGAGTCAGTATATGCCTATACACATTATCTGTACCCGTCCAGATAATATCACTATCTTCACCTGATTGCTGATACGTGATGGTTCCACGAAGGAAATCGTATGAGTCATACGAATTGGAAACTTCCGTTTTTGCTCCAGTAAGGCAATCCGTATGAACAGACCATGTCAGTACTGGAGAAAGGCATAAATAGTTCCCACCGATTCGCTCATAGGTATTCTCAACCGTTACAAACGGGCTGTCCGGTGTTGAGAGCAATGCTTTTGATGAACGGATCAGTACACCTTCCATCTCTGGGTCATATTCCTGAACTGAGACCACTCCTGCGATATTATCATCACAACAGACTTTACGGAAACCAAGACCACCGCTGCCGGACACCGCATCATAGTAACAGTATTCCATATCCGTCACCTTATACCCGCTTTTGTTCGAGTTGCCATAAGTCGCGGTCTTTTGCAAGAGATTCATCGGAAACGCGACGCGTGCAAAGCCATCCTCGCTTGAATATGAACGGATTTCATCATTGCCATACACTGAAGCGGAATCCATCAGGTTTGCATATTCATTTGTCTGGAGCACGCCATAGCTATCCTCCATTTCGGCGACAAGACGATTCACATCCCTATTGTCAGAAAACTTGTAGCTCGTAATCGTATGCCCGTCAACAGTAATGAGACCGCTTATTGCATTATATCCGAGTATATTATTGTAAATCACACCTTTTGAGGATGGCATGGTCGCAGTTGAAAACATAGCATCATTACTGAAAGAGTTTCCGTTGACATTCAGATGGCATCTCAAATTTCTACCACGGAAACACAACATATCAGACAAACCGTCACGGTTCACGTCAATGAACATATAGCCGTCACCGGGACTACGCTGTCCCAAATTGAGCGTAGTCCGCTCAAAGTTTGCCCCAGTGTAGGAATATATCTTCCACTCTGACCCGCCATCCACGATGCCGCCGACAGAACCGGACGAACCGGAGCCACTGCTTCCGCCACCATAGTTAGGGTTAAGATAGGTTTCGCCGGGAGGAACTACAATGTCAAGGTAGCCGTCACCATTCCAATCTGCACAGTAATAGGGTCTGTCAATCAGAGCGCCATAGTTTAATCCCCTGATTGTCTTTTCTTTAATCAGATTCCCGGAATGCAGTTTATAAACACTTATACCCCCTGCCTCCTCGACATAACAAAGTTCTGTCTTTCCGTCATTATCAATGTCGCAGGAAAAAATCTGTGAAGGTGTCACCAAATCAAAGGCAACAAGATTTCGGCACTCACCTGTATTCAAGTCAATTATGGCTGTTTGCGAAACCTGTTTATTACCACGGAAATCCCGGTTCAAAGAGACTGTTACCAGTTGTACTCCAACACCATCAAATTTTCCGAATAGATACACGCGCTGCTGAGGACTGAACCAAGAGCTGTTGTCACCTTTATCCTTGACAATCCCGCGTACCTTTACCGAAAATGATTTCAAGGACAAATCCGCCGAAGACTTCTTCAGTTTGTATACGCCAATCCATAGCTTTGTAAAGTCGCCTTCAATACCATTAAAATGAACCTTGACAATTTCATCCACTCCATCCGAATCAACATCCAAAGCCTCAACAGTCTGAAATCCAGCGCCTGCCTTAAGAATAATTTCCGGAGCATCAGATGAAAGTTCCGGCACTATGGTCATTTTGTCAATTTCAGCATATCCACTGCCATAAACATATACATAATCCTTGCTTTTATCGCCAGTGTCTGTAGATGATGCTATCACCTTATAGGTACTATGATCAGGTAAAATAATCACCCCGTCCGAAGTTGCTCCACTGCGGAACCGTCCGCGTAAATATTTCCGGTCTCCTGTCGGGACAACATTCACGCTGCGCGTATTGGTGACATAGAAATCCGAACTATCCGCAGGCTGCTCCGGATAGCGGAAGCGAAGAGGGCGAAGACTGGCCTCCCCCACTCGGCATCCTATCGACGTAAGCAGGTTTGCCCCTAAGCGTGATTCGTGAGTCAGGGTGTATGTATAGAGATTGTCGTTGCCAGAATTGGAGCGGATGGCCTTCAGGAGTTTACGGCACTGTATCTTCTGGCCGGCATAGTATGAAATCGTCCCGGAATCGACATTCTCATAATCAAAGTATATCCTGCCGGCAGGTACCCCTTGTTCATCATAGTTATAGAAAATGGTCGAGGGATAATACATCCCTATCGATTCCTGACGGTCGTAGAAGAAGTCTATGACCATTCCGGTGATATCCGTCATTTTTGTCAGGGGATAAGAGATTCTGTTGGTAGCATTGGCAAAATTTGACGGGAATCCATACACGGCCTTTGAGCCGTTGGGGTATAGGACATCAAACCAAATGACCTTGCCGTCTATCTCATGGCTTCGAACAAGGATGTGTCCGCGTGCCGTCTCGTATGGATATTCATCAGAAAGTGCACTGACCGATGACGACACAATCGGCACGCCGTCAAGGGCATATGCAGGATTGGAATCCATCAGACTCGCGGCACTGACACTGCCGTGATAGTACATATTTTTGTTAATCTGCGTAATTGCCGACAGTCCGCCTACTGTCCAACCATATCCGGCGATTCCGGGTCCCGACTGGCTGCTGTATTGCAGAGACAGGCTCGGAAGAAAAGAACCGAATGGTGTTGTTGCGATGGGAACAGTGTAGGTGCGTGCCCCAATCGGAGTAACATCTGCGGCATAGGGGATTTTCCCCACGGGATAAGACGAGAAGTCATCCGTGACTGTGGCGGCAAGTGCTGTGGTCACGAGGCTTGCCGCGATGAGGGATGCAAGTATTTGAATTATATGATGTTTCATATTCATTTAGTTGATTCGAGAATTATGCGGATGACTATCTGGAGAGTAATGCAGATGGCGAAGGCTGTAACAAGCGGAATGTCGCGGGCTGTAGTCCTGGAAAGACGGGTGTAGAGAAGCCAGAAGAGGATGGTCGCGAGGGAGGAGATGATTAGGAAGAGGAGGAAATGGCGGGGTGGAAAATATGGCGTCATGCAGAGGACGAAGAGAAGATCACCGGTGCCTAGCATATCCGAAAGTCCGCGTTTTCGCAGTCTTGCCCAGAGGGAGAGAGCGGTCCACAAGAGAACGCAGGTCAGGAGATTCCGGACGAGGTTCGACAAAGGCAGACGCAGGCCGCCGCTCTCCATCACTGACATAAATACTACAGCCACCGCGAAAACAGCCAGATTGAAAATCCCTATCCTCCTGCACCTGAGGTCCGAGAACGCCAGCGCCGCAAGAGGCGGGAGACACAAAAGACTCCACCACATATATTATTGCTGATTAGAATTTTAGTCCTTCACTATTTCCTTCAGTTTCTTATCCTGATCAATCTCCCAAACATTGAACTGCCCGTCCTTGTCGAAATCCACCACGGAGACGGCCTGAGCCTTGAAGCCCGAGTCGCCGGCCTCTACAATCTCTATGCGGTAGTTGGCGTTGCCGCCGTCTGTCACGAGAGGCTGCTGCTCGAAGCCAAGTTCCTCAAGGTTGTCACAATATCTTGAATAGGTATAGAAATAGCTCTTTTGCAAGGTGTGGACAAAGGCGAGCTGCTGCTGCGCCTCCATGCTCTTGGCCTTGGAAATCAGTGGCATGAGGTTCGGGAGGGCAATCAGCACGAGTATGCCGATGATGACAAGGACTACCAGCATCTCCGGGAGTGAGAATGCCGGCAGACGACTTCTTGAGACGCGCCGTTTCATTGCCTGTCCTCCTGTTTTTCATGCTGCAAGTCTGCAGGCGTTTCCTCTTTGGCAGGCATTGCTTCGGGAGTCCCGGCAGTCTGATTTCCGATTGTTCCCTGATTCTCTGCGGTCTGCCTCCTGGCATTTACGGAAGATTCTGAGGAGGATGATTTCTGAGGCGTCGCCGATGAGGATTGGGCAGTGTCCTGCGTTGGCTGCTGTTCCGGAAGAGCGACGGTCACTCTGCCCGTGCGGTTGCCCGCAGCGTCGTAGCTGTAGGTCACGGCTGTTGTCTGAGCCTTTGCCGCAACGGCAAGAGCAAGGCAGCAAAGAGTTGTTATGATTGTTCTTTTCATTGTTTCTGCTGTTTTAACGTTACTAACAAATCATCGGGCCGACAAAGGGAATGCTGATATTCTCCGTAAGAGTGACCGGATAGCTTGCGGTGCCCATATCTACAGAAGAACTCGAATACATCAGTTTACCCTTTATTCCCGCACCGAGGCTCTTCATGAAGAACCAAGAGACATCCGCACCGACAACAGCGCCCCACCGCAGTCTATTCGCATGAGATATAAGTTCGGGGTCCAAGTCAGGGTCTGTCTTGCCGAGGCCATATCCGCCGCCGAAATCAACCCCGATTCTCAGCCGAGGCCAGACGAATGTGCTCACGGCCGCCGAATCCGTTGTCTGTCTGCGCGTTCCGGCATCAGCCCCTGCCGACAGGCTCATAAGCGCCGCACACAGAAGCACGGCAAAATTTACTTTCCAAGTTTTCATACTATTTATCGTGGTTTCACATACTATTCCGTATATTCTCTACATCAATTCGCAAGGAATCATGAAAATAAACAAACAGCCTGTTTAATCCTACGCCATCCGGAAGATTCGTCAGAAAATCATCACTTCTGATTAGTATTTCAATATAAGTCTCCAACTCTTTTTCAGAGAGAGCAGGCATCGAGAAATGAAGAAGCCTGACGGCTTTACCTTCTGGTATCCAATACAAATCACTTATCGCATCATAAAAACCGTCCCAATTATTATCATCGTATGGGCAGCCCAGCGATTGCTCAATGAACTTTATCAAATCTTGCTTCCCTTTTATATACGAATCAATCCATATCACTATATCATTGGGAGATTCTTTCTCGATGCGCTCCAACTCCAAGTCTGAGCAATAAGTCAACATAGTTATCTTCAATTTTTCTTTTCCAGAGATTTCTTTCCGTGAATCATGGCTTGGGTAGTTAGCACTCCGACAAGACAAGAGATGAAATCAAGACCTATCGGGCCCAAGTTTATCAGTTTGCTCATAATACCATAGTTTTCCATATTCCTGACAATCCACCAATGGAACGGCTCGTTTTCTTCGCATGGACCTCTATTCAATTCAGACATACGGTACAGTTCATTGTCAGGACACATTTCATGAGCCTTTCTGAATGTTTTTTGAGGGAATTCCGGATCTTCGTCATAAAACCAGCCGCATCGGCTTGCAATGAAACCGAAAAAGAAAAGGAAGTCAGGGTTCTCCGCATACTTTTCTTTTGCTGCAGCATAAACTATCGGTATGTTCTTCTCTGCCTCATTGAACTCAGGCATCTCAAAATCGGCATACAACACAATCGTTTCCAACAAGAAAATGTAGTTCAAGTAAGAATCCAACGAGCCATTTTCCTGTCTGATAACGTTTTCCATCAGACGAAGAGCTTTCTCCCAACTTTTTGCCTCAATCAAATCACTCAATTCTTTTTTCCAATTCATATACATAGTTTTAATATGGAATGTACATAGTCCCAACTCGTGGAATTGAATCTATAACTCGTCCACTTATCACGACATTATAACCATAAATATTCACACCAACTTTAAAATGGCCAGAAGGTGGATACAGGCCATTTGCAGCACGCATTGCATCTGTAACGATTGCCTCATGACTATAACCTTTCATAAAGGTATCAAATCCATGCTTCGCCTTAAAAATGTGAGTCATAGAATTGGGATCTCCAATCGTCAAATCAATACCTTTCTGTAGATTGCTTTCTGGCAAATAGTTTTTATAGGGATTCTCAACAGAGAGTTCCAATCCTTTTTGCGGAGAAGGACTCTGAGGAGAGCGTGAAAAATCTGCAAAATCTGCCGGTTTTTCAAGGGCATTTTCCCGAATAGTTGAAGATGTGTTGTCGGAAATAATCTGTCCTGGTCGCATTGAACTGCACAAAGGACGCCCATTCCAGAAATTCTGATGGTTCAGAGCCGAATTGATCCCACCAGCCAATCCACCAAAGAGTGCCCCGCCAAAACCACCATATAAAGCCTGCATTCCACCAGACTTAAGGGCATCGGAGAAACTTCCTCCACCCAGCAGCGCCATGCCGAAACCATTAGTAAACCCTCCAACAAAACCGCCAACGCCACCAGCGATAGCACCTCCGGCAAAGCCTCCGATACCAATTGCAGAACCGACAGCGGCTCCAGCTGCTCCTCCCGCAAAACCGGCAATACCACCTATCAAACCGCCGCCTATCATATAACCGGCCATTTTCCAACCAGTAGCGCCCTTGGAATAGCCTATTTTATATCCACAATATGTACCAATCGCGACACCAATCGCCGCCCCTATAATCAAAGCCGTCGTAATGACAAACTCCCCGTTAGGGTCGGTGTAGGAGAGCGGATTGTTGAGACCGTAGGCGTAGCGGTTGAAGGACTGGGTGAAATCCGGAGCCTGGACGTATGGGTCGGGCGAGAGGAAGCGGCAGAGGAGAGGGTCATAGAGACGGGCGTTCATGTTGATGAGACCGAACCACGGGAGGTGCTCGTGGCCGGTGAAGCCGCGGCCGAGGTAGAGCGCCGGCTCAGTGCCAGGAACGTAAATCTCATGAGTCTCAGGGTTGCGCAGCCGTCCCCACGGGTCATAACTGTACTCCGCGAGGAGCGTGCCGTCGGCCGTCACGATGTGCGTGATGCTGCCGAGGTAGTCCCTGCCTATGTTCAGTGCCGTCCAGCTGCCGGAGCCATCGCGGACGAGAACCATAGGGGCGGAGTAGGCGTCGCCGCCGAGGTAGAGCCTCTCGACCGACGAGCCGTCCGACTTGATGTCCTGCTCGTAGCGTCCGCCGATGTAGTAGCGCGTGAGTTCAGGCGACACGCCCTCGGCGTAGAGCATCTTCACACGGTCGCCGCTGCCGTTGTAGGTGAACGACGCGCTCTTCCCTCCCTCGACAAGCCTGGACGGGCGGCCGTAGCAGGTGTAGCTGACGGTCTGTTCGCGGGACGGGACAAGGGCATCGTCCTCCGGAACAAGAGCAGTTATCTGGTACGGCTTCTGAGGGACATTGCCGTAACGCATTTCTCCCACGCCATCGACCTTTGTGACATTGCCGTATGAGGTGTATGTGACCTTGCGTCCCTCCATCTCTGTCAGACGGTTCAGTCCGTCGTAGGTGAACGACTCTGCGAGATTGCGCGTGTTGTCCTGACGGACATACAGGTTGCCTGTCGGGAACTGGAAGGCATACTCGAAGTCCATGATGGAGCCGTCGTCCATCTTTCTGCCGGTAGGATGACCGAACGTAGTGAAGCTGTAGGTTCTCGACACCTCGCCGGTCGTGACGCGAACCGGAGCGCCGAGGTCGTTTTCCTCGTCGAGGCGCATCACCACAGTACCCTCGGACAGGACGATGCCGGTGTTGATGCCGTTTGACCAGGTGTAGTTCTCGGTCGTGATGTCACCGGTCTGGCTGGTGTATCGGATGCTGTTCACCTGACCTCCCTTGCCGTAGGCGTAGCTCTTCTGAAGCCATTTCCCGTCAGGGACGGTTTCACGTTCCGTCAGCACGCGATCGTAACGGTCGTAGGTGTAGGTCTTGGCCGTTCCGTTCGTGGAGGTCTCGGACACGAGGCAGCCGAAGTCATCATAGGTGTATGTGGTGGAATATTCGCCGAGACGGTCAATCTTCGTGATGCGACCGAACTTGTCCATAGTAGAGACAATCTGCCCGTTCGGGTTGGTCTGCGTCCGCAATGCCGTTCCGTCGGCGTTCCAGACCGTCGTATCTGTCTGCGTTCCGGCACTTGGATCAATTATACGATATCTTCTGCCGTATGCGTCATATCTGAATGTCGTGGTTACACTGTCGCAGGTCACAGATGATGGCTGCCCGTCACAACGCAGAACATAGTTAATCTTTCCATTCGGTTCAACAATTCCAACAAGACTACCGAGAGGATCATAAGTCAGCCCACGGGAAATTCCTTTTGAGTTTTCCTGGATTGTAGAACCGGAATAGGACCACGAAGCAGACTCTCCATCCGCATACCGCTCATACGTCTTGCGTCCATAGTCGTCATACGTGTATTCTGTCCACCTTTTTTCAGATATTTCATCTTCCTGATTGGCAATGCGATATGGAAGAGAGACACGGGAAAGTTGTCCTTTGTTATTGTAGCCGTAATCGACGCAACGCCACTTCCCGTCAAAGCATTGTGTCATTACACGGACTTTCCGGTTCCAAGCATCATAATGAGTTATGACATGCGGCTTCACGCTTGATTTCTCGCTAACTGTGTAGACACCAGCGCCACCAAACGCGAGACTCGTCAAGACTCGGTTGCCGTCTGGTGCTGCTGTTTCCTTCCTATTTCCCCATGAATCATAAGTAACAACTGTTGTATCTCCATGATGATTCACAATATGTTCCGGTTGGCCGAACTTATTGTAGTCGGCATACTTTGTTACACGTCCGAGCACATCCATTGCCGATGCCACATGACGATGTGTTTCGTCATAAGACCATGACTTTACAAGGTATTCCGATGCTCCGTTGTGAGCCATTCTCTCGGAAACAACATTGTCATAATCATCATATCCCCACTCTGTCCGGCTGGTAAGTGTGGTCTTATCAATAACACGGAAGCGGGAAGCAGCTGCTTGAGACGATGTACTTGTCGATGCCGCCACTGGGCGTGGAGAAACGGCTGCGAGTCTAACTGCCTCACCTGTATAAGTTTCTTTCGTAGCTGGGCGAAGTCTGTCATCGTATGTGAATATCGTCTTGTCCCTCCAGAAACTTCCACGAACATTATCTTCGCCCTTTTTCCTATCAACGACCCTACTTAAAGGCAAACCAAGAACATACTGCGATTCAGAAACTCTATGTAAATATGTGTATGATGTGGACTCTGTACGTACCTCGCCAGTGCCAATCTGCCTTCTGACAATGGAGGATTGCGGATAATCATAGTCTCCATAGAGCATGGTCGTTGTTGTGGTGAGCCCCGTCAGATTATCTGTCAAAACAGATTTTGTGAGACGCGGATTCAGTTTCCCGTAGGTTGTGCTGTGGCTGTCATAAGTGTTGTCAGTAGTCTCGAAAGGACTGTCCATTGAGCGACGTAAGGCTTTTGTGCTTCCAATAAGCACGCCACGCTTCTGCGGGTCGTATGTCTGAACCGAGACGATGTCATTCACATAGTCAATACAGCGCACTTTACCGAATCCGCAAAAACCCAAACCTTTGCTGTTGTACACGGCATCATACCATGTGTAATAGTTGTTCTCTGTAAGTTCTGAACTCGACGACTGTGAATAGACTCGCGTTTGAGAAATCAGGTTTGCAGAAAATGAACGTCGGGAGAATCCGGAGGCGAGAGAATATGTCCTTCCATAGTCTTTCTGATAAACAGAGGCAGACACAGACATGTCCTCGTAACTATTCTGTTCAACAACCACATAACTATTCTCAAATTGTGTAAGCAGCCTATCCCTTGACAAATTCCATGAAAAACGATAACCGTTCACGTAGAAGCCGTCAACGACCACAAACTGGCTTATTGCATTGAAATTCAACGTATTTGCCGGAAGAATTCCCTTCCCGTCAGGGATTGTCAGAGCTGAGGTCAAACAATTCCTTGAGATTGTCCCGTTTTCATTCAAATAATAGTTCAAACGACTTCCTGAGACATTAAGCAAATCAGCCAGACCATCCTTGTTTATGTCCATGAACATGAACTGCTCACCATCATTCTGCGGACAAATCTCATAGCTACGCTTGACGAAACTTCTCCCACCGGTGAATGCGTAGAAACTCCACTGGTTTCCGCCTCCGGATTTAGGCGCAGTCACTATATCCAACAAACCATCTCCGTTCACATCCGCATAAAGGCAATAGTTTTCTAATGTACTCGCGGTAAGTCCAGACAATGTCGATGATAGGCTGAATGTGCCTGAGTTGTATTTATAACGTTCCAGCCCCTGAGATGTTGCGCGGCACAAGTCCGTCCAGCCGTCTCCGTCAATGTCTGCCACAACATAGTACACCTCTCCACAAAAATCTAGATTAAACAAGGCATACTCGTGGCATTGTCCTGTTTTCAAATCAACGACTGATGTATATGACGGGATGTCACGCCCTCGGAAGTCGTGACAGAATGAAACGGTAAGCAACTGAGCTCCGCCTCGGTCGTCAAATTTTCCGAACCAATACATTCTCTGCTGTGGACTCCAAAGTTTGTCCCCGTCATTGACAACTCCAACGAATTTGGTGTCAATAACTGTGGAATCCAACTTCGTTGCAGACTCGTTGAATTTGTAAACCTTGATCCTGTATCTTGAATAGTTACCGTCTATCCCCGTAAAATTCACCTTTACTATTTCATCCGTGCCGTCATCGTCGACATCCAAAGCTTCGATTGTCTGAAAGCCGTCTTCCGCCTTCACGTATAGGTCTGTACTATTCCCGATGCACGGAGCAATTACAATATGCTGTTCTGGAGAGTACTTGCTTCCATACTGTTTGTATGTCTTGAACCAATGCTTCAGGCTTGCGATCTCGTCATAGTTACTGAATATCGGCAGCATTATAAGTCCGTCAGAGTAGTTGCCGGAAAGGAATTTTCCCCTAATGTAACGGATGTTGCCGTTTGTGAATGCATGCATCAGACAGTCTTGACTCACTTTCTGAAAATCAGCCCCATTTCCAGTATGTGTATCTCCATAGGTAAATGATAGCGGCGTCAGGTGGCGACCTCCGTTGCTGCATTCAATCGCCCGCAGTTCAAAGACCGCATTTCTATAGCCATACTTCAAGCTGTATGTAAGATACTTGCTGCCCTCGACATAACTGACGATCTCCGTCAGTGCCTTACTGCACAAGATTTTTTGCCCTGCATAATATGATGTCACCGCATCCGGTCTGGAATCGTATGACAACGTTATCTGAGCAAGTGTCATCCCGCGTTCTATACATCTCACGACACTGGGATAGTAAGTGCCGTTTGCCGTATCTTTAACGTATGTCACACTGATTACCCTGCCGTACCGGTCAGTCAGACTTGTCAACGGATAGGATATACGGGTCTGATGATTGTCCCGAAAACCGAATACTGCCTTTGAACCGTCCGGGTACAATGCCTCAAAATAACAGACTTCTCCCCCATCCACTACTGATTTTACATATATGTGTCCTGAAGCCGTCTCATACTGATAGCCTGCGGACAATTCGCCCTCCGATTTGACGAGCCGAGCCCCATCCAGCGAGAAAACACAACCAGCAGCATTGAGATTCGCGGCTGCCGACGAACCGTCATAGTAGAGAGTCTTTCCTGTCAACATTATCGAAGAAAGGCCTGTGAGACTCCACCCATAGCCGGCGATGCCGTTACCGGACTGGCTGTTGTAGCTGAGAGCAATCTTCGGAGCCAGTTTGCCATCCTGAATTGTAGCTATTGGAACCGTATAAACACGGCCTCCGATCGGTGTAATGCCGGATGTGTACGGAATCTGTCCGACGGCGAAATCAGACCTATTCACACCGGAAGGAAGCGAAAGAGGAGCTGGGAATGTCGTTGGAGCTCGAAGATTCTCCGAAGACGGAATCCCTGTTACAAGAGGGTCAGTTGTAAACAAATCTGGCCTCACGGATGGAGTACCTGGATGATATGTCACAGAAACCGGCTCAGCAACATATTGTGTCACGACACTGCCGTCCGAATTCGTGAGAACAAGGCTGTCTCTCACCGGAATATCATGCTTATTCGACGATGCAAACGCATCCGATGCTCCGCAGAGGAGCATCGGAACCAACGACACTGCTAAGAATAACTTTTTCATGATTAATCATGCATTTCCGTCATCGCCTTATGCAAAATGTCCCTTCTCCATAATAATTCGCGGACCAGATGACAAGTGTATAACTGCCTGGCTTCTCCGGGGCTTCAAAGGTAGCAATATTATTATTTCCGTCAACCAATTCTTCAAAAACAACTCGTCCAAAAGAATCCACGACATAGATTTGCGTTTCGCCTAGTTCGAACATTTGGATTTCTATCAGCTTTTGAGCATAATACATAGTTGCCTGAGCATCGGAAAAGAGATCGCGGTCTTTTTTGATGTGCCCTCGAGTTACAATCCGTATCTCTTCCTTATACGGCTCATCGTCATTAACATTTGTGGCAGCATTCCCTGTAATGGCAACGGCAGCCATAAACAACATTAGAATTAATCGTCTCATATCAGTTTTGTGTATTAAGTTTAACGCCACAAAAGTATGTCATAAGACTATCATTACCAAAACAAATGTTTCATCATCCAAATCGCTGAATATCAACCCAATACCCCCCCCCCGATAATTTTTAAGAATTGCTGTTTCAGAGAGTTTCTCAGTTCATAACATTCTGACAAGCAAGTAGTTGACAGCGATATTCATTACTCATTGGAAGATGAATAGAATTTGTCCTTTTCAGCCATTCTTTTCTGCAGAAAGATTCCGATATTTGTCCGCCTCTCTACCTTGAGTTTGCCACGAATGGTAGTAAGGTCATTCTTGAACGACGGACGTTTGAGATAGTCCGCTATTTCACTATTGTTAAGGCCTATGCAAAACATGCAGCAGCACCCTTTTTCCCAGTCATTGAGCCGACACTTGTTCAAGTAGCCTATGAAGTTTGGATGAGAAAGCGAGAACGCAAGCCCGATTGATTTCAAAAAGTCTTTCTGTTCCCCCATCAATGCGGCAAGTTCCGCTTTTGCATCCTTGTCAAATGTTTTTGAAACATGGGCAGCAATGAATTTGTTCAAGACTGAAAGATACTTATCCACAACGTCACGAACTCCTTTGCCAAGGCGAGGTTCTTTTTTTATTCGTTCTAACAATTCGATTCGGCTCACCGCCTCGTTATACATTCTTTCATATTCTTCCTTTTCCCTCACGGCACGTATCCTTTCCTCCTCAAGTCTTCTATTTTCCTTTTCCAAGAGTTCAGTTTCAGCCTTATGAGCCTTCTCTGACATCTTATGAATCTTCTTTAAACTGGAATGACGCACCCACAAGAGTATTCCGAAAAGAAATGAAACCATCAAAGAAAGTACAATAATCAGAATAATGTATAACTGATGATTGATTGTTCTGTTTGTAGCAATCCTTTCCTCTACGAATTTGGTATCGCTTTCAAAAATGTCTATGTTTTTGTTGCCATTGGCGCCTATAAATTCCCTATAAGATTTTGCGGCCGAACGGTATTCTCCAGTTGCCTCCTGCACAAGTGCATTCACCCATTTGTAGTCAAGTCCCTGAGTTCCGACATATTTTTCGGCCATTTTCAGTGCCCTGGACGCCTGTTCATAATTTCCTATTTCAAAATAGGATTTTGCCACTATAACCCAATATATGACCTGCTCGTCGTTGACATCACACAAATATTGCTCAAGAACAGGCTTTTTGTCCGAACTTATCGACAGCATCCCGGCATAATAACAACTATGCTGGCTCTCGTCCAGCTCATCCCAGTTATCACGCAAAATTCCAAGATAATGAAGGGCGTTCGCCGTATCCAACAATTGTTCATAGACACATGCAACATTGTTTATTGCATCATAATACCTGGAAAGTTCACCGGCAGCAGCATAATAATCAGCAGATCGCAATGCTGCGTCAATTGCTGACGCCGAATCAAACAAATGCTGATACACTTGAAACTTTGCATTGCAAAGTCGCCCCGACCACACCTTGTTCCTTGCCTTTTCGGAAAACCTTGAACCGTCTGCAAACCACCTCATCGCAGTTTCGTAATCCCCGGCATTCATGGCGATGCGCCCACGGTAGTAGTTCATCAGCAGTTTCTCGTCTGCGCTTCCGTGCTGGCGATACCAGGATACTGCAGGCGCGATTATACTGTCCGTTGTGTCATCAATGTAGTTCTTATCCCGCGCCATGGCAAGCAGCAATGAATGACGCGCCTTGAGCGCTGATGTTGTCAGACTAAAACTGTCCATAGTGTCAAGAATTGTCAAGGCGCTATCCGGTCGCTCCTCGATGAACGAAGCTACATCCTCCAGGGTCCGCTCCGTCTCCAAATCCGCCTTTGAGCAAGACAACAAAACCACGGCAGCCGCACAGACCGCCGCCAACGCCCGAAACATAGAATCCATCGTACTTTCAGTATCAATCGATTGCATACGGACAAATCAATTCAGCCGAAGGCCGATGCGCTGACGGTCAAGGTCGATGGAGACTACTGTGACTGAGACTCTCTGGTGGAGACGAACGAGCTTTGATGGGTCGGAAATTCTTTGACGACGGCCATCCGGACCTGCGAGGGACATTTGAGAAACGTGGATGAGGCCGTTCTGTTTGATTCCGATGTCAACGAAGGCTCCGAAAGCTGTGATGTTGGTGACTATGCCAGGAAGCACCATACCCTCTTTGAGGTCTTCAATGCTGTGGATGTCAGAGGCGAACTCGAAGGCTTGGGCTTCATCGCGCGGGTCTCGGCCGGGCTTTGCAAGTTCCTTGAGGATGTCATTGATGGTCGGAAGACCGAAATCCCCTTCTACGAAATCCTCCGGCTTAATCTTGGCACAGAGTTCGGCGTTGCCGACAAGTTCCGCTGTGCCTACTCCGAGCGAGGCGGCCATACGGTCCACGATGTGGTAGGCCTCCGGGTGGACAGCCGAGTTGTCGAGCGGATTCTTCGCATCTCGGATTCTCAAAAAGCCTGCGCACTGCTGGAAAACCTTGTCGCCCAACCTTTTGACTTTGAGGAGTTCCTCACGGGAACTGTAGGGGCCGTGTTCTCGGCGGTATTCCACTATGTTGTCGGCAAGTGCTGGACCAACTCCGGAGACGTATGCAAGAAGATGGCGAGAGGCAGTGTTCAGGTTCACTCCAACGCTGTTCACACAAGATTCCACTGTATTGTCCAGCTTTTCCTTGAGAAGCGTCTGGTCCACGTCGTACTGATACTGCCCCACTCCGAGCGATTTCGGGTCAATCTTCACAAGCTCGGCAAGCGGGTCCATAAGTCTTCGGCCAATTGATACTGCTCCCCTCACAGTCACATCTTTGTCAGGAAATTCGTCACGTGCGACCTCTGACGCCGAGTAAATTGACGCACCGTCTTCGCTGACGGTGAAAACCCTCACCGTGGAAGGCTTAGGGACACGTTTTATGAAATCCTCTGTCTCACGGGAAGCTGTTCCGTTGCCGATTGCAATGACTTCAATTCCATATTCCGAAATCATCGACGAGACGGCTCTGATTGCCGCAACCTTGTCATTTGCAGGAGGATGCGGGAATATGGCCTCGTGGTGAAGGAGATTTCCCTGCGCGTCAAGACAAACCACCTTGCAGCCCGTCCTGAATCCGGGATCAATTGCAAGTGTACGTTTTTGCCCCACGGGTGCTGCAAGCAAGAGCTGACGCAGGTTTTCTCCAAAGATGCGGATGGACTCAATATCCGCCTTTTCCTTGGCTTCACGTATGACTTCACCGCTCACAGAAGGCTCCAAAAGACGTTTGAAACTGTCTTCCACTGCGAGATTAATCTGCTCTGCAAGAGGCCTTTGCGGATAGCGGTGGACTTGGCAATATTCGTAATAGATTTTCTTACAGCATTTTTCCGCATCACTGTCAATCTTGACGCTCAACACACCCTCATCCTGTCCACGGAGAATCGCAAGCAGACGGTGCGGTGCAATGTGTGCAAGAGGCTCTGACCAATCGAACCAGTTGCGGTATTTGTCGGCCTTGTCAGCAGGAGCATTTTTAGATTTCTTGGATGCGATACGACGGGTGCGAAAAATCTGCCTTATGGCCTCACGAATAACAGCCGTTTCACTCAAGCGCTCTGCGATTATGTCCCTTGCTCCGGAAAGTGCGGCCTCCGGGTCAGCGAATTTTGCGGCTTCACGATGCGGGTCCGCTGTGGAATTGTTCCACATAATGTCTGCAAGTGGCTCATAACCAGCTTCTTTTGCAGCGGTTGCCCTTGTACGGCGCTTTGGACGAAACGGAAGATAGAGGTCTTCGAGAACATTGGATTCGGTACACTCTTCAATCTGTTTGCGAAGTTCTCCGGTAAGTGCCCCTGCCTCTTCGATTGTCTCCAGAATGCCTTCCTTACGCTTTTCCATCGCATCAAAACCCTCTGCAAGATGCTTGATTTGAGCGATTTCCACCTCATCCAGCGACCCTGTACGCTCTTTTCTGTATCGCGAAATAAACGGAACTGTCGCCCCCTGCGAAAGGAGTTCGACGGTGTTTTCGACTTGCCAGATTTTCACGCCGAGTTCTTCGGCTATCTTTTTCAGATATATTTCTTTCATATTACTGTGTATCAATTATGTTCCGTAAATCGATTTTTTCGACAATAAGATATAATTCCGAATCCTCTATTCGTGAGAAACCTCTTTCAATTGAGTGCGATAGGCAGAGAATATCTTCGATTTCGAGACGAATCCGACATATTTTCTATCTTTTGTGACGACCGGAAGATTCCACGCACCGGTTTTCTCGAATTTTGCCATCACACTGTCCATTTTTTCGTCGAGCAGGACATAAGCCGGAGCTGATTTCATATAGTTGAAAACGTGTTTGGTGGCATACAATTCGGTTTTGAACATATCGGGACGTATGTCGTCGAGAAGGACATATCCCTGGAATTTACCGTTTTTATCGACGACGGGGAAAATGTTGCGCCGCGAGTCAGAGACGGTGTCGAGAAGTTTGCCGAAACTGTCATCGATGCGGACGGAATTGAAATCATCTTCAATCAAGTCGTTGACTTTCAAAAGAGTAAGCACCGCCTGATCATTGTCGTGGGTGAGAAGTTCTCCCCTTTTTGCGATTCGTTTGGTGTATATGGAGTATGGCTCAAAGATGCGGGTGACTCCAAAGGCAATTGATGCGGTGATGATGAGTGGTATGAAGAGTTCGTAACCTCCTGAAATCTCGGCTATTAAGAAGATGGCTGTCATTGGGGCCTGCATAACCCCCGCCATCAGTCCCGCCATTCCGACAAGCACGAAATTCTGTTCCGGAACAGAAAGTGATGAGCCGGAGAGGACGAGATTGAGTGTCCGCGCCACCACAAATCCTGCAAGAGCTCCGATGAAAAGTGTCGGTCCGAAAGTACCTCCAACGCCTCCGCCGGCATTTGTGAAGGACATTGAGAAAACCTTGAGTATCAACACTATGAGAAAGAACAGCGGCACAGCCCAAGTGAATTTGAGAACCGGAGCGAGAAGGGTTTGTCCATCGTAGTTTATGGTGTTACAGGCAAGCATTTCGTTGACTGTACCGTAGCCCTCACCATAGAGAGGAGGAAAAAGGAAGATTAGAAGGCCGAGGCCGAGTGCTGAGATTCCCCAACGCAGATATGGCGATTGAATGGATTTGATTTTGTCTTCAAGCCAAAGTGTGCAACGGGTGAAATAGACCGAACAAGCTGCACAGAAAAGTCCAAGGACGATGTAGAACGGAATGTTCTGCATTGCGAATGGCATCAGTTCGGCAGCGAAAACCGCATCGCCTCCAAGAAAAATGTAGGAAACCACAGTTGCGGAGACTGTTGAAATCAGCAGCGGAAGGATGGAGGACATCGAGATGTTGAAAAGCAGTATTTCGAGTGTGAAGAGCACTCCGGCAAGAGGAGCCTTGAATATGCCCGCCACAGCGCCTGCTGCTCCGCATCCGAGAAGAATGGTTATGTTCTTGTAGGACAGGCCCATATAGCGCCCGAGATTGGAACCGATAGCTGCTCCTGTGTAGACAATCGGAGCCTCGGCACCGACGGAACCTCCGAATCCGATGGTGACAGAACTGGCTACAAGGGATGTCCACATATTGTGCGGACGAATTTTGGACTCGTTTTTTGAAACTGCAAGCAAAACCTTTGTAACTCCGTGCCCGATGTTGTCCCGGACAAAGTATTTGACAAAGAGCAGCGACAAGAGCATTCCGATGCCCGGATAGACGAGGTAGAGAAAATTGTAGCCGTCCTCGCCTCCGAACCAGGAAGTGAGGGCTTCGTGGATGTATTCGATGCTGATTTTCAGAACAACCGCCGCAAGACCGCACAGAAGGCCCACCACAAGGGACAGGAGCAGCACCAAGTTGCGTTCCGGCATCCTGTTAAGGAGGTTTCTCACAGGGAGGAGAGCCGCCCTAATCCAAAGTTTCGGGGTTTTCTTCATTCGATTGAAATTATGCGGGTTTGGTCGTCGAATTATCGCTCCATACGGTTAAGGAAGCACTCGACTGTATTTTCCATCAGGGAACAGATTGTCATCGGTCCCACACCACCAGGAACCGGAGTGATGACAGAAGCTTTGGGCGCTACATTGTCGAAGTCAACGTCGCCGACAAGTTTACCGGTCTCCGGATTACGGCTGATGCCGACGTCAATCACGACAACACCATCAGTAACCATATCCTCGGTCACAAGATGCGGATGTCCGGTTGCGACGACGAGTATTTCGGCTTCACGTGTGATTGAAGGCAAATCGACGGTGTGGCTGTGAGCAATTGTGACCGTTGCATTCTCGTTCATCAAAAGACGCGCGACAGGCATACCCACGATGTTGCTTCGTCCAACGACTACTGCACGTTTCCCCTCGATGCTGACGCCCGCGGCCTTGAGCATACGGATGATTCCCTTGGGGGTGCAAGGAAGGGTGCAGGGACGATTTTGATAGAGCGCAGCAAGGTTGAGCGGGTGGAATCCGTCAACGTCTTTTTCCTGTGCGATTGCCGCGACAATCTTGCTTTCACTGATGTGCTCAGGCAAAGGAAGTTGCACAAGAATTCCGTCAACTCCGTCATCGGCATTAAGCTCGGCTATAAGCCCCAAAAGCTCGTCTTCAGAGATGGTTACAGGACGTCTGATTGTGGTGTTTTTTATTCCCACAAGGGCAGACGCCTTGGCTTTTCCGGCCACATAAGACTCGCTGGCAGGGTCATTTCCGATGAGGACGACCACAAGATGAGGCACACGTCCATATTTCTCCGGAAAGCCCTTGACCTGCTGTGCAAGTTCCGCCTTTATGCTCGCTGACAATTCTTTACCTGACAATATCATTCTTTTTCCTCCAATTCCCAAATTACGACTTAACAATCTGTTGCCTAATCTCGATAAAAATTCGGTAATATCTTAAAACATACTTGATTACATCCGGCCTTGGTGCATTGGCTGCTGAAACCGGACAAAGTTGCAAAGTTACATAAAAACTGTGGGAGTCGCAAGATTGTCAAAGGGGCTTAAGCGCCTCTCGACGTCGAGGAATAAAAAAAAGAATCCTCCGATTGCATTGCTGTAATCGAAGGATTCCTAAGCGTGGCGACGACCTACTCTCCCACATGGTAGTGCAGTACCATCGGCGCGGCC
>UQYV01000041.1 GCA_900545245.1 uncultured Bacteroidales bacterium
AAATCCGTAGACTTTCTTTTTATTTCAACTCAGACACACTTTTTGAAACAGTATCGGAGCCATTGATGCTGCCTATCTCAAGGGCTATATGGGCATAAACATCAAGTCGTCACAGAGTTACGATCCTAATTCCGCTGCGAACCAGGTAAACCGCCTCTTCGGTATGAATCAGCAGGGTACGGAAATCGTACGCGCTTCGATGTTCGCCAACCGCTATCCGTTCGAGAAGGCGTTTGACCTCTTCGGAGCTGTGGAGGGTTGCGGTGCACAGATGCCTCAATAGGTATTATTCATTAGTTTCAGCCTTTCGGAGCCTCTGAGAGGCTGGTGTGCTACTTAATACTGCCCGTGGCGGGAAATTCTCCGCTGCGGGCAAATTTTGTCCAGAGGCTCCGAAATTTGGCGGAATTGGCCTCATATTCTTCCCGTGTCATTCCCCTAAGCATTTCTGCGGAGCCCCAGTCTTCAAATTTTCCCAAAAGGAAGGGAAGTTCGATGCTGTGGCAGGCGCCAAGTTCGGAGCCTTGAGGATGCCAACTGAAGCAGTAGGTCTGTGCCTCTATTCCGGCTGAGCGGAGTTTCGCGGCATAGCGCAGCGCCGATTTTCGGAAAACCTTGTCTGTCAGGAATTTGACCAAAGGACGACGCAGCGAGGTTTTCCATAGGAAGCCGGTCCATTTGCGGATGTATGGCGAAGCGTCATCTGCGTTGTAGCCGACAATGACTCTGAAACGGTCTTTCCCGTCCGTGGCACCCCGGTTTGGTTGCCCTGTGGCACAGGTCAGGGCAGGAGGAATCCTCATATTATCCCGAAGCACTGGCAGAAATATCAGTCCGAGTCGCATCGACTTCACCGCATCCTGCGCCTCGATAATATGCCCGAGCGTCACCTCATCCCCCTCGACGGCCTTGTCAAAGCACTTTTTCCTGCGTTCCCGAGCCGATTCTCCCTTCACGCCGCCAAGTCCTGCAATCGCGGAAAGTCGGTCGAGAAAGGCATCAGTGACCTTTGCCGCAGCCTTCGGAGTTATCGTGTTTCCGAGCGGAGGAGACTGGAGTATCGCCCTATGGAACAGCGGCTCACCGCCAAAGCGTGGAACATTCGTAATCGGTTCCACATCGTCCGCCGAAGCAATCAGCGATGCAATGGAGTGCGCCCCCGCCGACTGCCCGAAAACTGTGACATTGTCCGGATCTCCTCCGAAAGAAGCGATATGTCGGCGAATCCAACGAAGAGCCGTTTTCTGGTCTTCAAGGCCAAGATTCGCAACTCCCCTCTCCGGATGCCAGATATATCCCTCTGCTCCAAGACGATAGGAAATCTTCACCACGATTACATCCCCCGCCAGAGCCAAAGAAGAAACATCATAACGATGGTCTTCACTCCCCCCTGTAAGGTAAAACCCGCCGTGAATCCACACCATCACAGGCAGCCGCCTATGCTCCTCCTCCGGCACAGTCACGGACAGGCAAAGTTCCCCCTCACGCATCTCCAAGCCCGAATCCGGTCCAAGTTGCCCCAGCAAATGCGACAGATTCTGAGGACAAACGCAGCCATATTCCCGCGCATCGACAATCTCCCCCTCCCCATATTCCACCATCTCCGGCATCCCAAAGCGCGAATAACGGGCATAAACAATCCCGTGGAACAGACTGGCACCGTTCCACAGCTTCTCTCCGATGAATCGTCTCCCTGTCATAGATGCTTAAGTTTTAAAAAATTCCACACAAAAAACCGCGCCCCTTCCGGTCGGATTTGTCATACAAGACCCGTCAAATCCGGAATCACGATTTGAGGCTTCGACTCAACGAAACGCCAGATAAACATCAGCATATAGATTGGCATATAGACCACAGGACCCGCCATCCGAAGATTGTCATTTGTCAGGACAACGGCACTCTTTATCTGATAGTTGTCACACGACATAACATTCTTCAGTGCATTATGCCTTTCATAATCCTTCCCAGATTTGACTTCCAAAGGCGTCACGCCCTCTGATGTTTCCAGCACGAAGTCAAGTTCACCATATTTTTTGCTATTGAAATAGTAGAGTTCGAAACCATGAGCAAGCAGTTCCTGAGCCACAAGATTCTCATAGACTGCACCATAATTCACATTCACATCGCCGCTGACTATCCTCAACGCAAGTCCGTCGGCATACTGGGAGGAAAGAAGCCCGACATCATTCTGAAAGAACTTGAAAAGATTCCTTTCCTCATTCAGTTTCAGCGGAGACTTAGGCTCGGACACATTATAGACAGGCAGCGCGACCCCGGCATCCTTAAGCCAGATAAAACCGTTCTCATATCTCTGGAAGCGTGCGTGTTCATTAAGCCTTTTCAAGACGAACCTTTTGTTGCTGGAGTTCAATTCTGACGGGATTAGGTCAAACATCTCATTTATACCCAGTTTCTGTCCCGAGTCATACTGACTTATATCCCATTTATAAAGACGCAGTATGTCCGACTGACATTTTCTGACAGTCTGAAGATTATTCGTGTCCATATATGCCTGAACCGCAGCTGGCATTCCTCCGACAACAAGATAAATCCCTACAAGTTTCATCAAAGAAGTATGGACGACCGAATCGACAGGTTTCTTTTCAAGAAAAGCCTGACGAACAGAATCCAAGACAGAATTGCTGACGCCTACAGCACTGAAAAACTCCTCCATATCAAGTGGATAGACATCCAAGACGGACATATATCCGACTGGAACGCTGCGAATATTCTTCAGTTCAACACCGAGCAGACTGCCACTCAAGGCATATCGATAACTTCCCTCATCGACAAGGAACTTAATCCATGTCACGATATCTCCGAATTTCTGAATCTCATCAAAGAAAATGAGGGTATTTCCTGGCTCAAGAATAGTATTGGTATATGCAGAAAGCCGAAACAGTACTTCTTTCGCGTCCTTAGCCCCCTCAAAAACCGTGGTTGCCTCAGGGTTTTCAAGAAAGTTTATCTCCACCAATTTAAGCCCCGACGCCTTAGCGAACTTTCTGATTGCAAAGGTTTTCCCTGTCTGACGAGCGCCAGTGAGAAGAAGTGAAGATGAGGATGTACGATAGTGTTCCTCAATCTGTCTATCAATCCTCCTTTCTATCATAATTTCAGATATTTATATTTAGTAATACATTTTTCCAAGACAAAAATAGGAGATTACATACATTTTTCCAAGGTATTTTAGGTATATTTTATACACTTTTCCAAGAAATAGGGGAAATCATCCTTAAAGAAGGTGAGACAAATGTAGCGATTTTTTAGAAAAGTATTAACTTTGACGTTTGTTTATGAAAAAATGAAACTTATGAGCATCCAGACTGAAAAAATCAAGGAACTGGTCAAGAAGAGGGCGGTCGCGCGTTTGGGCGGCGGACAGGCGAGGATAGATGCGCAGCATTCGAAGGGGAAACTCACTGCACGTGAGAGGATTGCGTTGCTTTTGGACGAGGGGAGCTTCGAGGAATATGATATGTTCGTGCACCATCGCTGCCACAATTTCGGGATGGACAAGACGCACTACGACGGCGACGGAGTGGTGACCGGACAGGGAACAATCGACGGAAGAGTCGTTTATGTCTTCGCACAGGACTTCACCGTCACCGGCGGCTCGCTTTCCGAGACAATGGCGCAGAAAATATGCAAAGTTATGGATGCGGCCGTGCGGAACGGTGCCCCTTGCATCGGAATCAACGACTCCGGTGGAGCGCGAATCCAGGAAGGAGTGAGTTCGCTGGCGGGTTTCGGTGAGATTTTCGAGAGAAATATCCTTTCTTCCGGTGTGATTCCTCAGATTTCGGGCATATTCGGTCCTTGCGCAGGCGGAGCGGTCTATTCCCCTGCCCTGACGGACTTCAATATAATGGTGAAAAACACATCCTATATGTTCCTTACGGGGCCTGCGGTCGTCAAAAGCGTCACCGGTGAAGAAGTCACCCAGGAGCAACTCGGAGGAGCGGAGGTACATTCCAAAAAGAGCGGAGTCGCACATTTTGCCGCAGAAAGCGAGCAGGAGGGGCTTCAGCTCATACGCGAACTCATAAGTTACATCCCTTCTAACAACCGTGAAAAAGCGCCCGAAAGGCCGACAAACGACCCATACAACCGCGTAGACTACGCACTCAACGACATAATTCCGGACAATCCGAACAAGGCTTATGATATGTATTCGGTCATCCGCAGCATCGTTGACGACGCCCGTTTTCTCGAAATCCACAGCGAATGGGCGAAAAACATAATCATCGGATTCGCAAATATGGGAGGTAAATCGGTGGGAATCGTCGCAAACCAGCCTAAGTTTCTCGCGGGCGTTCTGGACATCAACGCTTCCCGCAAGGCTGCCCGTTTTGTCAGATTCTGCGACGCCTTCAACATCCCTATTATCAGCCTTGTGGACGTGCCGGGATTTCTCTGCGGCACCCAGCAGGAATATGGCGGCATCATCTCCAACGGAGCGAAACTCCTCTATGCCTACGGCGAGGCGACAGTTCCGAAAATCACCGTCACACTTCGCAAAAGCTACGGCGGAGCGCATATCGTGATGAGCTGCAAGCAGTTGAGAGGTGACGTAAACTACGCCTGGCCGAGCGCCAACATCGCTGTAATGGGTGCTGACGGAGCGGTGGAAATCCTCTATTCGAAGGAACTCAAGGCGGAGGCTGACCCGACAAAACGGACGGAAATCAAAGAAGAGAAGAAAAAGGAATATGACGAGCTCTTCTGCAACCCATACTATTCGGCAGCATTCGGCTACATCGACGATGTCATTGAGCCTGCGAACACCCGTTTCCGCATCATCCGCGCACTTGTGCAGTTGGAAAACAAGAAAGTGGAACAGCCTCATCGCAAGCACGACAACCTTCCGATGTAGTTTCCGGAAGATTCCGACACCGGGGGCCGACAACCCTGGAAATTGACAAAAGTAAAGACACCTACATAATATTGCGCAATGAAATTCGGACTTATACTTTCGCTCACCGCTGTCCTTGTCGTTTTCGCGGCATTGACGGTGCTGTATTTCTGCTATTTGTGGATAGGCAAGGCGCAGAATTTCGAATGGGGAGGGCTGCGCAAGGGCCTCAAAGGCAGTAGAAAGTCCGGGGAAATGAGCCCGGAAGTGGCTGCAGCAGTGGCTATGGCTCTCGAAAAGGAACTCGGAAGGGAGGATGAGATTGCGGCGGCGATTGCAATGGCGCTTGAGGCTGATGGGTTTGGAGAGGTGCACGATGTGGAAAGTTATGTGATAACCATCAGACGGTAGGACGATTCATCAACATAAGCGATTTATCAATATAAGAACAACTTTTCGACAAGATATATTACAATCATAATTCGGGATTATGGGAAAATATAATTTCAGAATAAACGGACACGACTATCAGGTCGATGTCAACTCGGTGGAAGGCGGAATTGCCGATGTCACCGTGAACGGAACTGACTACAAAGTCGAACTCGCTGACGCAGTGCCCGCTCCTGCTCAACAGGCGGTAAGACCGGCCCCTCAGACAGTTTCCACAGGCGCTCCGGCGGTGACTCCTCAGGCGACCGCCCCTGCTCCTAAGGCGGCTCAAGCAGCAACTCCCACTGCACCACAAGGCAAGGGAGAAGTTGTCACCGCTCCCCTTCCGGGCGTGATTCTCGACATCAAAGTGAAGGTCGGGGATGCTGTCAAGGCAGGACAGACAGTCGCTGTTCTGGAGGCGATGAAGATGGAAAACGAAATAGAATCCACAGCAAGCGGCACAGTCACGGCAGTCAATGCCGGAAAAGGAGATTCTGTTCTTGAGGGTGCAGCCATAATAACTATAGGATAATGCACGAGATTTTCGACAGTCTCCAGCAGTTCTGGAGCTTCACCGGATTCTACAACTGCACCTGGCAGCACCTTGTGATGGTGGCGATTGGCCTCATCTTCATCTTTCTGGGTATAGTCAAAAAATGGGAGCCGCTGCTTCTGGTTCCGATTGGTTTCGGAATCATTGTCGGCAACATTCCGCTTCCGACTGGAATGCAGGTAGGCATATATGAGGAGGGTTCAGTGCTTAACATTCTCTATCAGGGAGTTGTGAAGGGCTGGTATCCCCCTTTGATTTTTCTTGGAATTGGCGCAATGACCGATTTTTCCTCTCTGATTTCCCAACCGCGTCTGATACTCATCGGAGCGGCGGCACAGATGGGCATTTTCGGAGCATTCCTTCTTGCGCTCTGGCTCGGATTCACCCCGCAGGAGGCCGGAGCAATCGGAATCATCGGCGGTGCGGACGGCCCTACGGCCATTTTCCTCAGTTCCAAACTCGCCCCACATCTTCTGGGAGCAATCGCAGTTTCGGCATATTCCTATATGGCGCTTGTACCGGTGATTCAGGAGCCGATTATGCTTTTATTAACCACAAAGAAGGAAAGACTCATCAAAATGGCGCCTCCAAGAGTGGTCAGCCAGAGAGAGAAAATAATGTTCCCGATTGTCGGATTCATACTCACGGCATTCATCGTCCCGTCGGGTCTTCCGCTTTTGGGTATGCTCTTTTTCGGTAATCTCCTGAAAGAGAGCGGAGTGACCAGAAGGCTTGCAGAGACAGCCAGAGGGCCGATGATTGACGTTGTCACCACACTCATCGGACTCACGGTGGGAGCATCCACACAGGCCGACCAATTCCTTTCTCCGCAGTCGATTAAAATCTTCATTCTGGGGCTTATATCCTTTGTAATTGCGACTTTCTGCGGCGTGCTTTTTGTGAAAATAATGAACCTGTTTTGCAAGGAAGGCAGAAAAATCAATCCGCTCATAGGCAATGCGGGAGTTTCCGCAGTTCCGGATTCCGCGAGGGTGTCCGAAGTGGTGGGTCGAAAGTTCGACAAAGACAACCACCTTCTTATGCACGCGATGGCACCGAATGTGGCGGGAGTGATTGGTTCAGCGGTGGCTGCGGGTATTCTGCTGGGATTTCTGGGATAGTGTCGGCGCAGTTGCGAAGCTTAAGTAAATGAAAATATAATAACAATAAAAATACAACAAAATGCAGAACAAATTGCAGGAACTGACAGACAAACTCTACAACGAGGGGCTGTCAAAAGGTAAGGCTGAGGGAGAGGCAATTCTCGCAAAAGCAAACTCTGAGGCGGAGGAAATCATCGCCCAGGCCAAGAAAAAGGCTGATGCCATTGTTGCTAAAGCGCAGAAAGATGCTGAAGACCTCAAGACCAAGACTGCCGGAGACATCGCTCTCGCATCGAGACAGACAGTGAGCGAGACACGCCAGGCAATCGAGAAACTCATTGTGACAGAGGCTACTGACGCTAAAGTGAAGGCAGCCCTTTCAGACGAGGAGTTCATCAAGACAATCATCACCACAGCCGTAAAGGCATTCGCTGAAGGCAAGGACTGCGGCATCGAACTCTGCCTGCCGGAAAGCGCAAAAGGCAATCTCGACACATTCGTGAAAAAGGAAGTTGCCAAAACTCTCGGCAAAGAGGTGGAAGTGAAGTTCAGCAAGAAAATCGGAGGCGGATTCACCATCGGGCCTAAGGACGGCGGCTATTTCGTCAATTTCAGCGACGAGGCATTCAAGGAACTCATCAGCGAGTATCTGCGTCCTGCAACAAAGAAAATCCTCTTTGGATAATATGAAGAACTACGAATATATAATAGCCAGCCTCCCTGTGGTTGACAGCGGCTTCCGGTTCACTGACACGACTCCCGACGAGTTCATCGCCCAGATTCGTGAACAGTTGGACTCTGCTGACAATGCTCTGGTGGACTTTCTGATGAAAGGCTATGCCGAGGATTGCCTCACTCCGGAGTTCTATGCCGAAGCACTCGCACACAGAAACCGTTTTCTGCGCGAATATTTCCGCTTCGACCTCTGCCTGAGGAATCTGAAGGTGAAATACCTCAACAAAGAGCTCGGAAGACCTGCCGATAAAGACCTTATGGTGCTCCTCGGCAAGGACGGCGAGGCTCTCGAACTGCCTTTCGAAGAGGAAGAGGCTGTGGAAAGCATCCTTCGGGGAGACGACCTTCTGGTGCGTGAAAGGGCTTTGGACGACCTTGTTTGGGAGAATGTCTCCAAAATGACGGTCTTCGACTATTTCGACATCGAGGCGGTGCTTGCGTTCATCGTGAAGATGCAGGTCGTGGCCCGCTGGTATAGGCTCGACGAGCAGAGCGGACGCGAAATGTTCCGCAAACTCGTCGGAGAAGTGCGCGGCACATTCAAGGGCGTAAACTACACGGGTGCTTAGGTCCTTCGGGGCGGCCGCTCCGGAAGCTGATTTTCGGGAGTGGCAGATAAATTTGAAAAAATAAATTAAAGTATAAATCAATATGAACAAGACTACAGGAAAGGTGACGGGCATCGTCTCAAACCTTGTCACTGTCGCGGTGGACGGACCGGTGTCGCAGAACGAAATCTGCTACATCGACCTTGATGGAACGCATCTTATGGCGGAGGTCATCAAGGTGAACGGCTCCAATGCGGCTGTGCAGGTTTTCGAGAGCACCCGTGGCCTGAAAAACGGGAACAAGGTAGTTTTCGAGAACAAGATGCTTGAGGTCACATTGGGTCCGGGCTTGCTTTCGAGCTGCTACGACGGACTCCAGAACAACCTCACCACGATGACGGGAGTCTTCCTCAAGAGGGGCGAATACACAGAGCCTCTCGACCACGAAAAACTTTGGGACTTCACTCCGATTGCAAAGGAAGGCGACAAAGTCGTTGCCGCAGACTGGCTTGGAGAAGTGAAGGAGGGCTGGCTGCCTCACAAGATTATGGTGCCTTTCTCTTTCAAGGGTGAATACACGGTGAAATCCGTTGCCGCAGCAGGTCAGTACAAGATTGACGACACGATGGCGGTACTCGTGAACGAAGACGGCGAGGAAGTGAAGGTCACGATGACCCAGAAATGGCCGGTGAAAGTGGCAGTGAAGGGTTATAAGGAAAAGCCGAGGCCTTCAAGAATTATGGAGACGGGAGTCCGCGTAATCGACACTCTCGACCCTATCGCAGAAGGAGGTACGGGCTTCATCCCCGGACCGTTCGGCTGCGGAAAGACAGTGCTCCAGCACGCAATTGCAAAGCAGGGTGACGCACAGGTCATCGTGATGGCAGCCTGCGGAGAGCGTGCGAACGAAGTGGTGGAAATCTTCACCGAGTTCCCTGAACTGATTGACCCGCACACAGGACGTCACCTTATGGAGCGTACAACCATCATCTGCAACACCTCCAATATGCCTGTAGCCGCACGTGAGGCATCCGTTTACACGGCAATGACCATTTGCGAATACTACCGTGCGATGGGTATGAAGGTTCTTCTGCTCGCGGACTCCACTTCAAGATGGGCACAGGCCCTCAGGGAGATGAGTAACCGTCTGGAGGAGCTTCCTGGAGCGGACGCATTCCCGGTGGACCTTTCTGCAATCATCTCAAACTTCTATGCACGTGCCGGAATGGTCGTTCTGAACAACGGACAGACAGGTTCTGTTACCTTCATCGGAACAGTATCCCCTGCGGGAGGTAACCTCAAGGAGCCGGTGACCGAGTCCACCAAGAAGGCTGCACGTTGCTTCTACGCTCTTGAGCAGAAGCGTGCCGACCAGAAGAGATACCCTGCGGTGAACCCGATTGACTCATATTCAAAATATCTCGAATATCCTGAGATTCAGGAATATCTCGAAAAGACAATCGCCCCGGGATGGACGGAAAAAGTCAACGGACTCAAAAACCTCATCCGCAAGGGCCGTGAAGCGCAGGAGCAAATCAACATCCTCGGTGACGACGGCGTTCCGATGAACTACCACGAGTTGTTCTGGAAGTCCGAACTTATTGACTTTGTGGTGCTTCAGCAGGATGCATTCGACGCAATCGACGCACTCTGCCCTCTTGAGAGGCAGAAATATATGGTCGAACTCGTGCTCGGCATCTGTGAGCGCCATTTCGAATTTGAGGACTTCGAGAAATGCCGCGACTTCTTCAAGGAAATCATCAACATTCTCCGTCAGATGAACTACTCCGAGTTCCACAGCGAGCAGTTCAAGGAATTTGAAAACAAACTTAATACACTCCTGAGCAATGGCAAATAAGGCATATAAGAAAATCTACACAAAGCTGGAAAGCATCACCAAGGCCACAGTTTCGCTCAGGGCTGACGGTGTTTCCAATGATGAGCTTGCCATTGTCGCAGGCAGGCTTGCACAGGTCGTAAAGACCAAAGGTGAGATCGTGACGCTTCAGGTTTTCTCCGGCACGGAAGGTATTCCGACGGATGCTGAAGTGACTTTCCTCGGCGAGGCTCCAAACCTTCACGTGAGCGATGAACTCGCAGGACGATTCTTCGACGCATACGGACACCCGATTGACGGCGGCCCTGAGGTTGAAGGCGAAGTACGCGAAATCGGCGGTCCTTCAGTGAACCCATATAAGAGAAGACAGCCTTCGGAGATTATCCCGACAGGTATCGCCGGCATCGACCTCAACAACACACTCGTTTCCGGACAGAAGATTCCGTTCTTTGCGGACTCCGACCAGCCATACAACAATGTGATGGCGCAGGTTGCCCTCCGTGCGGACGTGGACAAGATTATCCTCGGAGGTATGGGTCTTTCAAACGACGACTACCTCTACTTCAAACACGAATTTGAGGCAGCGGGTGCACTTGACAAAATCATCTCTTTCGTGAACACCACCGAGCAGCCGCCTGTTGAGCGACTCCTCATTCCGGATATGGCGCTTACGGCCGCCGAGTATTTCGCAGTGGAGAAGAACGAGAAAGTGCTTGTGCTTCTGACAGATATGACACTTTATGCGGATGCGCTCTCCATCGTGTCGAACCGTATGGACCAGATTCCATCCAAGGACTCAATGCCAGGTTCGCTCTACTCCGACCTCGCAAAGATTTACGAGAAGGCGGTGCAGCTTCCTGACGGCGGTTCAATCACCATCATCGCTGTGACCACCCTCAACGACGGAGACATCACCCACGCGATTCCTGACAACACCGGTTACATCACCGAGGGACAGCTCTTCCTCCGTAACGACCCGGATTCCGGCAAGGTCATCATCGACCCGTTCCGTTCCCTCTCCAGGCTCAAGCAGCTCGTTCAGGGAAAGAAGACAAGGGAAGACCACTCACAGGTGATGAACGCCTCTGTCCGTCTCTACGCTGATGCCCAGAACGCAAAGACCAAGCTTGAGAACGGTTTCGACCTTTCGGACTACGACCACCGCTGTCTTGCCTACGCGAAGGACTACGCAACAAGAATCCTTTCAATCGATGTCAACATCAGTCTCGACGAGATGCTCGACACTGCCTGGGAACTCTTCGGCAAGTACTTCTCCAAAGCAGAAACCGGCATCAAGCAAGCCTTGATTGATAAATATTGGAAAAATTAGTGTTTTATGGCGATCAAATTTCAATATAACAAAACTTCGCTGAATGAAATTGGCAAGCAGCTGAAGATGCGCCAAAACGCCCTCCCTACCCTGAAGAACAAGGAGAGCGCGTTGCGTCTGGAGGTTCGCCGTGCCAAGGATTATTCGGAGAAGTTGATTGAAGACCTTGAAGCCGCCCTTAACAAATACGATTATCTTGCTGCCCTGTGGAACGAGTTTGAACCTGGTCTCATATCCATCACTGACGTGGAACTCGTCACGGTGAAAGTGGCCGGTGTGAAAACCCCGGAACTGAAGGGAATCAGCTTCGAAATCCACGAATTCAACGCCTTCGTCAAACCGGCCTGGTATGCCGACGGTGTGGCAATACTCAAAGAACTCTCGCGTCTTGGAATAGAGTCGGAGGTCTACAAAGAGAAGAGCCGGATTCTGGATTTCCAGAGAAAAAAGACCACCCAGAAAGTGAACCTTTACGAAAAGGTGCAGATTCCGGGCTATCAGGAGGCGATTCGCAAGATAAAAAGGTATATGGAAGACGAGGAAAACCTCTCCAAGGCGGCTTCCAAGATTGTCAAGCAAAGACACGCGGCAGAGGAGGACGCAGAAGATGGTAACTAAAATGACAAAATATTCCTTCATCCTGCTTTCGGAGCAGACAGAAGGATTCCTGAATTCACTTCAGGAACTTGGAGTCGTTGACATCTCACGCTCCCTCAAACCGATTGACGAGCAGTCTTCCGAAATGCTCGCAGAGGCTGACCGTGCGAAAAAAGCCCTCTCCATTCTCGCAGCTTGCAAAGCCGGGAGTGACAAGGACTTCAAATTCGACGGTTGCCCTGTAGATGCGGTTTTGGAGACTCAAGACAGGATTGCTGAGATTTCGGCGGAGATTGCTGCGGCAAAGAAGGAAATTGCAGTTCGTCAGCCGTGGGGCAGCTTCCGTAGCGAAGACATCCACAAACTTGAGTCCCAGGGACTTAAGCTGCGATTCTACAGCTGTATGAAAAAGAAATTCGACCCGTCTTGGGCTGAAATCCGACCGCTGGAAGTCATCAGTGAGACTGAGTCGAAGGTGTTTTTCGTGACTGTTTCTCCGGCGCAAGAAGAGTACAGCTTCCCACTTGAGGCTATCCCTGCTCCGGAAGGTTCTGTGAATGAGGAGGAAGAAAAACTCGCCCTCCTGCAGAGCAAACTCGAAAAGGAGCAGCAGTTGCTTGCAAACCTCAAAAATTGCAGTGACGAAATCCGTAAGGCATACAACGATTCCCTTTCCCGTCTCGACCTCTATTTCGCAGAGGCGGCCACTGAAAAGGCTGTTGACAACTACCTCACCGTTCTCACCGGCTTCGCTCCGACATCGGACGATAAGAGGCTCTGCGCCAGCTTCGACTCGATGGACATCTACTACAGCCACGAGGCGGCGACCAAAGAGGACAATCCTCCGGTTAAGCTGAAGAACAACTGGTTTGCAAAGAACTTCGAGGTGCTCACAGGAATGTATGGTGTGCCGGCCTACGACGAGTTCGACCCTACCCCGGTACTCGGTCCGTTCTTTATGCTCTTCTTCGCGATGTGTATGGGAGACGCCGGCTACGGAATACTCCTTATGCTGATAGCGCTCGTGCTCAGACTGAAGATGAAGGATTCGAGCCTCGGCAAGATGCACAGACTCATAGCCTTCCTTGGCGGAATGACCTTCGTTGTGGGAATTTTCCTCGGCACATTCTTCGGGATGAGCATCCTGGAGGCTTCCTGGGCACCTGCCTGGCTAAAAGGACTCTGCATCGACGGATGGTTCCCCGATGCGAAGATTGCGGGATTCCCTGTTCAGATGGTGCTTGCCGTTGCAATCGGTGTGCTGCACATCTGCCTTGCGATGATAATCAAGACCATCAACTTCACCAAACGCTTCGGTTTCAAGAAAACTATCGCAACCTGGGGATGGACAACTCTGATTGTCGGTGGTCTGGTGGTGGTTTCACTCGGGATGACTGAAGTTCTCTCTGCTGAAGCCTTCAAATGGACAATCATCGCGCTCGCAGTCGTCAGCGGCCTTGCAATCTATGTTTTCAACACACCTGGACGCAATCCGCTTCTGAACATCGGCTCCGGTCTTTGGGACACATACAATATGGTGACCGGACTGTTGGGCGACGTTCTGAGTTACATCCGACTCTATGCTCTCGGCCTTGCCGGCGGTATGCTCGGAAATGCGTTCAACATAATGGGAACGATGATTCTCGACATTCCTGTTCCGGGAGTGAACTGGGTGTTCTGCATCATCATCCTCATTTTCGGTCACGTGCTGAACCTCGCGATGTCTTGCCTTGGAGCCTTTGTGCACCCGCTGCGTCTGACATTCGTGGAGTATTTCAAGAACTCCGGCTATGAGGGAAGCGGAGCAAAATACAACCCTCTGACAAAAAAGAAGTGATGCCAAAGACATTGATTGTTAAAGACATTGATTGCCGAAGACATCAAAAAGAAAAATAAATATAACAAATAAAAACAACAATTATGAACGAAATTCTTGGTTATCTTGGCCTTGGCCTTATGCTTGGTCTGGCCGGCATCGGTTCCAGCTACGGAACAACCATTGCTGCAAACGCAGCTGAGGGCGCACTCAAAAAGAATCCGGAGAAATCATCCACTTATATGATTCTCTCTGCACTTCCTGCAACTCAGGGTCTCTACGGATTCGTGGGCTTCCTCCTCTGGCTCGTAGTCTTCAAGCCTGATTTCACTGCTCAGGGTCCGCTTCTTTTCGGAGTTGGTCTTGCAGTCGGACTCGTTTGCCTTTTCTCTGCAATCCGTCAGGGTCAGGTCTGCGCAAACGGTATCGTAGGTGAAAGCCAGGGACACAGCGTGATGACAAACACCCTCATCTACGCCGCTCTTCCTGAGTTTTACGCTATTCTTGCGCTTGTAGGTGCCATTATGGCGGTCCTTTAAGTCGGGCGAATATGAGAGCGAACTGCTTCGTTGCTCATTTTGATGAAATCCTCACAACCATCAGGTTGCTGCGGTTTCATCTTCACTGAGCGCCTTGCATTTCATCTCTCATATTCACCCTCCCATCTCAGCTGTTATAAAATAGGATTGGGGGAAATTTTATAAATTTGCAGAGCATTTCGCAGAGGCGGGATGCTCTGTTTTATTATGGGCTAATTACCTCTGAATCATGAAAACTAAGGTTGTTCTTATAACGGGGATTTCTTCTGGATTCGGGCTGGAGTCGGCACGGATGCTTGCCGAGACGGGATATACTGTCTATGGTACGGTGCGGCGCGAAGTTGAACATATCCCAGGAGTTCATTACCTGAATGCCGACGTCAGGGACGCTGAATCCGTGAAACGAGCCGTGGACACAGTGATTGCGGAACAGGGACATATCGATATGCTCGTGAACAATGCGGGGATGGGCATCGGAGGCCCGATTGAGTTCACCCCGGACGAGGACATTGAACTCCAGATGGACACGAACTTCATGGGAATGGTGAGGTTCTCGAAGGCAGTGCTGCCGCACATGAGAGAACGAAAATGCGGAAAGATTGTTTTCCTCAGTTCGATAGGAGGGCTCATGGGACTACCATTTCAGGGATTCTATTCCGCAAGCAAGTTCGCCATTGAGGGCTATGCCGAGGCCCTTAGAATGGAAGTGCACAATTTCCGGATCTCAGTCTCGCTCATAAACCCGGGAGACTTTTCCACCGGATTCACAGGAAAGAGACGGAAGACCGCTCCGGAGGTCGCGGAGGCATACCCGGCATACGCACTGTCAATGAGCAAGATAGAGAACGACGAAGGTCATGGGCTTAAGCCTGTAAAGGTGGCGGAGACAGTGGCGAGGATTGCGAAGGCACGCCGTCCGCGAAACAGATATGTCGTAGCGACTCTTGAACAGAGCCTTTCTGTACTGCTCAAAACTATACTTCCGTCCTCACTTTTCTCCAAAATTCTTCGAGGATATTACAAGATGTAGCAAGCCTCAAAAACAAGTCGAAAACGAGCATCCCGGTCAGGATTATCAGCAACAAATATATCAGCAATATGAAAATAATAGCAAAACTTTTCCCACTTGCACTCGTTGCCGCAGCAGCAATGGTTTCCTGCAACGGCAAGGTGTCACCGGACGCACAGGATGACAAGGTTGCCGTACAGTTCGGCAGCAGCATCACCGCGAGCCGTGCCGTCTATGACAAATGGACGGCCGGAGACCAAATCGGGATTTTCATGGTAGAAGAAAATGAAATCCTTTCCAAGGATGCCATTCGCGAGGATGCCGACAACATAGCCTACAAGACTGAAGGCGACGGCGCGTTCTCTCCCGTCACCGCCGAGCAGATTATATATTTCCCGATGGACGGAGACGTGGATTTCCATGCATACTATCCCTACACGGCGGAGGTCAATGACTACAGAATCGCCCTCGACCTGTCCGACCAGAGCAATCAGGAAGCGCTCGACCTGATGTACGCGAAGGTCAGCGGCCGCAACAAGTCCAACCCGAAGGTGGAACTTAATTTCACTCATCTGCTGTGCAGGCTCATCCTTGAAGTTCAGCCCGGCACCGGACTCACGCAGGCAGACCTCGCCAAACTGACGGTAAAGGTAAAGGATGTCGATACAAAGGCGACGTTCAATCTCGTTGACGGCACAATATCGGGAGAAGAGGAACCGAAAGGCATCACGATGAAGACCGTCGAGGCCGGCAAGAGATACGAGGCAATCCTGTTTCCAACGACATCTGAAAGCCGCGAGATTGAGTTCAGCCTCAACAATGACCATGACGCTCCTTTCACCTGGACGATGAAGACAAAACTTGAGGGCGGCAAGCAATATCACTACACGGGCGTGAAACTGAGCCGCACAGCCGCCGAAGTCTCAGGCACCATCACTCCATGGGAAGACGGTGGGGACAACGGAGAGCATATCGCAAAGTAAAGTTCAGTCCAAGTTATTTCAAGTTTCGAAGACACGATGAAAAATATCAGATTCCTATACATGGCCTCGGCGGCATTGCTGCTCGCATCCTGCGCGAAAGATGCAGAACGCGCCGATGACGGTCCCGTTGCCGCGACTGTGCAGGCCGGCATAAGCACCCGTGCCACTGTCGATAACACATGGACGGCCGGAGAAGACGCAATCGGCATATATGCGACATCAAAGGGAAACACAAACGAAAGCAACGTGAAATATGTCGCGAACAATCAGACCGGAAGCTTCAGTCCCGCTGACGAGGCGATTTATTTCGCGGACAATTATGATGCAAGCTTTTGTGCATATTACCCCTACACCGCCGATGCCGACATGAATGCAGGCGGCACAATAAACTGGCAAGGCGGCGTGGTGAAGGACGGCAAATGCAGATGGGATTTTCTCTTTGCGGACGGTGCAACTGCAAGCAAGTCGTCTCCGGTGGTAAACTTTTCGGGCGACCATGCCTTCAGGCACTGCATGGCAATGGTAACATTCACAATAAAGGCCGGCTATGGCATCGAATATAACGAGACTCTGCTGAGTTTCACTCTGGACAAAATCCAGAATGAGGGAAGCGTAAACCCGAGAAACGGCGAGATGTGGTCATACGCAAGCAAGACGGCACTGACCGGGACTGTGAACCAGGATTTGAGCGACAGCCCGACCGTCAGCTTCATCCTGCTCCCGCAAACCGTGCAGAACAACAGCATCAGCGTATCTTTGGAGACATCGACGGATGACGGAACGCACAACACCTACACGACAACTCTGACCGCCCCTTCCGGCGGCAGGTTCAATGGAGGAAGTCTTTACAGCTACACCATTGTTGTCACGAATATGGGGATAACAATCGAGAATAAGGGTATTCAACAATGGCAAGAGGGTGCGAGCAGCAATTTCAACATCGATGCGTAAAAGACCGGCTATCAGATTATACACTGATAAACAGATGATTATGAACAAAATTGATAAATCCACATATACGGTTCTGGCTTTCATCACGATAAGCCTTGCCGCGTGCACGAAAAACAATGATGTGGTTCCGGACACGAGTGGTCCGGAAATCTGCGCGACCTTCTCTGTCGATGACGCGCAGACCCGTGTCAACACATTGGAAGAAGGAGACAGTTGGGATAATGGGGACAAGATAGCCGTGAGGGTCGCCAAGGATGATGAGATGAGGGCGGCCGTCCTTACCTATTCATATTCCGACGGAATGGGTGTCTGGTCCCGTGACAAGGCGTTCTGCTGGTCGGACGAGAACTCTGACCACACGATATGGGCATCGTATCCCTCTGAATATGACGCATTCTCATTTGAACTGCCTTCCGGACAGGAGACGGTGGAGAAGCTTAAAAAGGCGGACTACATTAACGGTATGTGGCAGGGCAAGCCGACTTATGTAAACGTCTCAATGAGACACAGGATGGCATTGGTGACAGTAACTTATGTACTCGGAAGCTCCGACTTTGAAGACAATACGCTCCCGACCAAGGCAGAGGTGCTTTCAAAGAACTCCAAGGCAACATTCGGCACGGAGGGAACAATGACGGGGATGAGCGGAGGAGAGAAATGGGTCACGGCCTGCCTGCGCGAGGGCAACAAGTTTTCCGCAATCGTCACGCCCGGTACATACAAGAGAGACGAGGAGTTTCTGAAACTTACCGTCAACGGGAAGGAGTATAAGGTAGCGATGAGGATGGAGGAGGAGTTCGAGGAAGGACACGAATATCCCTATACCCTGAATATAGGCAAGAACAAGGCATACATAACGGGGTTAAACTGTGACAATCTGCCCGGCTGGACGCAGGAAGAAAACTTGCAGTCGCAGACCGGAACCATAGGCACGCCCGACGAGGGAAAGACATCGTGGAAAGATGGGGATGAACTGCTTGCCAAGGTATATGACAAACATCACGGAGATACGTTTGCAAGCTTTACCTATAACGGAGGGGGCTGGAATCTTACAGGCGGAGAACTATATTACAGAGAAGACAATGTGCCTTTTGGATATGTGTATTATGCCCCTGACTATATGTGGGGTTCTTCCGGCACTCCAGAGCTGAAGGACGGCAAAGTGGCCGAAACCGGCGAATATATCGAACCCACGGTCAATAATAACAGTACCGGGACCGGTCTGAATGTTTATTTTTCTTCTGCCCGGCGCAACTACTCCCGCCTGCGCATGGCGGTGCAGCCAAACACTAATGTTACGGTCATTGTCAGCAAGTTTATTCCTGTCAATGGCAACGCTACGGTCGATACCAGCTACTCCCTTACATCCGATGCCAACGGCAATGTCTTTCTGTATGGCAGTTTCGTCGCCGGCTCGTCTGTTGCAGTCAAGTCCGGAGAGGAGTTTCTGGCAAGATACACCTTTACTGAGGCGACGGTGAGCGGCAGAAGCTATGCACTGGACGCGACGGGAAGAAGATAGCCTTAATGGAATATTTATTATCTTTGCCTTCGGTTTGGGCGGACAGATTGTTCATTTTTGCCCTTTGGTACAAAAAATGCAGGGTCGGTTTGCCCTTCTGAGGTTACAGAAAGGTTGTTTTATTAAATTTTTGTTGCACACATAACTATGTAAGATTATGGGAAATGAAAAAGCGACACGAATCCAGACATCGCTCCTGAACGGAGTTGAAAAGAAAGCTTTGGTTTGGATAGCAAAGCGTCTGCCTGTATGGGCAACTTCGAATATGCTGACGGCTGTGGGAACATTCGGTGCAGTTCTCTGCGCAGTTGGCTTCGGACTTGCAAACATCAATCTCAACTGGATGTGGCTCACAGTCTTCGGACTCTTCCTCAACTGGTTCGGCGACAGCCTCGACGGCTCGATGGCCCGTGTAAGACACACGCAGAGACCTGTCTATGGATTCTTTATCGACCACAACATCGACATTTTCACAATCATCGTGATGTGCGTCGGTGCGGGCATCTCCCCCATCGCGCGAATGGACGTCGCCCTCTTCGTGCTCGTTGCATATCTCGCAATCTCGGCTCACACCTACATCGGGACGATTCTCAAGAACGAGTTCAAGCTCACCTACGGCAAGCTCGGCCCTACAGAGTTCCGCGTGATTGCGGCTATTGCCGTCATTTTCCTGATTTATTTCCCGTGGGCAGACTACAATGTGACAATCAACTGCTTCAAGGACGGACTTGAGACCCTCAACGGAACCTACACGCCGTTCGACTGGGTGGCAATAGGACTCGGATGCATCATCTTCCTGCTGCTCATCGTCTCCCAGATAAAGGACGAGAAGGCACTTTCGAAGATTGACCCACCTAAGAAATTTGACGGAACATTTACTGAGTAACAACGAAATGAAAGAGGAGAAGGACAAAGTCCTTTCGCTGAAGAAATGGGTTGACTTTGTGGTCAGCCGCGCACTTGGTACAGTCGTGGACACGGCTGTACTTTGGGCTGTAGGTTGGGTGCTGAAAGCTATGGTAGAGGCGCACCCTGCCAGCGGTTTCTGGAGCGGATTCCAGTATTGGGGAGAATATTGGATAGGTCCGGCCATCTCGTTTGAGGTGGCCACCTTCGCTAACTTCCTCATGTCCTACTATTGGATCTGGAAGAACCGCATAAGCAACCGCTCGTCAGCGAAGAGTTTCTGGAGGCATTTCGGCGGGTTCAATGTCTCGTGCATCTTCGGATTCCTCGTGAAGATGGTATTCCTCGTACTCTTTGAGAAACTCTTCGGCTGGGACGCCTGGCTCTGCAACCTGCTCGCTGTCTGCATCTCCGGCATACTCAACTACTTTCTTGCCGAGATTTTCGTCTTTCGAAAAAAGACAGAAAGGCCCGAGCACGAAGTGCTGAGCATTGAAGAACTCGGGAATATGGCTCCGCTGTTCAAGGGCGCCTGGGGTCAATGGTTCACAAAAGGACTTTTCGCACTTTTGGGAATAAACGGAGTCAACCGCCTCTACAACAGCTCTTTCGAGGGCAAGAATCCGGGAGAATCCGCCCACAGGATACTCGAAGCAATGGGCTGTAACTACCTAATCGGTCATCCCGAGAGACTCGAAAATCTTCCCGAAGGCGCATTCATCACAATCAGTAATCACCCTTACGGAGGACTCGACGGCATCATACTCCTCGACCTCATACTCCCGAAACGTCCGGACTACAAGGTTATGGTGAACGAAATTCTCGGTAGGGTGGAAACCCTCCGCCCCTCATTCATAACCGTCAATCCGACAACCACACAAAAAGGAGAACCCACACATACAACTCTCAACGGTGTGCGTGCGACTCTCGAAAATCTCCACGAAGGAAAGCCGATGGGATTTTTCCCTTCCGGAGCAGTCTCTGACCTACATCTGAAAGAGAAAGAAATCGCCGACAGACCGTGGCAGGACAGTATGATTCATCTGATTAAAAAGGCGAGAGTGCCGATTGTGCCGATTCATTTTCTCGACCACAATTCCCGTTTCTACTACACTCTCGGTCTTATCGATTGGAAGGTGCGTCTGCTCAGACTCCCACGCGAACTTCTGAACAAATCCAAGGGAAAGCACAGAGTGGCAATCGGAGAGACAATCACGGTGGAGCAGCAAGACATTCTCACAGACCTTGAGGCCTACAAGGCATTCCTCCGTGCATCAGTCTACCAGATGCCGCTTCCGGAGAGTTTCACTCCAAGCAGATAAGAGAGCGGGAATAAACCATCAGTTGTTAAACCTGACGGTGGATATGTCTTGTCCGAATCCGAAGTATTTGTTCTTCACCCAAATGACACTCCCGGAATTGGATTTTGTTGTCTTGAACGAGCAAGGGATGATTTTCCGCGAATTGTCAGGCGTCGACTGCATCGAGAGATAGTCTGCGTAGCTGACGGTTTTGGTGAAACCGTAACTTTGCTTTCCTCCGTTGCCCGGAATCATCGACTGACCATACCAGGTCGACATATAGCCTGAACGGTAGAGGTCTTCAGATTTCCGGTTGTCCGGAGTGAGACTGTTTGCGGCGACTTCAATCTTGAACTCAAGCGGGAAGAGATAGTATGCGAGACCGGTTGGAATCTTTATGTTAAGCAGCACTTCCCTATTCAGACCCACAGCGATGGTGGACGGGCTACATTCAAGCTGCATTGAATATGGCTTACGCAGATGGTAAGTCACTGTCCTTGCGATTTTTACATTCTGTCCGGTGGGCGAAGGCTCGAAATAGACGACAGTTTGCACCTTCTCCTCATCGGACGGCTCCTGAGGTGTGATTTTCACCACTCTCCAGCCCTTCCATTCCCGCCAGTCGCCCCATTCTGAGCCGGGAGCCTCTGTTCCGTCAATGTCACGACGAGTGTAGTTCTTTATGACCGCACCTCCCGGAGCCACAGGTTGTACAGTGACTCTATCGTAGGTTTTAATCAAACTGTTGTCCGCATAGTCAGGTCTATTCTTGAAATCCGGGTAGTAGATGAAACGGGAGTAGAACGGTTCGGAGCTCACGACTGTGGTGTCGGTGTAGCCTATGTGAAGCCGTCCCGTGCCGTCAGAGATATTGATAATATCTTGAGTCATTACTGATGCAACAAAGTTGTTTGCAGCAGGCGCCGCCGCGGCTTCGGCTGCTGTGGAGTAGCCGTCGCTGGTGCAGGCGACGATGTTGGCGGTGTAGACAAAATTTCTCAAGATATTGTAGTATTCGACAATGCCGGCGTTAATCGAGCGCACAAAATCGATTTTGTAGTAGCTTTCGGCGTGACCCTCATATTTCCCCTTTATGATTAAGGCCGTGTTGGTGACATCGCCCGAGAATGGCCTTTCGTAGATGTGCTTGTCTTCGAGAGTGAAATCCAGCGTGGAAGGGTCGGTCGCGACGATTCTGGTGGCATCGGTGAGAAAGCCGGTATAGCCGGGACTCCCCGCCTGAGCGTCATAGGAGGAATGGAGTTCGTCGTAGGAACGGCTCACCCAAGGGTTATCTCTGAAGGCATCGCCCCTGCCATCGTGCTTCGCATAGACAGCGAAACTGTTGAGTTCCATCATACAAGGAGCCACGCAGCCCCTGTCCGGAACATTCCAAAGAGCAAATCCCGTGAGTTCAAAATTGCTCAGCCCGGAAACGACTTTTACTTTTGCAAAATTGCGTACAAGAGGGATTTTTTCAATTTTTGCCCTGTCATTGGCGTTCATAAGGGATATGTCGCCGTTTTCCGGAATGCCCCCGTCAAGTTCAATTCTCTGCCAGTAAGCGTCTTGATTGCCGGAAACCGAAAGGAGGTGAATCACATAGTATTCGGTTCCGAACTTCACCGGATTGGCGACAAAATCGTAGTTTGCCACAAAATGGAGTACCCGCTTGGAAATTGAAGCTTGGAGAGTGGCTTTGAATTTATATTCCACATTCATATCCACCCCAAAACTCGTCGGAGCAACAGGCTCACACTCAGAACTTTCGACAAAGAAACCCTGGTCGTCGAAAACCAACACCCAAAGGGAAGTAATAGCCTCCGCATCCATAGCCTTGGTCCCCATTCCGCTGTCCATCGCACGAGGAAGGTTCACACTGAATGTGAAGCCCTCACTCCCCTTTTGTTGCGGCAATTGAGGAATGAAGAGTCTGTCGCCACAGCCGGAAAGCAGCGGAAGCAGAGCGAGAATAAATGTGAATATCCTTTTGTTCATAGTATTTGTTTTCAAGTAGTTAGGCTTTTACGAGCATCCGTTTTATCGCGGACGGTCGCCCCAGGTGAATATGCTCTTGTTGCATTTGTCGGTCCAGTACCATTCGTCGTAGACGCAGCGGACGTAGTTGTTGTTCGAAGATGATGGATTTGTATGCGGATTATTGAAATTCCCCGGTGAATAGGCCTTCTTATCACTTCCCCAATAATATGCATCATCACTCAACAAAACCGGAATCTTCCCGTCCTTTGCAAGCAAAACCATATACTTTATCTCCGCCCTTGTCGGGATTCGCCATCTGCCGGCCGGGAAGCCGTCCTCCTGATAGGCGGCACAACGTTTCTTGGCATCATTGTAAGTCAACGAGTTTACAACTCCATAAGAAGAGGCAATTCGGAATGAAGGGGCAATCATATTGTTCACCCGTTCGCCGTTTTCATCTGAAGGAAGATAATAGGCCAAGCGTCTTCTGGCACCATTCAAATCACCGGCCGTTGCCGCCCAATAGCTGACACTACCAAACCAACCGGTAGTATTAAACTCAGACAAATCAGTAGTTTGTTCAACGCGAGGGTCACCGATAATATACTCGGAATCCGACGGTAAAGAACCGATATTCACTACATACATATACGGGTCTTTATTCGTTCCCTCATAACTGACACCATACCAACCCGAACCTGAATTGCTGTTATTCACAAAAACATATCCCTTATGCGAATGATTCCCGCTTCCGCTGGTTCCGCCATCAGGATTATTACAATCCGAATTCAAAGCCGCCTCCACAAATAGAGCAGGATTCTGCACCACGGTGATTGTCTCCATATAGCTCTGGTCGTCCTCGTGCTCGATTGTAAACGTCAATTTATATGGTGCGATGTCGTAATCGTTTGTACTGTAATTGTTTTTCAAAATATGAGTGAAAGTAACACTGCCCTTCTCGTTGTCCGGAACGAGAGTGTATTCTGAAGCGGAAACTGTCAGCTCCACCGGCTCAAAACCCGTCGTCGGACTGAGATTCATCTTTGTCAACTTTCTCGAAGAAATCCTAATCGGGTGAGATGTGAAGAAAGTCATCGTGAGCGAATTGACATTGTGCATCACATAACTGTTTTGGTCCGCCATCAGATAGCGGTAGCGAAGAAGTTCCGCATCAGTCCTCACAGTTTCGCGTCCCCAAGGGAGAATCATATAAGAAGGAATGATTTCAGTCGGATTGTCAGGGTCACCGCTTCCAAGGATGCTGACAGAAAGCCGCACACGATACCAGGAGTTTCGTTCAAGACTCTTATTGACGGAATTGAACGGGACAGCATAATAGCAGGTGAAATAGCGCTTGACGCTCACCCCGTCTTCGTCCATCTGACGCCACGGAACAGTCAGGAGCAAATATGGGGCGTCTCCCTCCTCAAAAGTTGACCAGTCGTGGTGATAGGACCAGAACGGCATTTCGTTCATCCACCCCGACGATACTCCGCCCACAGAGTACGGCGTCAGAAGACGTGCCTTTCCGATGTAGGAGAATGATGCCGCACGGCGCTCAGCTGCTGAAAGATGTGCATCCAGACAACCCTTGTTCACTCCGTTTATATATTCCACCCGCATATTCTCCGTGTCCGGAACCCAAGTTTTGTCGTCAACGTCGTCGTTGTTGACCTTCGTCAGATAGAGCGATATTTTCGAAGCGGACCGGAGCATCGCAATATCCCCACCGCTGATGGTCCTCGCAGTGTTGTTTTTATGGAGTATCCCCTCACCGCTCATCGCAAAATATGGCGGCGCCACCGAAAATGGGTCGGCCGAGCCGGTTGGTCCGAACTCAGAGGTTAATACTGTATGTTTCAACTGGTTGACAGAAGGAAGACCCTCCGGAAGAAGTCCCAAACCATCAATATTCGCCACGGCATAGACCCGGCACTGCGATGCGTTAAATGGGAAAAGTTCATCTGCAAGTTTGCGAGAGAGAGTAAACTTAACATCTACCTTTCCTTTTATCGGGTCGGCAACAAGGGCATCGGTTCCCCCCACTGTCGCAGGAAGATTATCAATTGACGCCCAACCCGTCTGCGGCCACACATAAACAGCTGACGCATCGTCATTTGCAGAAGCCGTGTAGAAATAGAGCCGGAACCTGTCTATAAGATTTTCGTTCCAGCTGTCCTCACCGTAGGATAATGTCGCCTTTGTCTGAGAAAGTTTCGCGAAATGCCCGGCCGAGACATCCCCCGGGGCCAAAGCGAGACTTATGGAAACATCGCCGGCTTCACAATCCAAGTCCGGATACTCCAAAATGCAGGAGACTGTGGAGAGAAGGAGTGTGAAACAAAGCAATATGTCTATAAATCTTTTCATCGGCAGTTTAATCTTTTACAAGTGTATATGGGCCTCCGAGGGCTTCGGATGCGGCAAGGTTTACATTCCCGTAGGACGAGTAGATGACGAGTTTCGCCGAACCTGTGGTCGCAGGGTCTTGGACGATATCGAGGATGACCTCACCTCCATCCACGGTTCCCGAGAGATAATCATATTTCCCGCCGTCCTCTCCGATGAAACGGAAATGGTTGGGGTCTCCCACTTTCTCTTCAAAAACTGCATACCACACGGCTCCCACAGGGGTAAGGATGGTAAAACGGCATTTGAGATTTCCGGCAGTCGTGGCCACAATCCTCTTCTGGATGATTGGGGTCGCATGATTGTCATCAATCCATTCAATAGGAGCGCTAACGCTGACGGATTTTTTGTAGTCAATGTCAAATTCCTCCACATTCCACGGCCGGGCCACAAGCGAAAGCGAGAGGTCGAAGCCACCTACACTGTTGATAGTGTAGCGGTAGATGTGGTTGCGCAGGATGTTGAACCGCAGATTGTCATCCGCGCCGAGGGAATAGTCCCGGAAATCGAGACGATATATTTTGGAAATTCCGTCGAAATAGAGCTGGAGGTAGGAACAGTCCTCGCGAGGATGGCCGTAGATGTCTTTGTTGCGGTATTCAGGCACATAGGCGGACCATTTCCTACGGTCTTTCGAAGGGGCAAACTCCAGGTAGTCGGGCGACGAATTGTTGTCTTCGTTGCTGTTGAACAAATGGACAGAGTGGTCGTAGACGAGATTGTGAGTATTGTCGTACATATTCAAAGGTGCACAAGCACCTGCAGAATTAAACTTCACCATACGCACCGACACCAGCTTCTCTTCAACTCCGTCTGCCAGAGCCACTTCAATCTTGGACATCGCCCGAAGAAGGTCTATGCGACCAAGCTCCGTGGATAAATGCGGACGAAACTCCAGAGGGGTCACGAAAGTCTTCACCCCATAAAAAGGAATCCTCTGAGCTTCAGATGGTTGGAACGGAGCAGTGATGCTATACATCGCACTGTTCCCTTTGCAGAAATCCTCAATGCTTGTCACCCCCGCAGTGAGCCCCGAAGGGCGCGAAGGCCAATTTGCAGTCACAACGACCTTGAACCCTCCAAGAGGAGTGTCTGGAATCTGTCCCAGAAGCCTCCATTCCGAAGGATATTTTTCCGCTCCCACAGGCTCGACATAATCCGGAGTGAACTCATAGAGGAATTTGTCGGAAAGGTCGAAAAAGAGCACAGCAACAGTTTGGGCATCAATGTAGTTTTCGTAGAGAGCTCCTCCCTCGTCCGTTTCGAATATCGCTCTTGTCCCCATCGTCGCTCCCGTCGTGCGGATGCTGAGAGTCAGCAGAGCCTTCTCACCCATTGGAGCAGGCACTGTGGTCTCGCGAAGAGAATTGCACGAGACAAGAGCGCCGGAAAAGAAGGCAATCAATGCGAAAATATGGGATAATCCGCGTAACATTAAAGTTCTCTGTTTTGAATCACAAGTTTATATCCAAGCACATTAATCTGGACATACTCCCAGACATCGTCACCGTTGAGAAAGAGCGCCATATTGAATTCGTCCTGTCGGTCGAGAAATTCCTGGCTATCCCAAACTTCGCTTGCCTGTCCTCTAAGAAGCAATGCCCACTGAATCAGAGGCGCGGAGAAGATGACTTTAGTTCCGTCCTCATCATAATCGTTCCCTCCATTTCCAGGAGCGCGTCCCCCCGGACGACCGTTCTTTCTCTTTACGACAAGCACCGGATTGTGTCCTCTTTCAACCCAACGGCCTGTGCTGAACTCAGTCATAATGATGGAGCGTTGATCTGAAGTGGACTTTACAGTCACGCTTCCTTCCCTCACCGACCAGGCACGGAAATCTACCGTCTTTCCACCCGGCATCAGGGCGTTGTCCCAGTCCATATCTCCGGAGTCGTCGGTGATGAAGAAATCATAATTATCCTTACTCATCGGCATATCCGCAATCTGCTGCATCGTCAGACGCACTGTCTTTGTGTTTTTCGTCAGACTCATCTCTGCGACCGTTGTCCCTTCGTCGGCGGTAAATTCCACTCCCTCAAGATGGCCGTGGTAGAGTCCGTCGAGGAAAGAGTCGATATATGCCCTTCCGCTTGCAGCATCGGTCTTGGTTTTCAGGCTGCATTTGAGACCTGTCTTCTCCTTGGCTTCAGGCACAACGAAATCCTTGCCCATTCCGTTGTCGCACCAGGCCAGCAAATCATAACTCCCTTTCTCAAGAAGGAGTTCCATCCTGTAGTCGGCTTTAGCAAGAGCCTCTCCGCTTTCTCTCTGAATGTGAATGACTTTCCCGGTGGAAGGATCGATAACATAGAGAACAACGGACTTCACCTCGCTCGCAAAGGCATCGGCGCTCTTGAGATTGCGGTCATAGCGGAACTTGACCATATAGTGCGCCTTACAATCTCCTTCATATTCGAAGATGAGCTTGCTGCACGAGGAGGCGGCAACGCAGAAGAGGAGCGCAGTGCCAATTCCAATCGATATTCGCCTGATTACAGACAGCATGGCATTTTCATTTTTTAGTTTCCTGCGACTGCCGGAGGTTATCGGCCTCCGACAGCCAAATCGCGGGCAAGCCGCTAAAGGTCAACGCTCTGGCTCACAACCTTCCAAGAAAGGATGTTGATTTGAGCTCCCACATAGTATTCCTTGTCGTTTTCGTCATTCGGCACAACAATCTCATCAGGGTCGAAGACAGCCGTTCCAAGGTGGCGGATATTTTCGATTGAAATGAGGTAGTAGTGGTTGCGGACAACTCCGTAGTCAGCCTCAGGGAAGGTGTAACTTGCATCCTTGTAGCTTACACCGGAATTGCGAAGGTGCTCCACAGGCACATTGTAGTACATCATACCATCGTTATAGAGCTCGCAAGTGGTGTTTTTCGAAGCTCCCACACCATTGAGCATCGCAGTTGCCTCATCAGCAGTCTTCTCGGTGAAGTCAGCGGCTGTGGTGCCTGTGCCGGTGTGCTGATAGTATTTTTCGGTGCCTGTGAGGGCCTTGAACTTGAGAGTCACCCTTCCGTCACCAGCATTGGCAAGCTCGAAATAGCTCTTGTCAACCTCGGTGAAAGTCGCGCCGTCGGAAGAAACCCAAGGGATGAATGTGCTTGCTCCCAAAGCCTTGTACTTTGCAAGAACCCTGTCCTTATAAGCCTCAAGTTCATAGAGAGTTCCGTCGTAGCGGGCAAGTGAAAGACCCACTCCGTCAGCCTTGCAGACCTTCGCCTTGAGAAGAACTGAAGTGACAGTGGTGTTGAAGTTGTTTGCCTGGAGAATTGCAGTGGTGTTGGTGTTTTCGCGGCAATATGCAGCCTGTCCCATAGTGACTCCAAGTGCGCTGTAGCTTATGTAAGACAGAGGGAGGTCAGCAGTGTACTGGGCTACATTCTGCGGATACACAGCAGCCGCATCCTGATAGTTTGGAGATGCTGCCCAGTAGCTTCTGAAGTTTGCGGCGTCGTTCCAGATGAATGTTCCGAAGCTCCAATCTACCATAAGGTGCTTGTAGATGTAGGAGGTCTTCTGAGTCGCATTCAGTCCCCAGCCTTCCACTTTCGCATAGAGTTTCTCAGTGGTCGCTGTTCCGTTCATCGCGAAGTCGCCGATTTCATACATTCCGTCAGTATGCGCGGCACCATTGGAAGTCTGAACCTTTGCGGCAAGTCTCTCCACATAAGCGACAACAGGTTGTGCCTTTGCAGCCGCCTCGGTCTCCTGGAAGTTGTCAGGAGTGAGTTTTGTGCAGAAATAGCCGGATTTCGCGTCACCGTTGTTGAAAGTCGAGCTGGTCATCAGGAATTTCGTCCAAGTGGTCGGCGCAGTTGCAGTCTGTGCAATTGCCTCAGCAACAGTGTTGTAGGCGCTTGACATTGGTTTGTGTTCAAGGCCCGTCGAAAGAGTCGCGTCCGCATTGAGAAGCACGGCCATATAGCTCGGATAGGCCTTGGACTTGAGTCCGCGAAGCACAATAGTTCCGTCTCCCTTCCATTCGATGTTGTCGGCAGTCTGGGTGCCGGCACCGTTTTCAGTGCCTGTAGGAGCGCCCTGATTGACGTGCATCGCATAGGAACCGTCCTCGTTGTAGAAATAGAAATCCGCCGAATAAACCTTGTGTTCCTCTGCAGAACCGTAGTAAAATGCAGGCGTCGTCCCTGTACCCTTCGTCGAAGGAAGATGCTTATCAGCAGATGCAATCTTCACGCTGAGATAGGCCACATCAGTCTGGCTTACAGCCCCCGTGGGTAAACTTTCTTCCTTCTTGCAGGAAGAAAGCGCCGCAAGTGCGAGTGTCGCAATAAAAAGAAATTTTTTCATAATATGTAAATGTTTGGTTTATGTTTCATTAATATTTTGTATATATCCGCACAGCCTCGCCCGCATCGGGGACGCCTTCTGCCTCGGCGTAACGGAATTTTTCGACCGCTGTCCCGTAATCGTTCGAAAGCGCCGCAAAAATACCCCGGGCATATTCGGCCTGGGCAGATTCTCCCGCCTTCGCAAGATATTTCTCAGCAGAAGTGAGGTCGCCGCGTTCCATCGCCGCATTCGCCGCATTGAGGTTCGCCACTTCGCTTGACGGGTACATCGCCACAGCGACATCGAAAACATCCTTGAAAGCCTCACTTCCGCTCTCAAGCGCTGCGGCTGCGAGATAGAACTCATTGAGAGAGAGTTTCTGCGGCTCGGTCTTCAGTTTTTCGAGAATCATCTGCGGGTCCGTGAAAGCCTTTATGGTGTAGCTGATGCTGTATTCAGTGCGGCGGAGTCTAGGGAAAACATTGTCAATTATATATTTTGTCTGTACAGGATATTGCCGGCGGAGAGCCTTTTCCTTATCGTCCGGAGAGAGTCTCCCGTTCTCTGCAATTGCAAGAATGGCCTTGGTTTCCCGAAGTTCACTCTCTTCGCGGAGCCATTCGATGAATCCGTCCCAATCTTCGGCCTCATACTCGGTGGTGATGATTGAAGGGTCGATATGGCTCAAAAGCTGAACGTGGCTGCGGATGGTGTTCATTCGCTCGCGAGCGAGTTCCTCGTTATGAGTGTAGCTTCCTTCTGGAGAAGCATATCCCTTCATCCACAACTTATTCACAGTCACCTCATTATCCGTACTTATAGAATCTATGGTCGCGCGGATTTTTCCAAGTTCGGCTGTGTTGTTCTCAAGTTCCGGGTCTATATTCGTCTTGTCCAGATGGAAGGCGATGTAGGCCATTCCGTCCAGATGACGGTCTTTTTTCATTTCCGCAGGCGGGCAGATGTAGTGGAATGGAGGGATATACATCGCATCCTCCACCAAAGGCGCACTCACCAAATCTTCGACCTTCTCGCAGCAGCCATATCTCTTTGCGGTAATCACCAGGCTGCAACCCGACATCCACGGAAGATAATCGGTCTTAGTGCTATATGGAACGACGTCGGACGGAAGTTTTTTCGAACGGAGAGTAAGTTCATCCTTTCCCGAAATCATCCCCTTGCCGCGACGCAGATAATAGTAGTAGCGCTGACGGCCATACACACGGCTCTTTCATTTAAAGTATAAGTAAAGACATAATGCCCTTACCCGATTCAT
>UQYV01000042.1 GCA_900545245.1 uncultured Bacteroidales bacterium
GCTTCGCCCTCTGGTAGGACCAGTCACGCTCGAAGATTGGAGACTGCTCCGCCGGATCAAGAAGGTAGGTCGGCATCGTTATCTTGCCCTCCCAGGCTTTGACCGGGGAGGAAACTTCATTAACCGCGGATGCCGCCGCGGAGTCCGAAGACCCCACAGCCGCATCCTGCGCACTCACATTGGCCGTCAGCACGAAACCGAAAGCCGCAACACAAAATATTTTCTTCATTATATATTATTTTAATTTATTTTCTAGTACCAGCCGTCGTTCTGTGAGAGAGCAGGATTCTTCTCCTTCTCGGCCGAAGGCACCGCCCATTTGAGGAAGGCGTCGCCACCGTAGGTGTAGGAATAAACCGTCTCGCCCCAGCACTGCTTCAGACCGCCGCCGTTTCCGAACTTGCGCTCCTTCCAGATGCCCCAGCGAAGCTCCTCAAGATAGAGCTGCTCTTCGCAGGCAAGTTCCCAATGCTTCTCGTCCTGAATCCTCTTCAGCATATCTTCGGCGCCAGAAACCCTCAGCCATTCAGGACCTGAGTTCAGAAGAGCCACGCCCGCACGGGAGCGGACCTGATTCACATATCCTGCAGCCTCAGGTGTGCGTCCCTGAGCGTTCACAGCCTCCGCAAGGCAGAGAAGAATGTCCGCATACCTTATCACAGGCACATCGACAGGGTTGTAGAGCGGGTAGGCATATTCCTTCCCGACGGCCACGAACTTACGAATGCAGTAGAGCATATCTCCGGTAGCCCTCGTGCGAAGGTCGAACGACGGAGCATTCTCGCCACGATATGGCCAGCGAATCTGGTAGTTCTGCGCAGCCCCGGACGCGAATCCGCCGAGATAGTTGGAGTATGGAGTGATGACGGTCGCTGCAAGACGTGGATCGCGCCCAGTGAACGCCGTCAGAATCCGCGCCTCGTTGCCGGATGCATCATATTTCGACATATCCGCCCCATAAGTCCTCATCGTCAGCGTCTCAGATTCGGTGATGTTGTTGCGGAGGAAATAGACGCTGCGCGCCTTCGGAGACATGGAAGAATAGCCAGGGATTACATCGTCATACGAGAACGGCTTTCCGTTCGCCCACTGATAGGACTCGACGAAATCGGCGTTCATATAGAAGTTGTTGTTGCCGTTTCCGCAGGTCATCCAGTTGCCGTAGCTGCGGCTGTAGGCATTTCCGTGGCCACTCACCTCCTCCATCGTGACGGAGAAGACCATTTCATCACACTTTTCATTTTTCTCAAGGAAAAGGTCCGCATACGAACCGGCTGTGAAGAGCCCGTAGCCACACTCGCCGACCTTCAGGAAGTCTGCCTCAGCCTCGGCCCACATCTTCTTCCACATATAGACCTTGCCGCGCAGAGCGTAGGCTGCGCCCTTGGTGATGCGTCCGTAGTTACTGTCGGCCGCCTTGTACTTGTCCGGAATGTTCTCGCAGGCAATCACCGCGTTGAGGTCGTCGAGAATCGTCTGCCAAACCTCATCCTCGCTGCTTCGTCCTTTAGTGTACTCAGTAGGTGCGAGATTTTCCAGATAAACCGGAACTCCACGCCACAGACAGTTCAGACGATAGTAGTAGAACGCGCGGAGGAACTTGCACTCAGCGATTCGACGATCGCGTATTTCCTGCGACAGCGCCTCGGTCCCGCCGATGTTGTTGATGACGTCGTTCGCACGGTTGATGCCTTCATAGAAACGCTTCCACTGGTCGTTGAACATGGAGCCGTTCGACTGAATCTTTCCCGTAAGGAAAGGATAGCGGAGGGAATAGGACTCTTCCGCAGGGTCTATGCAAGAGGAAAGAGCGTCCCAATTCAGGCCGTCGGAGGAAATGTAGCCGGCGAGAAGGTTGCTGTAGGCTCCCACCACCGCATTCTCCGCAAGAGTGGCCGAGGAATAGACCGCTTTCGAACTGACCTCGTCGTAAGGGTACCTGTCAAGGAATCCGTTGCAGCCGACTGCGGCAAGCGAAACGGACAGGATTATCGCAGATTTATATATATTCTTCATTGTCTTGTCTTTTTAGAATTTGATGCTCAAGCCGAACGAATACTGCCTCAGAAGCGCGTAGTAGTTCTGCTTGTCGGTAATCTCCGGGTCCATTCCAGGCCATTCCGTGAACGTGAGGAGGTTCTCGCCGCTGAAGAACACGCGAAGGTTGGAGATGTGCGCCTTACGCATCCATTTCTCAGGGAAGGTATATCCGAGAGTGACGTTCTTCAGACGAAGATAGTCCGTCTTGTAGAGGAAGAGGGTGGAATATGCGTTCGCGCCGTTCTGCTCGGAGCCGTAATTCATCGTAAGACGCCCGTGCTTCGACGTTATGTTGGTGCGAGGGTCTTCCGGATTCATCGGGTCGTAGAAATAATGGTCGTATGCAATCTTCTTCGGAAGCGTGAACTTGGAGTTCGTGGAATATGCGTTGAATCCTACATATCTCCAATATGCCGCCGAACCGCCCGCACCATTCCAAAGCATAGAGAAGTCAATTCCCTTCCATCCCAGCTCAAACTGGAGTCCATAGTAGAATTTAGGGGTTTGGGATGTACCTTGGAACATATAGTCGTTAGCGTCTCCATAGACTCCGTCACCATTGACATCGGCATAAATATAGTCTCCATACCAGATTCCCTTTTTGTCTATTGTCTTGTTCGGGAGGAAGGTATTGCCGGCATTGGCCATAGCCTCAAGCCATGCCATATCCTCAGGAGTCCTTATCATTCCGTCCTTCGGGCCTCCGTTCGGGTTCACGGAACCGTCCGCAAAGAAATGACTGCCGTCGCCAGAGTAGAGATTCAGAAGATAGTGCTCATTGATAAGCTTGCCTTCCATCACGCGGCGCGCACCGTCAACCACTGTGGTAACATCGCCTATGTTGCTGACATAGCTCCTGTGACCGTTTTCATCGGTCACCCAACCGGCCTCAAGGGCTCCCTTGTACTTCGAGACAGCGTTGTGGTTGTAGGTGAAGTTTCCGCGAACACCATAGTGGAATCCCTTCACATCGTCTTTCCAGCCAAGCGAAAGTTCCACTCCACGGTTGGTCACCTCACAGAGGTTCTGATATGGGGCTCCCTTGTTGCCTATCGTCGCATAGACAGGAGCCTTGTAGAGTATACCGTCGGTAACCTTATTATAGAAATCAGTCTCGAAGGTGAGACGGTTGTTGAACACGCCGAGTTCAAGTCCGACGTCAGTCGAAGTGGTTGTCTCCCATGTCAGTGCCTCGTTGGAGAGGGTTGAGACCATACCGGAGGTGAGCTTGTTGCCATAGGAGTACTGGTAGCCGGTCGCATAGGTTGACTGCCAGTCATAATTGCCTATGGAGTTGTTTCCGAGCTTTCCCCACGACGCGCGCAGCTTGAGGTTGTCGATGCCGGAGTTCTTCATGAACTGCTCCTCGCTGATGCGCCATCCGGCAGAAATCGAAGGGAAGAGACCCCAACGCGACTGGCGGGCGAAACGCGACGAACCGTCGTAACGGAGGTTGGCCTCAAAGAGGTAGCGGCTGTCGTAGGCGTAGGTCACTCGACCGAAAACCGAGGCAGAGGCGAAGTCGGTCTGCGCACCTGTCACATCTTTCGGGTCCACGTCAAGTGCATTGTTCAACTCCGTAAGCTGGTCGTTGTCAAGACGTTTCTTCGTGAGTCCCTCGTTGATTTCGTTTGAATACATAGCCTCGAAGCCGACCATCGCGGAAATGTCGTGTTTCTTGGCAATGGTCCTTGCCCACGAAAGGTTGTTCTGGAAGGTCCAGCGGTAGGCCTGACGGTATTTGCGCGTGAGGGCGAGGTTGTCGAGGTTGTCGTAGATGTAGGCATCCTTGCCTTCGCGGAACGAGAATGCGTTGAGAATCTTGCGGTTAGTGCGCGACTCCGAACCTGTGCGGGAGTAGTTGAACGATGCGTTGTAGCGGATGTCCAGCGGAAGTTTCACGTTAGCGAATGCGATGGCGTTCACATAGTGGGTCTTGGTGCCTCCGCCCATACGGTTGAAGAAATAGAGGTTGTTGCGGGAGTCACTTGCCTGCTCAGGGTTCTCCATCCATCCGTATTTGCCGTCATAGTAGGGATATATTCCCGGAACGGCGCGTGACATAAGCCCGAAGTAAGTGTCGCTGACTTCTGTATTCGACTCATATCCCCAGATTTTCGTACCTATTTCGAGCCATTTCGTAATCTGAGACGAAACGTTCGTGCGAAGTTGGAATTTCCTTGATCCGGTGTTGTCAATGACTCCGGGGTTATCGATATATGACATCGAAATGAGATATTTAGTGCCTCCGGAGGACCCGTTCGCGGAAATATTGTGCTTATGATATATTCCTTTCTTATATATGGCGTCCATCCAGTCGGTGTTAGGGTAGGCGACATAGTTCGGATAGCCGGAGTCTGCAATTCCGTTCGGATCCTTTTCCTTCTCCCTCCACAGGTCAATCATCGCCTGCGAGAACGGAGCGGTAGCCCCGATGTTGTCAGCGGACTCGTTGATTATCGACATATAGTCGGCATAGTTGGAGATGACCTCGAACTTGCTCGCAGGCTCATTAAGGGCGAGCATTCCGTTGTAGGAGATACTGAACTTGCCCTTTTCGCCCTCGCCACCGGTCTTGGTGGTCACGAGCACGACTCCGTTCGCTCCCCTGTTTCCGTAAATTGCGCAGGAGGCGGCGTCCTTGAGTATGGAGACGCTTAGGATGTCGTCCGGATTCACGTTGGCAATCGTACCCTCGAAACCATCAACGATGATGAGCGGGCTTGCCGCATTGAGAGTTCCGATTCCTCTGACGCGGATGGTCACATCTTCTGAGCCAGGCTGACCGGAAGCCTGATTGACCTGCACGCCCGGGCTCACGCCCTGAAGTACCTGCGCGGTCGAAGTCACCGGACGTGACTTGACCTCGTTGGCATAATCTACTGAAGCCACGGCACCGGTCACATTGACTTTTTTCTGCACGCCGTAGCCGACAACAACGAGTTCGTTCAGGGCATTGGTCTCCTGCGCGAGCGTGACATTGATTACGGCGCGACTGTCAACGGTAACGTTCTTCGTCTCAAAGCCGAGAAAACTGAAAACGAGGGTTTCCCCTTCCGCCGCACGGATTTCATAATTTCCGTCAACGTCGGTGATTTCTCCCCTTGTGGAATTGAGCACGCTCACGGAAGCTCCCGCAAGCGGTTCTTGAGATTCATCGGTCACGCGTCCCTTTATCAGATGGGTCTGCGCAATGGCGGCAGAGCCGAGAAGCAGGGAAACGACAATGACCAGACTGCGTTTTAATGCTATCATAATTTCCTTTGGTTAGTGTTTTTCTATAACCCATTCCCGAAAACACACCCGGGAACAGATGCAAAATTCACGATTTCGGAGCAAATCGGATAGAACAATAGACGCATTCTCTACAACTCAGAAGTGGTTTGACCATTCCGAGAATGCTCTTTCATGTATTCGGCAGGCTGCATTCCGAATTGACGCTTGAAGCACTTGGTGAAATAGGACGGAGTGTTGAAACCTACGGCGTAGCAGACCTCGTTTATCCGGCAGCTGCCCTTGGAAAGCATAGCCGCCGCGATGTTGAGACGCTTCGTGCGGATGTAGTCGTTCGGGGTCGTCCCGAGAAGTCCCTTAGTCTTACGGATGAGGGTAGATTTGCTCAGGCACAGTCTCTCGGCAAGCTCGTCGTTGCCGAACTCGGTGTCGGAAAGGTTTTCCATGATGAGACTGTCAATCTTCGCGAGAAATTCTTCGTCGCCGGTGGTGATATCGAAATCCTGCTGGTGCACCTTCTGTCCCGACAGGTGTGCGGTCTTGAGAGCCTCCCTCTTCCGGGCAATCACCTCAAGGGAACCGAGCAGATAGTCGAGACTGAAAGGCTTCTCGATGTAGAGGCTCGCACCGCTCTCCATGCAGGCAATTTTCGTCTTGGTAGATGAAATTGCCGAGAGTATGACAACAGGAATGTGAGAAGTGGCAAAGTTCGAGGTAATCTTGCGACAAAGCTCGATTCCACTCATTCCTCCGAGGGCTATGTCCGTGAGGACTATGTCGATGTCGTTCTGTTCCAACAGAATCACCGCCTGCTCGGCCGAAGGTGACGTGATGACGCGGTAGGTCGCGGACAGTTTGCGGGAAAGATAGGACAGAAGGTCATCGTTATCCTCCACTACCAATAGCGTGAGCCGTCCTGTGTCGGTGGTTTCAACAGAAGACAACGGTTGGGACTCGGCATCCTCCGGGGCTCCGGCCTTGTCGGCGTTGCGCGGCAGCCTGAGAATAAAATCAGTGCAACCGGGCTCGTCTCCGAGGGTCAGCGAACCGCCGTGCATCTGCGCGAGGTTACGGGCAAGCGGAAGACCGATGCCGAAGCTCTGTGAATACGGATGACGTTCATCGCTGTACTGCACGAAAGGCTTGAAGATTTCTTCGCGTCTCTCAGGAGGGATTGTCGGGCCGTCGTTGCGGAAAGACACAGTTATGCCGTCAGAATCCGCCGTGAGCGAAATCCGGATGTAGGTTTCCGCATACTTCACAGCATTGTGTAGCAGATTGTTAAGTATCTTGAGCAGGGCAGCCTCATCCACCCATATTTCCTCGTGGGGCTCAGCGTGGTCGAAGCTTATCGCGATGTTCTTCGCCCGCACGGTCTCCTGAAAGTTGAACTTGAGGAAGTCCAACTTCTCCACCACATCGACCTTTCTGTATTCCAGCACCCATCCATTCTCCTCAACACGCACGAAATCAAGCAGTTCCTTCACAAGACGGTCGAGATAGTCGGTGTTGTTCCCGATGACGGTGAGGTCGTCGCGCAGCTCATCGCTGAGGTCGCCGGCAGTCATTATATTCTGAAGCGGTGTACGGATGAGGGTCAAAGGGGTCTTGATTTCGTGGATTATGTTGTAGAAGAAAGCTATCTTCTCTTGGAAAAGCTCCTGTTCCCTTGCGATGCGTTCCTTTTCCCTTGACTTCCTCTCGCGCGTCACCGCCAGCCTGTACGAAAGACGGATTATGACAACGAGCAGGATGAGAAAGAACAGGCCATAGGCTATATATGCCTCCGTCGTCCTGTAGAAAACTTCCTTCACCACTATCTTCAGCGGAGGATGCGTTTCGTTCCAGACTCCGTTTCCGTCAACGCCCTTTACACGCAGCGTATATGTGCCGGCGGGGACATTGGTGTAACGGAAATATCCTGCCGGCCCCAACTGACGCCAGCCATCATCGTATCCCTCAAGCATATAAAGACACTCCGAACTTGCCGGAGATGCCATCCCGAGAAGCGAGACGGATGCTCCGAAGGAATTCTGGTTGTGCTGAAGAACGATCTCACGCATCAGGTCAATGTTCTCGGAAAGCGGAGAGTCCGCACCGGGACGTACCACATTTTCATTGATAGTGAAGTCCGTCAACACAATCGGAGGAACACGGTTCACAGAGAAGAACTCGTCAGGATTGAAGCATACGAGTCCGTTGTTCGAGGAAAAATAGAATGTCCCGTCGGCCGTGACCAACGCTGTATGCCCTTCCACCATATTGTCAAGCAGCCCGTCTGCGGTGGTCCAGAAACGGAAATCAGTCGAAGGATATGTGAAGGACACAATCCCCCTGCTCGTCGCGACCCACATCCTGCCATCCTGTCCCTCTACCATCGAGTAGGCTATTCTGCTTGGAAGCACACCGGCGGAATCGTAGCTGCGGAAGGAGTCGCTCTGTCTGTCGTAGCGAAGAAACCCCTCCCCGTAGCTTCCGGCCCAGATTCCGCCCTTGGAGTCCTCGTAGATGCACATGAACTTGTCGACTGGGATGTGACGACTCCCCTGTTCGCCATAGCCGTAGTGCACAAGTTCCCCGGTGCCGGCGAAATCATAGCGAAAGATTCCGTCCGCATAAGTCGAAACCCACAGCTGCCCGCTGAAAGTTTCTGCAATCCCGGTGACGTACATCCCGTCAAATTCCGGAATCCGGACAAAGCCGTCCCCGTCGCGGTCGTATCTCATAAGTCCGAGCGGGAAGCCGAGCAGGACATCACCGGAGGAAGTCTTGTAGAGACGGTGGGCGTTGTCGTGCATTTCAAAGTAGTGGCTCACCCGTCCGTTCCGCGTGTTGAGTTTCCAGATGCCTCCCCACGCACCTATCCACAAGTCGTCCCCGTCGCTGCACAGCGAGCGGATGTTGGTTGGAAGGTGGGAGCGGAAGAAATGCAAAGCGTCGTCCGCAGTGTCAAGGTAGAGCAGACCCCGTTTCTCGGAGGCTACCCAAATCCGTCCCGACGAATCCTGCGCAATATCCATTATGAAGCAGCCGGCAAGGTTTTCGCCGTCAGCCATATAATATTTTCGGAAGTTCTTGTGGTACTCGCTGGCATAGTTCACACCAGAAGAGAGCGATGACGCCCAAAGCCCTCCGGTTGCATCCGTAAAAACCGCTGTTATATTGTCTCCGGAAAGCGAGAAGCCGTCCTGAACATTCGACGAGAGCCGTGCCGTCTCACCTGTGGCCAAGTCATACAGACAGAGTCCTCTGGTGGTGGCGGACCAGATACGCCTGTTGTTGCGGTCGTAATACATTCCCTTGGGACGCTGCCCCGGACCGTAGTTCAGGTAAGACCTGAATGAGCGTTTCTTGCAGTCAAACTCGCCCAGACCGTTCTTCCAAGAAGAAAGGATGATGCGCCCCTGACCATTTCTGTCCATAGACACAATGTCGTCGTTTTCCTTCCACCCGACGATTTTCACCCGCTCTGCTTTCTGAAGGGAACTGTCTGAGTACCAGATGTCGGCAAAGTAGAGAGAGAGCCAGAAATCACCGTTCCCGTCAATGACGAAAGTGCGGATGTTGAACGGGAGAGTCGTGCGGCCGTTCTCGCAGAAAAAGTTACGAAGCCGGTCAGTTACAGGGTCGTAGGAAAAGAGACCAAGCCCGTTTACGGACATCCACACAAGTCCTCCGTCGTCAATGCAAATGTGAGTCACTTTTCCGCGCACTTCCGTTCCCTTGTCACTGACGGCGTCCAGCGGGACAAAGCTGTCGCTGACAAAATCGTAGCGACTTGCGCCATTGTCAGACCCCACCCACAGGTTGCCACCGCCGTCGGCACAGAGTGCCGTTATGAAATCGGTGTCTATGCCGAGATCGTCCTTGGTGAAATTCTTGAAGTCGCGACCGTCATATCGGCTCAAGCCGTCCTCGGTGGCAAACCAGACGAAGCCGTTGGAATCCTGCGTGATGGAAGTGACACTGTTGAAGGCCAGCCCGTCATCGGTGGTAAAATGGGTGAAATACCAACGTTCCGGACTCGCCGGAGAGGCATGTAGCACGGATGCAGACATGGTCAGCAGGAACAGAATTCCCACTGACCATAGCCTCAACATATTTTTAAAATCAAACTTCAACAATCTTGTTCAGTTTTCGTGTTCACTCATCAGACTCCCCGACTCCGCTCTGAATGACAGGTCGAAACTTGAAGTCCTTATTTCTTGGAAACTCCGGTCATCTCCCGGATGAAATCCACTTCCTCCTGACTGTAAGGAGTTCCGTCAAGCCTGAATATATCGTGGAACCAGACTTTTGGCTCCGGATCTCCGGCCTTGCTCGTCCATTGGAGGTGAAAGTTACACTTTCCTGCCGTAAGTCCAAAATTTATTGCACCCACATTGTATTTTTTCAGTATAGGCATGCACTCCTTGAAAGTGGATTTCGGCCTTCCCATATACTCCGTGCAGACGAGAGGACGATTGTACGGGAGCAGGAGTTTGATGAACTTCTCGAGATAGCCTGGCTCCTTGTAGCAGTGGAAGGAGATGATGTCGCTGTTTTCCCACACCCATGTCACGGTCGGCATCTGAGGGGTAAGCGAGCTTGGAATCTCCCAAATCGGAGCTGTGAGAGGCTGCGACGGATTGATTTCCCGTGCCCAACGGAAGGTTTCCTTCATCAGCGGAAGGGTCTTCTTCACGCCCCTTTGAGTGTTCTGAGGCTCGTTGTAGAGGCACCAGAAAAGGATGCGGTCGTCATTCTTATAGGTCTTGATTATGTCCTTGACCATCACCTCAAGCTCGTGCCACTTGGTCGGGTCATTGACAACCTCCGTCCCCGGAACCATGCACCATTGAGAATTGTGAACGCCCTGGACGCTCTCAGGCTGTTTTCCAAGCTTCGGATTCTTGCACTTTCCGCCGTTGGTCCAGAAAGTGACGATTGCACGTATATGGTGTTTCTCTATAATGCCGAGGAACTCCTCGAAGCGTGCCTTGAAGCCTTTAGGGTCGGCCGTATAGACGAGGTTGGAAAGGAATACGCGGACGGTGTTGAACCCGAGTCCCTCTGCCCAGCCCATCTCCTTGTCCATCGTTGCCGGGTCGAATGTCTCCGCCTGCCACATTTCAATCTGGTTGATTGCCGTTGCGCACACATAGTCGCATCCTACAATCCAACCCTGCTTCGCCATCCATGCGTTGGCCTTTTCCTCGCTCCAACGCTCCGCCGGCTTCTTTGCAAAGCCAAGTGTCGCCGCGAGCGCGAACAATGTCATCGTAAGTAAAATCTTTCTCTTCATATTTCTGTATTATTCGATTATATATGTCTGTATTTTATGAATCCAAGTCTCAATCAACGATGGAGAACGACACTGCTGTGACTTCCGGAGTTGCCCCAGTGTCCGCGCTTTTTCCGTTGCCCTTGTCCCAAAAATAGCAAGGCGCCTGATACTTGCCGCCGTCAACCCAAGGGAAGTCCCGTGTGACAGCCGCCGCGACATCGGCCTGAATAGAGCCGTCCGCACACTCGATGCGAATCTTGAGATAGCCGCTCTTTATTTCATTTTCAAGAGTCATCACTTCTGTTATGACCTTAGGCCCACAATTGAGAGAGAAAGTACACTCCATAGCCGTCTTGCCATCGTAGCAAACCTCATTGTGCAGGTTGCAGGTCTTCCAATCCTCCCCGTCACGATATTTCAGATTCCAGAACACCGGCTGCTGACGGCCGTAGAACGGAGCTTTGAACTCCACTTTTGTCCCGGCAGCGAACTTTTTCACCGGGATAGTGAATTCGTAATAGTCGCCAGTCCATATTCCCTTGACACCACCTGTAGATATGTTGCCGGAGTTGACTGTTTCGCGCCACTGCTTAATACCGGAAGGATGTTCCGGAACGCTCACCTGATGCCACTCGGCGTATGCCTGCGGCTGGGCCATACATGACCAATAACCCTCTGAAATCCAACGCGGCTGGTTATCCTTGGTGAATCTCTTTACACCATCTACCTTGCTCACAGGGAAGAGCACAGGGAAATTCACAGGTTCCACTCCGTCCCCGGAGGCAGAAATGGTCACATCTGCCACAGTCCCGGCTCCGATTGCCTTGCCCTCGTCGTTTTCCTGAGCAAGGAATACGGTCTCGAAGGACTTGCCGTTCACGTCGCTGAACTTTGCCTTGAAGCCTCCCTTAGGAGTTGTGAACGGAAGCACGGCCACTTTAACTTCGGTCTTTACAGCCTCAAGTTTCAGCCCTCCTTCCGGGAAATTCACCGTCAAAGTGCTTGACCGTCCGGTTGTTCCGAGAGTGAATTCTCCACTCGCGAAATCTACGCCACCCTCGCCTGCAAGCACAACTGACGCGCCGTCCTCGGCAGGGGATATTTCAATTGATTTCAATGTCGCCGGAACATTTTCCTCCACGATATCAATCGGGACGAGGAGATTCAGCACGGCGGCAGGAGTACTGAGTTCAAGTTCAATGTCCGGAATCACAGTCGTAACGCTCTTTGCAGCCCAAAGAGTAATGTAGGAGCCCACACCTGCTGCATATTCCTGAACTGCGGGAATCTTCACGGCGACCGTCTCCCCTATCGTCTCCGCCGCAGGTGACACGGCACGAAAACGGAAATTGTGGTCTCCGGAAAGAGCCGTCACCGCGTCCTCATCGGAAGCCTTTACGAGCTGCCATTTTTTGTACTTCTCTGTTTCTACAAAACTTTCATCCAGGACACGGAAGTCAGAGACCGGTTTCCCGTTCATCTTCACGTCAGACTCGCCACCTCTCGTGCAAGTCGCCGCAATGGAGAATGTCGTACCCGCCGGAAGCTCTATTCCTGATGTCTTTACGGAGAAATTTACGTCAATCGTCTCGAAATCAAGAGTCTTGTTGTTGTCCTTGTTAGGCTGACAGCCGGCCGCAAGAAGCGCCGCGGACAACAATATCATTCCTTTCCTTTTCATTTCAGTTATCTGTTTTATAGTGTTTTTCCGCAAATATCGCCTTTCTTCGATTTCGAGGATAGAACAAAAAATTCAAACTATAAAAATCCTGCCTCTAAATTTTTTCACAAACCTTTTTGCGCCTAAGAAACCCTCAAAAATACCTATAAATTGGGATATGGATTTGCATTCATTTTTAATATCTTTGCGGCGCAAATGTAAGGCTCCTTCATTTATGAAACTTTCGGATTTGAAAACAGGAGAAACAGCCGTTGTTGTAAAGATTAGCGGACACGGCAGTTTCAGGAAAAGAATTACCGAGATGGGATTCGTCAAGGGCAGCAGGGTGAAGGTCATTCTGAATGCTCCTCTACGTGATCCGATTGAATATGAAATTATCGGCTACAAGATTTCCCTGCGTCGCGAAGAGGCGGAGAAGATTGAAGTTCTGACCCGCGAAGAGGCAAGGGAGATGCTCAAGAAGAATCCCGAGGCGTTCGGCCCGTCCCAGCCACGCAGGGCGATAGAGGCAGATGAGTGCGAAGACACGAAAAAATATAATCCTCAATGTTCTAATTCGACGGGAGAGGACATTTCCGGACAGGACAATGACCCGGAGTTCTCGGACGACGAAATAAAGGCGTTGGTTGACAAAAAAAGAAAGTCAATCAGGGTGGCTCTCGTCGGAAACCCCAACTGCGGCAAGACTTCGCTCTTCAACATAGCAGCAAACGCCCACGAGCATGTGGGAAACTATAGCGGAGTGACGGTGGATGCGAAGGAAGGCGTATTCGAACACGGAGGATATTCATTCACACTCGTCGATTTGCCGGGCACATATTCGCTGTCCGCATACAGCCCCGAAGAACTCTATGTGAGGAAAAACCTCATAGACGAGACACCGGACGTGGTCATCAACGTCATCGATGCATCGAACCTTCAGCGGAATCTCTACCTGACGACACAGGTCATAGACATGAACCTTAGGATGGTGGTCGCGCTGAACATGTATGACGAGCTCAAGGCAAGCGGCGATCAGCTGGACATCAAGCAGTTGGGCTATCTGCTCGGGCTTCCGATTGTGCCGACAATCAGCCGCACGGGCGAGGGTATCGAAAAGCTCTTCGACACGGTAATCGCTGTCTATGAACACAATACACCGGAACTTTCGCGTCACATCCACATCAACCACGGGCCGGAGCTTGAGCAGAGTATCGACCGCATCAAACTGATTCTTCAGAAAAACGACAAAATCCGTCAGAAGTATTCGACGCGCTACCTCGCGATTAAGTATCTCGAAAACGACAGCGACATCGCCAAGGTTGTGGAAGCCCTCCCGGAACGCGACGAAATCATAGCGGCACGATTCGAGGAGCAGAAGAGGCTGAAGGATATGCTCGGCGTATCGGCCGAGACGGCTATTGTGGAGGCGAAGTATGCGTTCATCCAGGGCGCACTCGCCGAAACATGGAAACGCAACGACAAGAAGCGCGAGCAGAAGACACTTTCGGAGAAGATTGACGCGGTGGTTACGGACAAGTGGCTGGCATTCCCGATTTTCCTCGTGCTGCTGTTCATCGTGTTCCAAGGCACGTTCACACTCGGAGCCTATCCGGTGGACTGGATTCAGTGGTGCGTGGACAAATTCGGCGAGATGGTCAGAGGCTTTATGGGAGAGTGGTGGCTGAGAGATTTGATTGTGGATGGAATTATAGGAGGAGTGGGCAGCGTGCTGGTTTTCCTCCCGAACATCCTGCTTCTCTATCTTTTCATTTCACTGCTTGAGGATTCGGGATATATGGCGCGGGCGGCGTTCATTATGGACAGGATGATGCACAAGATGGGGCTGCACGGAAAGTCGTTTATCCCTATGATTATGGGATTCGGCTGTAATGTGCCGGCAATAATGGCGACTCGCACCATCGAATCGCGCAAGAGCCGCCTGCTGACGATTCTCGTGATTCCGTTCATGTCCTGCTCCGGCAGGCTTCCGGTCTACATCCTTCTGACTGCGGCATTTTTCCCGCATCATGCCGGCCTCGTCCTGCTCGGTCTCTATGTACTCGGCATCGCGCTCGCGGTCATCAGCGCACGGGGACTCAGCCATTTCATCAAGGATGACGATCTCCCGTTCGTGATGGAACTGCCGCCTTACAGGATTCCGACGGCAAAGGCCGTGTTCAGACACACTTGGGAGAAGTGCAAGGAGTATCTCTCCAAAATCGGAGGGGTGATACTCGTTTGCTCGATTGCCATCTGGTTTTTGAGTTATTTCCCGAACCACGACAAGTACTCCACTGCCGAGGAGCAGCAGGAGAACTCCTTCCTCGGCTATCTCGGAAAGGCCGTGGAGCCGGCTCTTGCCCCTCTTGGCTTTGACTGGAAGATGGACATCGGCATCCTTTCCGGAATCGGAGCCAAGGAGCTGATTGTCAGCACACTCGGCATTATGTACAGCGAGGACGATGCAGCCGGTTCAGCAACTGTTCAGGCTAATATTCAAGAAGCCGAATCCGAAGGCACTCAAGAAGCCGACTCCGAAGGCACTCAAGAAGCCGTTTCAGCCGACGCCCCAGAGAACACCAGCCACCTTCAGAAGGCACTCCAGAAGCACACGACTCCGGCCGGCGCCCTCGCCTATCTGGTATTCATCCTGCTCTACCTCCCGTGCATAGCAACCTTCTTCGCCATCCGTCACGAGGCCGGCAGCTGGAAATGGGCCTTCCTCTCTGCAGCAATGACCCTCGCCCTCGCCTGGCTCTTCTCCTTTGCCACCTTCCGCCTCTTCAGTCTCATCCTATAGGCGCCCAGCGGTCAGATAACTCGCGGAATCGCATAAAAAATTCGAGATTCCGCGAACAATTTTCCGATAACTCGCGGAATCGAGCAAAAAAACTGCGATTCCGCGAGTTATTTTACGCAACGAACGGAGTATTTGTAATTCCAGGAAGCTTTGTCATAAATATAAGGGTCGGATTTGCCGAAATGGCATTAAGAGGCTTCTAACGCCCACTGTGGGGTATTGAGAATGCAAATTTCGTAAAAGTACACGAATCGGACGAAAATTTGGGCAAAAAATTTTGCAGGAATACAATTTATGTCTATCTTTGCAGTCCCAAATTCAAAGGCGGATGTGGCGAAATGGTAGACGCGCTACTTTGAGGGGGTAGTGGGAGTTTTTCCTGTGCGAGTTCGAGTCTCGCCATCCGCACGAAAAAAGACGACTGAATTTCAGCCGTCTTTTTTGTTGTATTTCGACTGATGTCTGCCTCCAATCGCCGTAAAAAGTAAAATATTTTCGGCTCATTTCTTCGTTTTGTGCCGAATTTGTTTTATTTTTGCATCAAATCAATGCCACCATGCAGATAAGTGACAACATAATCAACTACGCAACGATTCACCGCGGCCCTTTCAAAAAGAAAGAGCTTGCGGAATATCTGCGTAGCAGCAGTGGCATTAACGATGCCAGCCTCACAACCCTTCTGGCCCGGCTCGTGGCCACCGGCCGCCTGGTCAAGACCGGATGGGGAGAATACGCTTTGCCCCAAGATAGAAAAGACAAGTGGGTAATCCTCCCGCAGCCTGAAACGGCCGACCTGGCCCGCAGCCTGAAACAGCGTTACCCGCTTGCCGACTTCTGCGTCTGGGACGCCGCCAGTGTCGTACCATATATGCTGCACGTTCCCAACGTCAAGATGACCATTGTCGATGTCGAGCGCTTCCTGTTGCAGACCTTTTTCGACGCCATCCGTGAAATGCATCCGGACACAGCCGTCCTCCTCAGGCCCAGCAAAGAAGATTATTACAAATACGGCTCCGGCAAGGACTGCATCGTAGTGAACCCACTTTACACGGAATCCCCGCTGGAGACCATAGAGGGAACCGTAGTCCCCGCCGCCGAGAAAGTCCTTGTGGACATCGCCGTCAATCAGGAATTCGATTACCTCCAGGGCTCCGAAGTATTCACCATCTATGAAAAAGTCCTACGGGACTGCCGCATCTCCATGCCAAAACTCCAGCGTTACGCCCGCCGTCGCAGATGCGGCGAAAGAATCCTGACCATTCTCAACAATATAGACTTCCAGAACAATGATTAGCCCCGAAAGCCGCACCAAAGCGTGGATTGAATCCCTGCGCTCCCAATATCCCAACATCAAGGACGTAGCCCTCCTTGAGAAATCCATCCGCGCCTTCTCCCTGCTGGAATCCCTCAAACTCTCCGGCTGCCCCTTCATCTTCAAAGGCGGCACGGCCCTGATGCTCCACCTGGGCAGTTCCCGGCGACTCTCCATCGACGTGGATATCGTCTGCCCGCCCGGCCTGGACATCAAAGAATACCTGGGAAAGAATGCGGAGGCTTACGGATTCACTGGCGTCAAAGAGGTAGAGCACATTTCCCGCACGGGAGTTCCCAAGTCCCATGCCGAATACAAATACGAAGTCTCCTATCCTGCAGGGCATCCCAACGATACCATTCTCCTGGACGTCCTGTATGAGAACGTAGGCTACAACAAGGTCGTGGGCCTTCCCATCGCCGGCCCGCTGCTCAAGACCGAGGGAGCTCCAATTATGGTCCAATGCCCCAGTATGGAAGATATGCTCGGCGACAAACTCACTGCCTTCGCACCCCACACCACCGGCATTCCGTTCTTTAAGGGTGAAAAGCCCTTTTCGATGGAGATTATGAAGCAACTCTTCGACGTCAGCTCCATCCTGGACCGCGTGGATGATCTGTCCATTGTCAGGAAGACCTTCCGGAACATCGCCCCCATTGAACTAGGTTACCGTGGGCTGGACCACCTCACGCCCGAAGATGTACTGGACGATGCCTACAATACCGCGCTCAACATCTGCCTCCACGGCGGTCTCTCCCGCGAGGAATATCAGTGGCTGACAGCTGGTTCGCACCGTGTGGACGGTTTCATCATCATCGAGAGCTATTCCATGGAAAAGGCCGTACGCGATGCCGCCAAAGTCGCATACCTCACCCGGCTCATCCGGCACGGCGTCAATACCGTCGCTCATTACAGCCCCGAAATGGACGCGTCTCTGATTCCCCAGACTATCGAAGACCTGTCCCTTAACAAACTGAACCGCATCAAGAAGATAAGCCTGGAAGCCTTCTTCTACCTGAAGCAGCTGGAGCAGTTGCAGAAATAACTTATGAAAAAAACTGTAGAATCTATTCCGCAATTTACCTATCTCTGCCTCAAATACAGAAAACATGGAGAGGCTTGAGACTGATAAGCTTTACTTGCCTCAGCAGCCCGGTGCTTCACTTGTGGTGCTCGCAGAAGTCCCCTCTGTGGCAGAAGTCGGAGCCGCAGATGTCGTCTCTGGACTGCCCGCGCACTCGACTTGAGCCTTCGGCCAGAATGGGCGGATGTTCTTCGGAAGGCAGAAATAGATGCCGATGAGAACACCGAGGATGAAAGCGATGCTGATGAGAGCTTTTTTCCATTTCGGCATCTTCTTCTCGGCAAACGGGTCGCTGCCCACGATGACAGGCATCTTTGCCATCGCTGTGAGAGTCTGCCCGAAGCGGACATTGACAATCACCTTGGAATTCACAGCCCAGCCGTTGGCGTTGAGAATAGGTGCGAGGTTGCGTTTGCGAAGACTCAACCACGACATAATCATTGACGGACCCGAGATGATGAGGATGATGCCGGCTATCGAGCCAATCATACCCCCAAAAGTAAGCCCGACAAAAGTCGTATAGAGACTGCCGAGGAATGTGCCGATTGAGCCAAGGGCCATACCAATCATCGCGAAGATTCCGGCGAATTTCGCCACATCAAACGGTTGTGCGGGAGCTTGAGGAGTGCCGCCTGTGGCCGTAGCCGCAACCTTTGTTCCGGCAGCAGAGAGGTCCGCAGTCGCCTTTTCAAGCACTTTGGAATCTTGCTTCGCCGCAAGTTTATTGATTTGAGTCTCCACGAAATTGCCTATCTTCTTGTACGGAGACCAGAAAGCCTGACGGACACTAATAGGGTTGTCGACAATCTTAGTCACCACCGCATCCCAGTCCCTGCCTTGACGGTCGTAGAAAATGGCATTGCAGCCCACTCGGAGATTGTTTATGTCACCGTCGGTCATCACAGCAACAATGGTCATCTTGGCAGTGGAGCTCTTGCAAGTGCAGTCGCAGTAGAGAAGGAACATTCCGCTTGCTCCCGCCATAGTCCCCTGCTTGCCCATATCCGTTACTTTGATACAGAGGTCGCAGCTGCGTTGGTCGATATAGAGACGACCGGCTTGAAAAACTGAGGACATCGCCTCTTCTGTGGAATAGAAGTCGGAGAATGTCACATAGTTGCGCAGAAGAGTGTAGAAATCACGACAGATGTGAAGAAGTCTGTTCACATCCCGGATTTCACTCACCTCTCCCTCGTGTTTCTTGTCCTTTGCAATCAGTGCATCGATTTCAGCCTTGCGGTTTTCTTTGAGAATTTCCGTAAGACGCTCGCATCCGAGAGCCTCCACCTCGGCACCGGCCTTTGCACTGAGCCAAGCGGAGTAGGCGTCAAATTTCGCAAGAATGGCATTCCAGTCCTCTTCTGTGATATATTTAGCCTTAGGGAAGTCCACATTCACGACAAGAGATTTGAATTTGTCGAAGACACCCTTCCACGCCGGATTTATGCCGGTGAGGGGTAGCTGCGCCTGAGGATTCACCTTTGCAAGAGGGTAGGCGGCAATCTCTTCGGAGCAGGCGGAAAGGTCCTTCGCGCTGATTGCTCCGATTCTCTCGACTGTCACATCAAGAACCGGGGTGCTGTCAGAATTGAACGCCGCCAGCTTGCAGCGCATAAAAAAGTCGGAAACTTTCTCTTTCAATGCATTGCAGACTTGAAGAGCGGAGGCTGTGTTTGCACCGTAAGGAAAGATTTCCTCCACTCCGGCAGCCTTCCAAGCAGTGTAGTCCGCAGCGGCTTTGTAAAATGCGGCGATTTTGTCCGCATCAACGCCCTCATCCCCGCTTCTGTCCGTGACCGGGCCTAAAGATGCGATACACTCCTTTATTATATTTTTGAGGGCATCGTCATCTGTGCATTTTTCAGTAATTACACCGTCACCGTTGTATGGGGTTTTCTCAAATACGGATATACCGTTGCGGACATCAGCTATGGAAATCGTGTCCTTTTTCAGTCCGAGATTTTTGAGAATCCGTTTCGCGCAGGCGAGAATCTCCGCGCCTTCGGCAGTTTCGTCATTGATTGCAGAAAGAGGGAGTTCAGTCGGACGGGAGACAAGAATATCCAAATTCTTCAGTCTCGGTTTGACCCAATCTACAGTGGATAGAATCTCCGCAACGCGAATCTTCCCGTCACCGTCGAGGTCGAGCATCTCAAGTGTGTCAGCATCCATCTCAAGTCCGGATGCGGGGCAACTGAGCACTGTCCAAAGCTTCTGATCAAGCTCAGCCAGATGGGCGATATCCTCACCTGTGTTGATATTCACACGGGTGACACCTCCAAGCGTAGAGAATTTCCACTCATAATCGCCGTTGGACTTCATAGCGCCCACCGAAGAAAGTCTCTTAATCTTTTTTTTCATTTTCAATCAAATTTCTCACACAATAACCCCACGCAAATCCAAGCGAAGCGCAGGTCCAGTGGAATAGCATCTCGCGAAACAGACCGCCCCAAATTACGCCTCCCAACAGCTTGGAAAAGGGGATGCATAAAAGGACGGGATGCAAGGCGGATGACGAAGTCAAATACCGCAGCAACCTAATGGTTGTGAGGATTTTGACAAGGCATCCAACGAAGCAGACCGCCCCAAATTACGCCTCCCAACAGCTTGGAGAAGGGGATGCATAAAAGGATGGGATGCAAGGCGGACGGCGAAGATGAAAGCGCAGCAACCTGATGGTTGTGAGCATTTCATCAAGCCGCCCAACGAAGCAGACCGCCTTTTAGGCGCCCCGTCAGACTGTAAGAATGTCCTTTTCTTTAGCCGCCACCAACTCATCAACCCGCTTAACCCAAGAATCAGTAGCCTTCTGCACCTTGTCCTCATAGTCCTTCTGCATATCCTCTGCAAGACCCTCTTTCTGAGCCTTCTTCAGAGCCTCGATTGCGTCGCGACGGGCATTGCGGACAACAATCTTTGCGTTCTCTCCGGCCGCCTTAGCCTTCTTGATGAGCTCCTTGCGGCGCTCTTCGGTCAGTGGCGGAACAGTGCAACGGATTGTCTCTCCATTGTTTGAAGGAGTGAGACCGAGATTCGCATCGATGATTGCCTTCTCGATGAGCGGAATCATCTTCTTCTCCCAAGGCTGGATGGCGAGAGTCTTTGCATCAGGAGCTGTGACTGAAGCCACCTGCGGAACCGGAGTCATTGAGCCATAATAGTCAACGAGAACGTTGCTGAAAATTGTCGGATTGGCCTTGCCGACTCTGTAAGTCTTGAGATCTTCCTCGAGGAACACGACTGCGTCTTCCATATTCATCTTGGCTTCTTCCAAGATTTCGTTTGCTTTTTCAATCATAGTGGTATTTGTTAATGTTTTTAATTTCGGCAACAAGTTACACGTGGACAAGGGTTCCGACTTTCTCGCCGTGGACGAGTTTGAGGAGATTTCCTTTTTGATTCATGTCGAACACAATAATCGGCATATAGCCTTCTCTGCAGAGCGCAAACGCAGTCTGGTCCATGACCTTGAGGTGATTTTCCATCGCCTTGTCAAAGGTGAGTTCATCATATTTCACAGCCTTCGGGTCCTTCTCAGGGTCGGCAGTATAGACGCCGTCAACGCGGGTCCCCTTCAAAAGGGCGTCCGCCTTTATTTCAAGAGCACGGAGCGCCGCGCCGGAGTCGGTCGTAAAGAACGGGTTTCCGGTGCCCCCTGCAAGAAGTGCCACACCACCTTTTTCAAGAACAGCAACAGCATCATCTCTCATATAATAGCGCGCGACAGGCATCATCGGGGTCGCCGTGAACACCTCCGCCTCAACACCGGCAGAGCGAAGAGCCATGGCAAGTCCAAGTGAGTTGATTACAGTCGCCAACATTCCCATCTTATCTCCGTTCACACGATCAAAACCCTTTCCAACGCCACTGAGTCCGCGGAAAATGTTGCCTCCGCCGATTACAATCGCAACCTGGAGACCGTCCTTCACAGCCTGTGCAATCTCGTTCGCATATTCGGAAAGACAATTCTCGTCAATCCCCTTCCCCGCAGGTCCGCCGAGGCTTTCCCCGCTCAATTTTAGCAATACTCTTTTATACATATCAGTACCTTTCAAAGAAGCCGCCTTTCGCCGGGCACATCCCGACTGAAGCAGACTTCACCATGCAAATATAGTTCAAATTCATTATCTTATGGGAAAGAAATATGCAAAAAAGTGAACAACGTATTAAAATAAACTATATATTTGCAGCGTTTAACAGCATTGTTAAACAATTATATTAGCACAAAAGTTGCTTATAGACAAGTATTTACAAATCAAAAACAGGAACAATATGAAAGAAAAAGTGAATAAAAACACGGAGGCTGCGATTCTTGAGGCGGCGGAGGGCCTTTTCAAGACTAACGGTTTCAAAGGTACCACCACGACGATGATTGCCGGACAAGCCGGTGTCACCCACGCGATGCTCCACTACTATTTCCGCACAAAAGAGCAAATCTTCGTGAAGGTTCTCGACGGCTATTTCCTCAAGATGCACGACGAACTCCGGATGCTTATGTCTCCGGGAAAGGGGATGGTGGAGACGGTGCTTGATGTGACTGCCTCGCTTTTCGATTTTATGCAGACGCATCAGGGTGAAATCCGCCTTCTGCTTGAAATTGCCGCGAATCGGGCTGATTTGCTTGAAAAATACAAAGATGTTACGGAAACGATTATGAGCGGGGCATTTGCACGCCACAATGACAGGCTGAAAGAGGCTGTGGATCGTGGAATTATCGCTCCTGTAACGATGGAGGAACTCCTTAGCGAAATCATCCTTACTGACTATTCGGCATTCGCTCTGATGCCGATGGTTTCTTTTGTCTATGGGGATGATGCCGTAAAAATCGATGCTTTCCTTCTCAGACAGAGGGAAAAGGCGGTGCAGAGAATGCGCAATTTCCTTCGGCCGCGTCAATAAACTCCGGCATTTCGTGGAGTTCAGTGGCTGCGCGGTGGACTTACATAGAGAAATGAAGTAGTCAATTGTGGAGAAACGAAGTAGTAAATAATAATGCTTGATAAAAGTATTGCAGGTATGAAACATTTGTTTAAAAATCTCTGTACATCGCTGGTTGCAATTTGCGCCGGCTATGCGGCAGTGGCCCAAACAACTCTGGACGAGTGCATCGGGCTGTCTGTTGAGAATTATCCGCAAATTAACGAAATGTCCCTGATTGAGAAGACCAAGGGACTCGACCTCAAGAATGCGGCTTTCGCCTGGCTTCCGCAGTTGAATGTTTCCGGGAAAGCCTCTTGGCAGTCGCAAGTTGTTGAAATGCCGTTCGAGATGCCTGGAATCGAATTCAATATCCCTCACGACCAGTACAGTCTCGTGGCTGAACTCAGCCAGCAGATTTGGGACGGCGGAGCAAGCCACAGTCAGAGAAAACTTGTCGAGGCCGGAGCCGAGGTGCAAAAAAGCCAGTTGGAGACCAATCTCTGGTCCATTCGCTCCAGAGTGGAGAATGTCTATCTTGGCATAATCTTGATTGATAAACAGTTGGAACTTAACACCCTTCTTCGCGAGAGTCTTGAAAGAAGCAAGAAAGAGGTGCAGAGCCTCATCGACAACGGCGTCGCTCTCCAGAGCGACCTCGATCAGTTGAGCGTGAACATTCTCAGCTGCCTCCAGCAAAGGGCTTCGCTCGAATCGGATAGAAAAACGTATGTGAAAGTCCTCTCGCTAATGACTGGGAAAGATATGGAAGGCGTTGAGCTTCAGGCTCCTGAGGAGGCGTTGTCTTATGTAGATGACGGCGCACGCGATTTTGCATCCCGTCCGGAGATGTCTCTCTACTCTGCACAGTTCGTGCAGAACGATCTCAAACTCCGTCAGCTCAACACACTCATATCCCCAAAACTCAGCCTCAGCCTTCAGGGAGGTTACGGACGTCCGGGAATGAATATGCTTTCGGGCGATTTCTCCGGATATTTTGTGGCTGGGCTCAAACTCCAGTGGAACATCGGAGCCCTCTACACCCGTGGCAACGACATCCGCAAAATAAAGGCTGACGCGCAGAAAATCGAACTCACCAGGCAGTCATTTCTGCTCAACAGCTCAATCGAGGCGGAGCAAAAGAACAATGCCATTGAAAAGGCACGTGACGTCCTCGACCAGGATTCTGAGATTATTGCTCTGAGACAAAGGATTCGTGCTTCGGGTGAGAATCAATACCGCGAAGGAACCATCAAAATGAATGACTATCTGTCGATGTTGGACGAGGAGTATAAGGCAAAGGCCAATGAATCCCTCCACGAAGTCCAGTTGATGATGGCAGTTTATGATATGAAAAACACAATCGGAAAATAACATTATATTATGAAAAGATTTGATATACTGGTGATTGCTACACTCGCAGCCACACTCTCAGCTTGCCGCCACGATGTTGATTTTGACGCCTGCGGACAGATTGATGCAGAACAGGTTACGGTTTCCGCAGAGGCAGCCGGAAGAATTATTTCCCTCGACTTGAAAGAGGGTGATGCTCTCGCAGCCGGTCAGATGGTCGGCGCAGTGGATTCGGTTCAGACAGCTCTTCAAATCAGCGAACTCGAACAACGCAGAGACGGAGCCAAATCCAGACTTATAGATATAGCTGCCCAGCAGGCTCCTCAGAAACAGCAGCTTGCAAGCCTCGAAAATGACTACCGCCGTTTCAGCGCACTGCTCAAGAGTGATGCGGCAACACAGAAACAGGTGGACGACATCAGCAGCCAGATTGACATTCTCAAGAGCCAGATGGCGGCTCAGAAACAGACTTGGGAAAGAAACAACAGTTCTGTGCAGTCAGAAATATCCACCTACGAAATCCAGCTTGCACAGAAGAGAGACCAGCTTGCAAAATGCCGCATCTGCTCTCCTGTCAGCGGGACGGTGCTCACCAAATATGCCAACGAGGGCGAGAGCGTGACTGTGGGAAAACCGCTTTTCAAAATTGCCGACCTCTCGGACATATATGTCAGGGCCTATTTCACAACTTCGCAACTCTCATCCCTCAAACTCGGCGATACTCTCACCGTCATCCCTGACGACGGCAGTGCCAATCCGAGGGAATACAGCGGCCGCCTCATCTGGATTTCGTCTCAGGCAGAGTTCACTCCGAAGAACATCCAGACGAGGGACGAGCGTGCAGACCTTGTTTATGCAGTGAAAGTCTCTGTACCAAACGACGGCTCTATCCGTTTGGGAATGTATGCGTATGTAAGAAAATAGCGTAAGAAAATAGCGATGGAAACAATGATTGAAGCGGAAGGGCTCTGTAAATCCTATAAAAAGGTTACGGCCCTCAAGGACATATCCCTCAAAATCGGATCCGGTGAGATTTTCGGTCTCATCGGACCGGACGGTGCGGGGAAGACGACGCTTTTCCGCATCCTCACGACTCTTTCCCTTGCAGATAGTGGAACCGCAAGTGTCTGCGGCCTCGATGTCGTGAAGGACTATCGGAAAATCCGTGCGGAAATCGGCTATATGCCGGGACATTTCGCCCTCTACCAAGACCTCAGCGTTGAGGAAAATCTTCAGTTCTATGCGACGGTCTTCGGGACGGACGTAAAGTCCAACTACGACAATATCAAGGATATATACTGCCAGCTCGAAGCCTTCCACGATAGAAAGGCGGGCGCATTATCCGGTGGTATGAAACAGAAACTCGCACTTTGCTGCGCCCTTGTGCATCGTCCTAAGGTTCTTTTCCTCGACGAACCTACCACCGGAGTTGATGCCGTGAGCCGTAAGGAATTCTGGGCGATGCTTTCGAGAATCCGGGAGGGAGGAGTCTGCATTTTCGTTTCCACGCCTTATATGGACGAGGCTGCCCTCTGCGACAGGATTGCAATGATTTCAGAAGGACGCATCATCGGAGGCGGCACACCGCAGCAGATTCGCGACTCCTTCCCTGACAAACTCTATGCGGCTAAAGGTGAGGACATCTTCGGAATGTTGAGAGTTCTCCGTGCCACAGAGGGAGTGAAGGAATGTAACTCATTCGGTTCTTCCTGCCACATTACGGTCGCCGAGGGAGGTCCTGATGCCGAGGCTCTTGCGAAAGTCCTGGCACAGAACGGGTTTGCCTCTTGCAGCGTGTCTCCGGTTGAGGCGGGAATTGAGGACTGTTTTATGAGCCTGTCCTAATCGGCGGATGTAAATCATAATAGGACTTTTTGAGCCCTTGTGGCGAGGGTAAGTCCTCTCCCCGAGGGAGCTGACGCCAAGTTGAGTGCAATCAAGCTCGCTTGAATTGCCGAAACGCGAAGGAAGATGCTCGATAGAGCTGACGATTTAGGAGAGGGGTAACGTGGACAGAAAAAAGTGCGTGGGCTTTGAGAGCTTGATAAATGAGATAAGTTTAATATACTCAATAAGTTAGAATATTCGCAAAACTTGAATGATGGAGACGATTGATAAAGAAAAAAGCATTAGCGTGCGGGGACTTACGAAGAAATTCGGAGACTTCACTGCCGTTGACCACATTTCGTTTGATGTGGCAAAGGGTGAGATTTTTGGTTTTCTCGGGGCGAACGGGGCCGGAAAGACGACAGCGATGAGGATTCTTTGCGGATTGAGCCGTCCGACTGCGGGAGAGGGGACTGTCGCGGGCTTCGACATAAGGACCAGACAGGAGGATATAAAAAAGCATATCGGCTATATGAGCCAGCGCTTTTCGCTCTATCCGGACCTGAAAGTGGGAGAGAATATCGAACTCTTTGGCGGAATCTATGGCTTGAATGACAAGCAGATAGCTCAAGAACGAGAGTCTATGTTGGAGCGTCTGGGACTCGAAAAGGCGGAGAAGATGTATGTGAGGGATATGCCTTTGGGATGGAAACAGAAACTTGCGTTCAGCATTGCGATGATTCACAATCCGGAGATTCTTTTTCTCGACGAACCGACAGGCGGTGTGGACCCGAAGACCAGAAGGAATTTTTGGGATATGATTAACGAAGCTGCAGATTCGGGGATGACGGTTTTCGTGACGACGCACTATATGGACGAGGCGGAGTATTGTGACAGAGTCTCCATTATGGTGGACGGACGCATCGAGGCTCTCGACTCTCCGGCTGCTCTCAAGGAAAAATATGGTACGGACGATATGGACGGAGTCTTCACTCTGCTCGCGGGACGTGCCGAAAGGGAATAGACAATGAAAGAGATATTATCATTCATACACAAGGAGTTCCTCCACATTTTCAGGGACAAGAGAACCATGCTCATCGTCCTCGTGATGCCGGTGGTGCAGATTCTTCTTTTCGGTTTTGCAATCAGCACTGAGGTTAACAATGCTACTGTCGACATTGTGGGCAATCCGAACGATGCTTCTGTCCGCAAACTTGCCTTGAAGATGGAGCACAACAACAGTCTTTCTCTCGGGCGTTTCCTTGACACTCCCCAAGAGGCGGAACTGCGGATGAAAAAGGGTCAGGCAAAGGCGGCGGTTCTTTTTGGCAGCGAATACGACCGGGCGAACAATTCCGCAGCGGGAGCCACTGTGAGGGTAGTTTGTGACGGCTCCGACCCGAATACAGCCCAAATGGTGGGCAATTATGTGCAGGCCATACTCCAAGAAGGAAGCTCGTCTCCAGTTCCGAGTCCCTCTGTCCAGCTGGTGTATAACCCGTCGATGAACTCTTCCTACAATTTTGTGCCTGGAGTTATGGGATTGATACTTATGCTGATATGTTCGATGATGACTGCCGTTTCAATTGTCCGGGAGAAGGAGTTCGGCACACTTGAACTGGTGCTCGTCTCTCCGGTGCGTCCGGCTTGGATTGTCATCAGCAAACTCATTCCATACCTTGTGATTTCAATCTTCAACTTCATCACCATTATGCTCTTGGCGCGTTTCGTGATGGATGTCCCGATGAATGGAAGCTTTGCACTGCTTTGTCTCACCTCGCTGGTTTTTGTGGGCGCATCTCTGGGACTCGGACTGCTGATTTCGACAATTGCGGCGACCCAGCAGACAGCGATGCTCATCTGCGGAATGGGCTTGACAATGCCGACGATGATGCTTGCGGGAATCATTTTCCCTTGCGAAAGTATGCCACTCGCACTCCAACTCCTTTCGGATATCATCCCTGCGAAGTGGTATATCATTATGGTCAAGAGGATTATGATTCAGGGGGCGGGCTTTGGCTCCATTGTACCGGAGTTCCTGATTCTTACTTCGATGATGGTTTTCCTCCTGTGGTTCAGCGTGAAGAAGTTCCGCACAAGGCTGAAATAGTGGCCGCAGGGAGCAGGATCGAGAACTTGAATCCCGAAAACACACTGACACAGAATAGATTAATTACTTTCGAATATTGAATTGATATGACTTGGAAATATTTATTAAAGAAAGAGTTCCGTCAGTTTCTCAGAGACCCGGGTATGCCGAGGATGGTGATGGCCTTCCCTCTTCTGATTGTGCTGGTGTTCCCGTTTGCCGCGTCTATGGAAGTGCGGAACATCAGACTCGCCGTCGTAGATAATGACCGCAGCAGCGAATCGGCGCTTTTGATTGAGAAATGTACGAATTCGGGCTATTTTATACTCGAAGACATCTGCCGTACCCCGACGGAGGCGCGTGCGTTGATGGATAGCGGAGACATTGATGCGACACTGACCATCAATTCCGGATTTGCCGAGTATATGGGCGGCGGTGCTCCGGCGGGCGACCCTCTTCCGCTTGGAATTGCCGTGAACACAGTCAACGGAACAAGGGGAAGCATTGGCTCGAAATACCTCACGGCCTGCATATCCTCGTTCATTATGAGTCAGGGAAGTGCCTCAAGGGAGGCCGGAGCCGGTGTTTCAGCAGGCACAAATGTTTCGCCTTCGAAGGTGGAAGTGGCCTATCTCTACAACCCTTATCTCGACTACAAACTCTTTATGCTCCCGGCTCTGATTGTAATCGCAATCACGATGATGTGCGGTTTCCTTCCGGCATTGAACATCGTGGGCGAGAAGGAAAAAGGCACAATTGAACAGATTAACGTGACACCTGTGCGCAAGAGCAGTTTCATCATCTGCAAGATGATACCTTATGTGGCAGTAGCCTATTTCCTACTGTTCTCTTGTCTGTTGCTGACAAGAATTGTCTTCGGCTACAGCTGCCAGGGAAGTCTTCTGGCCATCGCGCTCTTCACCTTCGCGCACATAGTGGTGATGGCGTCTTTCGGACTGCTGATTTCAAACTACAGCGAGAACACCCAACAGGCAATGTTCGTAATCTGGTTTTTCAGTATGGTCTTTATGCTGATGAGCGGCATCTTCACCCCGATAGCCTCAATGCCTCATTGGGCGGAAATCATCACCTACGCCAACCCTCTGCGCTACTACGCCGACGCGATGCGTTCAATCTACCTCAAGGGAGGCACTCTGCCGGACAACTGGTTCGATTTCGTCTGCCTTGCAGGCATCGGAACCATCACCACCACCTGGGCAATCAAGTCCTATAAGAAGACTGTTTAGACGGTTTTGAGCATTCGTCAAATCCATCAACCACACGAAAAGGCAAACGACAGCGATGGAGTTTTGCCGCCTGCCTTTTTACAGCCCAAACCGCCAAAATTGCGAGGATTTCCGGAAAAAACAGCAAATAAAATTGTGAGGATTTTCGGAAAATCGCTCGAAAAAAATTTTGAGGTAGACTTTCTTTGCATTAACTTTGCCCGAACCTGATGACGAATGCCATAACAATTTTGAGGTTATTTATGGGAAGGATATTCAAAAGAAAAATTTACGACAGACTGCTCGAATGGAAACAGCAGCAAGACGGGAAAACAGCGCTTCTTGTCCAGGGTGCAAGGCGAATCGGGAAATCGACAATAGTCGAGGAGTTTGCGAAGAACGAATACGAATCGTACATCCTCATCGACTTCAGCAAATGTCCGGCAGAAGTCAAGAAACTCTTTGACGACATCTCGGACCTGAACTTCATTTTCCTGAGGCTCCAGCTCATATACGGAGTGCAGCTTGTCACGAGAAAGTCACTTATCATCTTCGACGAAATACAATTTCTTCCGCGCGCACGGCAGGCCATAAAGTCGCTTGTGCAAGACCATAGGTACGACTATATCGAGACAGGTTCGCTCATATCCATAAGAAAAAATGTATCCGACATATTGATTCCAAGCGAAGAAAAGAAAATCGATATGTTTCCTATGGACTACGAAGAATTCCGGTGGGCATTGGGAGACAATGCCACAGTGCCTCTTCTCCGCTCGTTCTGGGCGAAACCGCAGCCGCTTCAGCAGGCCCACAGGAAACTTATGAGAGATTTCAGGCTGTATATGCTGGTGGGCGGTATGCCTCAGGCGGTGAACGAATTCATCGAGACAAACAATCTTGCTGCCGTAGACGAAGTCAAAAGAACCATTCTAGATCTGTACGACGAAGACTTTATGAAAATAGATCCTTCGGGAAGAGCATCAAAGATTTTCTCGGCCATTCCAGCCCAGCTCAACAGCAACGCGACTCGTTATCAGCTTTCGAGTGTAATCCAAGGTGCCGAAAATTCTGATTTCATTGAACTGATTTCAGAAATGGAAAAGACGATGACGGTCAACATCTCGCACCATTCCAATGATCCGAACGTAGGACTCGGGAATACGGAAAACCTTACACAGTATAAGCTATATGCCGGCGACACCGGATTGTTCACGACTCTGGCGTTCAAAGACAAAGCATTCACAGACAACATAATATACGAAAAACTGCTCGGAGACAAACTTCCAGCGAATCTGGGATACATGTACGAAAACATAGTAGCCCAGACGCTCACGGCATCGGGATATAAGCTGTATTACCACACCTGGCCGACCGCAAGCGGGAAGCATTCGTATGAGATTGACTTTCTTCTGTCGAAAAATTCCAAACTGATACCGATAGAAGTGAAGTCCTCCGCCTACAAGACACACGCTTCGCTGGACGCATTCTGCGAGAAATTCTCGTCAAGACTCGCAAACGACCGCTATCTCATATACACAAAAGACTATGCTAAAGAAGGAAATGTGACCTACCTCCCGGCATTTCTTACATTTCTGCTGTAACGGCAGAAGCTGATTGACAAAACAAACATGAGGGTGACCAAAAAATTTTTGTTCACCCTCCCTGTGGGCCTCCTAACCCCCGCAGACTGGCGTCTGCGGATGGTGACCAAAAAGTCTTTTGATCACCATCCTTCGGACTTCCTAACCCCCGCAGACTAACGTCTGCGACCCCTATTAGGGGTATCTCG
>UQYV01000043.1 GCA_900545245.1 uncultured Bacteroidales bacterium
AGCCCGCCGTTTCTTCGCCCCGTATGTATTACCAGATGATGACACGTTCTGACACAGGCCGCCACATAGGATCTCCGTCAGCAATTCCGAAGGCATCGAAGAATGTGTCGAGGTTGCGCAGCGTCACATTCACGCGGTTGCGCCCGAGCGAATGTACGTCCAACTTGGTGCGACGGGCAATCTCCTCATCTGTAATGTTGTCAGCCCAGACCTTCGCGTATGCGAGGTAGAACCTCTGCTCGGCACTGAATCCGTCAATTGGAGCCGGATGATGTCCATTGAACGAGTTCTGGAGTGCTGTGTAGGAAATGCGGAGTCCACCGTGGTCAGCGATGTTCTCTCCGAGCGAAAGTGCTCCGTTTGCATGAACGCCAGGCAGAACCTCCACCTCATCAAACTGCTTCACGAGCACTGCGGTCTTCGCCTTGAAAGCCAAGGCATCTTCGGCAGTCCACCAGTCGGCCATGTTCCCGTCCTTGTCGAATAGGCGTCCTTGGTCGTCAAATCCGTGGGTCATTTCGTGGCTGATGACAACGCCGATGGCGCCGTAGTTAACTGCATCGTCAGCGTCCGGATTGTAGAACGGTGGCTGAAGAATCGCAGCCGGGAAGCAGATTTCGTTGGTCGACGGGTTGTAATAGGCATTCACCGTCTGCGGACTCATCAGCCACTCAGCCTTGTCCACCGGCTTTCCGAGGCGAGTCAAGTTGTCCTGCACACTCCAGAGAGCGGCCTTGCGGATGTTCTCGTAGTAGCTTGCAGTAGGGTCGACGTCGAGCGTGGAATAATCCTTCCACTTGTCCGGATAGCCTATTTTTACGGTGAAGGCATTCAGTTTCTCGTGAGCCTTTGCCTTGGTGGCATCGCTCATCCAGTCGAGAGAGTCGATGTGCTCTGCAAGGGCGGTCTGAATGTTCGCTACCATTTTAGCCATTCTTTCTTTGTCCTTTGCAGGGAAATATTTCGCCACATACATCTCGCCCACGGCCTCTGAAAGCAGAGAATTAGGAACGGACATGGCCCTCTTCCAGCGGGGTTTCTGCTGTTGCACTCCGGCCATCTGACGGGAGAAGAAGTCGAAGTTGGCATTGTAGAAGTCATCGCTCAGCGCGCCGCAGGCACCTTGAACCAGTTGGGCGAGCAGATAGTTTTTAAGCGACTCGACATTCTCGGACGCGAACATTTCATCAAGTGCCTTGAAGAATGACGGTTGGGTCACGACAATCTTGCCATCGCTCTTCACTCCGAGCGCCTCGAAATAGCTGCCGAGAGAAAGGTTCGGATAGGTTGCGGCAAGCTCCGCAAATGTTGTCGGATTGTACTGCCGCTCCATGTCACGGCATTCGACACTCGTCCAGGAATTTTCGGCAAGCGCCTCCTCTATCTTCATCGCGTCGGCTGCCCGTCCATCGGCATTGTCAATTCCCGCGAGTTTGAGAACTTTGGTAAGAAATTCGAGGTAGCCTGCCTTAAGCTTCGGGTCACACCCCTTCACGTAGTAGTCGCGATCGCCCATTCCGAGCCCTGACTGGCTCATATAGAGGATGTTACTATCACTGTCGATCATGTCAGCCATTACATACGTCCCGAAGAACGGACTGTCGGAAGCGAGGTGCATTGCGGCAATTTCGCGCACCAGGGCATCTTTGTCTGAAATTGCCAGCACTTCATCGATGTAAGGTTTCAGCGGAGCCGCGCCCTCTTCGTTCCTGCGCAGTGAATCCAGCCCCATCTTGTAGAGGTCGGAAATCTTCTGTTCCACGCTTCCGTGTTCAGCCTTGAGTGAACTCATAGACTGGAACAGATCGTTCAGCCTTTTCTCGTTGTTTTCGCCGAGGATGTCGAACGCTCCGTAACGGGCATATTCGGGCTTCAGAGGATGGCTCTTCTGCCACCCGCCCGTGGCATATTGGTAGAAATCAACTTTTGGAGAAACGCTCTCGTCGAGGTCTGCAAGGTCAATCCCGGGCACAGCGCCCTCCCGTTGACCACAGGAACATAAAGCAATGACCGGAATCATCATTGTCAAAAATTTTTTCATTTTAGTTGTAATTGTATTGTAATTTATTGTATGTCAATATGTATCAATATGTATCAATATTACAGCATAAAAGCTGAGCGATTTGAGATGGATTTTGGAGAGACCCAAAAGCCGCTCAAATCACCCCGCTGCCAAGCATCTCATCGTCAGGGGCATACCACACCGCAAACTGTCCCGGAGTAATCCCTCTCTGAGGCTGGTCGAAAAGCACATACATCGCCTTCTCCCTCATCACGAGCGTCGCATCCTGCAGCGGCTGCCGGTAGCGAATCCTCACCCGGTATCGTCGGACTTCCCCTGGCGTCATCCTCAAGTCTTCCCGAATCCAGTGCAGTTCTTCTGCCGGAATCCGAAGACAACTACGTGAAAGTCCCTTGTGGCGATGTCCTTCGCCTACATATATTATGTTGTTCTCAATGTCGGTCCCAATCACGAAAATCGAATCACTATGGCCGCCGATGTTCAGCCCCTTGCGCTGCCCGATGGTGTAAAACTGAGCCCCGTCGTGTGTCCCGACAATCTTTGCGAGCGGGTTCTCCTTCCACCGCGTCTTTTTCACATGCTTTTTCCCGCTGCGGTAGACTTCCGTCTCGAAATGAATGTCCGAATAGTCAATGCTTCGCGAGATTATTTCCCAATCCTCATCGCTGAGCGTCTCAAGTTTGCTCAAATCCCAAGGGCATATATTCGTCTTGCCGGCATCTCCGCCCTCCGTCGTCGCAGCCATTCTGCCGTTCTTGTCTGTCGCGGACGTTTTCGTTTCACTCACATAGTCGGAAATCATCTTCGCAGGCTCCGTACTGCCGGCCGGAAGAAGAGAAGTGAGAATGGATTCAATTCTATGATATTGAGCATTTTGCTCGTAATATGCATCGAACACCTCCACGACATTTCCCTCTTTAGGCTCCAACTTCTGCTTCAGGAAAGTCGGCAGGTCCACCTTGCCCACGAAACATATTCCCTGCGAATCTTTTTTGTCAGCTGAAGGCAAATCCGCTTCGTGTGCAATACGGCGCACCTCCGGTTTGTCGATGTCCCCGATGGGGAAGAGAGCGGTCGAAAGCTGCTCCTGGGTCAGTTGGCAGAGAAAATAGCTCTGGTCCTTGTTGTGGTCGCTGCCTTCGAATATTCTATATATAGGTGTGAGTTCACTCCCGTCTGCGGGTTTTCCATCGGAGTTCAGCCCCCACGTCTTCGCCACAAGAACTTCATTTCCGTTTGCATCCTTCAGTGTGTCCTTGCGGCAGTAATGCCCTGTGGCGACCATGTCAGCGCCCAGTTTTTTTGCGGTTTCCCAGAATGCGGCGAACTTTATCTCCCTGTTGCACAGCACATCAGGATTGGGTGTGCGACCTTTCGCATACTCGTCGAACATATAGTCCACGACCCTTTCCCGGTAGACCTTACTCAAATCCACAAAATAGAACGGAATCCCTATTTTTCTCGCCACCATCTCCGCAACAAAGCGGTCCTCCTCCCACTCGCATTCGCCGTGCAGGGTCGTCGAGGCATCGTGCCAGTTCTGCATGAACAGCCCGAAGACGTCATATCCCTGTTTTTTCAGCAGAAGCGCTGCGACGCTTGAGTCCACACCTCCTGACAATCCGATGCATATTTTCATATATCCACTTCTATTTTGTACTAATCCGTGCAGAACGCTTTCATATTGAAAGAAAAATGTCGTGTAATCTGCACGTTTTGATTTTATTTTATATATTTGCACACTTTGCGCTGTGCAAAGTTACAAAAATCGCATAGTTTATGACAAAGAATGTTCTGGAAATAACATACGAACGGTACGGCTCGGTTGAAGAATTGTCCGCCGAGGACCGGGAACTTGCGGAGGCTGCGGTGCAGGCAATCAGTGGTTCATACGCTCCATACTCCAAGTTCAATGTCGGCGCGGCGGTGCGTATGTCGGACGGCACGATTGTGACCGGAGCCAATCAGGAAAACGCCGCCTATCCGTCTGGACTGTGTGCGGAAAGAACTGCAATGTTCTATGCCAATGCACATTACCCGGACAAGGCAATGACTGCGATTGCGATTGCGGCCAGCCAGGGCGGAGTGCTGTGCGAGGAGCCGGCGACACCATGCGGACAATGCAGGCAGGTGATGGCAGAGTACCAGACCAAGGGCGGGAGACCGATGTCGATAATACTCGTCGGAAGCAAGACCATCTACAAGTTCGACCGCGTGGAGTGCGTCCTCCCGTTCATCTTTGACAGTCTGGAGGCGAAATAACAGAGCCTCGGCAGATCGTTCGAGGCGGGTTTTTCGGAAACTTTTGAAAATTTAGTCAAGTCATTGCTTGCCGTTCCGCAAGAAATGACTACCTTTGCACTTGGGTAAGTCATACACGACCAGCTCCCTCTAAATTCTCCCAGGGCCGGAAGGCAGCAAGAGCAGGAGGTTGTAGCGGTGCGATGTATATAGCTTACCCTTTTTTGTTGGTTTTTCCTTAACCACACTTTATTTTTGACATTGAACAAATTGTTGCTACCTTTGTAGTCCTATGTGCCGGTTCTATTGTCTGAAAGATATAGAAAGCTTGCAACTGCTTGATTCTCACCTCTGTGTCAAATCTTGCAGGACTAGTAGGCGTTATTCCTATGAAAATCACAGCGGAATCCTCCCCAAGAAATAGTGAAGCTCCCACCGATGTCCGATGGTATGCACTGCGGGATTTGAAGCGTCCCAACGCCACCCTTCCGGCATACAAGCAGCTTTCGGGCGAAAACCTTGAAGTCTTCACTCCAATGAAATGGACGCTTTCAACAAAAGGCGGCCGGCGCGAACGCATCCTGGTCCCCGTGATGCAGGATCTGCTCTTTGTTCATGCTTCACTTTTGTTAATCGAGCCTATCGTGCAAAGAATCAATACTTTGCAATTTCGTTTCAGTAGGGGGGGGTATTGTAAACCGCTTATCATCCCGGAGGATGACATGACCCGCTTCATCCGGGCAGTCAGCTCTTCCGAGAATCCGAAATATTTCCTGCCCGGTGAGGTCACCGAGGCCATGTGCGGCCGTGCAGTTCGCATCATCGGCGGTCCACTCAACGGCTACGAAGGGAATCTCCTCAAAATCCGAGGCTCTCGCATCCGCCGTCTCATTGTCGAACTCCCGAACTTCATCACAGCCGGTGTAGAGGTTCAGCCAGAATATATCCAGTTTATTGGCAGGCAGGAATCAAAGTCCTGTCATGCAAAGTCTCCCGCGAAATGATTTCATCCGCAAATCAGCCCGCTGGGAGCCGTACCATTGCTTCCGGCGAAACATCATGGGCTCGTCTGAGGCAGTTTCTCATTGCAAACCATCGCAGCATCGTCGCCCGCGAAGTGACCAACGAAAACGCCGTCCACCTCTATTCTTTCGGTAACTGGTGGCTCGCCTTCGACCGCTCAGCGTTTCAGCTCAGCGCCATTTTTCCGGATGCCGGCACAACAGTCCTGAATTTTCAAGGCTGCCCTTCTCCGGTGCTGATGGTGTCCGTCTCAGACGACTCGCTCAGCAAGATCGTAGGGAAACATTCAGCCAGGGCGGTCTCTCCAGAGCATATCGTCCTTTATGTTAATAAACTCAACTCAGGAGAATATCACCTGTGGCGCTCCCGCAAATTGGGAGAAATGGATGTCAATTGCCACGTCTGACAAAGTCAGGAGAACTTTTACAAGCCAATTCAATGAAAATCACAGTTATAGGAACCGGTTATGTGGGACTTGTCTCGGGAACCTGCTTCGCGGAAATGGGCATAGACGTGACCTGCGTTGACGTGGACGCGGCAAAGATTGATGCTCTGCGCAGTGGTGTTGTTCCCATCTACGAACCCGGACTGGACGAACTGATTCGCAAAAACATGGAATGCGGGCGTCTTCATTTCTCGACGTCCCTGCCGGATTCTCTCCGTAACTCCGAGGTCGTCTTCATTGCAGTCGGCACGCCGTCACGCGAAGACGGATCGGCCGACCTTCACTATGTCTTTGACGTCGCTGCAGAGATAGGGGAGACGCTTGACCATTATACCGTTGTGGTCACGAAGTCCACCGTCCCGGTAGGCACGTCCTTCAAGGTGAAGTCGCTCATAGCAGATGCACTCTCAAGACGCGGAGCTACAATAGACTTCGATATAGCCAATAACCCTGAATTTCTTAAGGAGGGGGCCGCTATAAAGGACTTCATGAGTCCTGACAGGGTTGTAATCGGGGTTGAGAATGAGCGGGCTGAAAAGATAATGCGGCGTCTCTACAAGCCTTTCATCGTTGTGAACGACCGCATCCAGATTACGGACATTGCCTCTTCCGAGATGATAAAATATGCCTCCAACGCGATGCTTGCAACCCGCATTTCATTCATGAACGACATCGCGAACCTCTGTGAACTCGTCGGTGCGGATTTCAACAAGGTTCGCAAGGGAGTCGGCTCCGACACTCGCATAGGCAACAAGTTCCTTTACGCCGGCTGTGGCTACGGTGGTAGTTGTTTCCCAAAAGACGTGAAGGCTCTCGTGAGCACTGCCGAGCGGTACGGCTATGAGATGCGCGTCCTCAAGGCTGTGGAGGATGTCAACCAGAGGCAGAAGCAAATCCTGTTCGACAAACTTGTCAGACGTTTCGGGAGCAATCTGAACGGCAAGAAGATAACCCTCTGGGGCATCGCTTTCAAGCCGGAAACGGACGACATCCGCGAAGCCCCGGCAATGGTCATCATCCGCAGGCTTCTCGACTCTGGAGCCTCCGTTTCTGTCTACGACCCCGCAGCAATGGACGAATGTCGCCGCATATTCGGCTCCGACCTCACCTTCGCCCCCGACAAGTACACCGCCCTGCAGAACTCCGACGCCCTTCTCCTCGTCACCGAATGGAAGGAGTTCCGTCTCCCTGACTTTCCACGCATGCACGCCCTAATGCGCACACCCCTGCTTCTTGACGGCCGCAACATCTTCGACCGCGACGAAGTCCTCTCCGCCGGGTTTGAGTATGAGAAGATTGGGTAGTTGTTTTTCCATCAGTAGCGTTCATTACCACACATAAGGTTCATATCACTTTCATAGAAGCGAATGACGTCAAAAATGCAAATAAACATGAAAAAAGTAATGCTGGTCTTCGGAACTCGTCCGGAGGCAATCAAGATGTGCCCTCTCGTCAAGGAGTTCCAGAAACGCCCTGATGAATTTGAAACCATAGTCTGCGTCACCGGTCAGCACCGCGAGATGCTTGATCAAGTGCTTCAGATATTCAATGTGAAACCCAATTTCGATTTGAACATAATGAAGCAGGGGCAGGATTTGACGGATGTGACAGCACGTGTTCTTACGGGGCTCCGTGATGTGTTCAAGGAGTGTCGGCCTGATGTTGTCCTAGTTCATGGAGACACCACCACCTCAATGGCAGGAGCGCTTGCCGCATTCTATGCCCAGATTCCGGTCGGCCACGTTGAGGCAGGGCTTCGCACGCATAACATTTATAGCCCTTGGCCGGAGGAAATGAACCGTCAGATTACCGGGCGCATTGCTACATGGAATTTTTCTCCAACACCTCTTTCCGAGAAGAATCTGCTTGAGGAAAAGGTTCATGGAAAGGTCTATGTCACAGGCAATACGGTGATTGACGCGCTTCACATAGTTGTTGAGAAACTCAGAAATGACTCAAAACTTGCTGAAGAACAGGAGAAGATACTTGCTGCTGCGGGATATGACATGGGGCGTCTTGCCGGCGGGAAAAAACTCGTCCTCATCACTGGGCATCGTCGTGAAAATTTCGGCGATGGATTCATCCGTATGGTGACAGCGATGAAGGATCTTTCGGAAAAATATCCGGAAGTGGATTTCGTCTATCCTATGCATCTCAATCCCAACGTCCGCAAGCCTATTCATGAAGTTTTCGGCGCGGACCTCACTCGTCCGAATTTCTTCTTCATCGAACCTCTCCAGTACCTTGAGTTCGTGCACTTGATGAGCAAGGCAAACATAGTCCTCACTGATTCCGGTGGGATTCAGGAAGAGGCTCCGGGTCTCGGGAAACCTGTACTCGTCATGCGCGATACTACCGAGCGTCCGGAAGCATTGGCGAGCGGTACGGTACACCTCGTAGGGACGGACTACAATAAAATTGTTGAAGAGGTCAGCACGCTTCTCGACGATTCTGCCGCGTACGAGCGGATGTCGAAGGCCGTGAACCCATACGGTGACGGAAAAGCCTGCCGCAGAATAGCGGGGATACTGGCCGGGAAAACAGTTGAAAGATTCGAAATATAATAAAGCATAACGATATGATCAATGTAATTGGACTGGGCTACATCGGACTTCCGACGGCTCTGATGATGGCTTCGCACGGTGTGGAAGTCATAGGAACAGACTACAACGCCAAACTCGTGTCGACCCTCAATGCCGGCCACACGACATTCAAGGAAAAAGGGCTTGACGAACTTTTCCGTGATGCTCTGAAAGCCGGGATAAAATTCACGACTGAATACCAGAAGACTGACATGTACATAGTGTCTGTGCCGACTCCGTATGACAAGTTCTCGAAAAAAGTGGACGCCTGCTATGTCGTAGAGGCTGTAAAAGATGTGATGCGTGTCTGCCCTAAGGGTGCGACAGTCGTGATAGAGTCCACAGTAAGTCCAGGAACAATTGACAAGTTCGTGCGTCCGGTAATCGAGGAAAACGGATTCAAAATAGGGGAGGATATCCATCTTGTCCATGCACCTGAGCGTATAATCCCTGGAAACATGGTCTATGAGCTTCTCCATAACAACCGCACAATCGGCGCCGACTCGAAGGAAATTGGAGAAAAGGTTAAGCAGTATTACGCAAGTTTCTGTCAGGGAGAGATTGTCGTCACGGACATACGTTCCGCAGAAATGACGAAAGTCGTTGAGAATACCTTCCGTGCAGTGAACATCGCCTTTGCGAACGAACTTTCACGTATATGTCGCCACGACAACATGGATGTGTATGAGATCATCAAGATTTGCAACATGCATCCTCGTGTAAACATCCTCCAGCCTGGTCCGGGAGTCGGAGGCCACTGCATCTCAGTAGATCCGTGGTTCCTTGTGGGCGACTATCCTCAACTTGCCAAGGTAATCGACGAGTCGATGAAGACAAATGACAGCCAGCCGACATTCGTACTGAACCGGATTTATGAGATTATGAAAGAGAATGGAATCACTGACAACCGTCGTGTGGGTCTTTATGGCCTGACATATAAGGAGAATGTGGACGATTTCCGTGAGTCTCCGACACTTCAGCTGCTTGAGGCCCAGGAGCGTCATCTCGCGCGTCCGCTCAAATGCTACGACCCGTTCCTCGAAGACCACAAGATAGCGGAAAACCAATTCTCCGACTTCGACGGGTTCCTGAAGGATATTGACATGGTGGTCATCATGGTGAAACACGACCACATAAAGCAGAACTGGGACAAACTGAAAGGCAAGGTGATTCTCGACTGTTTCAACATCTGTCCTTTGGATGGGGTATATCATATATAGACCTTTTGTAGTGTATTTTTGATGTTTGTTGTAATTGTCTGATGATATGAGTAAGGTTAAGAGTTTTTCTGTTGGCGACGGTGACATGTTTTACATTAGTCATAACAGTGACAACTTCACGATAATAGATTGTTGCTTGGATTATGATGACGATTCCAAAGCTGCGAAGGCGAGTATCCTTTCAGAGTTACGTCGCGAAATGTCAAAGAAAGGAATCCACAGATTTATATCGACTCATCCTGATGACGATCATATTTCGGGCTTAAAGGAATTTGATGATGAATTCAGTATATTGAATTTCTACAGAGTTGATAATAAAACGACTAAGACTGGTGAAGAGTCCAAAGACTTTGTAAGATATAGGGAGTTACGTGACGATATCAAGAAAAGTTTTGAACTTGAAAAAGGGTGTAGTCGCAGATGGATGAACGTATCTAATGAAGAACGGAAACATTCTGGTCTGTCATGTTTATGGCCAATAACAAGCAATCAAAAATATAAGGCAGCTCTGGAAGAAGCCGCAGAGGGAAATAGTCCAAATAATATCTCTCCTGTTATAAAATATAGTTGTGGAGTGTTCTCATTCCTATGGATGGGCGACATGGAAACAGAAATGCAGAAAGAATTTGATAAAGTTGTTGATAATGAGCATGCTACTATTGTCTTCGCACCGCATCATGGACGAAAAAGTGGTCACATACCATCTTCTTTGATGGAGAAGCTTTCTCCGCAAATTGTAATCGTTGGCGAAGCCTCAAGTGAGGATCTTGACTACTACAAAGGTCAGAATACGATAACTCAAAACAGTGCTGGTGACATATTGTTTGATGTCAGTTCCGAATACATTGATATTTTCGTGTCCAATAGCAATTATACCAAGGCGGATGGCATGACGAAGAGAAGATGCGATTCCTCCTATAATGGCATGCACTATTTGGGGAGTATTTCTAAAAACAATGCCTAGCCATGGATGCCGTGAAATTCATTCTTGAAAAATTGTCGCAGTACAACTTGTTGACCAATATATTTCCTGGGACGGTTCTGTGCATTATCCTAACGTACCTCATAGGATATGATATGCTATTTCTGGATGATTGGTTCCTTCAAGGTATCGTATTCTACTTCGTTGGAATGGTGAATAATCGTTTTGGATCATTGGTTGTAGAATCACTCCTGAAGAAATGTGGATTTTTGAAATTTGTACCATATGAAGATTTTATGAGGGCAGAAAAAGCTGACCCAAAGATAGAAACCCTTAGTACAGAAAATAATGTATTCAGATCGTATATATCTTTGGGTGTATTGACCATTTTTGCCCTTATATTCAAGGCTATAGAGAATAACTGCGCTTGGGTGCAGAATTGTTGTTGTCAATGCAAGACTGCTATTATTTTACTTCTCTTACTTGTTCTTTTTTGCTGTTCATATCGTAAACAGACTTCATATGTTTATAGGCGTGTCAATAATGCCATAAAAAACACTGAAAACCAGGATGATAGTAAGGTGAGTTGAAACTAAGCAAAATGATTCAATATAGCATGATGAAACGAAAGTTCCACGCTGTCGGGCATGGGGCGTTTTACACAGAACATCTCGTTTGTGGTGGGCAAGAAAGTAATATTGTATATGACTGTGGCTGTTTTGAAACAGCTAAGACTGGTTTTAGTCCATCTTGTTTCAAATTAAAGATTAACAATGCTATAGATAAAGAATTCGCCCCAGGAACAGAGATAACTGCACTGTTTATCTCACATTTCCATACAGACCATATAAATGGGGTTGAACATTTGCTGGAAAGATGTAAGGTTAAGAAAATGTTTATTCCGAAGTTATCTTTGTCAATTCTTGTAGAGTCAATCATCTCATACAACGAGTTGGATAAGGACTCTAAACCAACCTTAATTGACTCGCTTGTTCAATCTCAGGGTGAGAATATTGGTGATATTCCCGTTATACAAGTGGAAACCGACGAAATAAAGGGGGGCGCTGAGGAACAAAACTATAATACTGAAGATATAGAAACAATAATTTCTTATTCTTCAGGTTCAAGAATTGCCTTGAATAATGTTTGGTTCTATATACCATATTTCTACAAAAGCAATAAAGATACTCAGTTAATTGCTGCATTGAAAAACATAATTAAGCTGGGAAAAGACATATATGGTACTGCTGAAAGTGTAAAAAATTATGTTAGTATCAATGGGGTGGGAAATATCAAAAATATCTATGAAAAAGTCTACGGCACAAAGCATAATTGTTATTCCATGACAGTACTCTCAATGCCTGCTTTTTGTGCTGGGAAGTGCTCAAAAAACTATTTGAAGGCAAATGACATAAATCCTCGATTCTGCACTTCGTCGTGCTTATATATGGGGGATTATGACGCAGGTGTGACCGATCAGATGACAGGTCTGAAGTCGTACTATGAAAATTTGAAACTTTGGAATTACATAGGAGTTATACAGGTTCCTCATCATGGTTCGGAGAATAACTACAATGATGAATTATATACTCCATCAAGGTTATGCGTAATATCAGCAGGTGAAAATGATGTTTATAAACATCCCGATGAAAGTGTTTTAGAGAAATTACAGAATAGGGGAAGTATACCTCTTCTTGTCACGGACAATGACAAGACGGAGCAAGTGTTCAAAATTAACATGTGCACAGACTTTAGATAATGCCAGCTGGAGTTAATCAGACAATAGCAAAGAATACACTTGCTCTGTATTTTCGTTCAATAATAGTCATGCTGGTGTCGTTGTACACCAGTAGAGTCGTCTTGGAGACTCTCGGGGCCGATGATTTTGGAGTATATAATGTTGTCGGTGGAGTTGTAGTGTTGTTCTCCTTCATTCAGGGGGCAATGGCTACTGCGACACAGAGATATCTTAATTATGAGTTAGGGAAGGGGGATTCAGATGCAGTGAATCGTGTCTTCAGCATGAGTATGACTGTGCATATTGCTATTGCAATACTGATTGTCATGCTATCAGAAACGGTTGGACTGTGGTTTCTTAACACTCAGATGCAGATTCCTCCAGAGAGGCATAGAGCTGCCCAATGGGTATACCAGTTTTCTATTGTCACATGTTGCATAAATATATTGCGAGTCCCCTATAATGCGAGCATAATTGCATACGAAAGAATGTCATTCTATGCTTATGTAAGCATATTGGAAGTGTTGATGAAACTTGCAATTGTATATTTATTACTTTTAACCAATGATGATAAGCTTATAGTATATTCCTTGCTGATGTTCATAGTGCCTGTCGCAATATCAATTGTATATAGGCAATTCTGTCGAAGAAAATTTTCAACTTGTCATTATCATCTGTTTTGGGATAAGAATTTATTTAAGGAAATCTTTGGTTTTTCAGCGTGGAGCCTATTTGGCAGTCTGGCTAATTTGGGAGCTACTCAAGGCATTAATATTATATTGAATATTTTCTGCGGAGTTGCTGTGAATGCGGCAATGGGATTAGCTCAGCAAGTTAATGCAGCTGTAAATCAGTTCATAACAAATTTTCAGACTGCGTTCGTACCACAATTAGTTAAGCTTTATGCTAAAGATGAGAGGGATGAATTTATAAAATTGATTTTCAGGTCATCAAAATTGTCGTACTATCTAATTTTGATAATTGGCCTTCCTGTAATTGTGTATGCTCGACCATTATTGTCGCTATGGTTGCACGATGTTCCCGAATATACCGTGCAATTTACACAGTTGATGATCGTATTTAGTATGATAGATGCGCTATCCGGTCCATTGTGGAATTCGGTTCAAGCAATAGGAAAGATTCGCAATTATCAGATATTGGTGGCCTCAATTATTTCATTGAATGTTCCATTTGCATATCTTGTGCTTAAATTGGGATTTAGCCCTATCGTAGTTTTAGCAGTAAGAGTTGTTATAAATCTTGTCCTTCATTTTGTTCGAATATTCTATCTGAGAGGAATATTTGGTTTTCCATCGTGGCAGTATATAAAGGGAGTTATGTTCCGTGTGTTAGTCGTAACATTATTCTCTTTGCCTTTACCTGTTTTGATATTCAGACGGATGCCATCACCTTCAACAGTCGTACTATTCGCTTATATAGTTATGATTGTGTTCCAAACTTGTGCAATAGTTGCTTTACTTGGTCTCAATTCGGAAGAACGTAATGTCGCAAAGTGTAGCCTTAAAATGAAAATTCTGGGAAAATGATAAAAACTGCAACTTTTACATTCCATGCGAGTCATAACTATGGCTCCATGCTTCAGGCTTATGCTCTTCAACAAATTCTGAGGAGAGAAATTGGTGTTGAAAATGAGATAATTAATCTGAGGACTCCCGCTCAACGGAATGTATATCGTTATCCGACTTGTTTGCCGAGAAATAAAAGAGAAGTCCTTGCATATGTATGCAGATTGCCTTTTCTTTCTGGGCTAAAGAAGAAGTACAAGTTATTTGAGTATTTCATACAATCAGAAATGGATGTATCCGAGGAGTTTACTTCAGCAGAACAACTTTCAGATTACTTAAACAAATTTGATTGTCTCATAGCCGGTAGTGATCAGATATGGAATACAGCATGTGCGGATTTTGACTGGAGTTATTTTCTTCCATTTAAAAATGTATGTAAAATAGCGTATGCTCCAAGCATGGGACCACATGGCGGAACTCAAGTAAGTACCGACAGATACAATAAGATCAATAAGTTTCTGAACGAATTTAAAGCAATCAGTGTTAGAGAATCCGGGACTGCTGATGTCGTATATAAAGTGATAGGAATCCATCCGGATATTCTTGTTGACCCAACTATGTTGCTGCCAAGAGATGAATGGAATAATTTGGTGACACCATATAATCCAATTAAAGAAAAATATATTTTTCTTTATCGTCCGTCCTATGATAATGGGATATGCAATCTTGCGGAAAAAATTGCTAAAATAACAGGACTGATTGTGGTGTCATCCAACAAACTCCCAACCAAAGTATGGGTGAAAAGTCTTGTGTCGCCATCCGGGCGGTTGAAACACAGCCTGGCTTCTGGGCCGAAAGAATTTCTTCGCTTGTTATTGGATGCGGAGTTAGTAATATCCGGTTCTTTCCATGCTGTCGTGTTCTCTATGTTGTTCCATAAACCGTTTCTCGCATATAATGGTTTGACAGACAATAGAATGTCGCAGATTCTAAAGTCGGCTGGATTGGAAGATTATTCAGTCACAGAATCAGACTATCTATCCTCTTTATCGAAAATGAGTGAAATAGATTTCTCAAGAGCAGACGCCTATATATCAGAAGAACGGGTGAAGAGTATAAACTTTTTAAGGAAGAACATCTGTTTATGATTGAACTTTGTTCATCAGAAAAATGTACCGGATGTGGTGCCTGCTATAATGCTTGTCCAAAGCATTGCATCACTATGATGCCGGAGGGCGTCGAAGGTTTCCTTTACCCTGTAATCAATACTGAACATTGTGTCGAATGCGGTTTGTGCAGGAAGTCATGTCCAATATTGACGCCTTCAAGTCCGAAATGTGAACCGATCGTGTATGCTGCATGGAATCTTGATGATGGAATAAGGCAGACAAGTTCTTCCGGTGGAATGTTTTATTCATTGGCAGAAGCTGTCATTAGGACTGGAGGTGTTGTATATGGTGTGGTGATGTCCGGAGACGGAACAGTTCAGCATCAGCGAGCTGAGTCTGTTCAGGAATTGACTCCGATGAAGGGCTCGAAATACGTCCAGAGCGATACACGAAAATCATATTCCAAAGCTTTGGATGACCTCCGGCAAGGTCGCAAGGTAATGTTTACAGGTACACCTTGTCAAGTAGCTGCATTCCGTTCTTTTTTGAACAAGCGCAGTTATGATAATCTTTTGCTTGTAGATATTGTCTGTCATGGTGTACCATCAAATAAGTTGTTCAAGGATTATCTGGAGAAATTGGAAAAAGAGAAAGGGTGTAGTGTTTGCAAATCCTCATTCACTTTTCGTGAGTTTAACGCTTGGGGGTATGCACCAAGCGTCAAACTCACGGATGGTACCCGTCAACGGATACCACCGCAGGATGATGTATATATGAGACATTTTCTTGCCTCTTATATTAGTAGAGATTCCTGCTATAATTGTATGTTTTCAACGACACCTAGACATAGCGACATAACAATTGCTGATTTCTGGGGAATAGGAAGTGAAAGCCATTTTGAAGGAGAACCTAAGAAAGGATGCTCTTTGGTGCTCATTAATTCAGAAACAGGTAAAGACGCGTTTGACGCTATTAAATCTCATCTGTTTTATGAAAAAAGGACACTGTCTGAGGCAAAGAATGTTAACCATCAACTTTATAGACCGTCAGAGCGGCCAAAACAGCGCAATGGCGCCTATGGATATTTCTTTTCACACTCTATTGCTGGAATTTACTCACATTATTACAATACTCCATACCATAAGTTAAGGCATCTTGTAGGGAAGATTCTTCGGGCAATCAACGTTATAAAGTAATTGAATGTGTAGAGTAAGCGTTTTCTCAATATTATGAAACGAATAGATCCTTTCTTGTTGTCTGAACTTCTTAAGTCGCATTATCACTTTGCATTTGTTGGTAATTCTGTGTATGTGTTGTTGTTTCCGATAAAAGAGTTTTGAAAAGCAGTGCTATGGAAATTCCAAAAGTAAGTGTCATTGTCCCTATATATAAAGTCGAGAAGTATATCGCAAGATGTGCGGAGAGTTTATTTGACCAGACATTGGATGGATTGGAGATAATTTTCATAAATGATTGTTCTCCAGATAATTCAATGAAAGTACTTGAGGAAACAATCGAAAATAGTAAGTTAAAGCTTGAGAAATCGGAAACGAATATAAGAATTGTTAATATGCCGACGAACAGCGGGCAAACCGCTGTTCGTCGGCGTGGAGTACAATTATGCACTGGAGAATTTGTAATTCATTGTGATAGCGATGATTGGATTGAGCCTCAAATGTATGAGGCAATGTATGATCTTGCAAAACGAAAAGGTGTTGATATTACCATTTGCGATTACTATATTTCTACAGATGAGTCTGATAAACGAGTGGCGCAAGATATCCCGAGTTCAAAGGACGACTTATTGGGGAGTATTATTGATGGGCGGGTTCACTCCTCTTGCTGTAATAAATTGGTAAAACGTTCTCTGTATGATAATGTGGAGATGTGGCCAAAGGCAAATATGCGTGAAGATTTGGCTTTGATGACACAGTTGATCTATTATTCGACATCTTTCGCTTATCTGCCACACTCTTTTTATCATTATTATGTTAATCAAACATCTATTTCTCAGAATAATGAAGTGGAGCATTTAATATCTCGTTATAAGCAGTCTGTGCAAAACTATGAATCTATCATGTCTTTTCTTCGCAAAAGGAAATGTCTTGACCGATATAATAATGAGATACAGTATCTTCAGTTTCATATAAAGATTGAATTGGCACCATTAACGTTTCGTAAAGAACAATACCATTATTGGTGCGATGCTTTTCCAGAATTGAAAGTTAAAGATGTGCTATTGCTTAAAATCCCGCTTAAGAGAAAAATGAAATATCTCCTATTTAGTATTGTTGAATTATTAAAAAGACTGTAACTACAAATGGTCTATCCATATAGTGGTCAGTTAGCCATAGTGAATCTTGTAATATGGCTTGTTCTGATTCTTAAATACAAAAAAGTATATTTTCGAGAACAATGCGTTTCAGGGAATCATGTCGTATTGATTTTCTTTGCAACATTGTTCTGTACGTTTGCTTTTTCAGAAGCAGATACTTATCATTACCATACTTTGTATGACAAGATGCTCATTTTCAATGAGCGAACCCATGTCGAACCCTTCTATTATTGGCTGGTAAAAGTATTACCTCACAATTATTATGTTTGGCGATGTGGTATATGGGGAGTCGCTATGCTATTGTTCATTGGAACAGCAAAGAGATATGATGTTAACCCGATGACATTATGCTTTGTCTTTCCGATGATTCTGATGCAGCAGTTTGCATTAACTCGTGGTGCGTTGGGAATAGCTTTGTTTTTATTTTCTTCATCTTACATAATTAAACCTGGCAGCAATCGGATAATTTCTTGTATATTGGGAATAGTCGGATGTGTAGTTTCGTTGTATCTTCATAAAAGTTTGCCTCTTTTTGCTTTTATTGCATTGTTCGCATTTGTCCCATTGAAAAAGTGGACATTAGCAGTATTGTTGGTGATGTTTCCTGTTATTCGAGGATTCATTATTCCTTTCGTATTTGAAATGTTGGGGACTAGTTTTTTCTCGGAAGAAACGGTGGAATTTGCAACAAATTATCTTGAAAGAGAGCAGAGCAAAGCAAACTTCAATGGCATGATTCGATATGTGGTAGACTATACACCTCGATTTATGTGCTTCTTTATACTCGTAAGAGAGTTCGTATTTAAAGCAAAATTCAAGACTCCAAAAGAAATCAAGATTCTATTCCAGTATTCGTTTCTTCTCTTTTATGTGGCATTACTGTTTTGGGGGCAGAATACATCGTCATTCGTGACAAACCGCACTCTACACATGATGTGTTTCCCTTTGACCATTACATTGTCTTATATATTGTATACAACTAAAAGAAATAAATTGACAAAAATCACTATGCTTTTATTTTTGTTCTCAGATTTGTTCGCTTTCTCCTATACGATATACTCTTGTTGGTAGCCTTTGTTTATGAAAATTTTGGAAGTTATTCCTCAACTCTCATCAGGAGGTGGGGAGCGTTTTACAGTCGACCTTTGCAATGAATTGTCAAAGAACAACGAGGTGACATTGCTAACTTATTATAATAGTCCCGCGTCAAATTTTTACTTGCCAGACTTGTCTTCAGCAGTAAGACATATTTCATTATGTAAAAATAAAGGTTTTTCGCTGCGGATGTTTATGCAAGTCGCATCTGTTATTGCATCGGAGAACCCAGACATCGTGCATCTGCATTTAAGGGCAATAAATTATATGTTGCCTTCTGTCCTATTTAAACGCTGTGGTATCCGGTATTTTATGACGATTCATAGTGATGCAGAAAAAGAAGCCGGCGGCAAGTTAGGTGCTATTCTACGCATGCTCTGTTTTAAGTGTAGGATGATCTTACCTATAACAATTTCAAACGCATCATGTGAGAGTTTTAGACGATATTACGGTATATCAGCTCCTATGATTTTCAATGGCCGTTCTATTCCAAATGACTTTACGGCTTCCATGTCAGTCAATGCTGAAATTGATTCATATAAAATAACTCCTTCTACGAGAGTAATCACCAATGTCGCAAGATTCAGTGAGGAGAAACGGCAGCCTTTATTGGCGAAGGTTGCCTCTCGTCTTTTCGCAGAGGGGTATGATTTCACTGTCTTATATATCGGAGGAGTCCGTGATGAAGCTGTTCTTGATGAAACACGTAAATTGATTTCTCCCAATCAGCATATTCTTGGCGAAAAGGCTAATGCATTGGACTATCTGGCTTCATCGGATGCGTTTTGTCTGTGTTCATCGTATGAAGGGCTTCCAATATCTCTGATTGAGGCATTGGGGGTAGGGACGGTCCCCGTATGTACACCGGCAGGCGGTATTGTTGATTTGATAAAGGATGGTGAGAATGGTATCCTTGCTTCTGATTTTTCAGAAGATGCTCTGTATGTGGCTCTGAAAAGATTCATGAATATTACAGAAAAAATATTGAAAGCAATGGAGGCATCAGCAAAGTCTGCTTACCAGCCGTATTCAATGTCTGTTTGTGCAGAGAAGTATTCGCAATTGTTTTCTTCCACAATTTGATGAATGGCATGGATGTACTATCAGAATGAGCAGGACATGAGTATATGAAAAATAAAGTTTTAATACTCGGGACCACAATAGAAAGTGCAGGAATAGGCGGTGTGACAATCCATATTCAGCGTTTATGTCAATGGCTGGAGCGAGAAGGCTATTCTTTTGATTTCTGCGATTATAAGTCAGTTCCAATCTTAAGGCAGATAAAAGAAATCAGTGCGCATGAGGTTTTTCATATCCATGCCTCCAATCCATATTTGCGCTTCTTCTATATTCTGTTAGGTAAGGTGTTGCGTGTCCGCACTATATTGACTGTGCATGGAGATCTCGGCCGCCACTCGCGTATGAAAAATTGTTTTGACAAATTGAGCGTCCGAATGTGCGACTGCCCCGTTTTGATAAATAAGCACAGTTACGACATCGCGCTAAAATTGAATGAAAACAGCAGATATATCTCGACATTCATTCCGCCGGTTTCGGAAGGCTATTTGCCGGAGTCTGTCGAGCGGGTTATTCAGACCGCGAAGAAGAATTGCCTTACCATTGTCGCCACAAATGCTTCTGTAATGTCTTTTTCTGATGATGGAAATGAAATATATGGAATACATTTCCTTGTCGAATATTTTCGAAGCCGACCCGGATATTTCCTTTGTGTGTCAGATCCTTCATCCCAATATTCGACGCATTATGGAGGTTCTGCATTCGAGAATGTCATTTTTATTACAGAGAATCACTCTTTCTATCATCTGCTTGAACTTTCAGATATCCTCATTCGGGCTACTGTGACAGATGGAGACTCATTGTCAATCAAAGAGGGCTTGTTTCTGAAGAAAACAGTTTTGGCAACTGATTGTGTGGATCGACCGGAATGTGTGATACTGTTCCATTACAATGACAGCGTTTCATTGGACAAGGCTTTATCTGAAAAAAACCTTTCTTCATGTTGGAAGAATGAGGATGTAGTTGATTCCATAAAGGAATTGTATACTGCCTTATAGTTTTGGACTACTGAAGTAGTTTGTTTTAGTATTGTGATGAAAAACATAGGACGGCTGTTTCGAACCGTTGTGCATCTTAAGCCGGTTCAGATTTTTTATCAGGTCCGACGCCGAATATGGAAGCCGAAGTATGTCCATCGTGCTGCACCTGATGCTGTCTCGCCTCACAGGTGGATTGTTGAACCTATACCTCGTGTAACTTGTCTTGACAGAGATGTATTCTGTTTTCTTAATCTCAGCAAACGTTTTTCTTCCTGGTGTGACGTGTCGGACGGAATGTTGTGGGCGTATAACCTCAATTATTTCGATTGGCTGAATCAGAAAGCTGTTTCAGAAGAGGAATGTGTGTCTTGGGTAGACCGCTTCATTGACGGACTGGACGGCAATGGAATCGGACTTGACGCTTATCCCACGTCTTTGAGAATCGAGAATTGGATAAAATTCTTCTGCCGGTGTCCTGAACAGCTGACAAAAAGGCGGTGCGACTGCTTGTTCTCACAGTATCGGCATCTTCAACAATCCATTGAGTACCATCTGCTTGGTAACCACCTTCTTGAAAATCTGTGTTCACTTTATATCGCAAGTCTCTTTTTCAATGATTTTAGGTATCATGGCCTCATTCTGAAAAAATTGTTGAAGGAACTTGGTGAAGAAATCCTTGCTGACGGAGGACATTTTGAGCAGTCGCCGATGTACCATTGCATTGTACTTGACAGACTTCTGGACTGTATCAATGCAGGAAAATCATCGGCATGGTGTTATGACGGAGAAGTTGAACAGCTTGTAATAGCCGTGTCTCCTATGCTCGGGTGGCTTTCCGCAATGTGCTATGCAGATGGTACTTATCCGCTGTTCAATGATGCGGCAGACGGAATCGCGCCCTCTCCTGCCGAAATTTTCGGTTATGCGGAAAGATTATGCATAGCATGGGAAAAGGCAGAACTCGGAGAGTCGGGATATGTACACCTGTCGAATGGAAAGTATGAGGCTTTTGCCGACAGAGGAAATATCGCTGCGGCTTATCAGCCTGGCCATACCCATTCTGACGTGTTCAGCTATGAATTGAGAATAGACGGCCAACCATTTGTAATTGACACAGGTATAAGTACATACAATAAGACTGGACGTCGTCAGTATGAACGTTCCTCTTTCGCCCACAACTCCGTGACGATTGATGGTCAGGGCCCTTATGAGGTCTGGGGCGGATTCAGAGTCGGAGCACGGGGGACAGTACATGGTGATGTATGCCGCTTTCCGTCCGGTGCTGTACATCGGCGTGATTTTTCTCTTAAGGATGACTGTTTTATTGTAGAGGACAGCGTTTCTGACGGTACTGCTGTGTCCAGAATCCATCTTTCTCCAGAAGTCTCTTTGCTTGAAGTCGATAAACTTGATTCGGGAGCGGCAGTTGTTCTGACGACAGCCGGAAAAATTATAATATCCGGGGCATTTGACGTCACTGTCAAACCATGTCTCGTTTCTCATGAATACAATCGTTTTCAGGAATCCAATTGTATAGAAATCACATTTGAACATAATGTGAAGTATTCGATAATATGAAAATTCTTATAGTTTCGGAACGCTATTGGCCGGAGGTCGGTGCTGCACCGTCGAGATTGGCCAATATGGCAGAAGGGTTCAAAAGGGAAGGCAATGAAGTGGATGTGCTTACGAGTCTTCCAAACTATCCGACAGGAAAGATTCTCGACGGTTACCGCGGACATGTCAGGAAAAAGGAGATACACAACGGGGTGAACCTTTTCCGCTATTGGATTTATGCGACGGTCAGCCGGAATCCGATACCCCGGGTGCTCAACATGTTTTCATTTGCCGTGATGATCTGGTTTTTTGCTGTCAATGTCAAGAGAATCAGGAAATATGACGCGGTCATAATCCAGACGCCGACGCTTGTCGTTGCAGTCAGCGCGATGCTCATTTTCAAAGGGCTGTATAGAAAGACATGTGCGTTGAACGTAAGTGATATATGGCCTTCTACGGCGGTGGACATGGGAGTGATGAAAGAGGGGAGTCTGTCATGGCGGTTCATGCACCGGTGTGAAAAATATCTGTATCGGAAAAGTGATGCCGTTCTGGGGCAAAGCAATGAGATACTGGAACATATAAAAGGATACCAGAATAAGGGACGTTTCTTTTTGTATCGCAATCTTCAGAAATATGACATCGGCATAGATTGTCGGGAAAGAAATGGGCGGATGAAACTGGTGTTCTGCGGCATGCTCGGAGTCGCCCAGAATGTCGCCGGCATAGTGAAGTCCGTTCCTTTCCATGATTTGGATGTCGAGTTCCACATAATCGGCGGCGGGAAGCAGGCGGACGAAATAAAGGCATGGTGCGAGTCTCATCCTGACGGCAATGTGTTTTTTCATGGATTTGTCCCGAAAGAACAGATCCCGCTTTGCCTGAAAGAAATGGATGCGAGCATTGTACCTCTTGCCGGGCGCATCCGGGGTGCAGTCCCTTCAAAAATTTATGATCTTCTTCCACAAGGATTGCCGATTCTTTTCTGTGGTGCCGGCGAAGCTTCCGATTTCATATTGTCGCATAAGGTCGGATTTGTCAGCGCACCGGGGGATTATGATGCGTTGTCGGCAAATGTAGCCCATTTGCGGGATCTTTCTGATGAAGAATTTCGCGAGATGACTGCGAGATGCATCCGGACAAGTCGCGATGAACTTGATTTTGACTTGCAGATGCAACGTTGTTGTGAGTTTTTGAAAAACTTGCAAGAATGCTAACTTCTGTGAATATTGACAAAAAAGAGCAACTGATAGGGACAGTCGCTCTTTGATGAAAAAGTTCAATGACCTTTTACATTTTTAGTTCCGGGTGCAAAGATACTGATAATGCTGTTCATTGCAAATATTTATGAGACTGTTCATTTTGAACTTAAACGCTGAACCTAAACTGATATGACACTAAATGTAGTTTTGCAGATTGTGCTTGGCGCAGTCGTCGCCCTTGCGTCTGTATTCTGGATTTATTTCAAGATTCTTAAGATTTCTTTCCGGAAAAACCTTGTGGATTGCCCGGATGCCAGAAAACTTCAGCGGCGTCCTGTGCCTGTCGTCGGCGGACTTGCCGTGTTTTTCGGCGTGCTGGCGGGGCTGCTTGTGTCTGCTGCTTTCCATAAGATTGTTTCTCCGGGAGAGACGAGCGTCAGTCTGTTTTCGGTGCTGGCAGCGATGAGCCTGATGCTTTATGTCGGGGCTATGGACGATATGATGGGGCTGACTCCGAAGTCGCGTTTCTCCATCGAAATCGCCACGATTCTGTGCCTTATATACTCCAGCGGAATGTGCATTGACACGTTCCAGGGCATGTGGGGAATTGGAACGTTTTCATGGTGGTTTGCTGTCCCGCTCACTGTTTTCGCAGGTGTGGGAATCATCAATGCCATAAACATGATAGACGGGGTCAATGGATTGTCGAGCGGTCTTTGCATAAACTGCTGCGTCCTATTTGGAGTGGCATTTGTCAAGGCCGGGGACATTCCGAATGCTATACTCGCTTTCACGATGGTCGGGGCATTGATACCGTTCTTCATCCACAATGTGTTCGGATTGAAATCCAGGATGTTCATCGGGGATGCCGGCACTATGGTGATTGGAATGCTGATGATCTGGTTTCTGCTCTGCATCTTGAGTTCAGAGAGCCGGGTCGCATATTACGAGACTGCCGATGGTGTGAATCTGATTGCTCTTTCACTCGCGATTTTGTCCGTTCCGGTGTTTGATACGCTGCGTGTGATGACGATGCGCATGGTGCATAAGAAAAGTCCGTTCAGTCCGGACAAGACACACCTTCACCACATGTTCATAAATGTCGGCATAAGCCATTTCATCACCGCGGCAAGTGAAATCCTTATCGGCATAACCATTACGGCAGTCTGGGCTGTCAGCGTCGTTCTTAAGGTCTCGCTTGATTGGCAGCTTTATATTGTAATCGCTTCGTCAGTGTTTTTTGTCTGGGGAACATACGCTTTTCTCCAGTATAACGCCAGGAAACATACGGCTTTCCTCCACAGAATCATAGGATTCAGCATCCGGACGCATCTCGGGAGGACTTCGTGGTGGAAAACGATTACGGCAAAGCTTGATGCTCCCGGAGATTATTCGAATGTCTCGTTTGAAGATGCGGAGGAGCCTGCGGATTTTGCAAATGCGGCAGACAGGGCAGAGGAGAACCGCAGGCTAATTTTGGCTTATGTCAAGGGTAAGGCCGAGGTTTACGTCAGCGACATCATGGACAACAGCGGGGCTGAGAGGCATCAGGTGTATCCCATCATCTTTGAGGAAGTTAAAGCCGGGCATGTTGTCACGATAAAGAGCGATGCTTCCGGACTTCCTGTCATTGTTGCTTTGAATCAGCAGTGATTTCTTCGGCGGTATAGATATGACTTGTATGACTCTTACAAAAATTGAATCGGCACTTCTTTCGGCTGTTCGGACGGCTCTGTCCGGGCAGCCGTTTGAGCATGAACTTTTCTCCTTATTGTCCACGGACGACTGGACGGCTCTGCAGAGGCTTTCAGCGCAGCAGGGGCTACAGGCGGTCGTGTATGATGCTTTGAACGACGGCGCCGGGGGAGAGCCTGCCGGACTCGACATCCCGCAGCCGGTGGCTATCAGATGGATGTTGGGCGCCGATTCTGTCGAGCGGAACTATGCACGCCAGATTGAGGTGGGGAAGTCTATCGCCGAGATATTTTCTGAGCAAAGTATGCCGGCTCTGGTGCTGAAGGGACTTGCAGTTGGGACTTTCTATCCTCATCCTGAGCATCGCGAGTGCGGCGACATCGACCTGTATTCCGGAGAGGCTCATTCGCGTGTCGACTCTCTGATGGCAGCACATGGCGCTCAGGTCAAGGAGGACTATTATGTGCATTCCCATATTCTGTATCGCGGGGTGACGGTTGAGAACCACCGTTTCTTCAATCCTGTGCGCGGCAACCGGGAGCGGAAGGCTCTTGAACGGCATTTCCGCGAACTGATGAAAGGGGAGATGACGTATGTCCCCGGGACGAAACTTCTTGTACCGCCGGCGGATTTCAATGCGTTGTTTCTGACGATGCATGCGATGAAGCATTTTGTGTATGAGGGAATTAAGCTTCGCCATGTTTCCGACTGGGCGATGTTTCTGAAGGCGGAGCAAGGGAACGTCGATTGGAAGCTGTTTTTCTGCTGGACGGACAGGATGCACTTCACGAAGTTCGCCAATGCGATGACTTTCATAGCGACGCATCATCTGGGGCTTGAACTTTATGTCCCGGAACTCTTGTCCGCCATCACATTGCCGTCTGTCCCGAATGATGCCGCCATGATTCTAGAGGACATTCTCCGTACTGACAACTCTGTGAACAACAAGGGATATTCCCTCTGGAGGACAAGGCTCGAACTCGTGCGGAACGCATTCAATTCTCTCTGGAAGTATCACCGCATCTGCCACAGGTCCGCCCTCGTAGAACTCTCCAAGTCCGCTTTGGGGATGCTTTTTGACCGGACCCCGTCGGTGTGAAAGGACGATTTATAAAATTTAAAAACCAGTGAATTTCAGGAGACCTTCGGGTCTCTTTGTTTTCTACGTCTCCAAAGCCAAAAGCTTGACCAGAAGGAGAGGCCGCCCAGCCAAGGCAAAAACCGAGAATCTGGAATTATAGGTATATTAAATTGAAAAACTCAGATACTGAAATAAAAACATTTTGCACGCATTGGTAGGCGTTTCTGAATAAAAGTTCTTATATTTGACGATTGTAATGGGATCCGGTGCAAATGGGATTCTGTTTGTTTAATTTATGTCGACAGAAGTTACACCTGACTGTAAAATGGTTCAGATATCTCCCATAATTCTTTATCACGGAACAAACACGATAGTGCGAAATCCTGAAGTCCGAATCTCTGGGTATAATAAAGACTTCGGTTTTGGATTCTATTGTACTCGTCTTGAACGACAGGCAAGGCGTTGGGCTATCTCCAAGCGGATGCCCCACATCGTATGCGTCTACGAGTATAGACCAGATGATTCACTTAATGTGAAAATCTTCTCCGAAATGTCAGATGAATGGCTCGATTTTGTCGCCGCCTGTCGGCATGGTGAATCACATTCTTATGATATTGTAGAGGGCCCGATGGCTGATGATGAGGTTTGGGACTATGTGGAAGATTTTTTGTCCGGTCGTATAACACGTGAAGCCTTCTGGGCATTGGCACGTTTTAAACATCCGACTCATCAAATAATCTTCTGCACGGACAAGGCACTTCAGACAATAAAATTTGAATCATCATACGAATTATGAGCAACAAATACTTTCCTGACGAACAGATCGGTTTCAATGACATTTATTTTGTCTGCTATATGATTGAACGTGTTGCCCGTAGACTTCATCAGTCTAATCGATATGTTGTCGAGCATCTTGGTGCTGAAGGACTGGAGAGACAGCTTTCAATCGCGCAGACGAATCATTGTCTCAACCCTTCACAGGTGGAGGATGAGTGGATTGATGAGTATCGCCTTACAGAAGGAGACGTCGATGTTACGAACATTGACACGCGATTCACTGATAAGGTTCCCTCTCCGACTCAGATGGGAAAAGTATATGCTCGCCTTATTCAGTCATTGGACTTTTCAGAGAACCTAGTTACTAATATACAGATGGTATATGAGTCCCCAGTTTGTGATGTAATTGACAATTACAACACCGGCGCGTATTATGAACCAAGCTATGTCCAGACACGCGCGTTTCTCAGTGGTGGTTTCTAACTGTTTTTTCTTTCAAGCAGTTTCATTGTATTCTTCACATTTTCTGCCACAAAAATAGTTGATTTTTCACATTTTTCGGCGGTTTTATACCGTCTTCTTCACATTCCTCGACGGCTGAGTCTATAAAATCTGACTGGCGTGATTTTTTGTGTCGACCTTGTCGATGATTTCTACCAGCTCGCCTTTTTCATTAAAGATGAATGTCTTACGCAAAATTCCCTCGTAAGTTTTGCCGTAGAGTTTCTTTTCGCCCCAAGCGCCAAAAGCCTTGATGATTGATGCGTCGGGGTCGGAGAGTAGGGGGAAGGGCAGTGCGTTTTTGTCGCTGAAGTTTTTCTGAGCTTTCACGCTGTCCCTACTGATTCCTACGACGTTATATCCTGCCGCTAAAAACCTGTCATAATTGTCCCTCAGGCTGCAAGCTTCTGCTGTGCATCCCGGAGTGCTGGCCTTAGGATAGAAATAAACCACAGTCTTTTTTCCGAGCAGTTCGGCTGATGAAACAATGTTGCCATCCTGGTCAGGAGCCGTAAAATCAGGAATAAAATTGCCAAGTTCAAGCATATCGTTTTTTCGTTTTTGGGTCATAGGGCAAAGATATGGATTTATTTCAATATAAAATAATAAATGTCACCGTCTATCACCTTATCGCCGCCAACACCATCGAAGAGAAAATTATCCGTCTCCACAAGACCAAGCAAAACCTCGCCACGCATTCTCGAAGGCACGTCGAAATCTCATGCGATAACCCTCGACGAACTTCGTGAGTTGTTGCAGTAGGGGTCAACAGCAAAGAGACACATTTTCGCTTCATCAGCTGAAAATATGTCTCTTTTTACTTGCTTTTCCTTTTATGATGTTGCAAAAGTAGGAGTATTTTCCAGAATAACAAACGATTTCTACAAATTATTTCAAATTTTTCAATTGCCAAAACCTCATGACATTTTGATTCTCATTTTCATACGAAAAAAGATTTTTAATTAGAGCAAAAAGAGTATATTTGCAGGGTAAAAGCAAGACTTTTAGAAAAAACATATTTATTAACAGGCGTTAATGTCCGTGCTTCCTTGAAACTTCGACACTTTCACAGTAGCACAACGGAATTAACGCCCACGTGGTTCGAAAAGAACTCGTGGGCTTATTCGTTGGAATGTGCTACAGGTAGTCGAAGACCTCAAGGAACGGACCGACGCGATAAGCCCACTTTTGTATGTGTAGAGCAGACTACCCGAAACTTCTAGGCCAGGGGGATATAGCATCGTCCAAAGACTTTGTTCCTCAAGAAAGTCAGAATGGATTTCCTTTCGTCGGTGTATATGCCGGAGAATTGGAAAGTCTGACAGGACATAAATTGGTGGGACTGATACCGTTTTCGGAAATAAATTCGTTGTGCTTGTTAAGTAATGAAAACAATCGCGACTTGGTCAATAAGACTATTCAATCAATAGTTCTAAGATTTGTTGCGGCATTACCTCGTGGAATGTGTCGCATTACGGCGTATGACGGAACAGGGTAAGCATTCGAGGAAGTACGTGCGTATAAAGTTTGACTGCAACTTGCATCAGTGTGATGCCGGTTGCAGTCTTTTTGTGTGGTGTGATATTGGTTTGAGTTACTTTGCAGACAATGCGCTCCAGTTTCCGGGAAGAAGGTCTGCGTAGTCTTTCCCTGCCTGTTCGTATTCCGGGATCCGGCG
>UQYV01000044.1 GCA_900545245.1 uncultured Bacteroidales bacterium
AAAGTGCGTGGGATTTGAGAGTTTGATAAAAGAGATAAGTTTAATATTCGCAATAGGTTAGAATACTTGCGAAACTTGAATTGAAGTATATGAAATACAGAATTTTAGGCATTGTCGCAATGATGTTCGTCCTTTCCTGGACGGGATATGCACGAGAGAAGGAAAATTTGAGGCTGACGGGAACTTTCGGCGATTCTATGGAGAATGTCGGCGGATGCTCGGTCAGCGAGACCGACGGAAGTTTTGACATAGTCTCGAAGCAGTGGAAAGCAGGGATTATGCTCCGTGGAAAATGGGATTTGAGGGAATATAAATCGATAAGGCTGACGGTGGAGAACCGCAGCGACGTGACCGCTCTCTATCTTGTATGCGATATGTTTGACTCGCGCCGCAAGTCTGAATTCCGCGACAGGGCGAATAGGGCCGTTGCCGGAGTCTACGAAGCTGTGGGTGATGTCCCGACTGGTTCCAAAATAACGGTCGAGTTTCCTCTGAGCCCGGATATGCCGCATCCGGAGGTGAATGGTGCATTCCGTCTTATGCACGGCACGCCATATTCCCGTGAACTCGGGCTGTTCTCCTATGATATTGACCTTTCGGACGTTCACACCATTGTCATAGCCGGCGTGAACCTTCTTCCTGGAGTGGAGTTCACGGTTTCCGATGTGGAACTTATCTGCGGAAAGCGTGTTGCCCCTAGGACAATGCAGTTGGACTCGGCGGCATTCTTCCCGTTTGTGGATGCCTACGGCCAGTACAAATATAGGGACTGGCCTGGTAAGGTGCACTCGGACAGGGATCTGAAGCGGGCGAGACTTGCGGAGGAAAAGGATCTCGCGGCGCATCCGGGACCTGACGATTGGGACATTTACGGAGGGTGGAAAGGTGGCCCGAGGTATGAAGCGACAGGGCAGTTCTATGTGAAGAAGATTGACGGAAAATGGTGGATGATAGACCCGGAGGGTTATCTCTACTGGTCGCATGGAGTAGTGCGTGTGACGACCTCCTCGGCGGTGACTCCGCTCGATGGCCGCAGGTTCTATTTTTCCGGTCTGCCCGAGGATGAGTCCGACCCGTTCCACCGCTTCTATTTCACCCACGACAACCTCCTGCATCCGTACTACACGGCGCGCGGCATTCACGAGACCTACGATTTTTCTTCCGCCAATGCGTACCGCAAGTACGGCGAGGACTATAAGGCTGTTTTCGCCGACCTTGCCCACCGCAGGTTGCGCAGCTGGGGAATGAACACGATGGCAAATTCTTCCGACCCGTCAATCTGCGCCATGGACAGGACCGTCTATAACGAGAGGGTCGATTTGGGCGCTCCTGTCGCAGGCTGTCCCAAGTGGCCTGTACTTGAAGGCTCCGGGGGCTGGTGGCCTTTTATTGACCCGTTCGACAACTTGTTCCCGATGTGCGTTCGTGCCCATCTTGAAGCCAAGCGGGCACAACTCGAGGACTCATGGTGCCAGGGTTTCTATGTCGACAATGAAATCAACTGGGGCGCTCAGACAATGCTGGCGGGCCTTGCGCTTAAGGCTTCACCGAAGCAGGCGAGCAAATTGGTGCTGATTGACCATCTTATGGACAAATACTCTAGCGTGGAGGCGCTCAACAAGGCATGGGGAACGGCGTTCGAGGACTGGAACGCTCTTGTTGCCAACCGTAAGGCTCTCCCGTCCGCCGCTGATGCCGACCTTTCGCAGCTGTCACTGCTGATTGTGCGTCAGTATTTCAAGACAGTGCGGGAGGTGTTCAAACAGGTGGCTCCTAACAAACTCTACATGGGCTGCCGTTTCGCTGGAGCGCCGGAGTTCGTGGTGAGGATTGCGGCCGAGTATGTTGATGTGATGAGCTACAATAACTACACCTACACCCGCGAGACCTTTTCTCTGCCAAAGGGGATTGACCTGCCGGTCATGTATGGGGAGTTCCATTTCGGCGCTCTTGACCGCGGTCTGTTCCACACGGGCCAGGTGGCCACGTTCAGCCAGAAGAACCGTGCGAGGGCCTACGGCGACTTCGTGCGCTCATGCCTGAAGAATCCGTGCATAATCGGCACAAATTGGCATCAGTTCTCAGACCAGCCGTGCACAGGACGCTTTGACGGCGAGGATTTCCAGGTGGGCCTGACGGACTGCTGTGACACCCCTTATTCGGAGACGATTGCCGCGCTGCGCGAGGTCGGCTACAATATGTATGAAATCAGATACTTTTAACGATATTTACTTACCATGAACATTCGGAATATACTTGTGACTTCGATGATTTTTGTCCGTCTGGCCCTATCCTGCGGTGTCTCCGGTTCATACGAACCGGAAAGGCCCGCCAAGCCTGACAAACCGGGAACCGACGAGACTGTCGAGTCTGCGCTTGTCCTGCCACACATAATGAGCGACGGTATGGTTCTCCAGCAGGAGTCTGAGGTGTCAATCTATGGAATGGATGACAGAGGGGTGAAGGTCACCGTGTCGCCATCATGGACTGACCGCAGTTTTGAGGCTGTCACGGGGAGCGACGGAAGATGGATTGCCAAGGTCAGGACTCCAAAGGGCTCAGACAAGGCATATACGATAAGAATCACGGATAGCAACAAGGGGGAGAAGAGCATAAGCGGTGTTCTTGTCGGAGAGGTCTGGCTATGCAGCGGGCAGTCCAACATGGAGCATCCGATGAAAGGCTTTTCCTCCTCGGAGCCTGTGCAGGATTCAGAAAAGGAACTTTCCGACGCGGCATATCCTCTGTTTCGCTACTTCAAGGTGCCGCAGGCTGTTTCCCGCACCGCGAAGTACGACACCGGAGAATCTTCATGGGCGGAATGTTCTCGGGACAACGCCAGAAATTTCGAAGCCATAGCCTTCTTTTTCGGACGGAGGATTCACAAGGCGACAGGCGTTCCGGTCGGAATCATCGGCTGTGCCTACGGCGGAACACGCATCGAGGGATGGATGCCGCCAGAATCGTTCACAAAGCTCGCGAAGAACGAGTATATGGATTTCGACAAACTCTCGGCAGGGGAAAATAGTCCGAGTGCCCCGTCCAACTGCTGGAACGCGATGTTGCTCCCTGTATTGGACTACGGTTTTAAGGGAATCCTCTGGTTCCAAGGCGAGAGCAATTGCAACTATTACTGGTCCTATTCCCATCTGCTTCAGGTGATGGTAGCCGACTGGAGGGCACGCAAGGGCGACAGTTCGGCACGGATTCCGTTCTATTTCGCTCAGCTGGCTCCGTGGGTGAACAACCGCCCGATTTCAAACGGAGGCTCGGAACTTCTCCGTAACGCGCAGATGACCGCCTTCAAAACCATTCCCAATTGTGGAATCATAGGCCTTGGTGACGTGGGCAGCGAAAGCACCATCCATTTCCCGAACAAGAAAGTTCCTGCTGAACGTTTCGCTCTATGGGCGTTGTACAATGAATATGGGGATAAGTCCGTGAATCCCATGGGACCTGCGTTCGAGTCCATGAAGGTCGAGGGTGGCAAGTTGCTCGTAAGTGTCTCCAACGCTTCGGGGCTTCATATCGCGGATGGCATCGGCGACATCCCATACGCCGAAATTTCCGGTGACGGCAAGACCTTTGTCCCGGCCACCGTGCGCATACTGTCAGACGGAGTCCTCGAATTTTCTTCTCCTCAGGTGTCTTCCCCGACCTCGGCTCGCTACTGTTTCAGCGGCTGGCACGCCGGCTCCGTCTTCAACTCCGCCGGCCTCCCGCTCTTCCCGTTCCGCGCCTCGCTGTAGAGGGTTCAACAATCTCAGGGAAGGTCACATTTTTAAGAAGATGTATCCCTGTTTTTCCAAAACATGGGTCGTTATGTTGGTTTTGGATAAATAATCATAGACTATTTGTCCAAAACTAATATTTTTTATATCTTCGCGGAAAAATAAGGCAACATGAAAATCGTAGGAAGAAAATCGGAAATCGCTGAATTGGAGCGTATCTATAGTGACGGTCGTCCTGAATTTGTAGTCTTGTACGGAAGAAGGCGTGTCGGAAAGACGTTTCTCGTCAATGAGCTATTCCGAGACAGAATAGTATTTTCGCACACAGCATTGTCTCCTGTTGAGATTGAAGGCAAGGAGCTCATGAAGATGCAGCTTCAGAACTTTGTACATTCATTGGTGCGGGCCGGGATGGAAGTGACGGAAATGCCGTCGAACTGGCTTGATGCGTTTTTTCTTCTCGAAAATTTTCTTGAGAGCCGTCCAGGCGATAAAAGGCAATTGGTATTCATTGATGAACTTCCGTGGCTTGATACTCCTCGTTCCGGATTCGTGACTGCGTTTGAGGCATTTTGGAACGGGTGGGGAGCGAAACGCGACAATCTTATGCTTGTTGTGTGTGGTTCTGCGGTTTCGTGGATTTCAGATGAACTGGTGAATGGGAAAGGCGGTCTTTTCGACAGGCTGACGGCGGAAATCAAACTGCAGCCGTTCACCTTGCGCGAATGTGAAGATTTCTACCGTTCCAGAGGCATTGAAATGGATCGCTATGACATTGTTCAGAGTTATATGATTTTCGGGGGAATACCATATTATATGAATCTCTTCACGCAGGGGAGAAGCCTTGCTCAGAATGTGGATGCGTTGCTATTCGCCAATAAGGGGAAACTTTCGCTTGAATATGACCGTCTGTTCGCTTCTATTTTCAAGAACCCTGATGAGGCGGAGAAAGTGATGAATCTGCTTTCTGGGAAAAGAATAGGATACACCCGTGAAGAAATATTGAATAAAACCGGCATCGCGGGCGGAGGTGGCTTCTCCAAACTTCTTCGCGCACTTGCAGAAAGTGATTTCATCGCGAAGTTCCGCTATTTCGGCGAGCCTGAAAAATGCGTCCGTTACCGGATTACAGACAATTTCTGCTTGTTTTACAGGCATTTCATTGCTTGCAACAGGACGGACGATGCGGAATATTGGCAGCATAATCAGAACAGCCCGTCAATTGCTTCGTGGCGAGGATTCGCGTTTGAGAATGTATGTTTTCAACATATATTTCAGATAAAGTCGGCTCTTGGTATCTCGGGAGTCCGTACGGAGACATACTCGTGGCGAGGGATGGAGAGCCAGATAGATATGTTGATAGACAGGGCCGACAGACTTATAAATCTGTGTGAATGCAAGTTTTCGTCGAGCGATTTCATCATTGACAAGGAATATGACCGAAAACTGCGTGAACGTCAGACATCGTTTATTGCTGAGACGAAGACCCGAAAACCGACCTTGATGACTCTTGTCACGACTTTCGGCCTTAAGCGGAATGAGTATTCAGGCCGTTTCCAGAATGTCATCACGTCCGACGACCTCTTTGCCCAGTAATCGTCACGCCTTATATAACCGAACCTTTTCGATAAGCGAGAGCAGAACCAAGCTCGCTTGAGTTATGCCGAGCGTAGAAAAGTGGCGTATGAAATACGAACCCGAGTCGAATGCGGCTCAGAACGAGTCACGTCTGGTCATGCGGAAGTTACAGTGCACTTTTTCGAGTCTCTTCTCCAGAATCATGTCCCCGATGAGGCGTCCCATCTGTATGAAGTCAGTCGATACCGTGGTGAGCCCGTTTAGGATTATTTCGCTTATGGGGGACTCGTTGTAGGAAATTATTGCAATATCCTTCCCGACCGTAAGTCCCTTCTTCTTTATGAGCCTTGCCAATTCTATCAGTCCGAAGTCATATTGTCCGCTCAGGAGCAGGTAGGCTTCGCCCTTACTGACATTCTCCGGAATCACGACGTCCGAATAGGTTACGCGGATTCCGTTGTCTCGGCAGAACCTTTCCACACCTGTTCTGATGGGACGGGCATAGAGACTTGATGGCAGGGTTATGACATTGAGTCTGTTGTAGTTCCGGAAAGTGTCAAGTCCGTCTCCGAGCCCCTGTATGATGTCGTTCTCCCAGTCCTGATAAACAGCCCCGTAGTTTCCCTGTATGCTCCTTATCCAGTTGTCCGTCATGATGAGTTTCCTGTTCGGCACCCTTTTCAGCAGAGTCCGTACCTTTTCCTGAGTGGCAGCATCCAGCGGGAAATGTGGCGCTATGACATAGTAGTCAAAGTTGTCGAGGTTCTCGTTGAGGAAATACTCCAGAATCTCAACATTCTGCTCATGCAGCAGAATCGTTATTTCCGCGTGTCCGTCAAGCTTTTCTGTCATAGAGTCGAAGAGAAGCTGCTTGTAGGTGCTGAGTTTGTCGAACAGAGCCAGAACCTTGAGCTTGTGCGCCTCTCCGTTTTTCTTGACGAAGAACCCCTTCCCCTGGTGAGGTTCCACGAATCCCTTGTCTCTCAGTATCGTATAGGCCTTCTTCACGGTCTCCTTCGAAATTTCATGCTCATCCGCCAACTCGTTCATCGACGGCAGCATTTCCCCGTTCTCAAGTTCGCCTGCGTCAATCATCGCGCTGATTTTCATCACAATCTGACGATATACCGGCGTCAGCGAATTCTTGTCTATGTCGATGGATTTTTTCATAAATATTTAGGAAAAATGTTTGGATTTGTCAATAATATACCATCTTTGCACTACAGCACACCGCAGTTGAGCTGTAGTCTACTTGACTGTGGTATGTATCAAGCCACTGCAAAGGTAAGAAACTGTTTAAAATAACTGAACAAAAAAATAAACAGTTCCTTTCCTGTTCCATAAAAACCATAACGGTTTTATGGTAATGGGATATTTTTTCGTAATTTTGCACAGATGGGGCGATATGCCCTGAAGATTACATAAACTGATATTCTTATGACACTGATTAAATCCATTTCTGGAATTCGCGGAACAATCGGAGGTGCACCCGGAGGCGCTCTTACCCCGATTGACATCGTAAAGTTTACATACGCATATTGCGAGAAACTTCGTGAGCGCAGGCCTAAACCATCCGGCGAACGCTATAAAGTCGTGGTTGGAAAGGATGCTCGGCTGAGTGGCGAGATGGTGGAGGACATCGTTTGCGGGACATTGATTTCCTGCGGTGTTGATGTCGTGAAGGCTGGATTTGCATCGACTCCGACGACAGAGATGGCGGTGACGTTCTCAAAGGCTGATGGAGGAATCATCCTCACGGCCTCTCATAACCCGAAACAGTGGAACGCCCTCAAACTTCTCAATGAGAAGGGAGAATTCCTCAATGCCGCCGAAGGTGCGGCGATACTCGAATGTGCTGATAAGGAAGACTTTGACTTCGCCCCTGTGGAAGAACTCGGAACTGTGGAGGAGCATGATTTCACCGACGAACACCTTGATGCGGTGCTTGCACTCCCGGCAGTTGACGTCGAAGCGGTGCGTGGGGCCGGATTCAAGGTCGTGCTCGATGCCGTTAACTCTGTTGGCGGAATCATCATGCCGCGTCTGCTCAGAAGGCTCGGCGTGGAATGCGTTGAACTCAACTGCAACCCGACAGGCGATTTCGCGCACAATCCGGAGCCGCTTCCGGCAAACCTCGTGCAGCTCTGCGAGACTGTTGTGAAGGAAAAAGCGGATTTGGGTGTGTCTGTCGACCCGGACGTTGACCGTCTCGCCCTCATCTGCGAGGATGGGAAGCCTTTTGGGGAGGAATATACTCTCGTAAGTGTTGCGGACTATCTCCTCGGACGTGCCTATAACGAGGCTCTCGAAAGCGGGAAGTCACTTGATGAGGTCTGCGCTCCATATCGAATGACCACCGCATCAAACCTCTCGTCTTCCCGCGCCCTGCGTGACGTGACGGAGAAGTTCGGCGGCGAGTATTCCGCGGCTGCAGTCGGCGAGGTCAATGTGACGACAAAGATGAAGGAGTGCGGCGCGCTCATCGGCGGAGAGGGCAATGGAGGCGTGATTTACCCTGCCCTCCACTATGGACGTGACGCGATGGTCGGCGTGGCTCTCTTTCTCACGAACCTGGCCCATAAGCAGATGAAGGTGTCGCAGCTTCTCAAGACCTACCCTCAGTATGTCATCACGAAGAACCGCATCGACCTTTCCGACAAGGCTCTGATTGATAAGATCTTGTCTGAGATGCAGAAGATTTATGCCAACGAGAACGTGAACACGATAGACGGCGTGAAGATTTCGTTCGAGGACAAGAAACAGTGGGTTCACCTGCGTCGTTCCAACACGGAACCGATTATCCGCATCTACGCCGAAGCTGCCACAAAAGAGGAGGCTGACGCTCTTGCAAACGAGGTAATAGGCATCGCTCAAAAAATCATCGGTCAGTAATTTATGTTTTCATTCAGAACCACACCCCTTCAGGAACAGCTCGACAAGGCACTCGTCGATGGCAAGGTTGGTTGTTTCTGCACCCAGAACTGCTGGGACACGGCAAGCGGCCAGTATATGTATGACATTTTCCGTCAGCGCGGCAACCTTCAGACGGTCTTTTCGCCACGCGACACGGAACTCACCCCACTCACGAACCATATCGAGTTCACGCCCGACGAACTTCTCGGACTCAATGCGGTCGTTGTCGAGATACAGGATGTCGGTGTTCGCTATTTCAACTACACGAAGGATGTGATGGCCCTGATGGAAGCTCTACGCGACCTCGGCGACAACGCCCCGTCTCTATACATTGTGGATCACGTCAACCCTGCGGGCCGCGTTGTGGAAGGTTCCATGCCTCAAGGCGACTGTGAGCCGCACACTCCGAAGATACCACATCGCCACGGACTCTCACTCGGCGAACTCGCCCTGCTCTATCACACGGAACTCGGTGCCAAGTATGCCCTGCACGTGATTTCAGCGAACGCGACAGATTCTACGAAGACTCTTCTCCCATGGGCGATTGCCCCCTGCTCGGACATTCCCGGCATGTTTACTTGCGACATGTACAGCGGAGGCGGTCTTTGGAACAATACCAATGTCTCCGCCGGCATAGGCACGGCTCGTCCCTATGAGTACATTGGAGCACCTTTCATCAAGACGTCCTCCGTCGTGCAGACCGGCATCATCCCGCCCCCGTCAGCCGATGGGGTGATGATGCGTCCGTGCTCGTTCACACCGGCCTGCGGACGCTACGAAGGAAAGAAATGCTACGGTTATCAGATTATGCTGCAGCCAGGCATTGAATACCATTCGCTCCTTCACACCATCTATCTGATGCGCTATATGCACCAGACCTTCCCCGATTTCAAACTCGATTCGACGTTTTCCCTAAAGCTCTCTGACCCTGTCATTCTCTCCTGCATTCATGGTTCTACAGACCCTCTTGAAATGCGTGAGCACGTCAAGTCAGAAGAGCAGAAATGGATTCGCAAGGCCAAGAAATACCTCCTTTATGACGACCAGCCCTACCGGGTGAAGTAATCGGTCTGAATGCTCATTTACAGGACATTATGTCCAAAATCATCGTGTCGGTGCTTTGCATTCCGACAGAGCCGATGCGGCCGAGGTTGCGTATGGTCTTCTCGATGTCGTCCTCGATGATGCCGTCGTTGGAGGATATGCAGATGTCATCGAGGGCGAGGACGGCAGACTGGATAGAGCTTGAGACACCGGAGGCAACCTTCATCGCGCAGCCTACCTTCGCACCGTCGCAGACCATTCCGGTGATGTTTCCAATCATATTTTTGATGGCGTTGCAGACTTGGGCAAGAGTCCCGTCGTGGAGATAGACCAGTCCGCAGGCAGAACCGGTGGAGGCAATCACGCAGCCGCACAATGCCGAGAGTTTGCCCAAATAGCCTTTGATGTGTATTGCCACCAGATGGCTCAGCACCAGGGCTCGGGCGAGTCTTTCGTCGGAGACCTTATAGTGCAGGGCGAAGGCTATAACCGGCATAGTCACGGTGATACCCTGGTTGCCGCTGCCCGAATTGCTCATCGCGGGGAGTGTGCATCCCGCCATTCTTGCATCTGAGGCCGCAGCCGTGAGCGACATCGCATAGCTGAGGAAATCCTTTCCGAAAACAGGAGTAAACCTTGTGTCTGCGATGGTTTTTCCCACCTTCAGCCCGTAGTTGCCCCTGAGACCTTCTTCTGCGAGACGCAAGTTCATATCCTTCGATTCAAGAATAAAGCGTATGTCGTCGAACGCGACGTTTTTCGCGAATTCATATATTTCCGAAACGGAAAGGTGATAGTCCAGCGTCGTCTTTTCTTCCGCACCGCCAGCGACCTCCGAAGAACAGGATGCACCATCGAAAATTTGCGCATCATATCCGGTTTCCACAATCCTGTCGTGTGAATCTTCAATGGCAGTAGTCGCGCAGTGCCGTTCTCCGTCAATTTCGGCGCTTACGGCAGCCTTGACATATAGTTTGTGACCGTTTTCCGGAGCCATCTTAATGGAGATACGTCCCTCTGATACCATCTTCTTTGCCTTCTCAACGGCAACCGGGCACAGTTCGTTCAGCACTTCAAGTCCATATTCGGATTTTCCGCAAACGGCTCCAAGTGCTGCCGCGATGTGCAGGCCGACCATTCCCGTGCCCGGAATTCCGACTCCCATACCATTCTTCAAGATGTTCCCGGAGACTTCCACCTTGATTTCCAGCCTGTCACAGGGGCGCTTTTCAAGATTGCTGCAAGAGACCAAAATCTCCGCAGCCTTTGCCGTAGCAAGAGCCACCGCGATTGGTTCAGTGCATCCGAGCGCAGGTTTCACCTCCTTGTGAATCAGCTCAATAATCTCTTGTTCTCTTGCGGTCATAATCGAATTTTATTTTTTTAGATAGTCCAGGCAATACTCAAAGACATGCTCTATTTCTTTTTCCTCCTTCACCGCTTCAATCGGAAATCCGATGCAAATGCATTTGTATGTTCCGCTGTCAAAGGCAGTTCCTGCCGATATTCCGGTGTCTTTGTAGCGGATTACGGTTTTCCCGCGATTGTCCGAAGGTACGATTCCGTCAGGGTTTTCGACACTGTAGCAGTCCGGGTTGAGACTGTTGTGGAAACTTCCGGTGCTGTTGCGCTGTCCCGGCGCCACCCATCTGTACTCTCCACTCCGGCTTGCGTGGGAGTTCATAGCCTTGTAGCCAAGCACTTCCGCAGCGAATGTGGCTGCCTTTTTCCTGTAGGCGAGTTCCTCCTCCTTGTCGTCGGAAAGAAGGTCGCTATAGATGCTTTCACTGATGTCTGTGCCGATATTCGCTCCCGAAACAATCAGAGAGCCTCCTGCAAGGGCGTATTCCCTCAGAGCCTCCTGCAACTGCTCCGGAAAGACGGCAAATTGGGAACTGACTTTTCCCGTTCCTCGTGGTGTCGTTGCCTGTTTTCCGCAGATAAGGTCGAGAATAGGGTAGTCTGTGGCCAATTTAGGGACATTCTCCGAAATTGTTTTTCCCTCTGAGTTCACTCTTTCAAAAGCCTCCGCGCTCATAGACACGAATCCGTATCCGAGCTTCATAAGTGCCTTTCCATGCCGGGCAGGGTAGTCAAACGTATTGCCGGCGAGGACCGATGCAGCCATGTCAGTGTAGGATGCCCCGAATCCCGGCGCATCGTCATCCTTCCATTCCAAGCCTTTCCTGAATTGGTAGGTCTCGCCTATGTAGTTGATTCTCTGCATATAGCCTACTCCGCCTCCGTTTCTGTTGTCAAAGCCGGCATATTCCGAAGTGTCGAAATATGAAGGAGCGGCAACTCTTGTGAAGTTGTTGACTATAAGTATGTTGTCTGATGTCTTTCGCTCTGGCAGGCCGACTGAAAGAATCTCAGAGGGGAATGACTTGCCGCCGTCGTTGTAGGCGCTTACACAAAAGCTGTAGATGTGTCCCTTCTCCAATTTTACGGAACATGAAACCCGTCCGTCTTCCGCAGTCTTAAAAGACTTTAGTTGTATTCCCGCGTCAAATGCGCCGTCGTCCGTACGTTTGGAAAGAATGTATCCCTTTGGGCTTGCCGTGGGTTCGAGCCGGTCTTCTGTCGGAAGCCAGCTGAGAGTCACCGAATATTCTTTGTCGCCGACGGCATCGAGTTCTGTGGCGAAAGAGCGCACCGGGAGCGGCTGTACGGCGTACGGACACCCATAGCGGTTACTGAGATATTTCAGCATGCCCTTGTAGACGGAACGCGAGACCAAAAAACGGAAAGAAGGGTCGAGTCCGAACTTCATGTCGTTGAAGTTTTGGTGGGAGAGAAGTTCGAGAATCATTGCCGGTGAAGTCGGTGTTCTGGACTCGAGGTAGGAGCGATCCTTTGTTCCGCGTCTTGTCCAGTCCGGGTCGTAGGTGGCGCGTATGTCGGCGACAATTTGCGACTGCACTATGTCTGCATATTCCCGGCTTGTGAGTCTTCTTTCCCCGGAGGGGAGTTCGGTCTTTCCTTCGGAAGCGGAGGTGTAAATGGTGAGAGTGCCCACCGTCGTGTCTCTGGCCGCGATTCCGGCATCGGTGTGGAAGGCGAAGGAAAGGTCAATCGGGATGCCGAGCCCGTCTGCCTTCCTGTTCATCCGCGAGCCGCCGCTGATCCAGTCGACCCAAGTTCCGCGGCACATATAGTCGTCCCCGTAGTCGTTATTGCCCTCGTTTTGGCTCCATACCATTTCCGGCGCCCCATACCATTGGAGGCTGTACCGCGCACCCTCGGCATAGCGCGGCATTCCGGAGACTTCTGTCTTGTCTTCCAGACGCATTGTCTCCGCCCCCTGTTTCTGTGGCCTTTGTATGACGGACTTTCCGCGTGCGATGTTGCCCATTCCACCTCCGAAGCGTACTGCATCGGCGCAGATGACCTCTTTGCTCCCGGCTGCACTTCCGTCAAGAATCACACATCCGTCCTTTCCCTTATCGAAGGGGAAAGTCCCGAGATAAATCCATGTTCCTCCACCAATCCGCTGATTGATAAGGAATTCTGTCGTGCCTCCGCTGTGCATAATGGTGTAGCGAGCCGATTCAGTGCTCTCCGGCAGACTCCGGTAGGCGACATAGACTGCATACTCACCTTTTTCTTTAATGTGTGGTCTCCATACGGCTTTCGGAGCCACGCCGCTTCTGGACTTGCGGCCGCATTCTGCGCAAATAAATGTCCCGGCAAGGAACGGGTTGGAATTGTCCGAAATGATCTCGTGCGTGTCCGCAAACCCAGGCCCGTTCATTTTCCAGTCGCCTTCAGCACGAAAGTCTCCGCTGCCCCTGGATGTCTCCGCAATGTCGTTGTCGATGATGTATTCGTCAGCATTGAGGTCTCTTTCGCGAGGGAGCATCACATACGCTCCGGCGTTCTCCAGCATAGGGACGAGAAATGGCAGCACGAAACTCTGCGTGAACATGTCTTCCACTGTCTGGAAGAGACACGCCCGCTGCCATTCCCAACGGTCGAGCGACTGCTCATAGTAGTAGCCGTGACTTTGCCACAGCGCTATGTTTCTGTGTTCCAGACCCTTGCTGAATTTTATTGATGACGCGCGGCGCACAATGTCCTTTTCTCTCGCGGCCGGGTCAACGACCCTGTTGAGACTTTTTGTCGGGAAGCCTCCGTAAGTGAGCTGTGGCGTCACGAACTCTTTCAACGGGCTGCGCTTAGAGAAAACTTCTCCTATGCTCCAGTTGGAATACTTTTTCGGGAAACAGCTCTTCATCTCCTTGCGGAACCATTCCACGTCCTCCTCATGCCAGGGATAGTCGCCGAGCGATTGGTCGAAATAGAAATCGAGCTTCTTTCCCCTCTTGAGAACTTTACGTATGCTCAGCTTGTCTCCGCTGACGCCGGTCCTTTTCTTCAGGTGTACGGTGAGAGTATCGCAGCAGCGGCTGAACTCGTCGCGGCTCTGGGCCGAAAGTTCGGGTGACATACAGGCCGAAAGGCTAAAAGCCATGAGGATACAGAAAATCATCAGCGACTTATTCTCTCCGTCGCCATGTTTCCTCTCATGCCGGAGCATCAGAAACTTCACGGCGAGCACGCCTATCATCCCGACAGCCGCGCCTGCAATCCCGGCAACTGCATCCCACAAATCCTCGCCCCGGTATCCGGTCTGTCCCTGTATCAGCTCAATCATCGAAGCCACAGCCACCGCCACAACAACCATCCGAGCCGAAAATACCAAAGTCTTTCTCATCTCCCACTCCGGCGAAGCAAAAGCGAGATAAATCAAAGGCACAAACGGCAGGAACATCAGAAAATGCACATCCTTGTCCGTAAGATGCAGCAACTGAGACTGCTCCTGAATGAACTCCGGGTCAAATTTCGCAAAACAAAGCACCCCCACCGCCACAGCGTAAAGCAGGACGACAATTTTAAAAACAATATGTAATTTCCCTCTCATTCCTGAAATTTCGAATGCAACGAAGCAATCAAGACCCCATCTTGGACTGTGAGTCGCAGAAGTGGTGTGAGTGCAAGGCGCAGGCGAATTTCAACCCGGAGCAACCTGTCGGTTGTGAGGATTTGAAATCCGAATGCAACGCGGCAATCACGCCGCTTCTGCGGCTCACAACTGTTGCATATCGTTCAGCTTCTTATAATAACCATTCAACTTAATCAACTCCTCATGCCGTCCCCGCTCCACAATCCGTCCGTCCTGCATCACGCAAATCTCATCCGCATTCTTAATCGTCGACAACCTATGCGCAATTGCAATCGTAGTGCGTGAACTCATAAGCCTGTCGAGAGCCTCCTGAACCAGTTTCTCGGACTCAGTGTCAAGCGCCGAAGTCGCCTCGTCCAAAATCAGAATCGGCGGGTTCTTGAGAATAGCGCGCGCAATGCTGATTCGCTGTCTCTGACCACCGGAAAGCATCCTTCCGCCATCACCGATGTTCGTCTCGTAGCCTTTCTCCTTCTCCATAATAAAGTCGTGGGCATTGGCAATCTTCGCCGCCGCAACCACCTGCTCCATCGTGGCGTTCTCCACTCCGAAGGCTATGTTGTTAAAAATCGTATCGTTGAAAAGAATCGCCTCCTGGTTCACGTTTCCGATGAGGCTGCGCAGTCCGTGGATGGAAAGATTGCGAATGTCCACCCCGTCAATCGAAATGGAGCCGCTCTCCACATCGTGATACCTCGGAATAAGATCCACCAAAGTAGATTTTCCCGACCCGGACTGTCCCACGAGCGCAATGGTCTTGCCCTTAGGAATTGTAACATTGATGTCCTCAAGCACTTCCTTCTCTCCGTTGTAGGAGAAGAACACGTTCTTCACTTCAATCTTGTCGTTGAATCCAGTCACCTGCACCGGAGCCGCGATTTCCTTAATATTATTCTCCGCCTTGAGAATCTTGTCCACCCTCTCCATTGAAGCGAGTCCGCGAGGTATGTTGTAGCTTGCCCTTGAGAGATCCTTGATAGGCTGAAGTACGCTGTAGAGAATGACCATGTAGAAGATGAACGTCGGTGCGTCAAATGCGTCGTTCCCGTTGAGAATCAGCGTCCCTCCGAACCAGAGCACGATCATGATCATGATGGTGCCGAGAAATTCGCTGACCGGATGCGCTGAAGCTTGTCTGATGGCGACCTTGTTCACAAGACGTTTGTGTTCGTCAGCCGTCCTGCGGAACCGCCGCTTCATCTTCTCCTCGGCATTGAACGCCTTGATAATGCGCAGTCCGCTCAAAGTCTCCTCCACCTGCGACATGGTGTCGCTCCATTTGTCCTGAGCTTCCAGTGAGTCCCTTTTCAGCCTCTTTCCGAGCGCTCCCATTCCCCATGCCATTGCAGGCACAACTAAAAGCGTGAAAAGGGTCAGCTGCCAACTGGTGAAAAGCAGGGTTCCGAAATAGAACAGAATCAAAATCGGATTCTTGATGAGCATATCCAGCGAACTGGTGATGGAATTCTCTACCTCGTTCACGTCGCCACTCATCCTCGCGATGATGTCACCCTTCCTTTCCTGCGAAAAAAAGCCGAGCGGCAGCGAGAGCACCTTGTTGTAGACCTGCACCCTGATATCACGCACGATGCCGGTTCTCATCGGTATCATCACAGCCGACGATCCGAAGTAGCACCCTGTCTTGAGTGCAGTCATCACTCCGAGGAAAAGTCCCAGCAGAAGCAGCGTCATCGAAGGCCCGAAGGTCGTGATGAGCGAAGACATATAATAATATATGTTATTGAGCAGCATTTCCTTAAACGAAGCGCCGCTGTCCCATGGAATGAATGTGTAGACCTCGCTCTCGAGGTTGAAGATCATCTTCAGAATCGGGATTATCAGCGTGAACGAGAATATGTTGAACACCGCCGAGAGTATGTTTAAAATCACCGAGCCTGCAAGATACTGTTTGTACGGCCCTACGAATCGACGTATAACCTGTAAAAATTCCTTCATCTATCGAATTTGTGTATATATGTTTCTATTTCCACCATCGGGACCATCCCGTCGAATCCCAAAATCCGCAGGCATATAATCCCGAAAAACTCACAAAGATACACAAATTTCCCAATATATATTTTGAAAAATTGGGGCCTAGTTGTCGGCTTGAGTCACTATTTTCCATCCTTGCGGAATGCCGAGTGCGCCAGTAACATTCCAAGTCGCATCCTTGCTTTTGACAAATGTTCCGGAAGCCGCCACACCATTGAGCCAGTCTCTTGTTGTGTCTTCTGACGGCTCGGTTGTGAACAACGCTTTGACATATCGGAGCTTACTACAACCATTGAACATAAGAACATAGCAATGATCCACAAGTTCTTTTGCCGGAAGTTCAGGTGCCGATGTGAGATTTATGCATCCTTGGAACATTTTTGTGTAACAGCGGTCTGCCAGGGTCGTCGCGGGGAGCTTAGGTGCAGATGTAAGCCTTGTGCATCCGTTAAACATTTCAAAGTAGCAGTAATCTTTCAGTTCAGTAGCAGGAAGTTCCGGTGCGGATGTAAGATGTGTACATCCGTCGAACATAGACATATAGCAGCCAAGAACCATACTTGTAGCCGGGAGCTTAGGCGCGGATTTCAGAGAGGAACATCCTTTGAACATATCCTCATAACAATATATTCTCAATGTTGTTTCAGGGAGCTCCGGTGCAGATAGCAGGCTTGTGCATCCTTCAAATAAAGCTTTAAATGCAAATCCCTGAAGTGGAGTAGAGCAATCCTTGTCTAACAATGACATAATATTTCCTTGTGCACTGATGGGACCGGAAATCTCAAAACGATAGTAATTACTGTTATTTTTACTGAAGTTATAGTTTTTCTTCCCGGCTCTGAACAGTAAAAACGTACCGTCAGCCAAAGCAATCTTTTCTCCTATGATATATGGCTTCCACTGGGACTCATCAGTACTATATTCCAATGAGATTTCATACGGAGTCCCCACTCTTGTGAGACATACAGTGGATTCTCCGGAAGAAATGAACGTCAGACCTTTATAGTTTACCGTAGGGACAGGGGCATGGGGAGTCTCCGGCTTGTTGGAAGCATCCTTATTACAAGCAGAAAACCCAGCAAGCATAACGAAAGCGACAATAAGATAGAATACCTTTTTCATATTTATCAATACTCTTTAAGTGAAAAAACAAAACTGCTTGTATCGCGATAAATGACAGCCTACCAAGTCTCAATTTTCCATCCTTCCGGAATACCGTGTGCGCCCGTCACGTCCCAAGTCGCTTTTTCGCTCTTGATGAATGTTCCGGAAGCCGCCACACCACTGAGCCAGTCTTTTGTCGTTTTTTCTGACGGCTCGGTTGTGAACAGCCCTATGACATATCGGAGATTGTGGCAATCTTTATACATAAACTCATAACAATTGCTCACAAGCTCTGTTGCCGGAAGTTCCGGAGCTGATGTAAGACTTGTGCATCCCTCAAACATACAATGGTAGCAATTAGACTCCAATCTTTTAGCAGGGAGTTCGGGTGCAAATTTCAGACTCGTACAGTTCGCGAACATACTGTTATAGCAATAGGCTTCCATTGTTGTTGCCGGGAGGTCAGGAACATATGTCAGAGCGGAACATCCTTTGAACATCCTCCCATAACAATTGTATGCCAATGCTTCGGCCGGGAGTTCAGGTGCGGATTTCAACCCTGTGCATTCCGCGAACATTCGGAAATAGCAGCCCTGTGCCATTGTTGTTGCCGGGAGTTCAGGCGCAGACAGCAGGCTTGTGCATCCTTCAAATAAAGCGAAAAATGCATTCGTTGAAAGCGGAGTGGAGAAATCCCTGTCTAACAATGACATAATATTCCCTTGAGCAGTGACGGGACCGGAAATCTCGAAATGATAGTAACTATCGGAACCCTTGCTGAATGTGAGATTTTTCTGCTCGCCGGCTCTGAACAGTAAAAATGTGCCGTCCGCCAATGAAATCTTTTCCCCTATGGTATATGGATTCCACTGGGACTCATCGGTGCTGTATTCCAATGTGATTTCGTCCGGAGCTCCCACTTTTGCAAGACAGACAGTGGAATTTCCGGAAGAAATGAACGTGAGGCCTTTGTAGTTCACTGTCGGGACAGGGGCAGGGGGAAGACTCGGTTTGTTGGAAGCATCCTTATTACAAGCAGAAAACCCCGCAATCAGAACGAAAGAGACAATAAGATTGAATATCTTTTTCATATTTATCAATACTCTTTAAGTGTAAAAACAAAACAACTTGTGTTGCGATAAATGACAGGCTACCGAGTTTCAATTTTCCATCCTTTCGGAATGCCGTGTACGCCCGTCACGTTCCAAGTGGCATTTTTGCTCTTGACGAATGTTCCGGAAGCCGCCACACCGCTGAGCCAGTCTTTTGTGGTTTCTTCTGATGGGCTGGTTGTGAACAATGCTTTGACATATCGGAGCTTGCTGCAATCTTTAAACATAAGCTGATAACAATTGCGAATAAGCTCTTTCGCCGGAAGTTCAGGTGCGGATGTCAGACTTGTACATCCTTGGAACATTTCGCTATAACAACCCCACTCCAAGGTCGTCGCGGGGAGTATAGGTGCTGATGTAAGACTTGTGCATCCGTTGAACATGCTATGGTAGCATTCTTTTACCAGGTATGTAGCCGGAAGTTCCGGAGCCGATGTGAGACTTGTGCATCCCTCAAACATGCAATTGTAGCAATTGGACTCCAACCTTTTAGCATGGAGGTCGGGTGCGGATGTCAGTTTCGTACAGTTTGCGAACATGCCGTTATAACAATAGGCTTCCATTTTTGTTGCCGGGAGCTTAGGGGCAGATGTCAGAGCGGAACATCCTTTGAACATCCACCCATAACAATTGTTTGCCAATACATTGGCCGGGAGTTCAGGCGCGGATGTCAATTCTGTGCATTCAGAGAACATCCCGAAATAACAGCCCTGTTCCATTTTTGTCGCCGGGAGTTCCGTAGCAGATGTCAGAGTGGAACATCCGCGGAACATATACCGATAACAATTCGTTGCCAATGCTTCGGCCGGGAGTTCAGGGGCAGATTTCAGAGATGTGCATCCAGCGAACATTTGGGAATAGCAGCCCTGTTCCATTGTTGTTGCCGGGAGCTCAGGCGCAGACAGCAGGCTTGTACATCCTTCAAATAATGCGAAAAATCCATAGAATGTAAGCGGAGTAGAGAAATCCCTGTTTAACAATGACATAATATTCCCTTGTGCAGAGATGGGGCCGGAAATCTCGAAATGATAGTAATTTTCGTCATCCTTACTGAATTTGCGATTTTTATGCTCGCCGCTTCTGAACAATAAAAATGTACTGTCAGCCAAAGTAATCGTTTTCCCTATGGTATATGGCTTCCAATGGGATTCATCAGTGCTGTATTCCAATGAGATTTCATACGGGGTCCCCACTTGTGCAAGCCGAACAGTGGATTCTCCGGAAGAAATGAACGCAAGACCTTTGTAGTCCGCTGACGGGACAGGGGTGGGACTCGGATATTCCGGTTCCTGTTGCTGATTGCCTGAATCGTCCTTACTACAAGCAGAAAACCCCGCAAGCATAACGAAAGCGACAATAAGGTAGAATACCTTTTTCATATTTATCAATACTCTTTAAGTGAAAAACAAAACTGCAATGAGTTCAATCCCGCAAACCATAGATTCGCGGAGCGACTCACTTGGCAAAACTTCATATCGCAAATATAGAAAAAATTGTTAAATTTGTAAGATTAAGCAACATAGAAACCTACAAGCTATTGATATGAAAAGTTCTCACAATCAGATGGTCAGCTTGATTTGGTTCCGGGCTACAGATAGTGATGAGTTATTAACGACGTAGTCACAGGTAAAGTCAAGGTAATATGAGTTTATCACAGACCTGCGGACAGATATTGTAAAGATGAAAGACGGCTACATAGATTTTGATGAATACATCAGACAGGGCGAGCCTGGCAAACAAGAGAAAGCGACTCTTTGGCGGACGGCTATCGGTCTGCAGGATGTCGATGGCTTGAAGACATCCGAATATTTGAAGGAGACGGCCCGTAAGCATATTGAAGGAGAAATTGATATCGACCGGGCACGCGAGCTGATAAAGACCTATTATCGGTCTAAGCAGTCGCGTGAAGGGGGAGATGACAGGATGCAAGAGGCCGATAAAGTCTCTGCTAACATCACCAAAATCCTCTCATCCGAGTCTCTCGATTTCAGTTCACAGGGCATTATTTCCTTGCATCGCCGAATATTTGACGGAGTGTTCAAACATTCCGGCAAATTGAGGGATTATGATATAACAAAAAAGGAATGGGTGCTTGACTATGATACTGTCCTTTACTTGAATTGCGAAGATTTGCATCGGGCTTTGGACTACGACATAGGACAGGAACGTAATTTTAGTTACAAGGGGATATCCTCCGATGATTTGATGTCCCATATCACTCAATTTGTTTCCGGAATCTGGCAGATTCATCCTTTTTGTGAGGGAAATACACGCACAACGGCTGTCTTTACAATCCTTTATTTGAGGGATTTGGGCTTCCGGGTAAACAATGATATGTTTGCAAATCATTCTTGGTATTTCCGTAACGCCTTGGTGCGGGCCAATTATCGAAATGTCGTGAAGGGGGTTGACTACACTCCTATCTATCTGGAACGTTTTTTCAGGAATCTGCTTCTGGGTGAGCAATGGGATTTGCGTAATCGCTATCTGCACATCAATCCTTCTCCCCAGTGGTGCACGCAGCCTAATCTTGCTGCTCAGTCAAATGAACCTGAGGATGCCGACAAGCACCCGATAAGTACCCGACAAGCACCCGACAAGTTGCACACAGATAATGCCAATGTCAAACAACTTGTCTCTACGATAAATGGCAGGCAGTTGTCTGTCAAGGAGATGCTCTCTGAAATGGGATTAAAAGACAGGGAAAGTTTTTTGAAGCTCTATCTTTCTCCCGCTATCGTAGAGGGATTTGTCAGGATGCTTCACCCGGAATCCCCACGTCATCCACGCCAGAAATATTTGCTTACAGCAAAGGGACTGGCATTGTCAGATGAATTAAAGTCAAAAGAGCAATGATGTCTTCACAGACCAACGAGCAGGCATTTGAAAGCCTGATTGAAAAAGCGCTTGAAGGAAACCCTCATATACATATCCACGCCCAATTAGTTACCAGATGAACCTCAAAGACTTCATAGAATTCAATCCACTGACCGACAGCGGTATATGCTCTGTGTAATTACCTAAGCCATAATACTTTTTAAAACTTATTGGCGGGAACTTATAGTCTGAACAAAAAGATTCTTTTGCGGAATCGCGGATAATTTGTATACCTTTGCCAACCGTGGTTTCTGAGGATATGTTTTATACTATTTTTGAGGATTAATGAGATATTGATATGGAGAGAACTTTATTAAAAATACTTATCGCATCGGCGATATTTGTATCTTGTGGGGGCGCGAATAAAACAATTTCGTCTTCGTCAGTGAGAAGTATACCGTCTTCATTTTTTAATTGTTATCTCGGCAGTAAGAATGCAACAGTTAGTCGTGTAATGGATAACAAAGGTTTTATGTTCGACTATCGTGAATGGAACGGGGTTGATTCTTATAAAACTTTGCCTTTGGGAGAAAGAAGAATCAAGACCAAACAGACTTATTATTATGTCCCTTATGGCGGATACACTTGGAAAGAAGTTTCCTTTTTTTTCGATTACCGAGACCGTTTTTTTTGTTTAGCATTTTTTGACCTGTTTTCAGAAAGTGAAAAAGGGAAAGAACGGTATGATGCAGTTAAAAGCACGTTAGATGAAAAATATGGTGTGGGCCGAGATATACAATATGGGGTAATGTACGGCAATCCGGAAGGCAAATGTATCAGTCTTGTTGTTCTTCCGTTGCAGGATGCAGGGTATACTGTTTGCGGCTTGTATTATTTGGACGAAAAAATTTATCAAACGGATACAGCATCGGCTATTGATGAGTTATAGGACAAAAACTGCGAAATTAGAGCCTACGTATTAGAATTCATAACCAATCAAATCTTTCCTGCCGCTAAAAACGAAGAAGGAGGGGATAGAGTGAGGTGAAGCCGGGTGACAAGGGACCTCGGACGGCATAGCCGCCCGTGGTTTCGAGAACGGGAGGGGCCCGCGCCAGAGGCGTGGGAGGGATAGCACCGACAGGTGCGTACCGGTCCGAAGTCCCTTGCCCATCCGGCGCCCCAAAGGCTTGTCTACTACAGAGTCAGAAAAAATCATAATCCTCAAATCGCCATTACAGCGGTCTGGGGATTTGATTTATGATCACTCAGTTTCGACTTTCCATCCTTGTGGAATGCCGTGTACGCCAGTCACGTTCCAAGTCGCATTTTTACTTTTGACAAATGTGCCGGAAGCCGCCACGCCGCTGAGCCAGTCTCTTGTTGTGCCTTCTGAAGGCTCAGTTGCGAACAATGCTTTGACATATTGGAGCTTACTGCAACCCTCGAACATAAGAAGATAGCAATCTTTAACCAAGTCTTTGGCAGGAAGCACAGGCGCGGATGTAAGACTTGTGCATCCTTGGAACATTTTGCAATAGCAGCCCACTTTCAATGTCGTTGCCGGGAGTTCAGGCGCAGACAGAAGGCTTGTGCACCCTTTAAATAAAGCGAAAAATGCATACTCCGGAACTTGAGCGGTAAAATCCCTGCCAAACAATGACATAATGTTCCCTTTGGCAGTCACGGAGCCGGAAATCACAAACTGATAGTGATTTTCGGAATCTCTACTGAATACACGATTACTCGGCTCGCCGGCTCTGAACAACACAAATCCTCCGTCTGCCAAATCAATCTTTTCATCTATGGTATATGACATCCATTGAGTCCCATCTGTGCTGTATTCCAGTCTTATGGCAAGAGGAAGACCCACTTGTTTAAGCTTGACAGTGGATTCTCCGGAAGAAATGAACCTAAGGCCTTTGTAGTCCATTGTCGGACCAGGAGGAGGGGGCGGACTGCGGACTCGGATTATCTGGCACCTGTTGTTGATTGCCTGGATTGTCCTTGTTACAAGCGGAAAACCCCGCAAGCAGAACGAAAGAGACAAGAAGATTAAATACCTTTTTCATATTATCTATACTTTTTAGGTGAAAAATATAACTGCTATGAGTTCAATCCAGCAAACCAAAGGTTCACTGAATGACTCACTTAGCAAAACTTCATATCGCAAATATAGAAAAAATTGAAAACATAATGCCTTTCTCGGCCAAAATCGTGATTATGCGACATTTACGCAAAATGAAATTAGTCCTGCTGCTCAGTCAAATGAATTTGAGGATGCCGACGAGCACCCGACAATCACCCGACAAGTAGCACACAGATAATTCCAATGTCAAGCAACTTGTCTCTACGATAAATGGCAGGCAGTTGTCTGTCAAGGAGATGCTCTCTGAAATGGGATTAAAAGACAGGGAAAGTTTTTTGAAGCTCTATCTTTCTCCCGCTATCGTAGAGGGATTTGTCAGGATGCTTCACCCGGAATCCCCACGTCATCCACGCCAGAAATATTTGCTTACAGCAAAGGGACTGGCATTGTCAGATGAATTAAAGTCAAAAGAGCAATGATGTCTTCTGCGGCGGATCGAATTCTATGTCTATGCCGTCCTTGCTGTACTCGTATTCGCAGACTTTCATTCTTAATTCGTCAGGTAGGATGGAAACGAAATCAGCTTTTTCGTCCTTGTGAATGGGGATGATGAGCGCTGGATTAATCAGCTCGCAGAGCCGGACCAAATCCTGCTTGGAGACATGACCGGATGTGTGAATACGGTCTTTTATTGTACAGCTTTTCTCGCGGAACTGCTCCACATAGTCAAATAGTTCCTGATTGAATGCCGTATTTCCCTCACGCTTCTCTATGTAGCCGTGGTATTGGGAATAGACCAGGCACGTTTCTTCCGGCTTGCAGAAAGGAAGAATCTTGTCCAGGTAAGACTGGAACTTCTCGCTGCGCCGTATCAGCATCACAAAGCCATAGCGGCGCATCATATAATCCATCTTTTCGTTTGTGGGACTGTATCCGTAAATCTTGTTTGGTCCGAAATGGTAGAGCCGTCTTCCTTCTTCAGCCTGCTGGGCGATGAGGCCGATGATGTCTTTCTGGTAAGTATCCACGATGAAAGGCCTATGCGCAGACTCTTTGTTCGCGCTGTAAATTGACTCCAGACGGTCTGCATCTGTGGACGAGCAGATGATGAATGTATTTTTATACTGTCGGAAAACTTCCTTGAATTCTTCCTTCAGGGCCGACTCGGGACGCATGGATTTGCCGTTATTGTCCACGTTGGTACCCTCGGTGATGAGAATATCGACATGTCCGGCAATATGATATTTGTCAACGACTTTGTAGATGCCCTCTCCCATATAACCGTGCCCTCGGAAATCTCCGGTGTGCAGTATTGTCTTTCCGTCGCACTTGATTTTGAGCATGTAGGAATCGGCCGATGAATGGCTGACCTGGAAAGGCGTGACCGTGATGTCGTCGATGGCAATGGGGCGCCCTTTCCGGTAAGTCTTGAACGGCTTCAGTTTCCTCAAGCACTTATCGCTGTTTTCCTTCAAGGCGTCGGCGTGAGACATGTGCTCGTACTTGGCCTTCATGATATTAAGTGCCAGCGGGCCGATGTACTGGTCCACCCCGTCCGGCACGTACTGGAACAGTTCTACGTGATCACCGTGCATGTGAGTGTAAAAGATGGCCCTGGCATCGCCAATCAGGTCCGCGATGGCCTCCTCCGAGGCGAATTCATCCTCAGACTCCTCGTCGCCTTTAGGAAGATTGTGCCCCAGGTCGACGAAGATCCTTGTTCCCTTTGACGATACTATTTCAGTAATGCAGCCGCCAATTTGGTGGGGCGGTGAAGTGTGATTCTCATTTTGTCAATTCTGACTTGAAATTGTTGACTGTTAATTTTTTATAAACAATTCCAGCTGTGTTGGTGTTCATGAGGCTTATGACGTCATCTGTAATCCTTGGATGTAAGTTATTGGCCAGAAGATAACCATTCACCGTCTCTATTTTATTGTTTGTGATATCGTCATATAACTCTTTTGAATGTCTGAAGAATACTCTCTTTTTTGCAAATGCCGTCGGATAATTGAAGATGTGTCGCCTAAAATAATCCATGACATTTGTATAGAACATCAATTCTGAGATAATGCCTACGGACTTATTTACATCATTTTTTAATTCATAGATATTTAGAGTGTTATCTTTTACACTCCAAAGGTCAATCTGGCTTAGCTTATCTGAACACCTCGCATAATCATTCTTGACCTCATTGAGAAAAAGGCCTACCGGGAGCTGGTGGTCACAATAATCAAATTTGCCAGTCATTATTGACAAAAGAACTCTTTCGAGATGTGCTTCGGCATCTTTGTTCTCCTTTTCTGAATCTTTAGTCTCTCCATTGGGGTAATTCAGTACCCAATGTTTGAACTCAGCTATGTCAAATACGGATTCCACTGAAGGATAAATCTCTACCACTGAAGGAAAATTCTCTGAAAACTTGTAAGCGCGGTAGAGAAATCTATAGAAGTGGCCCCGTTCAGCAGAGGTTAGTACTTCTTTGTTCTGGTAACCGACAATGGGCTCCCAAACAATACGGATACGATTGAATAAACCAGAATTGTTAGCGAAAAGGCATAAAGACCACCCTTCAAAGGCACTCTGATTGCTCTGCATGTTCGAAACGAGAGACTGCTTATCAAGAGTAAGGACAAGGGTTCTTCCATCCTTGCTAAAGTCTATCCCTGTAGGTAGCGGAAATCCACTATTATCGACAAAAGTATCCATAATCTATAATTCGTTTTTCGTTATTTCTTTAAACCTATCCACCTCATTCCCATTCTCGTCCTTTGCTTTGCTGAAAAAGATGTCGTAGGAACGCACCCAGATTTGATTGGCCCCGTACAGGGCTTGATAGATCACCACATCCTCCAGCGTCTCGGAATCTTTACCGAAGCCGATGAGTTTGTATTTGCCGCCGCGGAAGTGCTGGAAATAGCGTTCTTTGGTCATATACCGCTCACTCAGCATCTTTCTCCAGACCTTCTCCTGCTCGTAGGGGTATTCGCCGCCGCCGGCAATCACGTCGGCCACAACCTTTTTGACGATTGGCTTGGTGAGAGTGGCGTTCCGGGTGCGGGCGTAGTTCTCCAGCCGGTTCACCGCTTTCTCCATAGCAACGATAAAGGCATTGATGGTGGCGGATGGTGTATTCTTGTGGTTGTACGCGGCAGGTGTCACACGGAACTCCTTCTCATCCCACGCCTCCGGAGGGATGCTGAACCCCATCGTGGTCTGATACCGGTCTCCGTTGAAAGACCAGACAACCCTGATAGGGGATTCTTTGTGCTTGTTCTGACGCTTGTCGAGATAGAGTTTCAGGGGCATAGAAAACTGTTTTTACAAAGGTAGAAAATTGTTGGCATTTTTGCAAGCGCAACAGAGGGGTCTGCAATGCCGATTTTTAAAAGTTTTTTCCGTTAAGTGCCGATTCGGACCAAAAATCAAGGCTTTTTAAAATGCGACTTCGTATTGATAACTTGTAATTTTCAAACATGAATAAAAAACTCCTACAAACGCTCAACCTCTCTCTCGAGAGCACCAAAACTACCCACTATGCTCCGGTCACCATCGATGCCCTCCAGGCCCGCCTCACCGAGGAACTGGACTGGCTGGACGCCGACCCCGGCCGCGAGTGCCTGATCATCCTCCTTCAGGAGTTGACCGCGAAGATGCGCAGCGCCCGCATCGTGGTCAGTCCTGGATACAGTTTCCTTCCCGATTCTTACTTGCTCTTCTTGACCGGCGTCACCCGCGTCAACCCGGTGGAATGGGACCTGCCCTTCTGCCACTTCACCAAGTCCGTCCACGATGGTGCCGAAATTCCCTTCGAGGCCGGCACCGGCTGCCTTGAAGTGGCCTGCAAAGTTCTCTCAGGCCGCGAAAACGAGATGATCATCGAAACGGAGTTCGGTCTCTTCGAAATCACCTTCCTCGATGGCATCGAACTGACGAACGTTAAGCTCCGCATCACCACCTGCGTCGAGCTGGACCGCTTCCATCGCACCATCAAGGAGGGTTGGCATCCGCTGGACGAGGCGACTCTCCGACTCTTTAGTCGCGGAGCCACGGACGGGACCATCTTCTTTGAATCCGACAAGATGCGCGAGTGGCTCTTCGACTTCGACCCTGAATCGATGTCCGACTTGGTCCTGCTGAACGCCATATATTGGCCCGGCCGCGTCCAACTCTTTGAGGAACTGCTGCACCATAAGCAAACTGGTGACTTCGATAAACAGTTCAAGGATACCTATGGCATCCCGGTCTATCAGGAGCAGACAGGAGAATCGAAACATGCACCGAAGGGCCACTTCATCGGGCGCACCATGATGGCGGTCGAGGCCCTTTGGCCCTATAAAAACAAGACCAAGCTGAGATGATCCGGAAAGTCTCAGATATGCCCTGGGAATGCGGAAAAGGATGGTGGCAGATGATTGAGAAAATCGCATCGGCCATCGATTCCTACAATGTAGCCCATCCGGATACGTTCATCGAGGTTAGTCAGATCAAACAGAAGTTCGGTGGCCTCCGTATTTACCACCACAACGCTCCAGAGGATATTAGGCAGCTCATAGATGAGGCCATCGAGACCTCCTGGCATACCTGCGAACGCTGCGGTGCCACAGAAGGCATAACCACCAACTTGGAAGGTTACCGGCTCACCCTCTGCCCAGATTGCCGCAAGGAAATTAAACCGAGGGTAACACTGACAAGAAGGATTGTAATAAAGAAAAAGAAGAATAATGAATAATACCCAACACAATAACTCCATTGAAACACTTGTTACTGAGCGTCTTGTTCTCAGAGCGACAGTAAACCAATTATCAAAAATGCCACGCCTATGCGTCCAATGAAGCAGAGGCGTTGAGGGGTATGCTGATGGGAATCGGAACGATGTAAGCCGATGAAGATAGCAAGCGTCCCAAGTTCATTTACTAGAAGTTCAGGTGTTGATGTCACGGCTCTTTCATTTAAAGTATAAGTAAAGACATAATGCCCTTGGGGGCGACTAAAAAGTAATTTAGTCGCTCTTTTTTTGTTTTTCGGGTGATATAT
>UQYV01000045.1 GCA_900545245.1 uncultured Bacteroidales bacterium
AAATTTGTTTAATTGTTAAACTTTATAATAATCGTCCGGAACTTTTACCGGACAGTAATGATAAATAGTAATTAACTAAAAAACTGATTACATTACTTATAAACAAAAGGATGTGTTTGAATCAGATTTTTGAGCCAAAAATTCTGTCGATGACCAGCGCAATCGCCGCATCGCCGCTCACGTTGCAGGCCGGGCCGTAGCCGTCGAGGGCGAGGTAAATCGTCATCATCAGGGCGCACTGGTCAGGGGTGAAGCCCAGCACAGACTCAAGCAACCCGATTGAAGCCATGAGCACTCCGCCCATCACACCCGGGGCAGCGACTGCCGCAACAGCCTGAATCAGAGCGAAATTAACGAACATCGCAGGCGTGATTTCAATCCCACACATATAGGCCACGGCGACGGAAGTCACCGTCAGCTTTATCGTCGAGCCGCACATGTGCACCGTGGAGCAGAGCGGAATCACGAAATCGGCAATGTCCTTGCGCGTACCGTTCTTCATCGCACATTCGAGAGTGACCGGAATCACCGCCGAACTTGAACAGAGCGAAAAACCCGTGAAATAAGCCGGCATGATGTTCCAGAGACACTTGAAAGGGTTCTTGCGGGCAACCGCGCCTGCAATGAGGTACTGAAGAATAAGGTAGCATATCGACAAGGCGACACCGGTAGCGATAATCTTCACTCCTGAGCCCATCACCACGGAAAGTTTTCCGGACGCGCTCATCTCGCACATCATCGTGAAGATGTAGAACGGGAGGAATGGTATGACCGCCTTCTCGATGGTGAGTTTCACTATGTTCCCGAATTCGTCGAATCCCCTCTTGAGAGCCGTGGAATTTGTGAATATGATGCCGACACCGACCATAAACGACAGCAGCAGGGCAGTAAGAATGTCGCATATCGGTGGAATCTTGAGTTCGATGTAGGGCGCGAAAGTCTTGGCATCAGCCGCCGTCGCCGAAAGTTCGCCGACCTCAAGATAGTGCGGAAGCAGTCCGCTCGCGCAGCCGTAGGAGAAAAGTCCTGCCCCGACCGTGGAAAGATAGGAAATGGTCATCACGGCAATGAGCATCTTGCCCGCACCCTTGCCGAGGTTCGCAACCGAAGGAGTCACAAGGCCGAGCACGAGCAAAGGCACGATGAACTTGAGAATCTGCGCGAACAGAACATTGAACGTTTTGAGAATGCGCACGAGCACATCCGGCGCCACAAGACCGAGCAGCGAGCCAAGCACTATGGCAATCAGCACTTTGGGAAACAGTCCCAACTTTATTTTCTTCATCTTCACAAAATTGTCAATAGATTCTTGCGACCCATCCGCCTCCAGGAGCCATGCTCAGGCTTACTTTCCGGTCGGCAGGAAGCATCTCCACAACCCTCTTGTAGTCGGAGGCTATCTTTTTCGCGTTCACGCCGTCGCGGAATATTTCCATTTCATACTCCCCTTCAGGCAGGAAGCCGAGGTCGAGCGTCATCTCCCGCGCGTCCCAGTCGGTCATCGCCCCGACATACCAGACGTCACCCGAGCGCCGGGCCACCGCAACATACTGCGCCACCTTGCCGTCAAGCGCGACAGTCTCGTCCCAAACTGTCGGAACGGCCGAAATGAAGTCGGTACATTCCTGATTTGCCCTGTAGTTCGTCGGAGAGTCGCACATCATATTCAGCGGGGACTCGAAGACGACATATTCCGCGAGCTGACGACAGCGCGTGCCCTGGCTCATAGGCTCAGAACGCACAGGAAAATAGTTCTTGCGCGTGGCATTGCGCATCGACCCCTGCGTGTAGTCCATAGGACCGGCCACCTGGCGGATGAACGGAATGGTCACGTCGTAGGTCACCTGATCCACCGACGGGTCGCTCCACTTCATTTGCTCAAGCCCGTGCACACCCTCAAAGTTCACGACATTCGGGTAGGTGCGCTGGAGTCCGGTCGGCTTGTAGGAACCGTGGAAGTCCATAAGAAGGTGATATTTGGCGCACATCTCGGCCGCCCTGCGGAACCAGTCGACCATAGGCTGGTCGTCGCGGTTCATAAAATCCACCTTGAAGCCCTTGACACCCATTTCTGAATAGTGCCGGCAGACATTCTCCATATCCTTCGCAAACGGCCACCAGCCTGCCCAAAGAATAATACCCACACCGCGTTCGGAGGCATAAGGAATCAGCTCAGAGAGGTGAATCTCAGGCACTTCCAGCATGAGGTCGTTGGCATATTTCACTGCCCAACCCTCGTCGAGAATCACATACTCGATGCCGTTCTCCGCAGCGAAGTCTATGTAGTGGCGGTAGGTTTCGTCATTGACGCCGGTCTCGAAATCCACACCCTTCAGGTTCCACGCGTTCCACCATTCCCAGGCGACCTTACCGGGCCTTACCCAAGACCAATCGGTGTCTGAGGCCGGAGTCGCGAGTTTCCAGACAATGTCGGAGTCCGCAAGTTCCTTATCCTCGGAGGAAACGACGATTACGCGCCAAGGAAACGACGTCGCCCCGTCAAATTCGGCGATATGGTCCTTACGGGTATATACCATCTCCTGCACCATATTGTGTCCTCCGATTTCGGTTTTGTCCGGAATCCGCGCAAAATAGCCGCTGAGCGTCGTCTCCCCTCCTTTTTTATAGTTATAGAGGAACATCCCGGGGTAGTCCATAAGGTCGGCTTCTGTAAGCACGACTTTCTTGCCCTGAGGGCATTCGACAAGAAGCGGGACTATGCTCCAGCGCTCCTTCCACTCCGAAAGCTTCGAGCGGGTGTAGGTGCACTGGAAATCGTTGACGAGAATATCCTCAAGACTACCCTTCCATTTCTTATTGATATACGGAATTTCCGCATGCCAGTCCTCCGCAAAACGGAAATCCGCCTGTTCGTCGGTGACGGTGAAAGGAGTGCGGGAAAGGGATATGAACCTGTAGGCGCAGGCGTCATCGTATGCACGGAAGATGACCCTGTAGCCACCGCAGTCAAGTTCGAGTTCATTGAAATTTTCGCGGACCTCGGACTTCTTGTAGGCCACAGCCTCGGCAACCTCATCAACGCTGCGGGTGCGGGCGCGACGTGCCTTCATGGCCGTGCCGCCGTAGATCGTGCCGTCGCCGAGCGTCATCGAGGCCTGCGACCGCTCCAGCAGCAGGATTCCATCGTGGAGCACGTCGTAGCGGATGCCGTCTGCAGTCGAAATGTGCATTTCAAGCCTTCCGTCAGGCGATTTCAAGGTATATGCCTTCGGTGCGGCGCTCATCGTCAACGCCGCAGCCGAAAGCAAAATAAACATTAACAGGGTTTTCTTCATAAAATCTAAATTTCAAATCCGCACATAACCGGATAGTGGTCGGAAATGTAGGTCACGCCATAGTCGGGGCTGTTCAACGTCACAAAGTCAAGGGCCTCGGCACCGCGGTAGAAGATGTGGTCGATGTTGCCGACCTTGCCGTTCTTGTATTCGGTGAAGCCGTTGAAGCTGATTGCCCCATCGTAAGAGTGCGCATCCTCCCGCGCCGACCACATGTACTCGGTCAGCGGCTCAAGGCTGCGCGGGCCGTTGCGCGTGGCACCGTCCGCAAGCGAGCAGTTAAGGTCTCCGACAAGGAAAAGCGCAGCATCTTTCTCTTTCACAATCTTTTCCATCTGTTCCACGGCAATCAGCGAAGCCTTGCGGCGTTCTTCAATGTTGTAGTGCTTCTTGCCAGTCTCCGGGTCTATGATTTCCTCCGGGTCGTGGGTGTAGTGGGTATCGAAGAAATAGACAATCTTTCCGTTCTCCTTAAGCTGAAGCTTCACCCATACGCTTCCGCGAACCTGCCAGCCGGAAGCTCCGCAAGGATTGTGGCACGGAACCGAAGGGTCTGCCTCGTTGTAGTAGAAAACACCCTTGTCGAGAAGTTCAAACTTTGACGTCCGATACATTATCACAAGCGGAGGAAGATGATCGTCCGTGACATTAGAAACCGATCCGTCATAGGTCGGTACTCGCCACAAACCATACTCGGAGGCGATGGAGAGTGTCTGAACTTTCTCCTCATTGCACTCCTGCAGTCCTATGATGTCGGGCTGGGTGTCGCTGAGCATATTCATATAGGCGAACTTTCTGTACGACCACAGCTGTATGCCGGCGTCGGACTGTCCGCTGCGGATGTTCGACGACATCACCCTAATCCGAACCTGCTCCGGCCGCTCCTGCTCCGAATACTCGGTCTGCGGTTTCACCGGCTCGGCCTTTGTGCACATCACAAGAGATAGAGCCGACATTATAATAAGCATTCTTTTCATAGCATTGAATTTCTGAATCATTGTCTTGCACGCGAGCCTAATTATACCTTACGGCGAAGTAGTCTATGCCATTACCGGACTTTGCCCCAGCCGGAGCGAGTCCTTCGCCGAAATAGGAGGTGTTCGTGTAGCGGTCGGACGGCTGAAGCCGGATGTAGACCCTGTCTTTCCCGAGCATCTCAGCAGGAAGAGGGAAATCGTACTGCTTGAACGCCGGGAGCTGCCAATCCTGCTGGGCCGCACCTGCCACGCCGTCCGGAACCACATAGTCGGCAATCTTCGTCCACACAGAAGCGTCCTTGAGGTCTCCGCTCTCCGACCACCACGCTGTCCAATTGTATGGAGTCTTGCCGGTGGAACTTGTCTCTGCGCCGTATGATGTAAACTGCATGGAAAGATGCTCAGCGCTTATGCCCTTGGTCGAGAACTCGATTATCCAAGATTCCGGCTCCGAGTCCTCTGAAGCCCACCATGTCTTGTTCATCCAGCCGTCAAGGAGAGTTGTAGAAGCACCGTTGTAGGTGCATTTATTCGTAGAGCCCACCTTGCCTCTTCCGTCGTCATTGGTTTTGGAATAGTCAAAGACATAGCCGTCAGCAAACGAGTAGCCGAGCGGCTCGGCGAGCGACGAGTCAAAACCCACATGACCCTTGAAAGGAGCCACTCCGGAGTTGGTTCCCGTCCAACCTATGTAGTTAAAGGTTGAAGGACATTTGGTGATGCCTCCTCCGGACGTGTGATAGAACTTCGCGGTAGGGTCGCCTTCGGTCGCCGGGAAATACGACACGCCGTCGACGGTCTTGAAGCCTGCTGCATAACGGAACTCGACGAGTATGTTCGAAAACGAGACCTCCTTGTCGAATCCGATGTCAGAGTAGGACTGATGACGAATCTGGTAACGCCCGATATTGCCGTAAAGGTCCTCGTCGTCGTTGTCGCCATAGATATAGTTAGGGAAAAGTTCATGAACTATGACTCCCTTGAGCGTCCCGCTGCCGTATGGAAGTTTCACGCCGTCGCGCCTGTAAGGGCAGGTCGTGCTGGTGTAGGTGTATATGCTGCTGCCCTCCGAATCGCGTACAAGACGCGGATACTTTGAGATGTTTCCTTTTCCATGAGAGAGCGTGTAGGCATCGTTCAGCGGAGTGAGCGCCCCTTTGCGGACCGGAAATTCGCAGTCCTTGAGAGTGACATAAGTGTAGATGTCGGCATCCGTAAGTTCGGAGATATGTTTTTCCTTCGACGGAACCGCATTTGCCGAACCGGCCTCGCGGACGAGCACATTCGACACGGTGAGTCCGCTGAGTTCATATCTCTCCGGATTGTCCTCCCTCAGGATTTCCGCGCCTTTGAGAAGAAGCGAGACTTTGTCGTAATGCCCGAAGATATTGTCGTCCGCCGTCTCCATCCTCAAGAGGAAGCCATATTGTCCGTCGAGGCTTTCGATGTATGCCTTGCGGAGATATGCCGTATTGTCTGTGATGGTCGTCGAAACCTTCTCGTTGTCGCCGACATTGCCGCTCTCGCGGTTGCTTACGATGTAGCCCTCGATTATCACGGTCTCGTCAATCGCCACATTCTCGCCGCTGCGACCAAGAGCGCGGACCTCAGCGAAGGACATGGACTTGCCTATGCCGTTATCTCTGGTTTTCTGGACAATGTAGAGAGTCTGGCCGTATTCGGTGCCGAAGCCGTCGGTGTAGCAGACTTTCACCGAAGCTGTGCGGAGGTCATCCGTCGGATTCTTCGCACAGGCGATGCTGACGCTGCCCTCTTCCACAGTCGCCGAAGTAATCCAGTCAGTCGCATCACCGGTGTAGCTTACCTTGCAGAATATGTCTTTCCATTCGGAAACATTGGTAGTGTAGGCAACGCTGAACTTGCTGTCCTTGTCGCCGTCGAGAAGTTCGGACGAACGGACGAGGGAAAGCTCCGGCACGCGCTTGCCGTTCTGCTTGACAAAGATTGTGTCCGTGCGGGAGTCTGCCTTCACGACGAGCTTCACCATACGGGCGTAGTCACCGTTCTGGTCGCACTCTATGCGGAAGGAGCAGTCGCCGCTGAAAGCTATCTGGCGGCATATCTGCCACGAGTCAAGGTCGCGGATACGCATCCAGTCAACCTCGGAGTCGGCATAGCTCAGGACACAGTCCTGATTGGAGTAGATGTCGATTACCTTCTGGAGTTCGGTCACAGGCTTCCCGTCCTTGTATTCGGCCTTGGCCGGGAACTCGATTTCGGTTTCGGAGACGCCGAATTCCACAAAGTCGAACTTTTCCCTGTCTATCGAGGTGCAGGCAGCAAGGGCCCACACCACCCAAGCGACAGCGGATATTCTTATGATTGAACTTGGTTTCATGGCTGTCATTTATTGTATTTCACGGCGATTGGGCCTATTACAAGCCTGGAATTGCACCCATCGACAACCTTCGCGGAATAATCCTTTTTCGAGAAATCCACGGTGGCATCATCTGCGGCAATAAAACGGATAGTCACATTGTCCTGGCCGGCAATTGCATCCGGCAGTTCAACACATTGGTCATCCAATGACGCAGGAAGGAACAGCAAAGTTGACTTTTCTGCGCCCATCGGACGAATCATCACTTTTTCAATAAGAATGTAATTCGTTCCGTCAAGCGAATATTCTACATTCCAATGAACAGGCCCCTGCGATGCTGCCTCTTCCTTATAGTTGCCTATAAGTGCTCCAAAAGAAAGGGTCATCTTCTTTCCTGCGGCATCCTTCGTTGAGAATTGGAATGTGGCGGCATCTTTTGCAGCACCATCTTTCCACCATACGGATTTATCTATATTTGCACCTTTCGGATAACCTTTCGGATATGGCGACGTATGCCTGAATTGTAAGAAAGTGTTGGCCTGGGCCATAGATGACGCGGTAAATGTTCCTGTACCTGTCGTTGCCTCCAAGGATGATACACGACTGAAACCGGTACTATAATCCCAAGCAACAAGGATTTCACTGAAACCGTTATCTTTTATCTCTATGTCAGAAAGTTTCATCGGACGAATCTGGTATTTTCCGAGAATGTCTGAGCCATAATATTCGCTTGTGGTATTTACAATCACGCCGGAAACCGGACCAGAACCTTTCGGGACTCCAGCATCCGTAAGATACCACTCAGTGTCCGTGTTTACAATCATTCTTATTTCATTGCCGTTCACATCACGCAAAATGCGGTTATCAAAATTGATCCTCTTCGCGTCAATCCATTCCTTACGCACATTCACCCAAGAACCATAGCAGAACGAAACCTCGACGTCAGGAAGTGTTACCCAAGTGTAGATATCCTCATCCGTAAGCTCAGCAATAGTCTTCTGACGAGCCGTCAACTGCACGTTTTCCTCCACAGTCACGGTGTTCGCACTGACTCCCTTGAGAGTGTAGCGCACCGGATTATCCTCGCGTACGAGAGTCGCTCCCGCAAGGGAAATCTTCACCTTGTCGCCCTTCTTGAGAGTGTTGTCGGCAGCCGTTGCAAACTTGAGGCGCATACCATACTTGCCGTCAAGGGACTGGACATAGTTGGTTATTGCGGACTCATTGTCATCGTATGAAGTGGCGGAGGTCATCGGGTTCGTCTCCATATTCTTCTGACCTGCGTCAGCGACAATCACGCCCTCGAAGAAGTCCCCATCGAATGCCTGCTCGCCCGCAGACGGAAGAACAGCACGGAGTTCCTCGAAACTATACTGCCTTGTCTTGATGCCCTGGGTGACCTTGAGCTCGACAGCTATGCCCTTCGACGCAAGTTCGACCTTAATCACGGCCGTGCGGGCTTCCTTGGTATCATTGTCAGTCACATCGAATGAAAGAGCCTCTGTCGTTGTGGTGACATTGCTTATCCAGTCCTTCTGGCTGCCCTCGTAGGTCACACTTGAGGTAAGTTCCGGCATGAACGTTCCGAGAACGCAGTCCCAAGGGGTCGTCTTTGTGCCCGCAAATGCCTCGATTGCCATCTCGGTCTCGTTCAGCGCGAGATGTCCCGGCTCGGCGCTCTGAGTGATTTCGGCAACAGCCCGATAAACGGACTCGTCAATGTCCGTGTAGGAAACCGTAAGCGTGCCCGTGCGAGCCTCTGAGGTAGTGTTCTCGGCAACGGTAAACGACAGCTGCCCGTCCTTGAGCTCGAGAGAGCCTATCCACTCCACAGACGATTCCGCCTTAATCAGGCTCTGGTTGATGTTGGACTCGACTGCAATCGCGTCCTTCACCTCCCAGGCAATGTAGGACTTCTCGTTCTCGGCAAACGCGAGTTTCGGAGTTCCCTTCTCGCCTTCCTGATTCACGGTGATGATTATGGTTTTATCCACACCGGCAGCGGTGAGCAGAATTTCCGCCCTACGGAGTATGTCCGGATTCTTCTTATAAGTGAGGATAAACTCCCCGTTGCCGGTGCCGCTGCCTTCTTCAATCGCAGCCCACTCCACGGCTTCCTTAAAGTCCGCGTTCCACTGTCCCTTGGCATAGACGAGCACGTGCTCCTTACCGGACTTCGGCTCAAGGTTTATGGTGTTGTCGTTCACGGCCAGAGTCATAGTCGTCGGAGATTCGGTCTCCTTCTGGCAGGATGCGGCGAAAAGCGCTGATGCGAGGGTCATCGCCGCAAGACATTTTCTTAAAATCGGTTTCATATCCATATATTCAATTATGCAGTGTATAATTCGTATCATCATCTTCCGTACTGCGCGTACTCGTTGTTGTCGAGCGCTCCACCGGAATAGGAAACCTGCACGGCAGGAATCGGGTAGTAGCGGTGGCACGGGAGTATGTTCTCCTTAATCTTTGACGAACGTGTCTGGGACTCCGTCACTTCGAACCAGGTTCCCCAGCGCACGAGGTCGAACTTCCTCTGGAACTCGCCGAAGAGCTCGCGTCCCCTCTCGACCTTGATTTCCTCCATGATGCGTTTCCAGTCGCGACGTGCGTATTCCCGGATGCCGGCACGCTTCTTAGGCATGTTCAGATAGCGCAGAGCCTCGTCCATGTCGTCCTGAAGCATGCAATGCGCCTCCGCAATCATGAGCACGACGTCGGCATAGCGGAAAATCTTGTAGTTGTTCGAGTCGTGGTTGGTCTGCATATTCGGACACCAGAACTTCGGGCCGAAGAAGGCGGTCAGGGATTTCGTGTTTATGGTGTTGAACTCCTGCCCGTTCCACTCCTGGACTATGGTCATCGCGCGCCTCTTGTCCGTGGCGGACGGATTGGTCTCATCGAGAGGATAGATAGTGCTGATAGTGTAGCCGTTGGCCTGTGCCGGGGCGTAGGTCGTGGCATTGTCGCCGAGTTCCTCAATGACCACCCCGTCATACTTGTTGCCGCTGCGCTTGTACGGCATACAGAGGCAGGCAACATTGGAGGTGTAGCTCAGTCCGGCGGCAGAGTAGGTGTGCTGGACTTCGAGTATGGACTCCGGAGTGTTCTTCATGCGGAACGGGATGTCTGAGAGAGGATATTGGTCGAGACTGCCATAGATGGACTCCACTTCCTTGCAGGCCGCAAGTGAAACGTCCCACCTCTTGTTCCACTGAGCGAGCTTGGAGAGCAGCACGTAGCCCACGGCGGCTCCGACCCTATTGTCGGAAATCTCGTTGGAGCGTACTTTTGAGAGGGACGGGAGGCAGCCCTGAAGGTCCGCTATGAGCCAGTCGCGGGTCTCGTCCGCCGACATTCTCGGAAGTTTCGCCACCTTGGCCAGCATGGCCTCATCAGCGACATCCTCCGTGTAGAAAGGCACGTCCCCGAAGAAACAGGTGAGAATCCAGTAGTAGAACGCCCTCATAATCTTGCCCTCTGCCACGAGCGGCGCCTTCACGTCTTCGTCAAGCGAAGAGCCTTCGATGCCGGCAATCGCGCCGTTGCAGTAGCGCACGCCCTGATAGCCGTATTTCCACACATCGGCTCCGAAACGCGGATTGGCCGGTGAGATGTCGAGAAACGCGTCCTGAGTCGACGAACGCGAATAGGCGAGGTCGGTGACGCACTCAGTGGCGAGCATCATCTTGTAGGAATATATGTCCTCCATCGGAATATAGCAGGTGTTCAGGGCCGCACGGCACTGCTGCGCGTTTTTGTAGAAGTTCCCTGAAGTGGCGAAGGTCGAGTCGTCCTCCTTCAGACTGCACGAAGGAAGAAAAACGGCCGCTGCCAAGAGTGATAGTATTATGTTTCTTGCTTTCATTTTCCTGAAATTTTAGGGTTCCTGCCGTCAAAATCTTGCCTGAATGCTGAAGACAATGGTGCGTGCCTTAGGATATGCTCCCATGTCGAGGCGGCGCAGGGTCGATGACTCGCTGTCGGAGCCCGAATAGGAGACGTCCGGGTCGAAACCATTGTACTTCTTCCAGAGGAGAAGGTTCTCGCCGCTGACACTCAGAGTGATGTCCTTCATCCACTTGATCTTTTCGGAAAGGTCGAAGGTGTAGCCGAGAGAGACGCTCTTGAGCCTTATGTAGGATGCGTCATACACCATCCTGTCGCTCGGAACGTCCTTGCTCATCGAGCCGCCGGCACGAGGATAGTCAGAGTCCGGATTGCGGACAGGGTGCCATGCGTTCACCATGTAGCGATACTGGTTGGTGTTGTTTCCGCCGGCCATGTAGAGTTCGGAGAAATTGTAGAGCTTGCCCCCGAAGGAATATGCGATATAGACTCCGAGCTTGAGGTTTCCGAAGAATGTGAAAGTGTTCTGGAATCCTCCGTAGAGCCACGGGTCGGCGTTGCCGAGATAGACAAGGTCGTTCTGGTCGAGGGTGCCGTCACCGTTGATGTCGTGGTAGCGCGGAGTTCCGAGATAGGAGGCGTAATTGGCCTCGGTCAGGACTGACGCGGAGGTGTAGGCATGGGTGACCTCGTTGCGCTTGAACTCATCGAGATTGTGCCATACCCCGCCGTAGCGGAATCCCCAAAGGGAGTTGAGCGGATAGCCCTTCACGAATCCGTGCATCATGAACGGGTTGTTTCCGCCGGAGTCGGCCACGGAGATGTACTCGGATGTGCCGATATCGTCGACGGTCTGGGTGTTGTGCGAGAGGGTGAGGTTCGTGGTCCATGTGAAGTTGCGGCGAACGATGTTGCGGCTCTCAATGGAAAGCTCGGCTCCGTAGTTGGAAGTGTTTCCGAGGTTCACGAAATGGGTGCTGAAACCCGTCTGGTCGGCGACGCGCACCTCCATAAGAAGGTCGCGGGTCTTGGAGACATAGCCCTCCGCCGTGATGTTGAGGCGGCTGTTGAAGAAGGACATGTCGACCGCGAGATTGTAGAGATCGGTCTTCTCCCACGTCAGGTCTGGGCTCGGGAGCTGTCCGCGGTAGTAGGCCGCTTCCTGACTGCCTCCGAAGATGTAGCCCTTGGAAGTTGATGTAAGCCTTTCGAGGCTTCTGTAGGCATCGACCGCATCATTTCCCGTGCGACCTGCGCTGAAACGGACAGCGAGATCGTCAATCCACCTCACCCTCTTGAGGAACTTCTCGTTCTTGACATTCCATTTCAGGGCCGCCGAAGGGAAGAATCCCCATTTATTGTTCGCCGCGAAGTTGGACGCCCCGTCGGCACGGCCTGTCACTGTAATATAGTAACGCGAACGGTAGCTCCAGTTGGCGCGTGCGAGCACCGACATCTTCATTGTCTTGAGCGTCGATGAAGACGGAACGAGGGTGTTCTTGTCTGTCACGCCGCCCATATTGTTCCACTTCACGGAATCCACGAGATAGCCCGAGCCCGTGAGACCGAGAGAGTTGGAGACATAGCGGTAGGCGGTGAATCCCCCGAGAATGTCGAACTTGTGCCCGTTCCTCTTGAGATTGTATGTAATCGTATTCTCCGAAGAAAGCGTCATGTCGTCGCGCTCGGTTCTCGTTGCGTCTCCTCCCTCACCAGGGTTCTTTGCCGGAAGGGAGCTCGGGCTATAGATGAAATTGTGAGACTGGTAGCCGTAGAAAGAGTTGCTGCTGCGCAGCTTGAGATCCTTCACCGGTTCGATTTCAAGATAGACCGAATGGTTCTGGGACACCTTATTCATATAGCTGGTCTTGAGAGCGATGAGAGCCGTAGGGGGATTGTAGGTTGAGGAAACACCGTTTTCATCGTCCATTATGCTGTAGTCTGTCGTCTTGAGCAGCGGACTGAGGTACATCGTGGAGCGGATGCTCGTGCCTCCGAGGGACGCAACGTTCTTGTCCTGATGACGATAGGTGAACGAGCCCTTATAGCCGACCTTCAACCATTTGTAGAGCTGGCGGTCGAGGTTGATTCGTCCGGTATAGCGCCTCTGACCCGTATTCTTCACTATACCCTGCGTGTCGTTGTAGCCGAAAGAGGCGTAGTAGTTGCCACCCTTGGAGCCTCCGCTGACGGAGAGGTTGTAGTTCTGATAGACGGCAGTCCGCATGATTTCATGAATCCAGTCCGTGCCGTCCCCGAGCGAGAGCGGGTTCTTGTAGGGATACTTCGAGAGTGGGGCACCGTCAACGGCATCCTCGTTTGAGGACGTGAAATATGCGATATCGTTGCGGTATTGGGCATATTCATACGCCTTCATAAGATCCAGTCCCTTAGGGAGCTGGCTAATTCCGGCCTCCGCCTTGAAGGTGATGCGCGGACGGTCTCCGGTGGCTCCCTGCCTGGTGGTGACGATAATGACTCCGTTTGAGCCCTTGGACCCATAAATAGCCGTCGAGGACGCATCCTTCAAAACAGAGATGGACTCGATGTCGGCGGAATTGAGGTCTCCGAGGTCGGAAACTGCATCCATCACACCGTCGACAACGATAAGCGGCTCGTTGGAGGCGATAATCGAACGCGTCCCTCGGATGCGGATAGAAGTCGCCGCTCCCGGTTCGCCGGAAGTTGACATAATGTCCGCTCCCGCGATGCGTCCCTGAAGGGCCTGGTCAACCGAAAGGACAGGCGCGTCCTTGATGTCGGCCATCTTCACGTTGGTGACGGAACCTGTAAGGTCCTGTCTGCGCACCGAGCCGTAGGCAATGGTCACTGCCTCGTTCAAGGTAAGGTTGCTGTCGGGAAACATCGCCACGGTGATGCTCTTGCCCTTTGCGGCATTAACGCGACTGTTCGCGAATCCGAGAAACTGGACTTCGAGAACATCTCCAGCAGACACATTATTAATGGTAAACTGGCCTTTCGCGTCGGTGGTCGTGCCGTTTGACGTGCCGACAACAATCACAAAAGCGCCGGAGAGGGGTTCCCCGCCGTCATCGACAACGGTCCCCGAGACAGAAAAACGCGCTCCGTCATCCTGTGCCACCATCGTGAACGAGAGTGCCGGAAGAAGAAGCGCGGTTAACGTCGCTATGATTAGTCTGATCTTCATAAGACTTTGTTATTAGTTCTTTGCAAAATTGGACAATTCCGAAGAAAAAAGACATAGGGGCACAGTCAAATATAGATTAAAATGATGTTACAATTTCGTTAAATCGAATATAACTTATTGATTACCAACGGATATATCCTCAAAGAGGCCGCACCTGCGGTGCAGCCGAAATATAGATACATATAGGTAATTATATGCTATATCATCGCGATTTTCGCCTCAAATTCGTCCTTCGAACAAAGAGCGGAACGCTTCAGCCGGGTACGGTAGGTGTAGACCGTATTGGGCGAGCATTTGAGGAATTTGGCAATCTTTCCGCTTTCGGTGATGCCGATTCGGATAGCCGCGAGTATGCGCAGTTCCTTGGGCAGCCGCCTTCCGTCTTCAAGCGAGAAACGGCTGTCTTCGGCAAGGAGTTCATTGACCCTTTCAACGAAGTCCGGATAAAGCCCGAGGAAAGTCTCGTCAAATATGCGATAGTAGTCCTCATACTCGCCATACAAGGCAGACGGGGAACGCAGAGCCTTCATCATGGCGTCAAACCCATCGGACTTTCCGAGGGCGCGCAACTCATTGCGGGTCTCCCCTATGCGGTCGATGTAGTGGAGGGACAGTTCCATGTAGCGGAACACATATCCGTTCTTGATTTTGTTCGCGTCGATGAGCTTCCGGTTTGTGTCTTCAAGGCCGCGCTGAAGACTGAGCCCTCGCCGGAAGAGTATGAAGATGACTATCAGCAGCAGCGAGATGAAGCAGACACCGACAGTAAGCCATATAAAGCGCGTCCTCTCGACCCGGCGCGAGGTCTCAGTGATGATGAGCTTGGCCTTTCCGGTGTTGAGCAAACGCTTGCTGAAGTTGCCCGCCGTGACATCCATAAGGTTCTGACTGATGTACTGTTCCGCCTTTCGGTACTGCCTGCGGTCATACAGCATCAGAGCAAGTTCATATAGTGACATATAGCCCCTCTCCGCGGCCATGAAGTCCTGCTCGGCACTACGCACCAGATAGTCGAAGCGCAGTTCCTCCTCACCGGCCGCCTCGTATATCTTGGCTATGCTGTAGGCTGCGGACGCCTTGTAGTGATGTGTATTCTCTTCATTGTAGAGCCGTCCGAAAGCTTTGAGCGCAGCGTCCGTCTCACCGTTGTCACGAAGCAGCTGCGCCTTCACCCTGCGGGCGTAGAAGGAGGTGGAGTCAATTCCAAGATAGCGCCGGCGGGTCTGTTCCACGATTTTCTCATAGCGGTCGGCTTCAACCGTCCCCGAACCGGCATCAGAGGCAAGTTCAGTGTAGAGCACTATACGACAGCTGAGCCAGTCCAGCAGGAGCGGACCTCCTCTCATGGCGGAAGTGTCGGTGTCGAGAAACATCCGCTCGGCAAGGGCGTTCTCGTTCTTGTCCAGGAGAATGCGGACCTTGGCCATACGAGAGAACAGTTCCTGACGGCTGTCGGAGGCAAGTTCTTCCATCAGACGCTGGTAGCGGAACACTGTGTCGCGGCTATAGTGATTGCTGCACAGATAGATTTTACGCGCAGTCTCCCATCTGAGCGAGTCTGTCGGGGCAGCCACGAACACCTGCCCAAGCACAGCAATGCGCCGCTCCACGGAATCGCGGTACTCGTTCTGTCGCGCAATCGCAGCATCAAGCCCCTCCAGCCTCGCGCCATACCTTCCGCACGAGACCATCAGCAAAGAAATCATCAGAGACTTCAATATTAATTTCATCGTGTCATTAATTGCGTTATTAAATTTCTGCGGTTTTCAGAGTCTATCTCTTTACATGGAACACACATAAAATGAAAGACACGCCAAATTTAGTCAATTTGCACGATTTTCCAACAGCAAGTTTTCCGCCTCAGGGACATCCGGACGCAGTGTTTTCCCTTAACGCACAGTTTAAAAACAATCAAAACACCTTAACTTACACCCTTGCCTACAAACAACTATAAATCAAATATTTAAGTACCCCCCCCCTGCAAATTTCGCCTCAAATGTTTTGATAGGTTAAAAATTAGTCTTAACTTTGCAGTGTTTTGAAGAAATGAGAAACGACTACGCCGGACTGATGAAAAAACTAAAAGAGAGCAGCGTCCGGCATACAGAGTGTTTATTGAGGCACCACAAAAGTAAAAGTGTGCGTGCGTGCCGTTATTGTATGGACGGCAATATGTTTGTGTTGTGTGGCTATGAGGAAACTTGTGTATTCTTTCCTTCTCACTGTTTTGCTGGCATATTCCGGTGAGGCATCCGCCCAGGATGGAACTTCACGCGGAAAAGTCGCATCCATATCCACAACGTCCGACAGTCAGGTTCACACCTACAGACTCTACTACCGGTGGAACGAGGTCGACATCGACCGAAGCTACCTCAACAATTCCGAAAACATCGAACAGATAGTCCGTCATCTGCAGCTTTCCCCGCATATTGACAGCATCGCCGTCTATTCCTACGCATCCCCTGAAGGCGTCTACGAGCACAATGCAAATCTCGCTTCCGCCCGTGCAAAGGCGGCCAGACGCTTCATTCTGAAAAATCTCCCTGAAGACAGTAGTCTCAGCAAAAACGGCATTTCGTTGCACCCTGTGGCAGAAAACTGGGACGGATTGCGCGAGGCCGTCGAAAAGGATTACCACCGTTGGGACAGGGACAGGGTCATTTCCATACTCGACGACAAGAGAATCTCCGACGCGACGAGAGAGTGGCGTCTGCAGCAACTCGACGGCGGCATCAGCTGGAAATGGATGCGCATCCACCTTATGCCGAAACTCCGACTCGCCACTTGGGTATGCGTCTGGGAGAGCGTGCCTGTGCTCATTCCGGCCTTTCCTCATTTGAGCGAGGACATCCTCGAGAGTCATGACGGTTTCGACCCCGTTGAAAGAGAGATACTTCCAGGCGAAGACGAACTCATACCAAACGCCCTTCTCGCTCCGACACCACTCAATCCGCAGCCTATGAAGGCTCCGAAAGGACGGAAATATTGGTATCCGGCCCTCAAGACCAACCTCCTTCTCGACGCCGCCACGGCCGTCAACGCCGAAATCGAATTCCCGATTGGCAAACATTTCTCAATCCTCGTGGAAGACATCTTCCCTTGGTGGAGTTGGGGTCCGAACAAAAAGAAATATTGCTTCCAGATGTGGACAATGGGAATAGAGCCTCGCTGGTGGTTCAAACGCAGCGACAAAAAAGACTACCTCAGCGGACATTTCCTCGGAGTATACGGAATGGCAGGAAAATACGACTTCCAGTGGGACACGAAGCTCTGCTATCAGGGTGAATACTGGTCGGCAGGACTCAGCTACGGATATGCCCTTCCTGTCTGCAAATGGATGAATATGGAGTTCTCGATTTCAGCAGGATTCCTCCGAAGCGACTACCGCCACTACCAGCCGGACCCGAACTACGAACACCTCTACATCGACAAGTACAAGACCGGAGTTTTCTCCTGGTTCGGTCCGACAAAAGCGAAGATTTCGCTCGTCATCCCAATCGGAAAGGATTCACACAAATGATTATGATGATTCGCAGACACATACGCTCTATTGCAGGAGACGCGGCAAACGTGGCTCTGGCAGTGCTGTGCGTGCTGTGTGTCGCATCCGGATGTCACCGCCGCCCACTTGAAGACCCGTCCGAGAAGACTCTCGTGAAGGTGAAAGTGAACGTGAAGGACATCCACAATGTGACCTGCGACATCTACAATCCGAAACTCCCTCTTCAGCAAATCGCCCCGACAGCGATGCACGTGCTCTTTTATGACAAGGCGACAGAAGTTCTCGCAGCCGAGACCTTCATCACCAACATCGGCACCGAAGATGACGGAAGCAGAAGCCTGAACGGCACCATTTCCATTCTTCCGGGCAATTACAGGATGCTTGTCTACGACTTCGGAACAGAGGCGACTCTCATCGGGGGCCTCGAAAGTTGGGAAAGCGCCCGTGCCTACACCGAGCCTGTCGAGTCCGCGGTCCGCACCCGCTTCCACACCAAGGCCGATGAGAAGGGAATAGACATTCTCCAACAGCCCGACCACCTTGTGGTGGCAAGCAAAGAGAGCGAGCAAATCCCTTGGCACGACGAACTCTACACAGTGAGGGCAGACGCGTCCTCGGTGGTGGAAAGCTGGTATCTCCAGATTAAGGTGGACGGAGCGCAGTACATCTCCGGAGCGCAGGCGATGCTGTCCGGAATGGTGGGAGCAAACAGGATTGCGACAAACACAAGGGAGAACGAGCCGGAGGTTGGAATCTGGTTCCCACTCCAAAAGAGCGACGACAAGGGAACGCCGGTGATTTGCACGGTTTTCAACACTTTCGGACGCGTGCCCGACTCAAGCAACAGTCTCAGCGTCACATTCGACATCAAGACCGTCGACGGCAAGACGCTCCAGAAGACCTTCGACATTTCAAGACTCTTCCTCAGAGAGAACGCAATCAAACACCATTGGCTGCTGCTCGAAGAGACCATCAAGATTGATCCGCCTGCAAGCAGCGGAGGCGCATTCGACCCGATAGTCGACGGATGGGATGAGGAGCAACGGGAAATTGAAATATGATGACGGACACTCAAAAGAAAACAATTAACAACAATTTTTAATATTTTAACAACATTAACAACATGAAAAAGTACTTTTTTATTCTCGCAGCAGCCGCAGCACTTGCAGCTTGCGCAAAAAACGAGGTGACTCCGGTCCTCTCAAATGAGAACACGGAAATCGCCTACAACGTTGCCCCTAAGACAAAGACAACAACAGACTTCGCCACAACCAACGTTTTTGCTTCTTGGGCCTACTACCTCCCGAATGACAAGAATTGGGACGCGAATCTTACGGATGCTCAGCTATACATTGACAACTCAAAAATTTCATATCAGACAGACGGCAGCGACACTTGGAAAGAGACCGGGAAAACATACTATTGGCCAAAGGGTGGTAAACTGACATTCTTCGCATACTCACTTAACAAAAATAATCTCGACCTCAACGTTGGAAATAGCCTTAATCATGTGGCAATTGCAAAAGAGGCTGACTGCTATGGTATTACAGCCTTGATTGACTTGGACGAAAATCCGAACACAGATTTCCTCGTTGCCGATATCGCAAAGGATCAGTTCCAGAATACGAACAAGGCACATTTTCGTGTAGGTGTACCTACTCTTTTCAAGCACAAGTTTTCCAGAGTCCAGTTTCAAGTAAAAAAGGCTGCGGACTATGCTGGCAAGGAGTTCAAATTAAACTCAATCAAATTCAACAAACTCAGCCATGCTGCAACTTATGCTCAGTCTCAAGACGCTGACAAGGCAGGTATAAAAGACGGTGTGAATGAGGAATACATTCTTGCAAGCGGAACAAGAACGACACAGGTTTATACTGAAACTGCGCTAGCAATAACCTCTACAGACTATGTTGCTGTCCCCGAGGCTAATGAAAAACGCTATATTTATATCCCACAGGACTTCATAGGAGTCACCGATGCTAATGCCATTGCAACGATTGAGGTCAACTACACTGTGACTACAACTGTAGGCGGCAATACGGTTGACGATGTCTGCACGGCAACCATCAATGTAAAGGATTACTTTGATTCTTGGGAAATGGGCAAGAAATACATTTTCAAACTTGATTTCACCCTCGACGAGATTAAGTGGGACCCTGCTGTTGAAAAGTGGGAGAATGTCAGCTCTTCTGACATAACTATCCAGTAATTCCCCCTCCCAAAAAGATACTGGTTATTTGAAGGTTTTATAACTCGCGGGCGGGTGATACCGCCCACGAGTTCAATGCAAATGAAACGTAAATCCATCATATCTTCGTCCGGAGCACATCTCCGCCCGACAGCAGCCCTTTGCGGAGCGGCCATTCTTTCGCTTTGCACGGCGCTTTCGTGCGCAAAAATCGAAGTCACTCCTGTAGAAGATACAAAAAAGGGACAGATTCACTACGAGCTCGTCCCGGTCAAGACCGAGACAAAGGCGACCTTCTCCGAATTTCCGAAAACATCCACCTTCGGTTCCACAGCCTGGTTTCTCCCGGAGGGAAAGAGTTGGAGCGGAAACAGCGCGGAAGCCCTTCTCTACATCCCCGAAGAGGAGATTTCCCACAAAGAGGGAATCTGGAAGGCGTGGAAAAGCGGCAAGATATATACTTGGCCAATAACAGGTAAACTCACCTTCTTCAGTTGGTCTCCTATGAGCCTGAGCGACGCCACGGGCACAGTCAAGACCCTCAATGTCACCAAAGAAAAGGGATTCGAGATTAACGGATGGCAAATGAGTGCCACTCCCGGCTACGGAAGTGACGCAACCATCGCCACTGACGGCTGCACCGACATTCTCCTCGCCCAGACAACCGATGTCGAAAGGGAAACCACCCTCGGCGGAGTGAAGACAAACTTCCGTCACGCGCTCTGCAAAGTCAAGTTCCTCGCGACACTCGCAACCGAGCAAAAAGCCGGAGAAGACAAATGGGTTGTGAAATCCGTCAGACTCGACGACATCTACACCAACGGCAACTACCTCACCGACAAATGGACGACACACAGCAACGCCCAGTCCTACAATCACGCAGGCCTCTCAATCGAACTCGCCTTCGGTGAAAACAGGGAAATATTCCCTGAGACAATGATGCTTCCGCAGTATCTCTCCAACGGAAAACAGAAAATCACATTGGTCTGCCAAAGGGGCACAGAGCCGGAAAAGACTCTCTCCGGCTACATCTACAACGGCACCCAGAACAGTCTTTCCGCTTGGCAGAGCGGCAAATACATCAGCTACCTCATAACGGTGGGTACTGAAGACAGTTACATCGAATTTGACGCAACACCTGGACTCTGGGGATTCAACCCGAATTCGGATGTGAACATCGGTGTGCAACCATAAATCCTCCCACAAAAAATGAGACCGGAAGGAAAATGAACAAACGAATATGTTGAAACGGGAAATCAAATATATGATTATGGCTGCGGCGACTGCGCTTGCGGCTGTTTCCTGCGTCAACAAAATCAACGACTACGACGCCGAACGCATCATCAGTTTCAAGGCGCTAAGGGCCAATTCCACAAAGAGTCCTTCAAAAACGAGTCCTTCCACAAAGACTCCTTCCACAAATAGTCCTTCAAACTCCGAAGAGACGGGGGCTTTCAAAGTCTGGGGCTATGCACTTCCGCAGGAAAAGAATTGGAAGGACGATTTCAAGGGGGCGAAAACGATGCTGGAAGGCGAAAACTACTTCCACTCCGACGGAATCTGGAAAAGCGCCGAAGACCATCTGTGGTGTTCAAGGAATGAGAGAATGAGTTTCTTCGCCCTCTCCCCTGCCGATGCAAATGCCGGCTTCACAAGAGAAGAAGGCATCACTGTCAAGGGCTTCAACGCAGGCAATCCTCTCTCCGACAATGTTCCCCGGCTCGAATTTGCCACTCTCACCGACTCCCGCAAGCCCACCGGCGACGTTTCAACAGGGATAGTCTTTCGCAACGCACTCTGCGAAGTGGAGTTCAGGGCGAAATCTGTGGCGAGCGACGACATAAAACTCAGCATAACAAGACTAACTCTCAGCGATGTTGCCACAGAAGGTGATTTTCACTCACTCCCGCAGCCTGGCTGGACTCCGGGCACGAGACAGAGAGAAGTGACGGTATTCGAAGGCAATCTGGTGCTGGACGAAAACGAACAGGCGCTGGGCACAGTTCTTAGGATGATTCCCCAAAAACTCAAGCCTCGAATCACCCTCCGCTACAATTTCGACTCCGGAACGGGCGGCGAAATCAAGGATATCGATGTCGAGATAGAGAGAAATCTCAACTGGGCGGTGGGAAAGAAGAGAATCTACAGTTTCAAAGTATCACAAAATTTGAGTCTTACGATAGACTCCTGCATAACGGACGAATAGATGAATAATTGCACAAATATATTCCGGGTCTTCCGCCGGAGCGGAATTGTGGCGACATTTCTGTCAGCCGCAGTTCTTGTGTTCGCCACGGGATGCAACAAGCATGCTCCGCAGTCCGGTCAAAGCCAGTGGATAGGCTTCAACGGAGTCCCTCAACAGATTGAGGGTCAGACAGTCAAGCAGGCTTCATCAGGCAACATCGCAAGGACAAGGGCAGCAGCCTACACTGCAAATCTAATCACCACCCCAGAGGCACTCCGCACCAAATCCTTCGGAGTCTTCGGCTACAAGTCAATTGATGACCAAAACGGATTCACCCCTGTCTTCGGAAGTTCAAAAGCTCAGGAGGTGAAATGGGCGTGGGACAATTTCTCGGAGGATTACGAATATGACAGACCGACTTCCGGAAACTACTGGACCTACAGTCCAAAACAGAAATGGGAAAGGGCGATGTACTACCGTTTCCGCGCAATCTGGCCATACGAGACTGAGATTCAGCCAAATTCATCCGCAAACCTCGTCTCCACAGAGTACTCCAGCAGCACCGATGACTACGACCTTATGGTTGCATACACCACACGCCGTCCAATCACGGAAGGCGTCGGCAGAGTAAAGCTTGAGTTTAAACACGCACTTGCGGGGCTTCGCTTCAAACTCAAATTCAGCGAAGATTCCGACGACAAACCGGACGATGAACTGACAGAGTTCTACATCACGGGAATATTTCCTCAAGGACAGCTTTTCTACGGCATCACCGAAACAGTGAGCGATGTGAATGCCATCCGCTGGATCATGAGCGACAACACCTTCGACGACCGTAATCCCCAGTTCCAATGGACCGGGTCCACAGCATTCGGAGGAGCTGACAACAAAGCCGCAAACATCTACTTTTCCGAAACTCCGGCCGGCACCACAGGAGAAACCATCACTGACGGAGCGGCACTCATCATTCCCCAGCAGCTTTCATCCCCAATCGGAGACACATACGTCAATTTCAAGACGAAACTCGGTTCCACGGTGCTCCACCGCGCAAAACTTCCGACAGAGACGCTCGAAAGCGGGAAAATCTACACCTACACCCTGAAAATGTACGGCACCGAAATCAAAGTCAGCGTGGACATTCAGGATTGGACAGAAATTCAGTCGAACATAGACATTAAACTTTAGAGAAATGAGCGGAAAAATCATATTCAAGACTTTGGCTGCGGCATTTCTCGCATTGTCGGCCATTTCCTGCGCAAAGGATGCTCCTGTCCAAGACAAGCCCGTTTACGGCGAGGGCGAGGGCAACCTGCACATCAGTTTCAGCACGGCGGGCACCACAAAGGCCGGCACAGCGCAGGAAGGAGACATCATCAAGACGGCTCGCCTGTGGCTAATTGACGCAGACGACAATGTGATGAGGTTTTATAGTAAGGATAATATCAACGTGGCGTCCGGAGAAGCCACAATCAAGAACATAAAACGAGGAGTCTACACTCTCTGCATACTTGCAAACTGCAAAGACAAAGAACTTGACAGTTACGTAACCGGTAGCAAGATTGACGATGGTTTCAAGAGAAAACTGCTCCCGGCAATCAGCGACGGCAGCGCTCCGGCCTTCACGGAGGAAACCGGTATGCCTTGCTCTGCGGTGATTCACCAGGAAATCACGGTTGGAGAAAATTATGTCGAGGCGCATCTCCTGCGCTGTGTAGGCAGGCTCAGCATCAGAATCCGCAACAACATCGGAGACAGCAAGATTGCAATCGGCGCGGTGGGACTTGCCAAAAACAATCCTTCGACAGGCTATCTTTTCGAGCCGCTCGACAGTTCCGTGCCTCCGACTGTGACCAATCTCGCCTTCAAAGAACTCACCGGCATTACGACAATCGCGCCTTACGAGACCAAGGAAGTTTACGACAGCTACCTCTATGAGATCGATGCTTCCACTGCAGCGAACGGTATTACTTTCGATTTGCTTGGCGGGATTTATGACGCGGCGGTGAGGGATGAGGATATTTCCATTGCCTATAGGACACAGTATAATTTCGGCAACAACCTGAGCACCTTGGGAGATGTGAGTGGGAATAAGTATCTGATACGCTCCGTTGAGTCATCCACACGCTATATCGGAGATACGGGAAGTGGCGTCGGGACAACAGGGGAATTCACCGAAGATTCCGAATTGGAGTATTTCCAGGACACCCCGAGCTATCTTTGGGAATTTGTCGGAAATTCCGGTTCTGCAAAGCTGAAGAATGTCAAGACAGGGAATTATCTTGATAATAATCTGAAAACGACAGCGGATGCAAGTAAAGCACAAACCTTCACTGTCACCAACAATACCGGTAAGTTTCTTTTTGGATACTGGTGGGTGTGGACGTCATCAACGTATTACATAACATACGACACGGGCAACCTGACAGCAAAAAGAAACAACACGGGCACTTCCGCCCAATGGTATCTCAGGCTTCTCGATGAAAGCAGCATAAACGAGCCATATTTCGAAAATGCCCTGCGCGAAATTCCGCGCGAGGCTCGCCCAATCCACTATGTGGACAAATACGGAGCCCACAACAAACTGGAAAGAATCGACCGCAACGAACACATCACCGTGACGGTCAACATATTCTACAACAGGGAGATGGGAGAGTTTAAGTTCGAAGTGGAAGGCTGGAGCGGAAAAGACAGCGAAACAACCTTTGATTAGGCTGAAAAACAGAGAAATAATATGACAAAAAAGATAATTCATACTTTTCTATCTCTTGCGGCGGCACTTCTCTGCCTCTGCTCCTGCGTCAAGGAAGATTTCGCCCCACAGGGCGGCACAACCTTCGGCGAGGGACTCTTGCAGCTGAATTTCGGTCCGCAGGACAATGTATGCGTTCAGACCCGTGCGACTCTCGACACCAAATCTGAAAGCCGCATTTTCAACCTCTATGTCTTCATCTTCGATGCTTACGGCAACAAAGTTTCCGGCGAATATTTCGACACCCACAATCTCAAGACACAGGAGTTTGTTTCCACAGCCACAGAAAACTGCTGGTGGGTAAACAACGCTACCACAAACGCAGACAAGACTACCGGCGGTCTGGTGGTGAAGACTGCGGCCGGAGATCGTATGACGGTCTATGTCCTCACAAACCTCGACTCCGATATGGTGAAGGTTTCCTCAAACCTTTTGGGCGCGACCATCCACAATGAGAACGACATCAAAAAATTCAATGCCTACCTCAACCAGAGAATCACCAGCCGCAACGGATATTTCCCGATGACCGGAAAACTCAGCGGAGTGAAGGTCATAAACAACGAAGGCAGCAGCAACACCGTCCACACCGTCATAAACGAAACGATGCTACTCAAACGCATCGACGCTAAGGTACGTTTCATTTTCAAACAGGGCAGCCGTCCGGACGAGAATGGACAGGTCATCAAAAAATTTGAGGCGAGACAGTGGAAGGTGGTGAACGTTCCGAGAACCTCATATATGTTGAGCTACGAACAAAGAGGAACAAGGGCTCTGAGGGGACAGGATTTCGTCAATGTGAACCCGGGCACTCCGGAGGGCGAGTATTCGAAATATGCGAAAGACTATTTCGATACGGATTTCGTGAATTTCGAGGATTTCCCGCAGACAGGACAGTCTGAGTTTTCGTTCTATATGCTCGAAAACTGCCAGGTTCCGAAAAAGACTCCTTTGAAATATCAGGACCGTTCCCGCGACCTCAAGGAAAATGACGGAAAGAACAGAAAATGCGAGGTGAGCTATTCTCTTGACGGAGTGGAATATACCCGCACGATGAGGGAGTTTGAATATGCCAACGATTTCTCAACCTACGTGGTTGTGACGGGATATGTGGAGATGGCGCTTGAAAACGATGAGGCAGGAAACGTCCTCGGAGGAGATGTTCAGTACATCATCCACCTTGGCGACTGGAACGCAATCATCAACAACGACACCGGCAACCAAGGCGACGGAAAGGACAGTTACAGCGCATTTGACAATTTCAACACCGAAAGAAACACATCCTACACCTACACTGTGACGGTGAACGGAGTGAACAGCATCCGTGTGGAGGTGGAAACAAGCAAGGGCGCCGTTTCGGATGTGATTGAAAACCAACCTGGTGCAAGCGGACAGATTTCGATTGCAAAGGAAGAAATCGCCATCTGCGACTGCCACTATGTTTCGAAGACTATCAGTTTCCACCTCAACAATTTCTTCAAACACGGCAATATAACAAAGGAGAACTGCATTGTGGACGAACTCACCTGGGCGGTGAAAACCCCGTTCGGAGAGGGAGAGCCGTCTCAGGAGGGTGGAGTGGACATCACTAGCGGTCTGGACTACAAATGGGTACACTTCCGTCTTAACAAACAGGACGACACAGGCAACTATTTCAAAGACAAGCGACGCAAGTACACTCCGCGTGAGTTTCACAGTTCCAACACATTCCGCACGGCGGAGCAGAACAAGGAGGATGACGGCACAGCCGGGCTCGCAGGCTACCACAACGACGGAATTATGGATGTGAAGGAGCTCTGCAAATTCATCAAGGACGAGGTGAACAAATATCTCGTAAACCCTGCCACCAGCGCATTCGACCATAAAGACGCAACCGACCTCACTCTCCCGAACATCTGTCTCACGGTTTTCGTGGACGAGTACTACTACAACGAAAATCCAATCAATGGTCAGCGTTCGTCCGACCTGTGGAAGAGTTTTGTGAACAAGGACGACCGCAAACTGCACATTCTCTGTAACTCGGAAAAGAGCAAGGACGGAGAGTCCAGCAGCACAGGCTCGGTTGTGACCATACAGCAGCGTTCAATCCAATGTGTCTACAACACTGACCTCAGCTACACCGTCCTTCAGACGGCCTGGGGTGTGGAGAATACCGACGAGTATGATGGAAGATGGGATAAGTATTGGAGTGCAGACGGCTCAACTGTTGACAAACGAGGTAACAACAAGGCTTTCAACGGGCTTTTCAACTCTTGCAAGGAGTGGGATCTCAGCCCTAAAGGAGTTGGCAACAACAGTTTCAGTGGTGGTAACTGGAGCAAATATATGAACTATGAAGTTTCTAATGACACGCCTCAGCTCCTGGACGATTATGCCTATATGCGGTATTCCTGCCTCACCCGCAACCGCGACAACAACGGTGACGGCAAAATCGACCGCAGCGAAGTAAGATGGTATCTCGCGTCCATTAACCAGCTTTTGGGGCTGTATGTCGGTGACGGCATTCTGAACACAAACACAAAACTCTACAACAAAAGTCCGGAGGATAGAAAATCGTCTGACAAAAAAAAGTGGCAGCAGCACATTGTGTCATCAACTTGTTTCGGAGCTGACGACCCGAGAGAAGATGGTTACGCAAATAGTGTAAAAATTAAAAACAGCAATCAGCCGACTATCCTATGGGCGGAGGAAGGAACCTCGACAGGACATTTCTATCACAATTATGGTGACATTCAAGGTTCCACCATCCGTTGTGTCCGAAACCTCGGATACATTGACGGCAATGAAGATGAGACCTATGCGATTGACAAGGAGCCTGACGACTACATCACGGTTGAGAAACTAAGCGACGGGAGTTATGTCTTCACTTGCACCCACCTCAACGAGCAGGCGCTTCGCTACTACACATCGAAGGAATTGATTTTTGCAGACGAGATGTCGCAGGAGAACAGGCTCTACAAAAAATTCGAGAGCTATCCGACGCAATCCACAAGAAGCGAGAATCCTCTTTTCAAGGATTATAACGCTGCAGTTGACAAAAGTATAGCAGAGGGAACCGGCAATCCATACTCCTGACTTTGACAATGAGGCACCCTACGCGAAATTGGGGTCAATCAGCGGCCTG
>UQYV01000046.1 GCA_900545245.1 uncultured Bacteroidales bacterium
TCTGGAGACGGCTCAAAACAAGGCGGACAAGCCCCGGGGTTTTAGGGACGCGTCCTCCTTTTTTTTGTGCAAAAACATTTATGTTACATCTCTGTAAGGCCCTATCTGTCCGAGAATTAAACCCTCCTGTACCGGGACAAAAACGGGACAAAAATGCCCCAAAATCGGGTTTTTGGGGAAATTAAGTAATTGATTATGAGTAAGATAGAAATTAAGAAAACCAGTCGGGGGCTCCTGACTTTGCAACAAGTCATTCCTATAAGCCCATAAGGGATTTCTATTATTATGATGAGTCTGGTCATCGCACAATAAAAAACTATGATCCAAAGCCTATTCAGCCTAGAGTAACTCTCCCAATGTGTATCGAAGTAACCAAAGAAGTTCTACTTGGCTCTTTGAAGTTCAGAATATGCGACTTAGACAGTTGCAATTTGGTCTCAAAGAAGAGTTAACCTGTTGAAAATTAGCGGACTAGGGGACGTGGGTTTGGGCCCCTTCCGCACCGCCAAAAAAGCTTCAACGAGATTTCGCTGAAGCTTTTTTTGTGTGCGTCCAGCACGAACGTGTCGAACTCAGAATTCCCAGCTGACACGTAAACGGAAATTGAGGCGGATGGGGTTGTCTTTTATGGATGTACGGGCGATGATGACAGGTGTTCCGTCGGGAAGGGAGGCTGGGACGGACATGTTTATGAAACTGTTGTCCGGAGCCCGAAGCGGAATGCTGTATGAGTATTGGGCCACTCCGACGGACACTCCTGCCGAGATTCGGCTTTGTTCTTTGCCTACCCCAATACTGAGTCCTGCCGTCAGGCTGCCGAAAAAGCCGTCTTGAGAAAAATTGCCCAGCTCCTCAATGACGTCGGACGGAAGGTAGCTGCGCTGTCCGTTATCAAAACAGCGGAGACTGTTGATTATCCTGCCGCGTTCCTCCTCTCTCAGACGGGAGGCTTCATTCTCGCTCAGATTGCCGAACCTTGCCATGAATTCCTCGAGGCGTGCATCGACATATTCTTCCTGACTGTTGAAGCCAAGGGAGGTGTAACGCTCCTGAAACGGATCTGAATTGTATGACAGTTCCGAAGTCCCGTGTTTGGAATATGCGAACTGAAAGGCATAGCCGACATCGACTTGGACCATAGGGGAGACCTTCCTGTCAAGAATGTCGCTCCGAAGCCTCAGGAAAACAGGCATGGATGTAGTGCCGGTAACGATGGAGTTGCTTCCTCCGATGCCGGCCGCCACTGCAATCTGCGGGAGGAAACGATAGCCGCAGAACATCCCTAACTCATAGTCCGGCATCCGGGGTGCTGCTCCGGACTGTCTGCCCGTTTCGTTGCGGACTGGCTTCAGCATTTCCGCTCCGACTGTCGCGCCGGCTGAAACTTCGGCTCCTGCAAATACGCCTTTTCTAAATGTTTTTTCCTTGTTCCGGGACGATGCCGTGCCGTTGAATGACAATGTGACGGCAACTGACAGGAAAATGGTGATAATTGTTGAATTGCGCATACTCTATTATCTTAACATGACCAGAAGGTTGGAAAAGCGGGCATGTGTTGTTTTCCAATCAAATGATGTGACGACGGTGTATGGATTGGAGTCATCCGAAGAATAGCCGGAGTTGTCGTATGTGAGGCTTGTAGGACTATACTTCGCGAAATTGTAGATGTACCACTCGCTTGATGAGGATGGTTTGCTGATGGTCATGTCCATGGTCAGCTTCGTCGGATGGGAATGATGCTGCCAGCTGTTTGCACTGCCATACCAGTTGTAGGAATCCTTGTAGGTTGTTTCATAAATGGTGTTGAACAGATTGGCTATGACAGTCTTACCGATTATGGCAGTTCCGTTTGTCCCCGCTATCGTTGCAGACTGTCCGCAGGAGTGTGAGTAATCGACAGGGTCTCTCTTTGTCCCTCTGGCATGTGTTCGGCAGAATCCGTCACAGTTGTAGTTTACCGTGATTTTTGTATTTGACAGAGTCCCGGAGCTTCCTAATGTGAGGTAGGGCTTTGTCGTGTCGTTGTTGTTCATCTGTAGTGTAATTGTGCGGCTCTTATCAAGAAACTGTGACATTCTGTAGGGATTCAGGTCCGCATATCCGCTGAACGGATAGCCTGCTGAATTGCTGCCTCCGCAGAATGTTCCTGCGGAATAGTAACGGAGCGACTTGAATTCATAGTCTTGGGAATAGATGTACGATGATTCTTCTGTGTCGTTTTCAAGTCCGTCTGCATATTTGAAACTGACTTGTTTGCCGTCCTGTGCCGCAATGTCAACAAGTATGCTGATACCGTTCTTTATATGAAATGTGTATGTGTATTGCTGAAGATTGTCGGAATGATATCCATATTTGTCGTGGCAGTATTTCCCTTCTGCGGCCTTTACTGCGTCTATGAGGTTATACAGGCTTTTGGTGATACCGATGACAGCAGTGCCATCGTCAAGCATTTTCGTCGAACATGACTGCGAGTAACTGCTGTTGGCAGCGTTCACTTTAGATTCTGCATAGGTGCAGTATAGTGAAGGCGGAAGGCTTATGGATGTCGGGGGAGTGTACCATAGCATGGATATCCCTGATGGAATTGCAGGCACGGTCTGAGTTTGCGCGATGCCTCTTTGCGTTACGCTCATGTATCGCAGAATAAAAGACATTCTGGATAAGTTCTTGACAGTCACGAAGAACGGCGCTGTTACTCCGAGTTCGGACGCGATGCTCCTTCCTCCGTATGACCTGTCGTAACAGCATAGTTCAAAAGGAAAATATGAAACGGCGCATCGGCACGAATTTCCAAATTTGTGGACGGCATCGTTTATTCCAATGCTTATGGCATATAGATTTCTCACGACAGGCCATAGCTCATTGTTTATAGATGAGGATTTTCCATCGTTTGACACCTGCAGGTTCATTGTGCAGAATGCCTGCCCGGAAGCGCCATCGTCTGTCTTGTAAACGTCGGAAATCCATGTCTTGAAACATTTCCTGACATTTGCGGACGTCCCGTTATGATAGCTCTCTGCAAGTACAGGTCTGAAGACTTCTGTCGAGAAACCATACCCCGCCCATTTTTTTGCAAGCAGGTTGACCCCATCATTGTCGCACAGGTAGAAATATGTCTTGCAGTCTTCACCGTTTATTGTGGCAGTAGGTTGCTCGTCAATCGGTTCCGGTGCATCTCCATTCATTGCGAAAGAAATCACTGGAACTGGGTTGTTGACTCTTATTCCACTGCAGATGCGGGTTATTGGGGTTCCGTCCGCCCTGCATAGCCAAAGACATCCTTCTCCGGAGTTCTTGCATGTCCCGTTTACGGTCAGGTTGGAGCTATCGTGTCCGGAAATAAGTTCAAGACTCATCAGATCATTCTTTTCGTCTGCAGACGTGTCTGACATACAGCGCAGTTTACTGCTTCTTATCATCAACTCAAGGCTTCCGCCGAAGTAGTCCAGAACAGAGGCATCAATATCTGCAAGTCTCCCTTCAACGACCTCTCCAAGATAGAGATTGTCGACGGGGTGGCGGCTTTTGGTAAGCTTGAAGTTGGCAAGCGAATCGTTGAATCCGAAATCCTTGTCTATTCTCCAGCTCACCTCGTCGAGTCCGTCTCTTGAGCCGTACAGAATAACCCGGTAGGTGGCGTTCCTTTCCAGGTCAAAATTTGAGACGGCATCTGCCCCCAGGTAAATTCTATAGGTCAGGCTGCCGTTGAGAAGCATGTTTTCACCGAATGCGCATTTGACCTCTATAAATGTCGGACCGGTGATTGAGCCGAACTCTTCCGGAACTTTGCGCGATGGGTCGCTGTTTTCAGGAAGTAGCGAACCCCAGCAATTCTCAAATGCATAAAGTGTGACGGCTTCTCCGGAATTGATCTTTTGCAAATCTTTTTCCGACGCGAAATCTCCGTCAAGTACAGATTTTTCGTTTGCTCTGAAGCCGGTGCAGAAGGGCGTGGACATGCAGGCGGCGTCACATAGCCTGACGCTTGTGACCTTTATGCCAGAACCGGAAAGAGCCGTGTCAGGGACATAGTTAAACACGATGCGGCTCATCAGACGCTCCAGCACAATGTCAATTGTGGTTGCTGCCCGGTCAATGTTGCGGCCGGTTATTTTCCCTGCCATCGGAATGCCTTTCATGGTCTTGCTGGCGTTGATGACCATACGTTTCATACTTCCTTCGTCCATCTTCCATCCGCTCTCCTGCGGCTCGACAGGCATTCCTGCCCCAGCTATGGCATAGAAGGAATAGCCACTGCCTCTGGCCATCGAAATGTTGCTGTCCGTCCCTGCCGTTTCCATAAACAGATGTCTTACGCATTTTCCGTTTCTCCAGATGTAGAGGTTAATGTCTTCCGGAATCATGTCTGTGTATGATGCGGAGCGGGTTACTATCTTTTCACTGATGTCAGTAATAAAATTCAGCACAATCTCAGATTCTTCATCTTTTGCTTCCTCCTCGAAGTCCCGGATAGTGCATCCGAAAATACATGGCACAGACACTGCACTTATAAGTGCAAGCGCCACACGCCGGTAAGTGCGACATATATTTTTCATGATTCCATTCATTTTTCCTTGACGTGAATATACAGCAGTCCTGCCTGATTTATCGGTTCACCGGCCTCCATGTAGATCATCCCGGTTCCTAATCCTCGTATCGTGAGAGTCACTCCGTGACCGTCCTCGTCGACCACATAGTCGTAGATTCCTCTCATCCTGTCTTCTTCCAGTTCATTAATGCCGATGTCGAATCTTGCCCCGGGAGGAGAGAATGTGCATCCGACATGTATGACTTCACCTATTTCGGCTTCCAAGTAGCCTTCAGGCTCCATCTTGAAGTCTATGGCATCAGACAGGGAGGTTTTGTCAACTCTCCATCCGTTATCTGCGAGCCCGTCATTTTCAGGGGTGACTGTTATGTGATAGACGCAGTTCCTCTCCACGTTCATGTCGTTGAGGGATTCGCCGAGGTAGAATCTATAGCGAAGATAGCCTCCGTCGCTGAAATGGGTCATCGAACTGTATTCAAGCTCCATTTCTATGTATGAGCAGACTTCAGACAAAAGTTCAGATTCCTTGAACACCTTGTCGGAATCATCGCTGATTTCCCTTGGGAACATTCCTTGCAGGTTTTCAAGCATATAGAGGACAATCTCAGCGCTTTTACCGTTCTCCAGCCCGTGATTGAGCGCGGAACATTCTGCATTTCCTCTGCTGAATCCGACACTGAAGCATTCCTCGTGTGCATTCACTTTGGACTCGGAGAAAACCCGGCATCTCTTTGGGCAGTTTCCAATGCTTATGCTGTGCACATTCATGGTGACGTCTTTGTCCAGACGGCTACGGTCTATGTTCAGTTTGATTGCCGCCATCAGCCTTTTCAGGCGTATTTCAATGTCATCTCCCGCCCTTGTTCCGCGCACGTATCCGCACATCGGCATTCCCGTTGAATAGTCATCGGGGTACGCGAGGTGGAATTCAAGTGACATAAGTTCATCCAATGACCTGATATTCAGTCTGTAGCCAAAGTTGACACAGACGAAAATGTCATAGTCGCGTCCCTTTACCAATGGTAGCGAGCACCTGTCACCATCGATGAATTCCGAGCGTTCCATGAATCCATCCGAGGAGAAGACGAATATGTTTGCATCCTTGATCTTGTCTTCATCGGGGTCCGATGCCTTCGTGACTGAAGCTATGGAGCGAAGGCTAATGTCAGTGGGCACACGGTTCTCTTCAAGGCGTGCCGTGCACCCGCTGACTTCCAATAAACACAAAATGGTAGTTATGAAAAAGGCTAAAAAGCCACAGTATAGTTTTCTTTTTCGTCCCATTTCTCTATTTCCATCGCAATTGTTTTGTTCTCAAGTTCTATTGCAGTGTCCGGGTCTTCTGTTCCGGTCCTTCTTAACCTCAGTTTGATGCTGTAGCTGTCGTTTGAACATATACCCTTGTCTTTCAATGTGTTCAGATTAATCGGCCAATACCATGTCTTCCCACGTATCTTTCCTTCTATGACGATTCTTGTGAACGGAGAACCGAAACTTTCTTCATCAGTCAGGTTAGGGTAGCAGTAGAGTTTCGCTTCAAGGCTTTCCGGGTCAGGGCCGACGGATTTCTCTATTTTCCGGTATATGATTGACGGACAGCGGAACTTATTCAAGTCGCCATCGTCGCGACCTCCGTTGTTAATGAATCGTTTTCCCGCGCCTGCATCACCCGTAATGCTACATTCTGCATTGACGTTTGTAAGATAGACACTTATATCCGAGAGTACTTCCCATTCATACGCGCTTCCTCGGAAGTCACAGCTGAGTTCCTTGAGACATACACACGCCATAAGAGGCCTCAGCATGATCTCACAGCTTTCACCTGCATTTGTGCAGGCTGTTCCGACCATGACAGGAGTATCTTCCGATTCGTCTTCCAACTGAAAACAGACTCCGGAAAGTTGCTTAAGGGTGAGCACATTTTCCCATTCCGGGAATCCTTCGGGCGCGTTGCACACAACGACAATTATCTTCCCTCCCTGCCCGGATGAGACAGACAACCCCGTCAGTTTGCCGTCAAAATGCCTGTATGAGTCGAGCCTTCCAAACTTGTCATCGTTGTAGACAAGTACATCATAACCTTTCTTACTGTACATTCCTTTTGTCACATCATTTAAGTTCACCTCTGTGATTTCTTTCCTTTCTTCCAGATTTCTTTCGTACACTGGTGTGACAATTCTGGAACAAGAAAAGAAATGGGCCGGTAGGCAAGCAAGAGAGAGCAACGCCAAAAAGGGATAGACAACCCTATGATATTGGCTATTTATTGTCCGGCCCGTGATAGAATGATTTTGTATGGTGTATGTCCTTTTCATCTGCACGTCGTTTTTTGACAGCGGCAAATCTATGGCGGAGTTTTCGAATAATTGCAAGACTTAAAAAAAGAAACACGAAATTTTTCTCTTTTTTTAGACCTGAAAGATTTTTTTTAACGTCAGGGTGTAAATAAAGATGATAATTTATCTTTTTTACGATATTATTGCCAGAAAATAAATGTATCTTTGGGCGTAACAATAAATGTGTCATGGTATTTTTTAGACGATTCTTTGCCAAGAAGAGGAAATATATGCCTCTTTTCATGAAGCAGGCCGAGTACATTAAGGCGGCATCCTCGACTCTTGTCCGCATGATGCAGACTACAGACAAGGACGAGTGGTTCAACTGCGAGAATATGATCAAGACATATGAGGTGCAGGCAGATGCCCTGCTCACTGAAATTTACGAAGACCTCTACGGGAGCTTGATGGCGCCCGTCAGCCGCACTGATATGCAGACAATTGCGATGTCTGTGGATGATTTCATTGACAAAATCAATTCTTCAGCGAAATCCATTCTGCTTTATTTCCCGAAAAGGATTGACTCGCATATTGAGGATATGGCAACTTATATAATGTCCGGTGCCGATGCGCTCGGCGAGATGATTCAGTATCTCAACAATTTCAAGGACAATTTCAAGCAGATAATCAATCAATGTGACAGAATCACTGAATTGGAGCACGCTGCTGATGAAACCTATGAAGAATATGTCGGATATATCTTCCAAAATGAGACTGACCCGATTGAACTGATGAAGTATAAGAACATTGCGGAGGCTCTCGAAGAAACTTCTGACACGGCAAAACGTATATCTGACAACATCAGAATGGTGCTTCTTAAGTATATGGAGAAGCATAGTTAGACGATTCCCCTTCGGATTTAGAATTAGTTGGATTTATTGTGAAACAAAAATTATGGAGAAGAAGATTTGTGCTCTGACAATGGTTCGAAACGACGATTTCTATCTTCGCCGCTGGGTCGAGTATTATGGCCGTGAACTCGGACGGGAGAACCTTTACATTTTTTTCGACGGTACGGATCAGAAGATTGCAGATTTCTGTGATGGAACAAATGTAAAAGCCGTCGAAAAGATTCCCGGACAGGTTGTGGCAGCGGAGAAGGGGAGGCTTGACTTGCTTTCGAAAACTGCGGCTGATCTTTTGAAAAAGTATGACCTTGTAATAGGGACGGATGCGGATGAATTCCTGGTTGTGGACCCAAGACGCGGGATGTCTCTTAGGGAGTATCTTTCTTCGCAAAAGATTGATGTCTGTCTGTCTGGTCTCGGAATCGATATGGGACAGTTCCTTGGCAAGGATGGAGATTCCCGCCCGGCAGAGGGCGACATTCATGACGGAGAGACTTTCCTTTCGCAGCGTCACTATGGATTGCTTGGCACCCGATACACAAAACCTTCGGTAATTGCCGCTCCCGTGCATTGGGGGCGTGGTTTCCATAGAGTGAAAGGGCATAATTTCCACATTGGAGAGGATTTGTATCTCTTCCATTTCGGCTATTTTGACATGGCGCGTATTCAGGCACGTTTTGCCGACAAGGACAGAGCGGCCGCAGGATGGACAAGGCATTTGGCCAAGCGCTCACGCACCATTCGTGTTGTGACCGACAAACCAGCCCGTGATTTCGACCTTTGGACTTCACGTGCCCGCCGCATTCAGACCATTGTCCGTCCGCCGTATGCGTGGAACAAACCGGCAATGTTCAATCTTGACATCGTAGTCCGCATTCCCGACCGCTTCCAAAAAATCATTTGATTAGTAATCATATTTTCATACAAAATCCCGCTCTGATTCAAGTCAAAGCGGGATTTAAATTTTGGAATGCAACGCAGCCAGCCGTGCCGCTTCTGCAATTTTTCCCTATGCGCCGAAGTTATCGTAGAGTATATTCTCCGGCGGCACTCCAAGCGAATCAAGCAGTTTGTTCACGCAGCTCACCATCATAGGCGGACCGCACATAAAGTACTTGATATCCTCCGGAGCCTCGTGGTCCTTCAGATAAGTCTCGTACATCACGTTGTGTACGAAGCCTGCCACATACTTCACTCCTGCTGCATCGGCTGCCGGATCCGGACGGTCGAGAGCGAGGTGGAAGTGGAAGTTAGGGAACTCCTTCTCAATCTGTGCGAAATCCTCGAGGTAGAATGCCTCAACGAGAGCACGTGCTCCGTAGAAGTAGTGAACCTCTTTCTTGGTCTTGAGAGTCTTAAAGAGCTCCATGATGTGGCTGCGCAAAGGTGCCATACCTGCTCCACCACCGACAAAGATATACTCCTGTGAATCCGGGTCGTTCTGCGGGAGAAGGAACTCTCCGAACGGACCGCTGATAATCACCTTGTCGCCCGGTTTGCGTGTGAAGACGTAGCTTGAACCGATACCAGGATTTACAGGGAGAAGTTTCGGACCCAACTCTCGTGGAACGCTCCTGTCGAAAGGAGGTGTTGCGATGCGGACGTTGAGCTTTATGATGCCCTTCTCTCCCGGGTAAGAGGCCATTGAGTAGGCACGGACTGTTGCAGTCGGGTTGGAAGCGTGAAGGTTGAAGAAACCGAACTTCTCCCAGTCTGCCTTGTACTCGTCCGAAACGGAGATATCCTTGAAATCCAGCTCGTAGGCAGGGATGTCAATCTGGATGTATTCGCCGCTCTTGAACTCAAGGTGTTCTCCCTCAGGGAGTTTGACTGTGAATTCCTTGATGAAGGTTGCTACATTGTCGTTGCTGATGACTTCACATTCGAGCTTCTTGACTGAAAGTGCAGAGTCAGGAATGACGATTTTCATATCTTCCTTAATCTTCACCTGGCAGCCCAGTCTCCAATGGTCGTTAATCTGTTTGCGGTTGAAAAAGCCGACCTCAGTAGGGAGGATTGTTCCGCCGCCCTCAAGTACGCGGCATTTGCACTGTCCGCAGTTGCCTTTTCCACCGCAGGCAGAGGGGAGGAAAATCTGCTCCTCGGCAAGAGTGTGGAGGAGGTCTCCTCCGGGAGTCACCTCAACTTCTTTCTTACCGTCGTTGATGTTGATTTTTACCGTACCTTTCGGTGTGAGTCTTGTCTTGATAAACAGGAGGAGAGCAACAAGAATGAGTGTAACGACGGTGAAAACCGCCATAGCTACGAGGATAGTAATTGTCATTTCATTCATTTTCCTTTCCTCCGATTAAAGTTGTATTCCCATAAATGTCATAAATGCCATACCCATCAAACCTACGGTTATGAATGTGATTCCCAGACCTTTAAGTGGAGCAGGAACGTTGGAGTAGGACATTTTTTCCCGGATTGCGGCAAGCGATACGATTGCAAGGAACCAGCCCAGGCCGGAACCGAGAGCGTAAACAACTGCCTCACCGCAGTTTACAAAATCCTTTTCCTGCATAAAGAGGGAACCTCCGAGAATTGCACAGTTCACAGCAATCAGCGGAAGGAAGATTCCAAGCTGAGAGTAGAGAGCCGGAGCGAATTTCTCGACCACCATCTCGACAATCTGCACGATTGCTGCAATCACGGCGATGAAGACGATGAAGCTGAGGAAGCTCAGGTCCACATTTGCAAAGCTCTCACCGAGCCAAGAAGCCAATGCGCCGGGACGAAGTACGTACTTGTCAAGCAGGTAGTTTATAGGAAGTGTGATAAGTTGCACGAAGATAACAGCGGCACCCAGTCCGGAAGCTGTCTTCACATTCTTTGATACTGCCAGGTATGAACACATACCGAGGAAGTATGCAAAAATCATATTGTCAACGAAGACTGACTTTACGAATAAGCTTATATATTCCATAATTAACTGAGTTTGTCGTTATTTCTCCTGAAGATCCTTCTGAATCGAGCGCTGTACCCAAACGATGCATCCGAGGAGGATGAGGGCCATTGGCGGCAGGATTACGAGACCGTTGTTCATATAACCTGCCGTGTAGAACGCCTCCGGAATCACTCTGAATCCCAGGAGCGTGCCACTTCCAAGAAGCTCACGGAAGAATGCCACGATTATGAGAATCATACCATATCCGGCACCGTTTGCCAAGCCGTCGAGGAGTGACGGAACCGGTTTGTTGCTGAGTGCGAAAGCCTCGATACGTCCCATCACGATGCAGTTGGTGATAATCAAGCCGACATATACTGACAGCGTCTTGCTGATGCTGTAGGCGTATGCTTTGAGGACCTGGTCAACCAGAATAACCATAAGTGAAACCACAACGAGCTGCACGATGATTCTGATTCGGTTAGGAATAGACTTTCTCATCATTGACACCACGAGGCTTGAAAGCCCTGTCACGATGGTCACTGAAAGCGCCATTACAAGCGCACCCTTGAGCTGTACGGTAACTGCCAGCGAAGAGCAGATTCCCAGCACGAGGACAGTAATCGGATTACCCTTAAAAATAGGGTTGAGCAATGTTTCTTTCAAATTTGCCATAACTATTCCTCCTCTTTGTTTTCAGCCTCGGCAGCCTCCAAAGCCGCTTCGTCTTCTGTTTCTGCACCAAGCTGCTGAGCCGCAGCGTTTTTCTCTGCAAGGATGTTGAGATAAGGCAGATAGTACTTCATCCAGATGTTGATAGTCGTTCCGACTGCCTGAGATGTGATGGATGCACCGGAAATTGCGTCAACGCTGTTTATGTCTCCGCGTGCGCCGCCTTTCACAACTGAAAATCCGCCTTTGTCAGTGAGTTTGCGACCTTTGAACTGACCATAGAACGGCTCTTCTGCGATTTTTGCTCCCAGGCCAGGAGTCTCGCTCTTGTGGTCGAAGATGGCGCCGTCAATGCTGCGGCCATCCTGGGCGAATGCGAGATATCCCCAAACCGGTCCCCAAAGACCTGCTCCATAAATAGGAAGCACTGTGATTGTCTGATCGTTGATGTCGAAAACATAAACCGGAAGCCTGAGAGACTTGGCAGCATCTGCATCACCTTTCTCAATCTTCTTGATTATGTCGTTCTGCTTTTTCAGGTCAGATGTCGAAGCTACCTGGATATTCTTGAGGTCGTCTTTTCCGAGATTCATTGACTCTCCGACTTTTTCTCCTTTGAAGTCTACGAAATATGCGTCGATGACTCTGTCGCGATAGGTCGCGAGAATATCTGTGTTCTCGTCAATCGTGAAGTTGTCGTCAGACTGAGCCGCAGCCGTGAGCACCTTGGTGATGGTCTCAAGCTTGACATTCTCATTCTGCTTGTCCTTCAGCCCTTCTGCTGCAAAAGCAAGAATCGCTGCGACCACAACCACGAGAACTGTGGAATATATAACTGTATATACGTTACTGTTAGTATTCATATTATATAGGTATTAAGCGATTCTTACTTTTTTGTTCTGCCTCTTGATGGAGCACTCGATTACGCAATGGTCGATAAGCGGAGCGAATGTATTCATAAGAAGGATGGCGAGCATCATTCCTTCCGCATATCCCGGGTTCCAGAGCCTTACCGTAACTGCGAGAGCTCCGACGAGGAATCCGTAGATCCACTTGCCGCACTCAGTCTGTGCCGAAGTTACAGGGTCCGTTGCCATGAAGACTGAACCGAAGAGGAAACCTCCCATTACGAGCTGATAGTAGCCAGGAAGGTCGGTCGCACCGCAAGCGTAGCCAAGATAGCCGATTGCAAGACCGCCGGCGATGGAAGAAACCATAATTTTCCAAGATGCCACACCCGTAAAAATGAGAAGGGCGGCTCCGAGAAGGATTGCTATAACGGACGTCTCACCGACTGAACCTGGGATGTTTCCGAGGAACATGTTGAGGAACGTGTAGTTGTGCTCTGCAAGGCCGCTCATTGATGCGTTGGCGAGTGGAGTCGCGCCGGAGAATCCGTCAACTATACCATTGCCTGCGCACCATGCGTTGTTACCGGCTCCGAGGCCGCCCACCCACACGGTGTCGCCTGACATCTTGCTCGGGTAGGAGAAGAAAAGGAACGCGCGCGCGAGGAGTGCCGGGTTCCAGATGTTCATTCCGGTGCCTCCGAAGACTTCCTTGCCGAAGATGACCGCGAATGCGACTGCAAGCGCGAGCATCCAGAGCGGAACATCTACAGGCACGATGAGCGGAATAATCATTCCGGAAACGAGATAGCCCTCGTTCACTTCATGTCCGCGAAGCTGTGCGGATGTGAACTCTATTGCGAGGCCGACGATGTAGGACACGAGGTAGAGCGGAAGAATCTTCACTATTCCGTATCCGACAATTGGCCAGAAACCCCAGTTCAGACCGTATGCCACAGAGTGCTGGTAGCCCGTGTTCCAGATTCCAAAGAGGAGTGCCGGAACGAGGGAGAGCACAACGATAATCATCACTCTCTTGAGATCGACGCAGTCCCTGATGTGCGAGCCTTTGCGGGTCACAGTGTTCGGGACGAAGAGGAATGTCTCGAATGCGTCGAACGTAGAATGAAGGAATCCAAGCTTTCCACCTTTCTCAAAGGTAGGCTTGATTTTGTCTACATATTTTCTTAATGCGTTCATAATCTGTCCTTTAAGCCATTTCCTTCAACATGAGAGATATTCCGTCCTCGATGATTGACTGAATCTCGATCTTTGACGGGTCAACATATTCGCAGAGAGCGAAATCCTCTGGAAGAACTTCGTAGATTCCGAGTTTTTCCATCTTCTCGATGTCCTGTGCGAGGCAAGCCTTCACGAGGTGGACAGGGAAGAGGTGCATAGGGAGAACCTTTCCGTAGACGTCTGAAACGACGAATGCGCGGACTCCTCCGTGGAGGTTGGTGTCCATGTCGTATTTCTTCTTCGGCGTGAGCCATGAGAAGTAGGTGTGCGACGTGCTGAACTGGCTGGTCCTGAACGGTTTTGCCCATCCGAACATCTCGTATTCGTTTCCTTCCTTGAGGATGGTTACCTGATTGTCAAAGAATCCGAGAAACCCGTTAATGCCGACAGATGTGCCGGAAAGCGCGTCGCCGCTGATGAAACGGAGCTTCTCCGGTTCCTGATAGAACCATGCAAACTCCTTCATCGACATTCCCGGTACGCAGCTTACGTAGGCCGGTTCAACGGCACGTGGTCCCGTAATCGCGATTTTTCTTCTCAGGTCATATTTTCCTGTGCGGAAAAGTTTTCCGATTGCCGCGAGCATCACCATTGAGACCGTCCAAACCGTCTCACCCTTGCGAATCGGGCTGATGTGGTGAATCTGGACGCCCACGTTACCTGCCGGATGTTTACCGGTGAAGGTGTGCGGGATGATATTCTCAAGCTTGTGGAACGGTGTCCCTGCGTAGTTGGCGCCATCGAATGACATGTGGACGCCGCCGTCAGTCAGTTTGTTCAGGGCATTCACTCCCGCCTGAATGTCGGCGAACTCGTCCCTGAGGACATACTCCATGTCCGCTGCGAGTGGAGCCGTGTTGAACGCTGAAACGAAGATGGCCTTAGGCTTGACCTCAGGATTGGCGATTATGCCGTATGGCCTTTGGATGATTGCCGGCCAGAGACCGCCTTTGAGGAGAGCGGACTTGATTGCCTCTGCATCGAGGTCTGCCGGACTCTTCGCACCAAAGTCAACATACTCCTGCGTCTGATCCGCTTTGATGCGGATCTCAAGCAACTTTCTCTTCTCACCGCGGACAACCTCCACAACCTCACCGCTGACCGGTGATGCGAAGAGAATGTCCTGCGCCATCTTGTCTGCCATTACGGGAGTACCCGCGAGCACCTTATCGCCCTCCCTTACAAGGAGTTTCGGAACAAGCCCTCTAAAGTCAGTCGGCTTGACGGCAATAATGTCCGGGGCAATCACCTTTCTGGTGTTGAGGGCCGCCGCTCCTTCGAGAGGAATGTCCAGACCCTTTTTCAAATAGATGTTGTTTGACATTATAAAACGTTTTTGAGTAATATTTTTCATTTTCAAAAAACCGCCGCGAAGATACGCATTTTTTTGCTAAATTCGCACTCCGAAACCAAATAAAGAAACGTATAGATGGAAAACAGTCTGAGTTCGGCCTTTGAGGGGTTGAATCCTGTTCAGAAACAGGCAGTTGAGTGTGTTGAAGGGCCGGTGCTGATAGTGGCGGGCGCAGGTTCCGGGAAGACGAGAGTCCTTACTTGCCGAATCGCCAATATCCTCAATCTCGGATGTGAGCCGCAGAAGATTCTGGCCTTGACTTTCACCAACAAGGCGGCGAAGGAAATGAAGGAGAGAATCGCGCTCATGGTGGGTGCGCGAAAGGCCCGTCGTCTCTATATGGGCACATTTCACTCGATTTTTATACGTCTGCTCCGCGATTATGCCGCCGAGATTGGCTACAAACCGGACTTTACGATATATGACACCGACGATTCCATCCGTCTCATAAAGACATGTCTGAAGGAAATGCAGCTTGACGATAAAGTCTACAAGCCAAAAGACGTACAGTCGCGTATTTCGTATGCGAAGAATAATCTCGTAACTGCCGCGAAATATCGTGAGAGCCCGAATGCCATTGAGCAGGATCGTCGTCGCAAAATGCCGAGAATCAATGAGATATACACATTGTATTCGCAAAAGTGCCGACAGTCCGGAGTTATGGATTTCGACGACGTTCTCCTGAATATGAACATACTCCTCCGCGATTCGCCGAAATCGTATGAGGAAATTGCGGATATGTTCAGATATATCCTCGTCGACGAGTACCAGGACACGAATATGGCGCAGTACATCATACTCCGGAAACTTTCGGCGTTCCATAAGAATATATGTGTTGTCGGCGACGATTCCCAGTCAATTTACGGATTCCGAGGGGCGAGGGTCGAGAACATCCTCAATTTCCAGAAGGATTATCCGGGGTGCAGAATCTTTCGCCTTGAACAGAACTACCGCTCTACGCAGACTATCGTGAATGCCGCCAACTCATTGATAGCCAAGAATTCCGCGAGGATTCCGAAGACCTGTTGGTCAAAGGGTGACGAGGGTGAGAAGATTCATCTGATCAAGGCATATACGGAGACTGAGGAGGCTATGCTTATCGTGTCTTCGATTATGGCGACGCTGAGGAATGAATCTGCCCAGTATCAGGATTTTGCGATACTATACAGGACAAATGCGCAATCCCGTGCCCTGGAGGAGGCGCTTCGCAAGAGGAATGTGCCCTATAAAATATATTCGGGAAATTCGTTCTATGAAAGGGCTGAGGTTAAGGACGCTATGGCGTATCTCAAACTGACGGTGAACATCAATGACGATGAAAGTTTCAAGCGTATAGTGAACAAGCCGGCCAGAGGTATCGGGGACACATCGCTTGCCGCTCTTGCCGCAGCCGCGCACAATCACGAAACGACGCTTTTCAAGGCCGTATATGAGTCTGATCTTGAAAACGACGGACTTAAGCCGGCTGCAGTTACGAGGCTTCGCGCATTCTGTGACCAAATTGCGAAGAACTCGGTGAGGGCGGCCACCGAAGATGCTTGGACTGTGGCGGATGCCGTGCTGAAGGACAGCGGTCTTTGGGCTTTTTTCAAGTCTGACGTGTCTGTCGAGGGACAGTCGCGGTTCGCCAATATCGAGGAACTGCTCAACGGCATCAAACTTTTTATCGAGGAGAGGAATGCAGAGTATGCGGAGGATATGATTGCCGAGGAGAAAATTATGTCGCAGGATGACCTGAATGATGATGACTATCCGATGGTTACGCTCAGTTCGTACCTTGAGAATATTACTCTGATAAGTGCCGCCGACGTAAGCGATGAGGAGACGGCTAACCGTGTCGGGCTTATGACGGTCCACACATCGAAGGGCCTTGAGTTTCCGTATGTCTACATCGCCGGAATGGAGGAGAATCTCTTTCCTTCAGGCGGTCTGCTTGCTTCGGAGAGCGATGTGGAGGAAGAACGGCGTCTGTTCTATGTAGCCGTCACCCGTGCGAAAAAGGAAGTCTCGCTTTCGTTTGCGACCACGCGCATGCGCAACGGAAAGTCCGAATCCAATGCACCGAGCCGTTTCATAACAGAGATTGACAGGCAATACATTGCCAACCCGATTGACCCGGATGAAGATTCTTCCGATTCCGGAGATGGCGCAGGATGGAGCCGAGGAAAATCCTTCTGGGGACGTTCCGGAGGTTCTTGGAGCAGCCAGTCCCGCAGTTATGGTGGAGAAACTTCCGGCGGACGGCGACCACGTGAAAGCTATGGCTCCGGTGGCTCTTCGAATGAATACGGCCGCTCCGGAAAGGTTTACACCGAGGCCCGGAAACCGGATTCACCCGTTCCACCGCGCTCCTCCGTTTCTCCGACCCCGTTCCACAAGCCAATGCCACCGAGAGCCTCAGACGCGGACTTTGTACCGACCCCGATTGCAGAACTTCGTGCCGGGCAAAGAATCGAGCATAGCCGTTTCGGTCTGGGCACAATAAAAAGTCTGACGGGAAATGCGCCTGATCTTAAGGCGATAATTGCTTTCGATGATTACGGGGAGAAGATTCTGCTGCTCCGTTATGCGAAAATCCGTAAGTTAGAGTAATCGTTCGATACCGGATCTGTTGTTTTAGTCTTGCGCTTCTGTTGTTTTATCTGGCGGAAGCGCATTTTTTGTGTTGTAAGAAACCTTCAAAAATCATTGTTTCAGATGCTTGAATGACCGATGTAAAAATTTATTTTAATGTTGATACTAAAAAACGAACGAAAGTTTTTCTTTTTTTGACAATGCTGCCGGAAAACTTCGCATACATTTGCGGCGTCCTCAATGTCGGGGATTCAAAATTTGTGAGATATGCGAAATTCCAATTTTACTGATGCCGCCTCGTGCGGAAATATGCTCCGGATTATGAGACGGCCTTTGCCCGTGTGCTCTCTTTGCATCATGCTTCTTTCCGGTATCTCCTGTTCTTTATTCAGCGTTCCTGACGATTCTGGCGGAGGCTCGCCTTCTGGGGATATGTCGGAACTCAGACTCAGTTTTGACCGGGAGTCCGTGACCGAGACAAAGGCGGTGTCTGAAAGCATTGACACCAACAGATTCCTTCTTGATCTAAGAAATTCAGCCGGGAAGGTCATCTACAGCGGAGCGTATGGTGACTCTCCTGAAAAGTTTGAACTCCCGGCGGACAGCTACACCGTTAGGGCGGTATCTTCTGATTTCAATGTTCCCGCATTCTCGGCGCCGCAGTATGGTGACGAACAGTGTGTGGTAGTTCCATCAGGCAAGGCGATAGGCGTGAAACTGAACTGTACGATGATGAACTGCGGCATCTGTCTGAAAGTTGCTTCCGGATTCCTGACTCAATATCCCAAGTCGAGTCTTTTCGTGAAGTCAGACGACGGACGGCTGCCATATTCTTATACAGAACGGCGGATTGCCTATTTCCGGCCTGGGAAAATCAGTCTTCTTATGGCCGGCGCTGCTGAGACAAAGACGCTCATGACAAAAAATCTCTCAGCCGGAGATGTCCTGAAACTCTCGGTCAATGTCTCTTCCACTTCTGCATCCGGAGGCCCGTCCGGAGGTGGGCAGGCTTCGGAGCCAAGAGGCATCCGCATAGCAGTGGATACGACAAAAAACTGGATTTCAGGCACATGCACAATAGGGGGCGGGTCATCATATGGGGGAGGGACATCGGTCGGACAGGGAGATTCTGATGCAGATGCTATGACCATAGCGATGGCGAAGGAAAACATCGGGGAAACTGATGTATGGATCGGCGGCTACATCGTGGGCGGTGACCTTACTTCTGCCAAGGCTGCGTTCACTCCACCTTTTAAGTCGAGGAGCAACATCCTGCTCGGACCGCGTTCTTCCGTGACATCCAGAGAAAACTGCCTCTCCGTCCAGCTTGCTGAGGGCGAGGCCCGCGACGAGTTGAATCTGGTGGATAATCCTCAAATGTATGGCAGACAGGTGCTTCTCTGCGGGGACATAGTCGGGTCCTACTACGGTATGGTCGGAATAAAGAACATGAGCGACTTTGTAATCAAGTAGCTCACAGTTCTTCTGAGCATTCGCCGCTTATCTCTTTTGACAATTTGCGTGACGTATCCTTGCCGGCTACGATTATGACTATTTCTCCTTTGGGCTCATGTTCTCTGTACCAGGCCGCTGTTTCAGATAGCGTGCCGCGGTGATGTTCTTCGTGGACTTTGGAGATTTCCCTCGCAACGGAGCATAGTCGTTCAGGCCCGAAATACTCCGCGAATTGGTCGAGTGTTTTGACGAGACGATAGGGGGATTCGTAGAAAATCATTGTCCTGGGTTCTTCCGCGAGTTCCTTCATCTTGGTCTGACGACCTTTCTTGACAGGTAAGAAACCTTCGAAGCAGAAGCGGTCGCATGGGAATCCTGAACTTACAAGTGCAGGAACGAAGGCTGTCGCTCCGGGAAGCGTGAAGACTACAATGCCTTCCTCAACGCATGTTCTGACGAGCAGAAAGCCCGGATCGGATATGCCGGGAGTGCCTGCGTCGCTGATTAGGGCGACGTTCAGACCGGCGAGAATCCTGTCTTTTATGAGTGATGCTGTCTTGTGCTCGTTGAACTTGTGGTGTGACTCGAGACGTCCGTGGATGTCGTAGTGTTTGAGCAGCACCGAACTTGTGCGGGTGTCCTCGGCAAGTATGAGATCGGCTTCCTTCAGCACGCGGACCGCGCGGAAGGTCATATCTTCAAGGTTTCCGACAGGTGTCGGCACTATGTAGAGTGTTCCGGCCATTTATTTCAGCTTCCTCCTCACCGCCATCATAAACCTATAAACAACTTCCGATTCAGTGTTCCATTCCGGATGCCGGTCTTTCAGGTATCTTATCCCATCCTCGAAGGACGGCATCGCGTTGAGAGCACCGAGCGTGTCCTTGAATGCAATCGGGTCTTCGTGGAAAAGCGTGTTTATAAATAGAATCCTGTCGTTGAGGGAGATAGCACTCCTGATGTCATTGACTCCCGAGCCTGGCATGTCGGTCCTCCAACTTTCCTTTTCCGCCATCTTGTCCATCACGGCATCTTTGGCAGGTGCAAGCGCCTCGCCAAGCGGGAGAATTTCAAAGTTGTCATCTATCTTGAAATCAACAACATCCTGCACGCTCTTGATTTCCGGCTCTTTCTTCTGCTCCTCAGCAGTTTTGTCCTCAGGCAGGTCGTCATCCTCATCAAGCAGTGTCGGCTCAGTGACGTTTTCACACTTTTGTTCAGTCTGATGAGTCTCCATGTCCGGCAAATCCTCTTCTTCAGGAGTCTCAGCAATCGTTTCTATGTCGATGTGTTCCACAACCTGGGCTTCCAGCTGCTCTATCTGTCTTTTCAGTGATTGTATCTGTGCCAGTATGTCAGTCAAAAACTGAGTATGATTGTTCTCCATAACCCGATATTTGATTATATTTGCATTGCAAACCGCAAAATTAGACAATTTACTCAAATAATCACGGAAATGTTTCTTGAAAAAGCTAAAACCGCAGGTTCGATTGAAGTCATCTGCGGCTCGATGTTCTCGGGCAAGACTGAAGAACTCATTAGAAGAATCAGGCGTGCCCAATTCGCCAATCAGAAAATCGCGATGTTTAAACCCTGTATAGATGTCCGCTACTCGGAAGAGGATGTCGTATCCCATGACAGTAAGCATATCAGGTCCTTCCCGGTGGATTCTCCGGCGAAGATGTTGGAACTTGCGAAGGGAGCCGATGTTGTCGGGGTGGACGAGGCGCAATTCTTTGACGGAGAACTCGTTGGAGTGGCTCAGAAACTTGCCGATTCGGGAATCCGGGTGATTATTGCCGGGCTTGACACTGATTTTCTCGGTAATCCCTTCGGCCCGATGCCGGCGCTGATGGCTGTCGCCGAGGATGTCCAGAAAGTCCATGCCATCTGCGTGAAGTGCGGCAGTCCGGCCCAGTTCTCGCATCGCCTGTCTAAGAGCAACAGCCTGGTGGAGCTTGGAGAAAAGGATATCTACGAGCCTCTCTGCCGCCACTGCTACAACCTGGCGGTTTCGGCAGAATAGTACGCCTTGAATAAGGGATATTATTGAAAAACAATTAGTTATAGATAGTTACATAATTATTTTCGTCATGAAAAAAGCATTTCTTATTTTACTTGTTGCGGTGTTACTCCCGCTCTCAAGTGTCTCGGCGCGTGAAAAGGTCAAGGATTCCGGCACGAACTATGTTCGCGAAGCTCTTCAGAAGGTGGTGGATGAGGGCATTCTCCCGGGAGCAATCAGCGTTCTCTACAGTGACGGCGTCCAGGAAACTTGTTGTATCGGCTATGCAGACGTTGAGGCAAAGAGGCCGATTCGTACCGACAATGTTTTCATGCAGTGCTCGCAAACCAAGGGCTTCTGCGGAGTGACTATGGCGAAGCTCGTCGAGGAGGGAAAGGTCAGTCTTGACGACCCGGTGTCAAAGTATCTGCCGGAATTCGCCACGCTTTGGATTAAGGAAACGCAGACGGATAGCACGATTGTTCTGAAGAAAGCACACAATGTCCTCACAATCAGGATGGTGCTTAACCATACAGGCGGTTTCCCCTTTGAGTGCAGCGCAAAGCGCCGTGACGTGCGTGGCGGAGGCTGGTCAGGCGGCGGTCCGCTTCGTCAGATTGCATCGGTGGCTGCCGAGAGTCCGATACTGTTCGAGCCGGGCACACAGGTGAAATATTCGAACACGGGCATAGACATCGCAGCTGCGGTTATTGAGGTTGTGACCGGGATGAAGTGGGAGCAGTATCTGAAAAAGACGGTTCTTGATCCGCTCGGAATGAAATCGACATGGTTCTGGCCTACGGACAAACAGCTTAAGACCCAGATAGAGATGTATGAAGTCTATAAAGACGCTCCTGCAAAGCATCTTGTTGAAAGCACATGGCAGCAGCGCCCGTACAATGACTCTCATGTCTTTGCTTCCGCAGGTGCGGGACTATGGACCACTGTGGATGATCAGTTGAAGTTCTATAAGATGCTTATGAACCTCGGAGTTGGTGACAACGGCGTGCGGATTCTTAAGGAAGAGACGGTGAAGTCGATTCTTGCGGTGAGCACTCGTCCAGAGGGTATGGAAGGCTATTCTCTCGGACTTACAGCTCCGGTGCGGGATAGTGAGGATGCATGGTTCGGCCACGGCGGTGCATTTGGTACGAATTGTATGGTGAACTGGCACAAGAAGCAACTGAACCTTTGGGTTGTGCAGCTATCCGTTGTGTCTCAGGACTGGAAGCCGCTTCTCTGGAAGGCGCAGAGGGAATTCTTCAAATCTCAGATAGACAATTCTTCCGCCGAAGCCTACACGGGAAGAACGAAGTAATATTTATGTTTCTCAGGACATCTCAATGTCCGGCCAAGATACTGGAACGGGGGCGGTTACAACCACCTCCGTTTTCTTTACCGGATGGATGAAGCTGACACTGCGTGAGTGGAGGCAGATGCCACCGTCGGCATTGGAACGTGGTGCGCCGTACTTCAAGTCGCCTTTGATGACGCAGCCGATGTTTGCGAGTTGGCAGCGTATCTGGTGATGGCGACCTGTAAGTAGTTGAACTTCAATTAGAAAATATCTTTGGGAATGCCCTGCCAGACGATAGCGCAGACGTGCCAGCTTGGCGTCTGGCCGCGGCGCTTTTCCCCAATCCTGCCCTGAACAGTCTTCTGCGACAGGGCCGGTGCTGTCATTCCCCGACACCTTGCATATATATGATTTGTTCTGTTTCTCGTTGCGAACCATCCAATCCGTGAGTTCGCCCTCTGCGGGACTTGGTTCCGCGCACGAGAGCGCCCAATAGGTCTTGTGGATACTGCCGTCCCGGAACATCGCGGTCAGCCGTTCGAGCGCCTTGGATGTTTTCGCGAGTATGACAATGCCGCTGACAGGTCTGTCAAGACGGTGCGGAACGCCGACGAAAACCTGTCCGGGCTTAGCGTCCCTTTGAGCTATGAACGCCTTGTAGGCCTCGCTTATCGGTTCGTCGCCGGTCTTGTCACCCTGCACGATTTCTCCGCATTTCTTGTTGACAATCAGCATATGGTTGTCCTCATATAGTATCCTTGATTTCAGGTCTTCGTACTCTGGCGTGCTCAATTCTCTGTAAATCATATATATAACTCTATCTCTGTTTTTCGTTTCTCCACGTGTGTCTCCGGAGTTTTCATTCCCCTGTTGAACTTTACGAATCCGGGGATATGTACTATTTTTATGTCATGTCCTGACGGACGGCAAAATTACAAATTGTCATTAAATATTGCGAAAATATTCTAAAAAACTGACAAAATGTCACGATAAATGAGGCTACGTCATGGTGGCACAAGTTTCGTTTATTCCACTTGCGTCGTCCGAAAGGCACGAGCCCGAGGACGTTGAAGATTTAAGTTTGATAATAAAAATAGGAGAAAATATTATGGGAAAAATTATTGGTATTGACCTCGGTACTACGAACTCATGCGTAGCCGTTATGGAAGGCAACGAGCCGACCGTGATCATCAACAACGAAGGACAGAGGACGACCCCGTCTGTAGTTGCATTCACCGACAACGGTGAGAGGAAGATTGGTAACCCTGCAAAACGTCAGGCCATTACCAACCCTCACAAGACAATATACTCTATCAAGAGGTTTATGGGCGAGACCTACGATCAGGTCACCAAGGAGATTGCGCGTGTGCCTTACAAGGTTGTAAGGGGCGAGAACAACACTCCGCGTGTGGACATCGACGGACGTCTCTACACTCCGCAGGAGATTTCAGCAATGATTCTTCAGAAGATGAAGAAGACAGCTGAGGACTATCTGCGTCAGGAAGTTACGGAAGCTGTCATTACTGTTCCGGCATACTTCTCTGACTCTCAGCGTCAGGCAACCAAGGAAGCCGGCAAGATTGCCGGGCTTGATGTAAAGCGTATCGTGAACGAGCCGACGGCAGCAGCGCTTGCATTCGGTCTTGACAAAATGCATAAGGATATGAAGATCGCGGTATTCGACCTCGGTGGCGGTACATTCGATATTTCAATCCTCGACCTCGGTGGCGGTATGTTCGAGGTTAAGTCGACCAACGGTGATACACACCTCGGAGGTGACGACTTCGACCAGGTAATCATTGACTGGCTTGCTCAGGAGTTCGCTGCAGAGAACGACGGAATCGACCTCAAGGCCGACCCGATGGCTCTCCAGAGACTTAAGGAGGCTGCCGAGAAAGCGAAGATTGAGCTTTCAAGCCAGACATCAACGGAAATCAACCTTCCTTACATCATGCCTGTAGGCGGTATTCCTAAGCACTTGGTCAAGACTCTTACCCGTGCAAAGTTCGAGCAGCTTGCAGACGAGTTGATCAACAGGACTCTTGAGCCGTGCCGCAAGGCCCTTTCAGATGCAGGACTTCAGCCGTCAGACATTGACGAGGTTCTTCTCGTCGGCGGTTCAACCCGTATTCCTGCCGTTCAGGAACTCGTTAAGAAGTTCTTCGGCAAAGAGCCTAACAAGAGCGTCAACCCTGATGAGGTTGTTGCCATCGGTGCAGCAGTTCAGGGCGGTATCCTTTCAGGCGATGCATCACTCAAGGATGTGGTTCTTCTTGACGTGACTCCGCTTTCACTCGGTATCGAGACAATGGGCGGTGTGATGACCAAACTCATCGATGCGAACACTACCATCCCGACCCGCAAGTCACAGGTGTTCTCTACGGCTGCTGACAATCAGCCTGCGGTTGACATCCACGTGCTCCAGGGCGAGAGACCTCTTGCAAAGGACAACAAGCTCATCGGCAATTTCGTCCTTGACGGCATCACTCCTGCTCCAAGGGGAGTGCCTCAGATTGAGGTAACATTCGACATCGACGCAAACGGTATCCTTAACGTGAGCGCACAGGATAAGGCAACCGGCAAGGAGCAGAAGATCAGAATCGAGGCTTCATCAGGTCTTTCAGACGAGGAAGTCAAGAGGATGCGTGACGAGGCAAAGGCAAATGAAGAGGCTGACAAGGCTGAGAAGGAAAGGATTGACAAGATCAACAATGCCGATGCAATGTGCTTCCAGACAGAGAAGAACCTCAAGGAGCTCGGCGACAAGATTCCGGCAAATCACAAGACCGCAATCGAGACCGCTCTGAACTCCCTCAAGGAAGCTGTCAAGGCACAGAACATCGCTGACATTGACAAGTACAACTCAGAGCTTGAGCAGGCTTGGCACGCAGCATCCGAGGAGATGGCCAAGGGTGCTCAGCAGCAGGGACCTCAGGCCGGTCCTCAGGGTCCGTTCGGCGGACAGCCTGGTCCGGACAATAATCCTGATGCACCTGAAGAACAATAAAAACAAATTTTATATCCCAGATAACCCAAAAAGGCTCAGAATCGCAATTGGTTCTGAGCCTTTTTTATTCGCCCCGTAATTTAGAAACCTTCAAAAATAACCTACCTCATCTTTCTCATTCTTTTCGGTCTATATTTATTTTCTCATCAGTCGTGTACCTCCAGTACACTCCTTCTTCCAAAAGAAATCTATACTCGAAAATAATTGACAAATCTGACGCAGTTTATTTTTTTCATGTTTCTTAATCTTGTACTTTTTCAAGGGCTTCACGGATTTTGGCCTCAATCTCATCGCACAGTTCGACATTGTCAGTGAGCAGCTGTTTCACGGCCTCACGTCCCTGAGCAAGTTTTTGGTCACCATAGCTGAACCATGAGCCGCTCTTCTTGATGATGTCATACTCGACTCCAAGATCAATGACCTCACCGACATGCGAGATACCCTCACCGAACACGATGTCGAACTCGGCCTTCTTGAAAGGAGGGGCCATTTTGTTCTTCACGATCTTGACCTTTGTGCGGTTTCCGAGGGCCTCGTCTCCGTCCTTGATCTGGGTGGTCCTGCGTACATCGACGCGGACTGACGCATAAAACTTGAGGGCGTTACCACCGGTCGTGGTCTCTGGGTTTCCGAACATCACTCCAATTTTGTCACGCAGCTGGTTGATGAAGATGCAGCAGGTGTTGGTCTTGCTGATGTTTGCGGTGAGCTTTCTGAGAGCCTGGCTCATGAGGCGGGCTTGAAGACCCATCTTAGAATCTCCCATCTCTCCTTCAATCTCTGCCTTTGGGGTGAGGGCTGCAACAGAGTCGATGACTATGATGTCGATTGCGCCGGAACGGATGAGGTTGTCAGCGATTTCGAGAGCCTGCTCCCCGTTGTCAGGCTGCGAGATGAGCAGAGTGTCGAGGTCTACGCCGAGATTCTTTGCGTAACTGCGATCAAAGGCGTGCTCCGCATCGATGATTGCTGCGATTCCGCCCTGTTTCTGAGCCTGGGCAATCGCATGGATTGCGAGAGTTGTCTTACCGCTGGACTCCGGTCCGTAGATTTCGATGACCCTTCCGCGCGGGTATCCTCCGATTCCCAATGCATGGTCAAGCGCGATGGAACCGCTCGGAATCACTGACACCTCGAACTTCGGCTGGTCACCGAGTTTCATTATGGTACCCTTTCCGTAGTCCTTCTCGATTTTGTCTATGGTTGCCTGCAGAGCCTTCAGCTTCGCTGCATTTGCAGAGGCATTTTCCTGTGCTTCAACTTCTTTTGCCATATTGTTCAGTATAAAATGATTGATTATCTTCTTTGTTTGCCGCTCTGCTGCTGTCCGTTTTTTATTTAGAAGCTGTTTAAACAGCTTCTTATTCATGCAGAAACAATGCAGCTCATAATCCTTACAAAGATATTAAAACTCGCTCACATACGGATGGATTTCAGAGGAATAATGCAAAGTGCTTGGACG
>UQYV01000047.1 GCA_900545245.1 uncultured Bacteroidales bacterium
CGTCCGCGTCAGGTGCTTGTCTCCGACTATGAGGAGCTGGAAAATATAATAACAGGATTTATTATAACAATAGTTCGGTAAAAAAGTTCAAGCGGCGTCCCTGATGCACCCGTTGGCGAAGAAGGAGATGGAAAACGGAGCAAATCGATAAAAGAAAGAAGAAGATACTTGATTTATTCTTTTCAGCCTGTGCAGGGGCCGGCGGTTACTCTAGTTCAGAGTGGAGGCTGAAACTGTCCGCTATTCGTTATCCGCAATGGAAATCCCATAGCGCGAAGCCATACCTGCGATGATGTCGGAGATATTTTCGCGCAGTTCAAGTGGCTCCAACACCTCCACGTCCGCTCCGTGCGACAGAATCTCCTGCACGAAATCGAATGTGGGGGCGATGTGGTAACTGAAGACCGAGCTTCCGTCCTCCTGAATCATTTCTGTTTGCGACTCATGCAGCGGCAGTGTCCGGAAGTATTTGACCTGATCCGGTACGACCCGGAGTTTGATGTCTTCAGGGGCATCCCCGATGATGACACCGAAGTAGTCTCGAAAATATCCCTCAGCATCGAAGTCCTTCGGAAGTTCGAACTTTTCCTCCAGCTCCTCCATGTCCACGAATCGATCCAAAGAGTATATTCTCAGTCCTAAGTCGCTGTCTCCAAGCATGTACCACCGTTGTTTGAAGTGTTTGACGCAGTAGGGGCGAACATTGAAGAAATGTGGCTCCGGATTCCAGAAGCTCTGGTAGCAGAGGTTGATCACTCTTGAATCCCGCATCGCACTGATGATGTCCGTCAGGAATCTCTCGCTTGATGGAACCTTCTCCATGAGTATTCGGTCTTTCATGTCGGCATTTTCCTGTAGCACATTGTTGAGGCACAGCGTGTGCAGCATCCAATCGCTTGTCTCGTCGCTTCCGACATTTGAGTGTCCGATGTAGAATCCGAGACTCCTGTCGTTGAGAATCTCGATCCCGAACATCTCGGAGATCGCATCCTTGTGGTTGAAGAATGTTCTTTCTGACAATGGTTCTCCCGTTTCGTTCAGCGGACTGCGCCGCCATGCTTCGCTGATCTCCTTGAAGGAGACATACTTTCTGCGGTTGATCAGATCAATCAGCCAGATGTATCTCTTGAAAAAATTCTTTGCCATATTCTATGAATACTTTGATGCAAAGATAGTATGTTTAACTGAAAAAATGTGGCAGTATGTTATTCCTCGCTGCCACGGAGAAATTCGAGCGGGGTTTGGGTGGTGGAGAGGCGGAAGTAGCGGGAGAAGAAGGAGTTGTTGATGAATCCGAGCTTTTCGGCTATTTCCTTGACGGAATAGAGGCCGGTGAGAAGGAGGCTCTTGGCGTCGAGGATGACGTATTCGCGGATTATGTCCATCGGTTTGCGGCCTGAGGCTTTCTTGACCATTCTTGAGAAATGTTTCTCGGAAAGGCATTGGCGGCGGGCGTAGAATGCCACAGTGCGATCCTTGCGGGAGAAGTTGTGAAGGTCTTCCTCGAAGCGGAGAAGAACCTCCTGTTCGCGATTCATTGGCATTGAAAGGCTGTCGGAGGAGAAACTTGTATTGCCATTGGGCGCCGTTGCCTTCTGTCCTGCCATGCGGTTGTTCCACTGGCGTGTCCATTTCAGGAGTAGGCTGGCAAAGATGTAGGAAAAGCCGGAAAGTATGCCATCGGCGGTCTCGCCGTCACAGTTGGCAACAATATTCTTGACTGCGTGGCAGAGCTGCTCGAAGTTCTCGCCTTCTTCCTCAGCGACTCCGGTGATAATGGGTTCGTGGCTGTGCAGGAGCATCTGGCGAAGATTCTTGCCGTGCGGACCTCGGATTCCGGTCATTATATATTCTGAGTCGAGAGCCGCAAAAATCACTCGGCAGCCTTTGGACAACGTCACCTTTTCCAGAATCTGTCCAGCGAAAACAACCAGCACTCCATTGTTTCCGATGCAATAATCCCTCTGTTGCACGCGGAGTGTCGCTGTGCCGCTTTTGCAGTAGAGGCAGAATCCCAATGAAATCTTTATCGGGAAACGCAGTTTCCTGACTGCTGTGAAATCTGCACGATGCATCCCTCCGTCTTTTTCGATGTTGTCGACAAGACAGAATTTTCCGGCGACCTGAACTTTGGAAACCGTTCCTTCGAGATAGTTTATTCCGAAGGCGGATATTATTTCATCATATTTAGACATAATGCAAAGATATAAATTTTACATAAAATAATCGTCAAATACGATACTAAATCGTAAAATGTCCTATTTTGAACATTAATACCGCGTTTTGTTGCATTGAACACCTTTCTTTTGTCCCTACCTTTGCCGAGCAAGAATGAAAAATAGTCAATTATGAGAAAAATAGAGACATTGCGCGAATTATATGATTATGCAACCGTGACGTATGCCGGAAACCGCCTGTCGAAGACTGTGGATGCGGAACTTGAATATAGTTACCGGAGTTTTAGGGATAAATGTGAAGAGCTCTCAGGAGTGCTGGCAGATGCCGGAGTCGTGGCCGGAGACAAGGTCGCCGTGCTTGCCCAGAACATGCCGAACTGGACGGTGGCGTTCTTTACAGGGGTGGCTTTCGGACGCATAGCAATTCCGATTTTGCCGGAATCTTCTGAAAATGAGGTGACTAACATTCTGAAACATTCAGAGTCAAAGGCTCTCTTCGTTTCACAGAAGCTGCTTTCAAATGTAAGCGATGAGGCGCTGGACGGTTTGGACGTCGTCATTGACATAGAGTCTTTCGAGTTTATAAAGACGCCGGCGCGTGCCGTGAAGAAAGCCGTGGCTGACTCTCTTGGCACCACGGGACATGGATGCACATCAGCGGAAACCTCCCGTCCGGACGACATTGCGACCATAATCTACACTTCCGGCACCACAGGGAACGCCAAAGGGGTGATGTTGAGTCACAGAAACCTCGCATCTTGCGTGATGTCCTGCTATGCCACCCGCAAGCGCGACGAGCATGACCGTTGGCTCTCCATACTTCCTATGTCACACACGCTTGAGCTTACGATTGGGGTGCTTTATCCGATGTATGTCGGGGCCTCTGTCTATTATATGTCGAAGCCGCCTGTCCCTGCTCTGCTTCTGAAGGCGATGCAGGTGGTGAAGCCTACGACAATGCTTTCGGTGCCTCTTATTATAGAGAAAATCTATCGTGACAGCATAGTCCCGACCATTCGGAAAAGTCCTGTACTCAGTTGGCTGGACAGAAACGCCAATTGGCTGCTGTGCCGTCTTGTCGGTCTGAAGCTTAAAAAGACTTTCGGAGGTGAACTTACGTTTTTCGGCATAGGCGGTGCCAAATTGGACATTGAAGTCGAACGTTTTCTTCTCAAATCCGGCTTCCCATACGCAGTGGGCTATGGGCTCACCGAAACTTCACCGCTGCTGAGTTTCACGCTCGGCAAGATTCGTGTGCCAGGTTCGATAGGGATGCCTGTAAGCGGTGTGCAGCTGCGTCTTGACAATGTCAATCCCGAGACCGGAGAAGGGGAGATTGTTGCAAAGGGACCCAACGTGATGCTCGGCTACTACAAGGATCCGCAGCGGACAGCAAGGGCCTTCACGAAAGACGGGTGGTTTCGTACCAACGACCTTGCCGTGGTTGACGCACAAGGGCGATACTCCATTAGGGGGCGACTCAGCAACATGATTCTCGGAGCTTCAGGAGAGAACATCTACCCGGAGGAAATAGAGCAGGTGCTCAACGGAATCGACCTTGTTGACGAGTCCCTTGTGCTCTCTCGCGGGGACAAGTTGGTGGCGCTTGTGACCTTCAACGAAAATGTGCTTGACTGGAACCATGAGGGCGAGGCCGGGTTTCTCTGTAAGGTTGAGGAGTGCAAGTCACTGATTCTTTCGATTGTGAACCGCAAGGTCAATAGGACGTCGCACCTGAGTTGCATACAGGTTTTGCGCGAGCCGTTCGAGAAGACGGCCACACGGAAGATACGGCGGTTTAAGTATGCGGATGTCGAGGGACTGTAATGTGGCGGTGTCCGTTAAAGGAACTTGACCCCAAAGTCCCGAAAGGACCGCGCCGGTGGCGCGAGATACCCCTAATAGGGCGCAGGCATTAGTCTGCGGGGGTTAGGAAGTCCGAAGGAGGGTGAACAAAAGACTTTTTTGTCAGCCACTTTTGTACCCCCGTGCGGAATCGAACCGCAACCGTCAGAACCGGAATCTGAAATTCTATCCATTAAACTACGGAGGCAATGGGTTGCAAAGATAAGAATTTTTGGTTGAATTGTCATATGTTCACGGATATTTCTTAACTTTGAAGGTTACGTGTCTCAGATGGACGCCTCCGTGGGAAGGAGGGGATTCAGGAGAGGGGTAACGTGGACAGAAAAAAGTGCGTAATGACTAAATTGCTGAAATCTGTGTTGTCGCTGAGTGTTGCGGCGATAGTCTCAGGATTGTTTCCTATGTCGGCATTGGCCGGGACTGCATTCGACGAGAAGTTTGCAGACAAGACTCTGCGAGTAGATTACATTTTCAGTGGCGATGCCGCGGAACAGTCCGTGAGCCTTTGCCGTATGTCGAGTTCTGAAGGCTGGTACGGCCGTAGGGGCAACCTTGATGGCATGCCGCTCAGAGGTAACGGAGAAGTGGTCATGACTGATGCCGAGACTGGCAAACAACTATATGTCTGGTCTTTTTCGTCACTTTTCAGCGAATGGCTCACAACTGACGAGGCGCAGCATACATCCCGTTCTTTTGAGCATACGGTACTGCTTCCGATGCCTTTAGCCAAGGCAGATGTCGCGTTGAGGTTGTTCGACAAACATGGCTCTGTCTGTGCCGAACACCGTTTTATGCTTGATCCTTCCGATATCCTGATTCGTCGGCAGCGTCCCTCCGGCACTTCCTGGCGTTATATTCATAAGGGAGGAGACAGCAGGGAGTGCATAGATGTCGTGATTGTCGCTGAGGGATATGCGAAGAAAGACATGAGACTCTTCCGCAAGGATGCACAGGCTGCCTGCGATGCCGTCTTGTCCGCGCCACCTTTCTCGCAATTTGCTGATCGTCTTAACATTATCGCAGTGGATTCCGTGTCAGAAGACTCCGGAGTTTCCGAACCTCTTAAAGGAACATGGCGGGATACGGCTATAAAATCTCATTTCTCGACTTTTTATTCCGACCGCTACCTCACCTCTGAAAATGTCCATGACATCCACGATCTTCTCTCCGGCATTCCTTACGAACACATCATAATCCTCGCCAATACAGATACATACGGTGGTGGCGGTATCTATAATTCATACACCCTTACGACCGCCCACCACAGCAAGTTCCGTCCCGTTGTGGTTCATGAGTTCGGGCACAGTTTCGGTGGGCTTGCGGACGAGTATTTCTACGATTTTGCCGACGCCCTCGATTCCAGTTACGACATTTCCGTGGAACCATGGGAGCCTAACATCACGACGCTGGTTGATTTTGATGCGAAATGGAAGGATATGCTTCCGGACGGCTGCCTCGTGCCTACTCCTGGCGGGCATCTGAAAGTCAACGAACTGGACAATTCTCAGGACGCGATTGACCGCATCGGAGTCTACGAGGGCGGCGGCTACCTTCTCCACGGTGTATTTCGCCCTTCCGACAACTGCCGGATGCGCACCAATGAAGCCGCTGGCTTCTGCCCGGTCTGCCGCAGAGCCCTCAGTGACCTTATCCTTTTCTATACGGGAAATTAAGACTCTCCCAAAACTCCATCTAATAGCGCCCTGAGGTCGTCGCCCTGGATGTAGTGGGCAGCCTGCATGCCGTTGCGGCGGGCGGCTTCGACATTGATTGGGGAGTCGTCGATGAAGAGCATCTCGGACGGCTGAACCGGAGAGTCAGGAGTACCGGAGAGACGCTGAATTTCGCTGATGGCCTTTTGATAGATGGTGTCTCCGGGTTTGAGGCAGTGCATTTCGAAAGACAGGAACGCCTTTTTGAAAACGCTGTCAATCGGTAGACCCTTGTGTTCGAATTCCTCCACGGCGAACGGCCATGTCATCGCGTTGTTGTTGCTGAGAAGATAGAGGTCGTATTTCTGACTCAACTCCTTGAGCAACGGAACTTTATAGTCTGCCAATCCGATGAGGAACGGGCGGAATGCATCGTTCACGTCCTGTGGCGTTTTCCCTGGAGCGGACATTGCGAGAACTCCCTGGTAGAACTTCTCCGCGGTGATGTTCCCCGCCTCAAGCTCCATGAACAGTCCTTTTTGGTGGCAAGGGCCGACAAGTTCGTCAACTCTTTCAAATCCAAGCTTTTCGCGGCATGATTTGTAGCATGCATCCAAATCCAAGTCGAGGAGAACTCCTCCCAAATCAAAAACAAGAACCTTTATCATTGTAATAGTAATTTTTACATTCATCCCGGTCTGGGGCATACCCACATTACGGAAAGCCGTGCAAAGATAGGTAGAAAGTTTTGCATTATTCGGAAAATAATTCATATATTTGCAGTCCATTCCTCTCGGGGAAATGGAAAAGCGGGTGTAGCTCAGTGGTAGAGCATCGGCTTCCCAAGCCGAGGGCCACGAGTTCGACTCTCGCCACCCGCTCAGAAAAATTGATTGACAAATGATTGTGTCAACGAAGAATATGTTCCCGAAGATCCGCACTTTTGTGTGCCACGTCTTCGGGACTTTTTCTTATTTTTTCATGTTTCTAGAAACATAAATTTTTGAACTATAAAACTCTGGTGCAGACAAAACAAATTTATGTATAACAATATGAAGAGAGTCTTTTTAATTGCGGCTACAGTGATTGCCGCACTCGTCTCGTCCTCGTGTGCGAAAGAGTATGAGACGGTCAAGAACGATCCGATGCACACACGGATTTACACGCTTGACAATGGCCTGAAGGTCTATATGAGCGTCAACAAGGAAACTCCGAGAATCCAGACCTACATTGCGGTCAAGGTCGGAGGTAAGAACGACCCGGCTGAGACCACCGGACTCGCGCATTATTTCGAACATCTTATGTTCAAGGGCACTGAGCAGTTCGGAACGAGTGACTATGCGGCGGAAAAGCCTATGCTCGATGAAATAGAAAGCCTTTTCGAGGTTTACAGAAAGACGACAGACGAGGCTGAGAGGGCTGCGATTTATCATCGTATAGACTCCATAAGCTACGAAGCGTCGAAGATTGCGATTCCTAATGAATATGACAAACTCATGTCTATGATCGGAGCAGACGGGACTAATGCATTTACGTCCACTGACGAGACGGTGTATGTCGAGAACATTCCTTCAAACCAGATTGAAAACTGGGCGAGAGTGCAGGCGGATCGCTTCCAACACCCGGTAATCCGCGGTTTCCACACGGAGCTTGAAACCATCTATGAAGAAAAGAACATGTCCCTTACGAGGGATAACCGCAAGATGTACGAGGCTGTGCTTGCCGCGCTTTTCCCTCACCATCCTTACGGGACCCAGACTGTCCTCGGTACGCAGGAACATCTCAAGAATCCGTCCATCACCAATGTAAAAGCCTACCACAGGACCTGGTATGTGCCGAACAATATGGCAATCTGCCTCTCCGGAGACTTTGACCCGGACGAGATGATTTCTGTAATAAAGAAGTATTTCGGAGGTATGCAGCCGAATCCGGCTCTCCCTAAACTTGAGTTCGAGCCGGAAAAGCCTATTACCACGCCCGAAGTTCGCGATGTGTATGGCCTTGAGTCAGAGTATGTTTACCTGGCATGGCGACTTCCTTCCGCTGTGGACAAGTCAAACGATGTCGCGGAAATCGCTTCTTCAATCGTTTACAACGGCAAGGCCGGAATGCTTGACCTTAACGTTAACCAACAGCAGAAGGTGCTTGCATCTTACGGGTTCAGCAACAACATGCCTGACTACGGAATGTTTTTGATGGTCGGCTATCCTAAGCAGGGTCAGACGCTTGAGGAGGTTCGCGATGTACTTCTCGACCAGATTGCGAAACTTCGTACTGGTGATTTTGACGAGGAACTCATAAAGGCCTCAGTGAACAATTTCAAGAAAGACTACATGGCCGGACTTGAGGATAATGACCAGAGGGCAATGAGTTATGTGAACGCATTCATCGACGGCGAGGATTGGGCTGACTGCGTGGGGAAGATTGACCGATGCTCGAAGGTGACCAAGGATGACGTCGTGGCTTGGGCGAACGAATATCTCGGTGCCGACAGTTACGTTGTGATTAACAAGAGACAACGGGTGGACAATACGGTGAAGAAGATTTCAGCGCCGAAGATCACACCTATCGTTACAAACCGCGACCGGCAGTCAGATTTCCTTACGGCGGTTCAAAACACTGAGGTAAAGCCGATTGAGCCTGTTTTCGTGGACTTCAACAAGGAAATGTCAACGTTTGCGGAAGCAACAGGGATTGACGTCCTCTACAAGAAGAATGAAACCAACGGTCTGTTCAACCTTGAATATGTGTTCGACATCAACCGCGAGCAGGATCCGGAGCTTTCGTTCGCTCTGAATTATCTTTCCTACCTCGGCACCGCCACAAAGAGTCATGACGAGATTGCCAAGGAACTCTACGACCTCGCGGCAGACTACCGCTGCTATGTGGGAAACACACGAACTTATGTCACCATGGAGGGACTCGGAGACTCTATGAAGGATGTGATGGCAATCGTTGAGGATGTCATCTACAACGCTCAGGGAGACGATGAGATTCTTGAAGGGCTCAAGGCCGACATGCTCAAGGACCGCGCCGACAGCAAGCTCAATCAGCAGAGTTGCTTCCGTGCCCTTCAGAAATATGCGCTCATGGGTGGTGACGCCATCCGTCGCAGCACTCTTTCCAACGAGAGGATTCTTTCTCTCACATCGGATGAGCTTCTTGCAAAGGTACGTGGCCTCTTTGACAAGAAACATGAGGTCGTCTACTATGGCCCTGCATCCGAGAAAGCTCTTAAGGAAGCTCTCTCCGAGGTTCATGTCATAGAGGGCAAGACCCTTGAGGATACGAATATACAGTGGCCTGTCTATCAGACGACGGCGGACAACTCCGTTGTGATGGCGCAGTATGACGCGAAGCAGCTCTACTACATCCAGTATTCATGTGACGGACGTCAGTTCACACCTGCGTCAGAGGCTGGCATAGACCTCTACAACAGCTACTTTGGAGGAGGAATGAACAGCATTGTATTCCAAGAGATGCGCGAGGCACGCGGCCTTGCATATTCTGCATGGGCATCGCTGATTTCTCCATACTACCATGACGGAAAGTACTACTACATGGCATTCATCGCCACCCAAAACGACAAGATGAAGCAGGCTGTTGAGGCATTCGACGACATCATCAACAACCTTCCGGAATCAGAGGCTGCCTTCAGCATCGCGAAGGAGGCTCTTATCGCGAATCTGCGCACTTCACGCACAATCGGCATGGGTGTCCTGAACAGCTACATAAATTGCCGTGATCTCGGCCTTTCCGCGCCTCTCGACAAGGAAATTTTCGAGGCTCTCCAGAATATGACGTTAGAAGACGTGAAGGCAGTGCAGGCCGAGTGGGTGAAGAATCGTCACTACACTTACGCCATTCTCGGTGACATCAAGGATCTTGACACGAAGTTCCTCGGCACTCTCGGACCGGTGAAAACTGTTTCTTTGGAGGAAATTTTTGGATATTAGGCGGGCGAGTCTGAGAGCGGATTGCCGCGTTGCACTCCATCTCTCATATTCACCCTTCCTCTCAGGAATTTTATTTTTTCTGAAAATCGGGGCATTTCACTTGTACGGAATGCCACGATTTTTTATACCTTTGAACATCCGATGAAAAAATGGAAGAGAATATTGTTTCTGCGGATTCCGCTGGGGGTTGTCGCGTTTAGTGTCGTGCTGGTCGCGGTGCTGAAATATGTGCCGATACACTGGACTCCGCTGATGCTCAAACGCTCGATTGAGTTTAGGGACGACCGCAAGTTCCGGACGAGGCAGGCGTGGGTGTCGCTGGAAAAGATTTCCGGGAATATGGAAAAGGCCGTGATTCTGTCCGAGGATGCCAGTTTTCGCAGTCACATGGGATTTGATTTTGAGGAAATGAGGAAGATGCTGAAGGAACATAGGAAGAGGGGGACGAGAATCCGGGGATGCAGCACAATCTCACAGCAGACCGCTAAAAATGTATTCACATTCTGCACTGACACTTGGGCCCGTAAGGCTGTCGAGGCCTACTGGACTGTTCTGATTGAACTGATATGGGGTAAGGACAGGATAATGGAGGTCTATCTCAATGTCGTAGAAATGGGGCGCGGCATTTACGGTATAGAAGCGGCATCCCAATTTTACTACGGTCATTCGTGCACCCGGCTTTCTCCGGCAGAGGCTGCTGCCATTGCCTGTTGTCTTCCACGTCCTCTACGGCGCACCCCGCACTGGGTGATGAATAAGCGCACATACAAATACCGTCGTGTTCTTCGTGAAATATCCAATATTTCTGAAAAATTGTCAGATTAGTAGTATTTTTTATCAAATGGCACGTCTTATGTCACATTTGCCGCCAAGAATGAATCTATAGCAACGGTTTATTTGTGACGGCTTTCGAATGCCGTCAAGTGAAGGGAGTGTTTTAATGATGAGAAAAAGTCTTGTGAATATGGCTGCGATATTCGGTATTCTGATCGGTGTCGCGGAAATCGGTGTCTTTGCCCAAACGACTGAGTGTCATTGTGCTTACATCGACTGGCTCAATAGGCCGAAGAAAACAGGATTTGTAGATGAGCTACTCGGTCCTATAGATCAGGTGAAAAACGGCCCCTATGCGGCATGGACGACGAAAATCGCATATCTCACCGTGAACGGGAGCATGAAATTCCAGTCATCTCCGCTCGTCAAGGACACATGGAAACTCTATTCGTCGACGTATGACCACTATGATTTTGTCCTCGGGCAGGAGGCTAATAGACTTGTTACGTTCAGACTGTCAGGGACTTATTCCATGAATGGAATGAAGGTTTTCGACACGGACAAGATAGCACATTGCTACAATGTGGCCCTCAAGCCGGAAACCGTGCTCAATCAGATCAGATGGCAGGGAAACGACCGCTCCGCCCTCACGCTTTCTGCCATGGCAGGCCCGGAGGTCGGGGTCCTCTTCAGCATAGACAACTGGATTCTTCAGGCAAGGTTCTATGCCGGTGTGACATCGGCGGTGCGTCTCGACTACACCTTGGCCGAGCGTCTCTGTTTCTATTTCGAGCCGCGTTTGTCATACGTTCCTTACACTCTCCGGAATCTCACCGGAAACCGCCCGTCTACGTCTATAAACCGATTCGGTTCCGTGGCGAGGTTAAATATGGGCCTGCGTATTATTCTCTGACAGTGAGTGAGCCGTCAAAAGCGGAGTTGGCGCGGTAGTGAGGGGCATAGAGCGACTCGATTTCGCAGACTGGAGCGGTGAAGACGCCGGCCTGGGAGACATAGAACTCGTCCTCAATGGTTGTGTTCTGCTCCGGGTAGACATCGAACCAATAGTCTATGGCGTCATCGTGAACTTCGCGGTAGCCTTGCGGCGTAATCCACCATGCATTGAAGCCTCTTGACGCAGCGTTGATTCTCCAACTCCGGAGCCAATAGCCATAATTTCCGGAAAGTTGACGGACAGGTCTGAGGCAGGCGTTGTACGGTGTGCGGATGTGAACGAGGCTGCGGTTCTCCTCACTGCTGACGCTGTAGCGGACGATGACTTTCTGCCCGACGGACAGCGTCTCTCCTGTCTGGAGTTCGCGCAGTTGCGACAATCTTGTGCCTTCCTGGCCTTTGACTGTGCTCTGAACAAGCTCCTCGACGAAGAATCTCCGCTCTATGCCGAATCCGTTTCCGGCTGCCTTGATCTGCTCAAAAGGCTTTTCGTAAGTCTTTGTCAGTGAGATGACTGACGTTTCCATAAGGGCAGGGGAGCCTCTGCGAACTGAATTTATCGCACAGACAAATTCGAAGTTGTTCTGCCACTGTTGGCTTTCTTTCTGAATCATCAGCCACAGACGTATGCCATCGGCGATTTCCAATGCGCGGGCATCAGGCTTTCCGGAAGTCTTTTCAGACATGGCGTTCCAGCGCGAGAGCATGTCGCAGAGCAGCGAATGGGCGTAGGCTTCGGACGAAAGCAGGGCACGGAACGGCATCACCGCATTAGGATAGTACATCCCTCCTGAAGGATCTTCAACGGCATATTCCTTAAGTGACTCGATGCTTCTTGTGAGAGTTTTCTTCATCTTCCGGCATTTCAGACCGAGCGAACTGTCGAAGGCGTTGGAATCTGAGGTGATGAGTTTGAGTATTGTTGAACTGCGGCGCGCCTTCTCAAGAATCTGCCCGTTCAACTTATCTTCTTTCGCGGACGCCTGGAGATATGCCTTCATCGACTTCGCGACTTCCTTGAAACGCCTGTCTCCGACCTTGGCTTTTATCGCTTTTGTGTCGACTGCAATGTCAGGGAAGAACGAGCGGACATAGAGATATTGACTGATGGAAATTCCTCCGAACCAGTGGTATCCGTTGCGCTCGACAAATATCTGTCTGTCAATGTATTTCACGGCATTCGAGAGCACGTTGTCCCAGTTCGTGCCGGATGGCAGCTTGCCTTCTTCATGCAGAATCGCGAGCCTTTCGAGGATGACGGTCGTCAGGATAGGGGAGGACGACATTCCTGTGAACCAGGCGAATCCTCCGTCCTCACAGCGGCAGTCAAGAAGTGACTTGATTAGGGATGCGATTTCGTGTGCGTCCGGACTGTCCGATGCCAGATGTACGTAGAGAACTTCGCTGATGTCAAGAAGGTTCTTTGACTTCAGTTCAGCTTTCTGTGCAAGAGTCTCGGCAATAAGGTCGGAAATCTTCACCTCACGGGTGACTGCTCCGAGATGGATCGTGTTAACAAATTGACCCTCAAGTGAATGTATGAGAGCGTCTTTGTCCATATCATGGCGGTAGATTCCCGAGTGGGACTCCGTGAGAACCTGTTTCCCTTCCAGAACAGGAATCTTCACGAGAATTGCGTCGCTCAATTCTGTGCTTCCATTCTCAGAGGCTTTAGCCCTGAACACGGTCTTTATGCTCAGCTGGGCTTTGCCTTCATTGCCGGACTTCATCTTGTCTGCGTCCGGAACGGCTACGGCAAATTCCTTGCTCACGGACTTGTCGGCTCCGATTGAAACCGGGCAGTTCTGCACACTGAGCGGCCGAGAACTGTCGTCTCCATCATAGATGAATACTGTCAGAGTCCCGTTCAGGTCCTTGCCGCTGTTGTTTGAAATGGAAGGACGGAAGATGTAGCGGTCTCCCCCATAGAGAAGGGACGGCTCGTGGACCGTGATGGTTACTGGCTGGCTGACAACGAACTCCTTGCGGAGAGTCGCGTTGCGGAAGGCCTTGTCGTGTGCGAAGAGCGCGAGGACATAAGTCGAGAGCCTGTCGCTGGTGCGGAAGCGTAATTCGACGTTTCCGCTGCCGTCACTCTGAAGGAACGGCTCGAATGCAAGCGTGCTTTGGAAGTTCTTTCTTATTTTCAGAGTTTTGGCAACTTCCTGGTCATCGCGGAAGCTTGGCTGCTCTTCAGCAAGCTGGAACGGCGTTGAGTCTTCAACGACGACGCTTTCGGACAGCATCGCGTCGGCTGCGCCTGGCGCTGCCACCCCACTTTTTGCCATAAGAATCCGGTTATTTCCTCCGTCAAGTCTCCAGTGACGCCGAGAATCTCCTGCCCACCCGTCGAACTCGCACCCGGTGTTGTTGTCCGAGTCGACATATATGCTGCTGAATGACGGCAGCACGGCAGACCATAGGTTTGATCTGATGTCCTCCGTGCTTTTGTCGAACACCGCCGCAAGCACTTCTGAATCTTTCCCTGTGCTGAGCATAACGCGGTACTCGGTTCCTGGCAGACACTTGTCTGTAAATGTGCTCACGGAAAGTGGCAGTTCGAAGGTCGAACGGTTGCGCCCGTATTCGTGCTCGAACGTCCTGTAGATCCCGTTCTTGAAGTACTCGATACGGAGCAATACTTTGTCCGACCATTCTGCAGCGTGTTTCCAGCAGAGTTTTTTCAGTGAGCCGGTCTTGCCGCGGACTCCGGCGAGGTGCAGTTTCTCGTTGAGGAGAAGATGCGAATCGAGGCTGAAAATCATAATGTTTGCCCAAATGTCGCCCTGGGCGGCTCCGAACAACAGTGAAATGTTTCCGTCATCTCCATCCACTACTTTGAACGCATTTTCGACATCGGCATCAAGGACGGTCTCGTTGTCACATAGCTTTAGCAGTTCATATTCCAAAGCCTCTCTCGTGCTATCCTTGCCGCCTCCGGCTACCGTATATTCGTAAGTCTTGGAAAATTCGATGGTGTAAAGCCCGGCAGGCTTTCCGGATAGGTCAATCTTGAGATTCTTTCCGGAAACGCAGCGTCCTTTCCGGAGTTCGGCGGAATCGGTCTTGAGCACCCATTCGACCTCGCCGTCAAGATGTTCCCCGTTGCAGTCGGCTATCTCCACTTTGAACTCTGCGCTGTCTCCCTTGAGCACACTGCTCCTGGTGAGAGAGAACCCTCGGCGGAAGTTGCTGAACCTCATGTTTTCGGATGTGTCAGGCCGAAGGAAACTTCCCTCCGCCGCGCCGATGAGTTCCGCGTCAATGTCAAAATCTTCGCTTACCCGTAGCCATGTGCTGAACTCGAGTGTCTGCCCGGCTCCGTCAGTAATCTTTAGAGTTATGGTGAAATGGCTGTCCTTGTCGTATGCTGTCTTGACCAGGATGCAGAAATTCCCCAGCTCGTCCAGTTCTGGAGTTCCCTTGTCGACAACTCCGTTCCAGTCAGAGACGGTGTATTCTATCTGGGCATCCGAAAGACTGTTTCCGGCATAGCTAAAGACGCGTCCCTTTACAGGCACGGTATCTCCGGGGAAGTATTTCACTCCGTCAGAAACAAATGATGCAGAAAACTCAGGAAGCTTGAACTCATCGACGGTGAACCATTGGGCGTTGGCAGTAAATCCTCCCACGAACACGGCTATTCTCCATTCTCCGTTGCGATGGTCGCTCGGAATTGTGAATTTGCCGGCCACGGAGCCGAAATCATTGGTCGTGAGTTCAAGTGTCTGGACATCCTTGTTCTCGGCGTCCGCTAGTTTGACCCGCACCGTTTCTCCTTGCGGTGAGGTGCTCATCCTGCCGTTATGATAGTCTTTGTAAAGTATTGCCTTGAAGTTAATTGTCTCTCCAGGGCGGTAGGCCGAGCGATCAGTGAGAACTTGTGCCTGCCAGTCCACATCAGGCCGGGAGGCATTGTCCTCCGGTGTGTAGATGCCCAGCTTCTCTGAGCTGCGTGCAAGCCCCTGCCCGTCAATGAAGTCGCACTTAATCCAACATCTTCCTCCCACATCTTTCAGGACAGACTGGACTTCGCTGTCCATGAGTGTCGCTCCGTTAAAATGCACTGTTTTGCGCAGCAGTTCCTTGCCATTCCAGCTTCCGACAACAAGGTTTGCCTCCTTTACAGGCTTTCCGCTCTTTCTTTCTGCGGCATAAAGTAGCCATCCGTCTGCAGCTCTGTTTGCCGAGAGTGCGACGGAATGCTGTGAGAGGTTGCAGCCGTGCCTGATCTTGCCGGATTCAAACATCGCAAGGAATTCACCGTCAGGCAGTTCCGGCATCCGGACTTTCAATGTGTCGTTCACATAGTATCTTTCCGCTTTTACGTCAAGTGTTTTTGTCCATACGGGCACGTCTTTCTTCGTCAGTTTGTCGGCGTTCAGCCCCTCTCCTGCGTAGACGGAAATGTTCACGTCCTTCAAGTTCTGCAGGCGAATCTCGATGTCCTGTCCATGGACATCCGCGTCCAATCGCTTGGAGTCCAACTCCTCTATCATATTTTCGGCGGCATCTTCCCCCTTGAGAATCAATTTCTCCTCTCCGTAAAATCGTTTCTTTTCCGCGACAAGTTTTTCGCAATATGCTCTGAGACTGCGGTAGTCTTCATCAGGCGCATTGCACTCTTTCAGCCTGCGGAACTTGAACGAAAGGGCATTCAATTTCGCGAGCGTCGCCACGGCCTTGCCCTCATATTTCTCTGCATAGCCTTCGTAAGCCTCTGCATAACAGGTACTTATGCGATAGAGTTCATACAGCGCGTCGACCGGATATGTTCCGGAATATGTTGAATTGAACTTGTCCTCAATTTTCTCGTATCCTATTGAATTAGAAAGACTGCGGTTGAATGTCATCGAAAGAAGGACGTATTCGTAGTCGTTGTGTATGTGTGCGCGCATGACTTCGCCCTTGTAGCCGACAGGTGTCTTGTCCCAGAACTCGCTGCTGCTGGAGGACTTCAGTTTGCGGGACCATTTGTCGAGGAATTCTGCGCATTCGGAGGCATCGTAATTGTTGAAGCCGATGCCTGACACATATAATATTATAGGGTCACCGTAGGATATGAATTCGGCGTTCATTGATTCAGTAAGCTCGTCGCGGCGTTTCCAGTCCCGCTGGCTGCCAATCCGGACATATTGAGTGGCGGCGCGCCAGAAGTCGTAGCTGAGTTTTTCAGCGCGTGCCTTATCCTTTATCTGCCCGAGTATTTTCGTGGCTTTCTGAGGCAAGTCATTCTCTGTCGTCTTTTCATATTCTTTCCAAAGACGGTCCACTTCCTTGCGGTTTCCGCCTTCCGCACACGATGCCCCGGCGCCGACTGACAAGAAACAAACCATCATAGTCACAGCAACTTTTTTCATGTTCATAACAATTATTTTTTCAAAACACAAGGTCATCGAGTCAACTAAGAAGATGGAGTGCAAGGCGAACGAGAAATTCAAACCGCAGCAACCTCACGGTTGTGAGGATTTGGATTATCGAAGTTCAACGCAGCAATCCGCTTCTTGTTTGGCTCGTATTGCTTCAGATACAACATAAGTACTCCCACCGATATAAATCAGCGGCTTCGTGCAGGTCTCGGACAAGTTCTGCGCCAGTGCGACCGCCTCGGCGACAGTGTGGCAGACGAATGCCTCTGTGCCGTATGCTGCCCGTGCCTCGTCCGCCGGCAAGGCCCTTGAACTCGATGCGTTTGTAAAAATGACCTTAGCGCAACGCGGAATCATCCTTATCACGCTCTTGTAGTCCTTGTCGGCGACGCTTCCGTAGACCATAATCAGTTCATATCCGTCGTCTTTCACCATCCTTTCCAACTGTGCGAAATTGTATTTCAGCCCGTGCTGGTTGTGCCCGATGTCAACAATGGTGAGAGGGGAGTCGCACACCTTTTCCCAGCGTCCGTGAAAACCTGTGCGCTCCGCAGTATGCTTCAGTGCGTCGAGTACAAGGGGTGATGTCGCTGATTTTGGAATTATCCCTTTCCGGTGAAGGACGGTGAGAGCGGCCAGAGCCGTCGGGAGATTCTTCTTCTGGTAGCATCCGTGGAGGTCAAGCTCTTCGAGAAGTGCAGCAAGAGTGTTTTGGGAAAACTGGAAGTCCTTGTCGGCAAAAGAAATGTCCGCCCCGTCCTTGGCCGCCTTTGCCTTGAACACGAGGTCGCTGTCCTCTCCGGACTCGCCGATGACGACTGGAGTCTCCGGTTTGATGATGCCGGCTTTCTCGGCGGCAATCTTGGAAATCGTGTCTCCGAGTATGTTGCAGTGGTCCAATCCTATGTTAGTGATTACGCTCAACTGTGGAGATATGATGTTGGTGCTGTCAAGTCGCCCTCCGAGCCCTGTCTCGATGACTGCGAAATCCACGCCCTCCTTGGCAAACCACCAGAAGGAGAGCGCGGTGGTGATCTCGAAGAACGACAGGTTCAGTTCGTCAAATACCGGCCACCATCGTGTACAGAATTCCAGAACATCCTGCTGTGGAATCAGCCCCTGCCCGATAATCCTTGCTCTCTCCCTGAAGTCCAGCAGATGCGGCGATGTGTAAAGCCCGACCTTGTAGCCCATGGCCGCGAGCGACGCCGCCAGCATATTGCTAACCGACCCCTTGCCGTTCGTCCCCGCTACATGCACGCTCTTGTAGTTCCGGTGCGGATGCCCGAGTCGTGAGTCAAACTCCATCATATTTTCAAGCCCCGGGTGGTAGGCGTTGCCGCCCACCGTCTGATAGGACGGGAACCTCTTGAACAGCCGCTCAATAAGTTCGTCATATTCCTTTTCGTCGAATTTTTCCATTTTCATAGCCTCCTTTCAAGCAATATATTCCCACAAAATTAATCATTCGGTTCTGATATGTATCAAAAAACTAAAGTCTTAAATCAAATAATGTGTTTATTTGCGGAATTTATTCCGACATTTGTAATTCTCATAAATCTGATACAAATTTAGTTCAACTAATTTTTTAACGCATACTTAGTAACTTGATAATATGACACAAAACTTTTTGATTTTCAACCGCCGCTTCTTGATGAGTTTTTCCGCATTGGTTCTCGGATGCGGCGTATGCCTTGCCGGTAGCGGCAAAACATCGAAAACCGACGGAGGTATGACGGTGAAATCAGTGAAGGTCGACGGATATGTCGGCGGGCGAATTGACGACTGTTTTCAGCATCGCGTGATGGAACAGAATGTTGATGAGATTGTTGATCCGTTCCGTCATAGAATCGAAAGCTGGAAATGGAACAGCGAATTTTGGGGGAAATGGACGCTCGGGGCAATAGGCGCGTATCGTTACACCTGGAATCCTGAACTTTATAACAAAATCGCAAAATCTGTTGCGGACATAATCGCGACTCAGACCCCAGACGGCTATATTGGAAACTATCCTCCTGAAAATCAGATGAAAGAATGGGATATATGGGGACGGAAATACACGATGCTCGGACTTCTGAGCTGGTATGAACTGACGGGAGACCGCAAGGCCCTCGATGCCGCTGCCGGTGTGGCGGACCACCTCATTTCGCAGATTGGTCCGGACAAGAAAAATATAGTTCTGACAGGAAATTATCGTGGAATGCCGAGTTCTACGGTGCTTGAACCTATTATGAGTCTCTATAACAAGACAGGTGAGCAGCGTTACCTTGACTTTGCTTCGTACATCGTTGCACAGTGGGAGACTCCGGAAGGACCGCAGCTCATAAGCCGAGCCGATGTTCCTGTCTCACTGCGCTTTCCGCATCCTGTAAAGTGGTTCAGCTATGACAACGGCTCGAAAGCCTATGAGATGATGTCTTGCTATGAAGGACTGCTTGAATACTATAAGGTCACAGCAAACAAACGTGACTATGATGCTGTCCTGAAAGCCTACACGCACATCCTTGCGGAAGAGATTAATGTAGCCGGCTCCGGAAGTGCGGTCGAGTGCTGGTATGGCGGCAAGGCACTTCAGACGGTCCCGACCTACCACACTATGGAAACCTGTGTGGGCTTCACTTGGATGCAGTTCTGCAGCCGTCTTCTTGCTCTGACCGGAGACTCCCGCTATGCCGACAACATTGAGCGCACATTCTACAACGCCATCCTCGGAGCACTGAAGGACGACGGATGCCAGATTGCAAAATATACTCCGCTTGAGGGCTGGCGTGTTGAGGGAGAAAAGCAGTGCGGGCTGAACATCAATTGCTGCAATGCCAACGGACCGAGAGCCTTTGCGATGATTCCTCAGCTTGCTTGTCAGGCAGAGGATAAGATGCTTAAACTCAACTGGTACGGAGATTCTGAGGCAAAAGTTGTCCTTGGACGTCGCAATGCCATGAAAATGACAGTATCCGGAAATTATCCGGTTTCAGGCGATGTCGCCATTGGACTTGAACTGGTAAAGCCTGCTGACTTCACGCTTGCTCTCCGTATTCCGGAGTGGAGCCGAAACACGTCGGCAACTCTCATCAGCGGGGCTGACACCACTGCTGTTGACTTGAGCGAACTTCAGGCAGGGGAATATGCCAAAATCTCCCGTAAATGGAAATCCGGCGACCGCATAGAGCTTTCCCTCGACCTGACCGCTCACCTTTTGGAGCAGAACGGCTGCCAAGCCATTGTCAGGGGACCGCTCGTGCTTGCGCGGGATTCCCGTTTCAACGACGGTTTTGTCGATGAAGGCGTTGTGGTCCAGGCAGCTTCCGACGGAACGGTAGAACTTACACCGGCAGATGCGGACGGTTTTGCGTGGATGGCGTTCACGGCACAGATGGTTGTCGGCACTGATCTTGAGAATTATGGCAAGCCGCGTCCGGTTCACCTTTGCGACTTCGCCTCAGCAGGCAACACGTGGGACAAGTCTGTACGTTACCGTGTCTGGTTGCCGAAGACTCTCAATGTCATGAAAGGCGAGTATCGCGCCTACAATGACGGCCCGGCTGAAGATTAGTAAACCGCAATGTTTTCTTTCTTATAAGTCTTGTTGCCCTCATTCTGGGACTATTTTCCTGACATCGATGTCGCCGGATTAGACCTGGTTTTCCTGCACTATTTTTAGGATCGCCGCGCCGTAGCCTTCGGCCTTTGCCGTGCCGATGCCGGCGTGGAAGTTCTAGATGGTCCAGTCTCTGCAAATAAGATTCTGCTTTTAGATCCGTTCAAAGAAATCGTCGTAGTCTTTGTCGAGAATCTTCCAGATGCCGTTTTTGCGTCCGCCTTCACGGGCAATCAAGTTCAGGTCGGTGAGACGTTTCATGTGTGTCTTGACTTGCCGCGTAGATATATTTAGATCTTCTGCAATCATGTCAATGTTCACTTTATGGTTCATAGTAATAAGCTTATATATGCGTCTTTGAGCTTTTGTGAACTCTTTTGGGATTTGGACAGCGGCGACAGATAGACGGTTGCGAACCGCATCCGAGATGATTTATTTGAAGATAGTAATTCAGGCAAGTATCAATATTTTTTGTTATTTTTGCGTAGGCAAGAATATTTCAGAAAAAGAGTTTTATATGGCATCATTCAGCGAGGATAGTCGTGTGAAGTTCCCTACGATTATGCATCTTATGGGGATGGGATATAAGTACATTTCCCAGAAGGGATTATATTCGAAATATGTGAATGCGCCAAAGACGGATTATGATCCACGTACGAACATTCTGCTGTCATATTTTAAGGAAGCATATAGGAAGCTGAACCACGATGCGGCAGAAGACGGAGCGGAGAAGATGCTTGCCAGAATACAAACTGTTCTCTCAAATGATGATCTGGGGAGGCAATTCTACAAAGAAGTGCTGTTGAACACTGAAGAACGTATCATTGATCTCTCGTCCCCGTTCAACTTTGCCCATAACAACACATTTCAGGTCGCCACGGAAATGACCTGCGGAGACAAGGACGGTGATAACTATCGACCGGATATAACGTTGTTTATCAATGGACTGCCATTGGCTTTTATCGAAGTCAAGAAAGAGAATAACCATAAGGGCATTCAGGCAGAGACGGAACGTATGAAAGTCAGATTTCAGAATCCGGCGTTTAGAAGGTACTTGAACATCACGCAGATTATGGTGTTCAGCAACGATATGGAATATGACTGTAATGAAGTCACGCCTACAATCGGAGCCTTTTACGCTACAATCGGGAAAAAGGACACTAAATACAATTGCTTCCGAGAAGATGGCCAGGACAGTTTCCCCGTGGCAAGAAATATTGTGCCGGTCTCTGAGAGTGACGAGGAGATTCTTTTAAGGGACAACAATGTGCCGCAATATAGGAACAGCAGTGAATATCAGACGAATTGCAGGGCAAACACTCCGACAAAGAGAATCTGCGACAGTTTATTTTCGTTCGAGCGGTTCTGGTTCCTTTTGAAATATGGCATTGCATATGTGGATTACAATAATGGGCTGCAGAAGCACATTATGCGGTATCCTCAGATATTTGCGACCAAGGCTATTGAAAGATTCCTTGACTCCGGCAAAAGAAAGGGTATAATATGGCATACGCAGGGTAGCGGCAAGACGGCATTGTCTTTTTACAATGTGAAGTATCTTACGGACTATTATTCAAAGCAGGGCATTGTTCCTCAGTTCTTTTTCATTGTTGACAGGCTTGACCTTATGATTCAGGCGCAACGTGAGTTCTCATACAGGGGACTGAAGGTCAATTCTGTTCAGACCAAGGATGATTTTGCAAAGATTATCGGCAGCGGCCTCACAACGCAGAACCGGGAAGGCAAGCCGGAAATAACGGTCGTGAACATCCAGAAGTTTTCCAATGACTCCAAGGCCTTGGCAAAAAATGCCTACAATGTTCCGGTTCAGAGAATATATTTCATAGACGAGGCCCACAGAAACTACAGTCCGGACGGGTCTTTCCTAAAGAATCTGATTCAGAGTGATGTGAATGCCGTGAAGATTGCACTTACCGGGACACCTATTATCAGCAGGGAATATAACACAAAGGACATATTCGGGGAATATATCCATACATATTTTTACAATGCGTCTATTGCGGACGGCTATACGCGCCGTCTTATACGTGAGGACATCGGATCCAACTATAAGATTAGACTGCAGGAAGCTCTGAACAGCATCAGAATAAAGGCTCATAGCCTGAAAGAGACAGATATTTATTCTCACCACGTCTATGTGCAGCCGCTGCTCGATTATGTCATTGAGGATTTGAGAGATTTCAGGGTGAAAAATGGAGACGGGACATTGGGCGGAATGGTCGTATGCAACAGCAAGGAACAGGCGCAGATGATGTACCGGCTTTTTCTTGAAAAGTATGCCGACGAGAGCGAGCTTGATAATTATACTGATGAAGATGGTTCTATCGTTTACAGGAGCATATCCGCAAATGAAATGGAAGTCAAGCGGTCGCCTTGCCGGAAAGGCTGTTATCGTGCCGCTCTAATCACATATGACAGCTTCGACAAGGAGGCGAGGGCAAAATGGATTGAACTGTTCAAGGACGGAAAGATCGATTTGCTGATAGTATTCCAGATGCTCCAGACTGGATTTGATTCTCCGAGGCTCAAGAAACTGTATCTTCATCGTATAGTCAAGGAGCATAACTTGCTCCAGACTCTTACACGGGTCAATCGTCCATATAAAGATATGAAATATGGCTATGTCGTGGATTTCGCCAATATCGAAGAGGAATACAGCAAGACTAACAAGGAGTATCAGTCGGAGTTGGAACACGAGGTGGGCAAGGATAACTTCAAGGATACAGACAAACTGCTCGTGACCATTGAGGAGGCAAAGGAACGGTTTGAAGATGCCAAGAAAGCGCTGTCGGGATATGAGCTTGATAATCCGGAATTGTTTTCAAGACAGCTGAATATGGAGGATGACAGGGAGAGTGTGAGAAAGATTGTCGGTGCGCTGGAGGATATGAGGAGTCTTCAGAATATGCTCATCTCTCAAGGTTCAGAAGGCGAAAGGATTGTCGAGGTCGAGAACATACATAATCTCATCAAAGCCGCAAAGAACAGGCTGGATTTGCTCGGGTTTGTAGATAATTCAGATGAGGCATCCAATGTTCGGCAACTGCTTAACACTGCACTTGAAAACATAGAGTTCTCATTTGTGAAGCGCGGTGAGGGCGAACTTGAGATTCAGGAACAATACAAGCAGGCGGTAGCTCACGCAAGACAACAGTTAGGCGCTTGCGTTGATAGGGATGATCCAGAATATCGCTCAATACTTGAGGAATTCATGCGGCTGTTCCAGAAGAAGGATATGGAGCAGCAGGACGAGTTCAATATGCACAAGAGAGTTGAAAATGTCAATGACATCCTTCGCAGAATCAAGAGAATCAATGAACGTGATGCTCTGGAGGCAATAAAGTATAATGGGGATACGAAGTTCGTCAGAGTGGAAAAGCGTTTGCGTGAAAAGGATAAGGAGGAGATAGAACACGACACAAAACCTCGTCAGTATGCTTGGACGGAAGAAAAGCAGAAGATGACGGTAATTCTGCTTGCCATAAAGCAGGATGTGGACGACATATATTTCCATAATCAGGCGATTCTTGAAGTCCCGGCATACTTCAAGAAGAATATTCTCACATACGTCACCAGACATTTCAAGGAGGAGAACATTAATACAGACAGACCGGTGCGTCAGTATATCAGTGATATAATTAACAGGGAGTATCAGATAACAAGGTAGCTATGGATATTGAGACAATCAAGCAACAGACTTATGACCTGATTGACAGGCTGAAAAAAACGACTGTGGACAATGGCCTGGCCGGAGGCGGCAATGAATATACCGTCATCATCGAGACTTTTTTGTACAAGTTCTTGAATGACAAGTTTATTTATGAGGCTAAAAAGGTGAGGCCGGAACTTATTCAGACGGAAGACTTCTTCGCAGCACTTGATGCACTTCCGGAAGATGATTATGAGGAGATGTGCGACCTGATGCTGGACACCATCATTCTGAAGAAGGAGCATCTGATACCATTTTTGGCAAAACGTCAGAACGAGGACGTGTTTGCAGAGTTGTTCGATTCCACGCTTGAAAGCATAGCCAAGGAAAATGAGGAGATATTCTATATCCTGAACGATGATGAGACGAAAGTGTCCATTATGAAGCCGCTTTCAGATGTGGTTTCGGGTGGTGCGGCGAAGAAAAATGCCTTCTGCCGGTCGCTTATTGGAGATGTGGCGAGTTTCTCGTTTGAAGATGCATTCGAGGCAGGGTACGATTTCTTCTCGACCATCTTCGAATATCTTATCAAGGACTACAATGCCAACGGAGGAGGAAACTATGCAGAGTATTATACACCTCACGCCATCGCATCCATTATGGCGCAGCTGCTTGTGAACCCTGCGGACAATGTCTCAAATGTGACCTGCTACGACCCTTCTGCCGGTACTGGGACACTCGTGATTGCTCTGGCTCACGAAATCGGGGAACAGAACTGCTCGGTCTATACCCAGGACATCAGCGACAAGTCTTCTACTATGATGATGCTGAATCTTATCCTTAACAGTATGAGCCATTCTCTGACTCACGTGATTCAGGGAAATACTCTGAAACACCCGTTCCACAAGAATGAGGACGGCTCGCTGAGGAAATTCGACTACATAGTCAGCAACCCGCCGTCCAAGCTGAACTTCTCTGATTATCATAGCGATCTGGTCAATGACCCATATAAAGGACGTTTTTTCGCCGGTGTCCCGAACATCCCGAACAAGGACAAGTCCGGAATGGAGATTTACTTGTGCTTCTTCCAGCACCTTCTTTATAGCCTGAAAGATGGCGGAAAGGCTGCTATCGTTGTCCCTACAGGTTTCATTACGGCCAAGAGCGGAATTGCGTTCAAAATCAGGAAGCATCTCATCGACAATCATTTCCTCGGAGGTGTAGTAAGTATGCCGAGCAACATTTTCGCAAATACGGGAACGAATGTCAGTGTCGTTTTCATCGACAAGTCGGGTATTGAGAAGCCGGTTCTGATTGATGCAAGCAAGTTGGGCGAGACCATCAAGGACAACGGCAACCAGAAGACAAAACTTCGCCCGGAGGAAATCAGGCTGATCGTGGAGACTTTCCGTGGCAAGGAGGCGGTGGATGATTTCTCCGTTACTCCGTCTTTTGAGGAGATTGCGGAAAAGGGCTATAGTTTCTCTGCCGGGCAGTACTTCGACATAAAGATTGACTATGTGGATATCACAGAGGAGGAGTTCAATAAGAGAATGGCCGGTTACAAGGCTGAGCTTACGGCTCAGTTCGAAGAGAGTCACCGGTTGGAAGCGGAGATAATGAAGCAGTTGGATAGTCTTAAATTCAATTGAGTATGAACATGAATATTACCATCGGAATGATCGGAACCATAGCTTCTATAATTGCAGCCGTTGTGGCTTATATGACATTGCGGTTTACGGTACGCAATAGTAAAGGTTACATCCTAAAGCAAATCGACAAGAAAAAGAAACGAATAAGAGAGATTGATATTCGCCTAGTGAAAGCCTATGGATTGAATAGAGGGCGGTGCCATCCAATCACTCCATTGGATGAACAGAAAGAAAAGCTTGAGGCTGAGATAAATGAGTTGCAAAGGAAGTTATGAAAGAAATGAGAACGCAGCAATGCCAGTTGAGCAAAATTGCTTATTTAGTTACGGATAAGATTCCAATGGAGGATGTTCCGCTCACAAATTACGTTACAACGGATTCGTTGCTTCCGAATAAAAAAGGGCGATGTCTCGCACAAAACCTGCCTCCGCAGAAATGTGTTCTTACTCACTATAAGAGTGGGGATGTGTTAGTCGCAAATATTCGCCCATATCTTAAGAAAATATGGCTTGCGGATAGAGAAGGAGGGGCTTCTGCTGACGTCCTTGTTTTTCGGGCGAGACCTGGTCATTCTCAGGGATTTATTTACGCATCGTTACTGCAAGACTCTTTTTACGATTATGCTATGAAGGGGAAAAAGGGCAGCAAGATGCCTCGTGGAGATAAGGATCAGATAATGCGATACTCCATTCCGAAGCTTTCTTTAGCAGAGGAGGCGTGTATCGGCAATATGATACTATCATTTTGCACTAAGA
>UQYV01000048.1 GCA_900545245.1 uncultured Bacteroidales bacterium
TATCACCCGAAAAACAAAAAAAGAGCGACTAAATTACTTTTTAGTCGCCCCCATTTCATTTTTCTTGGGTGTACTAATTCATACATGGCTCCCAACATCAGTTGAGCTTCCGGACTACCTTTTGATGCCGCATCAGAAAACCACTGGAATGCCATATCGTTGTCAGACGCACCATAAATACCCTCAAAGCATGCCATTCCAACAACGAATGCCGCATCTGCAAATCCCTCAAGAGCATAAGGTTCTATCTCGTGAAAGATCTTCTCTGCTTCCTCTATACTTACGCAATTTTCGTAATCCTCCATCAATTTTGCCAACTGTGCAAGACACTCCTCGTCTGACACACCTTTGAAATACAACAGTCTATTATTTTGTCCCATATCATAATTATTTATGGAACAAATTTATATAGACTTTGGAAGTTGTATGCGGAGTAGATCAGAAGCATCTATAATATTAATCGTTTGAGGTCTTCAGAAGTGATAGAAAATGATTCCTCAGCCCCTGAAGATTCCAACACATATACATACCTGAGAGAGCCATTTACTCGCAGCAAAGCATTTGTCATATTTTGAAAGGATTGATCACAATTATAAAGCGTATGCATTTGCCCTCGAACCCTCTGCTCTATAGAGGAAATGTTAAAATCAATATCATATTGAAACCCCCAAAATGACGATAATCCCCCATCTTTTATCTTGTCACAGACCTTATACCTATATACTAGCGAATTGTTTTCATAACATATTGATGACAAAGTTGTTGCCGCATCCAAAAACATAGGACATTGCAGATTTGCCAGACCTGTCTCTACAAGCAGTGCAATGTTATCTACCTCTTCAGGTGTAAGTTCTTTCCAAAGCTTCGTACGAAGATAATGATTCTGTATGGTACTAACATGAGTACAACTATTCTTATCGCTTTGATATGTAACAGTTATATTTCCATCATTCTTCGCAATAAGTCTTACCGCTAACAAAAAATGCAGATCCATGTATGTACTTGCAAGAAACATTAAATTAACCGCGTCAATAGCCTCCTCCCTATTCACCCTACTTAAGAGAACAAGATACTCTGGATCAACCGATATTTTCATTGACACATCATTTGTTTGAGGATTAATTTCGACCTCACTGACACGCCCCCACCAACCGTACAATCCATTTGAATTCTCAAAATGTTTCTTTATTCTATCTGCGGCAGAACACGACGAGAATACCATCATCACTAATGAAAAAATGGCAAGCTTTAACACCGATTTCATATCCTCTTTTCTAATTATCAATTACTAAATCTATAACGAACGAGAATAATCAATAATAAATTGGTATTGAGTAGGTAACAGGCACCTTTGTCTTTCCCATATACCCAGGAGTCCATTGCGGCGATGTCAAAAAGATTCTAAGAATTTCCTTTTGCAAAGTACCGTCTGCAACCCCTTGCATTTTAACGTTACACACCTCCCCACGTTCACTCACAGTAAATATAACTTCAGCAGCATTCCTATCCTTGTTATTTCTAGCCCAATTCTCTTCAGCATATACTCTAAAAATATGGGAATCATTCAATTCTCCATTTAACCAATCACTAAATTTACATTGTGAAAACTTAGGAGGAATTTTATCCCCCTGAGGCAATTGTACATCCTTTTTATTCTTTGAAAACGGTTTAAATTTCAAGATTTTACAGTCATACTCATACTCCTTATCTATTCTTGATACCTTCAAGTTTATCCTATACTCTCCTTTTCCATAATTCAGCTCATTAAGATACTGATTCAGATATGTATAATGGGCTGCATACATACTCTTATTCTGTTTGCTACTTTCCTTATATTCAAGGTATCCATCGTGCAGTAGCACACAAAACTCCGCATTGGCGAACTCATATTGAACCGGCACTATACCATACACTTTCGCCACAAAAGATGTATCCAAAACGGTTATATGTTGAGGGGCAAAAGACATTGAAGACACAATTCTACCAATCATATCTGCCAATAATGATTCGGTGGTCCAATAATCGCTATTCTTAAATTCTAAATCGTCATTCTTAAATTTTATCGGAGACATTTGTGGAATCATCTCGCCTGATTTCGATATTACAATATAATCATCAAAATGCAGTTCCGCAGAACGAACTTCATTAGCACAACAAAATTCATACAACATCTTCCCTATCTGACGAGAAATAGAATCTTTGAGAGCAGTACTCATTTCCACGCCTTTTGTATTTGCTTGCAACATTACTTCATCTATAGCTTCGCGTCGTTTTAGAAACACATATTGCTCTGATGTAATATATTGGAATCCTTCCGGACCGCGCATGTTTACACTATATTGTATTCCTTGTCCTTGTGCACGAATAACATCTGCCTGCACCTTGGAGTATTTATTTTTATAATAGCACGCAATCTGCTTATCTAACATTTCATCCAGATAAAAATCATTCTTCCTTAATACATCATCAATTTCATTATAAGTACCAGCTATCACAACACCTGCAAATTCTACACGATTATTTCCGCCAAAACAGAAATAGCATTCTACAGACGAAATGTCGCTAAGTTTATCATACCTCAGGAGCCTACGACCGGACTCAAGTGAAACATCTTCTAATAGAATTGTCAAGGGGATGTTCATTTCTTTTTGAACACCTTCAATAGTTGCCCCTGTCATAACAAGATTGTGGATTTCAGCAATTTGATCTGTCATCCATTCAAGTTTTACATCGTTAGGAGTATCCCCACAACTTTGAGCACGCAGCATATTTCCAAACGAACACATAAGGACAATCAATAACACTACTCTTTTCATAACACCCTACTTTAAGTTTACATTACACATCTGACACTTGTCAGCATTCTGCCGAACAAAGTTTATAAATGAAGCCGGATTATCCGTGATATATCCGACAGAAGTCTGCCCTTTGGGAACATTGGGACGCACCTCAACAGGAATTTCCAATGGCGTAGAGTCCTTTGTACCACCGAAATAGTAGAACTCTTCACAGACAAGGACATACTTGCCATTCATATCCTTGGTTTTCTGTTTCTCCGTCTCGTGCCTGAGATTAGGAATAAGTCTATAGTCTTGGGACTGTGTCACATCGGGGCAATAGATATTATCTCCTGTAACAGTATTTCCCGTCTTATCGGGTCTTTTACTCGGGAACGCCTCCCAATACTCACCGTAGGATAGTTTCTTGGTTACTTTCGCCAAATAGACAAGTTTTTCCCGACCTACGGGCGTGTTATGAGTCTTCATTGACCTTGAAGTCCAACCTGCTATCCAATTTCCGTCTCCGACGGAGAGCCTCATTCGAGGCTTACAGGTTGCTAATGTTAGAACTCCATGATAGGGATTCGGAGCGAATCTGTCATCATGAGACATCTTGTAGCTGTATAGCTTTTCCATCACGGTATGATTTGTGTCCTTGGCAACCGACAGGACCACACATAAAAAAGAAGTGGATTGCCGTCCACTTCCTGTAAGGTATCGCCAAACACCTGCACGCACGCGAACAGCAACCCACCATATAGCGAGCTACCGTGCCTTGTGCGTTGAAATTTGGCGATTTTAACAGGAAAGGCACTTCAAATATGTATCAATCCATTAAAGGATTACGACAAAGATAGGAAAAGCGAAAGATATCTTGGTGTTTTTTCGTAACAAATTTTGAAAGGACTTTTTATTCCACAAGTCTCTTGCTGTCAATCCATCTTTAAAAATTTCTTTCGGCATCTTACTATGAAGAGTCAACTCATACCTCAACAGATAAGGAGGTATAGTCATACATTTAGGCAGTTTCTTCTTTTTCTTGACCTCTGCTACCTTATCATAGAACTTTACCCTCACGCCACCCAAACCCCGCTCGAATGCCTGCTCGACAGCGAAGAATAAAGTTCTGCTCTATTTCACAAAAGTGGCAATTTTGCCACTTTTGTGAAATAGAGCATTGAGATATCGTTCCAAATGACTATCTTTGCGTCACAAAACTGGCAATTTTGCCAAAATTATGATGCAAACATGGAACTTAAACGTGAGCAATACCTAAAGCAACTGATTGACGGAAAGAATAACGGACTGATAAAAATCGTGACAGGAATACGCCGCTGCGGAAAATCCTACCTTCTGTTCAAGTTATTCTACCGGCATCTGATATCAAATGGTGTTCAGGAAGACCACATCATACGCATTGCACTTGATGACATTGAAAATGAACCGCTCCGCGAGCCTATGACCCTTTACAAAGAAATCAAGTCCAGAATAGCCGATGATGGGCTCCATTATGTCCTGCTTGATGAGGTCCAGCTCGTTCCTCGGTTCGAGGATGTTCTGAACAGCCTGCTCAGAATAGAAAATGTAGACACCTATGTGACTGGCAGCAATTCAAAGTTTCTGTCAAGCGACATTGTGACCGAATTCAGAGGAAGGGGTGATGAAATAAGGGTTTATCCGCTGTCATTTTCCGAATACTGCTCAGGAACAAACCTTTCTGCAAACGAGGCTTGGAAAGACTACTACACCTATGGCGGCCTGCCTCTGATTCTTTCGATTAACAGCCCAAAGAAGAGGACCGATTACCTGTCAAATCTCTATAAGAGCGTGTATCTCATTGACATAATTGAACGTCAAGGAATAAAGAACCGCATGGAATTTGAAAGACTGGCAGACACCACAGCATCATGTATCGGCACCCCGACAAACCCTACCAAACTATCCAATACGTTCAAGACGGAGATCAAATCTTCTATAAGTCCGGCGACAATCGATAATTACCTCGACTATATGAGAGATGCATTTCTGCTGGAAAAGGCAGTAAGATTCGACATAAAAGGCAAGAAATACATCAAAGGGCTGGCAAAGTACTATTTCACCGATGTCGGCATTCGCAACGTGGCACTTGGAATGCAGCAGCTTGAGGAGACTCACATAATGGAAAACATAATCTTCAACGAGCTAAGGATTCGAGGATTCAATGTCGATGTCGGAGCTCTTGAACAGCGCAGTGTTTCAGATGATGGGAAATGGCAAAGGAAACAGTTGGAAATTGACTTTGTAGCCAATTCGGGAAGCCAGCGATACTATATCCAGTCCGCCCTTACGATTCCGGATGATGAGAAACGCCGTCAGGAAACTGCCTCGCTTCTAAAAATCAATGACGCGTTCAGAAAAATCATTGTAGTCCGTGATGACATCAAACCATGGATAGATGACAACGGCATCCTTACCGTCGGACTCTTCGAATTCCTGCAGAAGAAAGAGTGGACGGACTTTGAGTAAAAGCACTTACATCCGTTGCGTCCATAGCGGTTCGTTCTCCCATCCATTCGGAAATCCAAGAGCTGCCAAATCCCCCTCCGGATAATTGGAAGATAATGTGCGCATCTTCCCTAACATATCATTATCAGGTGATACGATGTCAAGGAAATGAATGATGAACCAAATCGCGACCGCATCAAATTTCATCGTCGGGATTTCGAGAAAATTTGTATCTTTGCGGGTTATTCGGATTTTTTGAAAAAATTTAAAATTTAAGGGATATGTCATTAAGCTTACTTCAGAGCATTGCGGACACGGCGGCAACGGTTTCGGAGATTGTTCCGGCTCCGGTGCAGCAGGAAGTGAAGATGTCTTATTTTGAGTTGGCCAAGGCCGGCGGATGGCTCATGATTGTGCTGCTCCTGCTCTCAATCGTTGCGGTCTACATTTTTGCAAGCAAATGGTGGATGATTCACAAGGCAGGGAAGGTCGAGAAGAATTTTATGAATGAGATCAGAGACCTCATCCATGAGGGAAAGATAAAGTCGGCGGTTTCGCTGTGCCAGAGGTATGATACACCTTCGGCAAGGCTTGTCGAGAAGGGCATTGAGAGAATCGGAAGGCCGCTTCAAGACATCCAGACAGCCGTCGAGAACATGGGCAGCGTTGAGGTCGCAAGGCTTGAGAAGGGTCTGCCTATGTTGGCGACCATCGCCGGCGGTGCCCCTATGATTGGATTTCTCGGAACGGTGACCGGTATGATTCGCGCATTCTTCAATATGTCCACGGCCGGAAGCAACATCGACATATCGCTTCTCGCCGGAGGTATTTACGAGGCGATGGTAACCACCGTCGGCGGTCTTGTCGTCGGAATCCTCGCATATTTCGCCTACAACTACTTGACCTCCAGGATTTCAGACCTCGTGTTCAAGATGGAATCCGTGACCATCGACTTCATGGATCTCCTGCACGAGCCGGCGGAGAGTGGAAAGGAATAGAACTTTGATTTTTAGGGATTTAGAGATATGGCTATAAGAAGAACAACAAAGGTGGACTCTGGATTCTCGATGTCGTCAATGACCGACATCGTGTTCCTGCTGCTCATTTTCTTCCTGGTCACATCGACGCTCATCAATCCCAACGCGCTGAAGCTGCTGCTTCCCAAGAGCACTGGGCAGGTGTCGGCAAAAGCGACGGTGAGCGTGTCGATTGCGGATCACGGCGAAGACGTCTACACCTATCATATCAACGGGAACAAACAGCCTGTGCCTTTCAATGAAGTGGAGGATGACCTGATTGACCTGCTTCAGGGAGAAGAAGACCCGACGTTCTCGATTTATGCGGACGAGACGGTTCCTATCAAGGAAGTGGTGCAGGTGATGAATATTGCAAAGAGAAACCACTATAAGGTCATTATGGCCACCCAACCGGAATAAAAATTCCGTTAAATATGGAATTAAAATAATGGAAGAGTACAAACAGGACAGGGAAAAGCAGAGAAAGCTGTCACGTGTGGCCGGGATTGGCCTCACGCTGGTGCTTCACGCTGCTGCGTTGTCCTGCGCGTGCTTTGCCGGAATGACATATCTGGACCCGCCACCACCGGAGAGAGAGGAAATCTTGATTGACTTCGACGAACCGGAGGTGGAGATAAGGAAGCCGGAAAGAAGATGGAGCCGGACGAGTTTGAAGTCGTCGGAACCGGACAGGACAAGACCGGACGAGATTGTGAAGATGTCAAAGGCACAACTGGAGGGGACAAAACAGAACGTCGCGCAGGAGGCGACAGTGGGACCTGACGGTGATGTGGAGGTGAATGAGCCCAAACGCGAGAAGGAAATAAACAAAAGAGCGCTGTTCCATGCCGCCGACAACCCGGATGCAAAGGATACTCTTGCACCACAGACAGCCCGCACGGCAAGCGACGAACTTGAAACAGGACATGCAGGCGGGAACGTCGAGCGCGGAAAAGTTTCCGGTGAGCCGAATGCAAGGCTTGAGGGACGCAGCGTTGTGGGGCATCTTGCGCGGCCGGCCTACAACATACAGAAGGAAGGCACGGTCGTTGTTAGGATAGTCGTCGATCAAAACGGGAAGGTCATAAAGGCCATTCCTGGCTTCGACGGGACCACTGTCACTGACAAGTCATTGTGGAATGCTGCGAGGAATGCTGCAATGTCAGCGAAGTTCTCGAAGACGACGGATGTGACGGAGATAGAACAATACGGGACGATTACATATATATTCAAGTTGACAAAATAATGTCCCTACAGATAATAAATAAACAGACTGACGCGAGTCAGAGTATAAATTTTTAAACGCCGAAAGGCACAAACTAATGGAGTACAACGAAAAGAGTGGCAACGACCACAGCAGCGAAGGCCGTAGGGAGTACGGCAGCAACGATTCAAGACCTTACAGGTCAGGTTCAGAGAACGGCGGAAGGCGCCGCATCGTCACAAGAAAGAGGGATGACCGTCCATATATGACATCATCCGACACACCATCATCCTTCGGAGAAAGGAGGGAACATCGCCCTTACGGAGAAAACCGCAGGCCGTATGGCGAGAGAAAAAATTTTGGTGACAGGCCGGCAAGACCGTACCGTTCATCAGAAGGCGGCGAAAATGGAGAAAGAAACGAGCGCAGGTCATACGGTGACAGACAGTCATTCGGAGGCAACAGACGCCCGTATGGAGACAGAAAACCATCGTTCGGAGGAAGGCCGGACGGCGAGAGAAGGCCATACAGATCATCATCAGATGGAGGAAATAATTACGGGGAACATCGTTCTTATGGCGACAGGAAACCGTCTTTCAACGGAGAAAGGCCATCCGGTGAGCATCGCAATTTCGGCGAAAACAGGAGACCGTCATACGGCGAGGGAAGGAAGCCATCGTTCGGCGGCGACAGAAAGCCAGGATTCAAGAAGGCTGCTCCGGGAGGAAAACCTGGATTCGGCGGAAAGATGGGAGCAAAAGGCGGCAAGAAGCGTCCGGCACCGAAACCGATGTTCCGCTCTGAGGACGAGAGCGGAATCGGACAGATGATTGACAGAAGAAAAGCATTCGAAAACGAAAGGCTGTCTGACAACGACAATGTGGCAATTCCGTTCAAGGAGGAGTGCCGTCTGAACAAATACATCGCAAATTCCGGAATATGCTCAAGGCGCGAGGCCGACAACTTCATCCTCGCGGGCTGTGTGACAGTCAACGGAAATGTCGTCACTGAACTCGGAACAAAAATCAACGTCACCAAGGACGATGTCCGCTTCAACGGAGAGAGGCTTCACGGTGAGGAGAAGGTCTACATCGTGATGAACAAGCCGAAGGGGTTCGTGACCACGACTTCCGATCCGCACGCCGAGAAGACAGTGATGGAACTTCTCAAGAAGTGTACTGCTCGGGTGTTCCCTGTCGGACGTCTCGACAAGAACACCACGGGAGTGCTGATGTTCACCAACGATGGAGAGATTGCTGAAAGGCTTACGCACCCGGCATACGACAAGAAGAAAATCTATCAGGTTTCGCTTGACAAGGACCTCACTCAGGAGGATTACGACAAGATTATGGCAGGTGTGACACTCTCTGACGGAGATGTTGCGGCAGACGCCCTCGACTACATCGAGGAGAATGATCACCGCAAGATAGGAATTGAAATTCACTCCGGCAAGAACCGCATCGTCCGCCGCATCTTCGAATCGCTCGGCTACGACGTGAAAGCGCTTGACAGGGTCTATTTCGCGGGACTCACCAAGAAGAACCTCAAGAGGGGCGACTGGAGATACCTCACGGAGGGCGAGGTCAACATCCTCAAGATGGGCGCGTACATTTAGACCGCGTACAAGTTGCAATGGAAGGATGGGAGGAGGCTTTCATCCTTTCGGTTTTGAGTGACTATGGAAGACAAAACGAATAAGGAAACCACAAAGCACAGAGCTGGATTTGTCAACATCATCGGTAATCCGAATGTAGGCAAATCCACTCTCATGAATGCCCTTGTCGGCGAGAAACTGTCAATTGTGACGGCCAAGGCACAGACGACGCGGCATAGGATTATGGGAATAGTGAACGGGGATGACTATCAGATTGTCTATTCCGACACCCCAGGCATCTTGAAGCCGAACTACAGGTTACAAGAGAGCATGATGAATTTCGTGGAGACGGCAATCGGAGACGCGGACATCATCCTTTATGTGACAGACACCGTGGAGAAGCCGGACAAAAACGAGGAATGGATTGCTAAACTCCAGAAGCTCGAATGCCCGATTGTGTTGGTTATCAACAAGATAGACATAAGCACTCAGGAAAAGGTGCTGGAACTGATGGCCTGGTGGAAGGAAAGGCTGCCGAATGCGACCATATTCCCTGCATCCGCACAAGAAAGGTTCAACCTCGACAACATCTACGATGCAATTGTCACCGCCCTGCCTGTCGCTCCGCCGTGGTACGACAAGGACGTGTTCACGGACAAGAACCTGCGATTCTTCGCTTCGGAGATTATCCGCGAGAAGATTTTCCTGAACTATTCGCAGGAGGTGCCGTACAGCTGCGAGGTCGTTGTGGAGCAGTTCCATGAGGGTGAGGAGAGATATGAAATCAGCGCCGTCATCTACGTGATGAGGGAATCCCAGAAGGGGATCATCATCGGAAAGGGTGGTGCTATGCTGAAGAAGGTCGGCACACAGGCGCGCATCGATATGGAAGATTTCTTTCAGAAGAAAGTCTTCCTCAACCTCTTCGTCAAGGTCGATGACGGATGGAGGGAGAGCAAGAAAGAACTGAAGAGATTCGGTTACGAATGGTAAATAGATAACTGATTATGAGCAAGAAAGACGATTTGGAAACGCCGGAGAACGAAGAACTCGGGAACAATGGTTCCGCAGAAATGGCCTCGTCTGACGAGGAACGCGAAAACGTGGCGATGGACGCTGACGGAGAGGAATCCGAACTTTCAGATGACGACGACGCCGAGGTTCCCGATGGGGAGGCCTCCGGGAAGTTTAACAAACTTCTCGGGGAAGACAGCCGGCATTTCAAACTGTCCGGAATGTTCAAGGATTGGTATCTGGACTATGCGTCCTACACAATCCTCTATAGGGCTGTGCCGCACATAGTCGATGGGCTGAAGCCTGTGCAGAGGCGTGTCCTTCACGCAATGTACAAGATTGACGACGGGGCCTACACCAAGGTCGCGAACATCATCGGACAGGCCATGCAGTATCACCCCCACGGTGACGCATCCATCGGAGGCGCCCTCGTACAGCTCGGTCAGAAAGGGCTGCTGATTGACTGCCAGGGAAACTGGGGAAGCATCATCACAGGAGACGCCAACGCTGCTCCGCGATACATCGAGGCGCGTTTGAGCAAGTTTGCCAAGGAAGTCGTGTTCAACCCGAAAACGACCCCGTGGATGACTTCATACGACGGTCGCAACCAGGAACCTGTAGAACTTCCGGTGAAGTTCCCGCTACTGCTCGCGCAGGGCACCGAAGGCATCGCCGCAGGCCTTGCCTCGAAGATTCTCCCGCACAATTTCAACGAGCTGATTGACGCTTCGATAGCCATACTGGAGGACAAGCCGTTCGAGATTCTCCCGGACTTCCCTACCGGCGGCTACGCGGACTGTTCGCGTTACAACAACGGACGGCGCGGCGGAGTGATAAAGGTGCGTGCCAAAATCGAGAAAATCGACAAGAACACCATCGCCGTCACAGAAATCCCCTACGGAAAGACGACCCACCTCCTGATCGACTCTATTCTCAAGGCGAAGGACAAGGGTAAGATAAAGATTCGCAAGATTGAGGACCTCACCACCGAGAAGGCGGAGATATTGATTCATCTCCCGAACGACGTCTCGCCGGACAAAACGATTGACGCGCTCTACGCATTCACGGATTGCGAGGTTTCCATATCCCCGAATACATGCGTCATCGTCGACAAGAAGCCTCAGTTCCTCGGGGTAGATGAAGTCCTGCGCTATGACACTCTCCACACGGAAGACCTTCTCCGTCAGGAACTTGAGATTCGTCTCGGCGAACTCGAAAGCGACTGGCACTACAATTCTCTCGAACGCATATTCTTCGAGCAGAGGGTCTATAAGATTCTAGAAAAGGACGACGCTAAGACATGGGAAATCCAGTTGAAGGAAGTGTTTGCGAAGATGAAGGAATATCAGAGCCTTCTCAAGCGCGAAATCCTCATGGAGGACATTCTCAAACTTGTCGAGAAGCCTGTGCGCAAGATCTCAAAGTTCGACACGAAGGCAATTGACGAAAAGATCCGGAGCATCGAGGACGAGATGGACGAGGTACGCAACAATCTCGAACACCTCACGGAATACACGATAAGGTGGTTCAGCAACCTCAAGAAGAAATACGGCAAGGACTGGCCGAGGCATACGGAAATCACAGGATTCGAGAGCATCGCCGCGACTAAGGTCGTGAACAACAATGCGAAACTCTACGCCAACCGTGCCGAGGGATTCGTGGGAATCGGGCTGAAGAAGGACGAGAATACGGAGTTCGTCTGCGACTGCTCGGATATGTCCGAATTTGTCGTGATTATGAAGGACGGCAAGTACAAGGTGATGAAGGTCGGGGAGAAGGTCTATGTAGGGCAGGATTTCCTCTATGTGGGGCTGTTTAACCGTGGCGATGAGCGGACGATTTACAATGTGATTTACCGTGACGGAAAAGGACCGGTCAGCTACGCGAAGAGGTTTGCGCTCACTTCGATTACCCGTGACAAGGACTATGACATCACGCAGGGCACGCCTGGTTCCTTGATTCAGTGGCTTACGGTCAATCCTAACGGCGAGGCAGAGACGGTGAAGGTCTATCTCAAGGCGAAGCCGAAGCTGAAGAAGCTCATCGACGAATATGACTTCTCGCAGCTCGACATCAAAGGACGAGGCTCTCGCGGAAACGTCGTGGCGAAGAAGAACGCTGTGCAGAAGATTGCGCTCAAGTCCAAGGGAGCATCGACCATCGGCGGCAAGGACATCTGGTTCGACGCCGACATCCAGAAGCTCAACGACGAAGAGCGCGGAGAGTATCTCGGACAGTTCAACACCGGTGACCACATTCTCGCGGTGTTCAAGGACGGAACCTACTACACCACAAGTTTCGACCTGAGCAGCCGCTACCAGGGAGAACTTCTCCTCATAGAGAAATACGAGGTCGGCAAGACATTCACCGCACTCTACTACGACAAGGCAGCGAAGTCATTCTATGTCAAGAGGTTCTCTTTCGACGTGAGCGACAACAACCCCGTTCCGTTCATCGCGGACAGCAAAGGGTCGTATCTTGTAGCCCTGAGCGAGGACAGACATCCGCAATTCGAGATTGTCTTTGGCGGAAAGCACGCGCACCGCGAGCCCGAGAAGGTCGATGCCGAGGAGTTCATAGCGAAGAAGGGTCTGACAGCAAAGGGAAAGAAGGTCAGTGCGATGGACGTCAAGAAGGTGCGCTTTGTCGAGCCGCTCGTAAAGCCGGAGGATGAGGCCGTGGAGACAGACGGTTCAGAAGGCGTTGACGTGGCCGAGACAGCGGAAGTTCCTGCAGCAACTCAGGCAAAGGACGAGGTGAAGAGCGAGGCGACTGTCGTGCAGGTAAGCCCGGACGAGCCGTTAGATCTGAACTTAGACGACGAACCAACGCTCTTTTGATGATAATAACCTTAATAGGAATGATGGGATGCGGAAAGAGCAGCGTCGGCAGGGAACTGTCGAGGCTGCTTTCGTTGCCTTTCGTCGATTTGGACGAGCATATCGAAAGCCGTGAGGGACGAAGCATCCGGGATATTTTTGAAAGCGACGGAGAGGCGGCGTTCAGAAAGATGGAGCTGGAGGCGCTGACGGAGATTCTGTTTCAGGAATCCTCATCAGAGCCAAACCAAGATGCTGCCGGGGAAACGGGCGAAGATTCCCCCCAAACAGACTATCCGCAAGCCAAAGAAATGATTCTTGCCCTCGGCGGCGGCACGCTCACCACTCCTGAATGCGCGGAACTTGTAGCAGAGCACACATTCTGCATATATCTCAAAACATCCGCAGATGAACTGTTCCGGCGTCTCGAAAGCGAATCAGCAACCCGCCCGATGCTCAACAGCAACACGGCTACAAGCGACGACGCCCATCGAAACGTCCCCGTTGGCTCATCCGAAGGAACTCCCCAAAATTCATCCGACACCCACAGACAGCAGCTCCACCAGCGCATCATCCAACTCCTCTCCCAGCGCGAGCCCATATACGAAAAGACCGCCCGCTACACAATCTCAACAGACGGCCTCTCAATACCCAAAATCGCAGAAAAAATCGAGTTATCGCACGATAATAAATAAAATAGTTGTGCGATAAGTGGCTTAAAAACCGAGTTATCGCACAACTACAACAAAGCAGACATGCTCCCCGTCCATTGTCTGGGCAGAGAGTAGCAAGGTTATTTCCAGCTATTCAGCCACCGCAGCAGGCTGGTCTGCGGCAACCGGTTCCCCTGCACTTTCGACAGGCGTGCCGTCATTCTCGTCCTCCTTGAGTTCAGTTCTCTTAAGTTTCAGGACCTCAGTGCCATCCTTTGAAAGCACTACCGCATTGTCATTATCCTCAAACTTCACTTTCACTCCGGTGTTGAGTCCATCGACAACAGCCTTCTCGACATCCGGCGTAGGCCCCAACATCTTAGTAAGTCCGATATTGCCGAACTTTATACCGTCGCCCTTCAGACTGTACTCGCCGAAGAAATAGTTGATGCTCGTGTTTCCGTGGACACCGCCCTTCCCGTCAAATGAAATTGTAGCCTTGTCAAAGCCAGGCTCAACAGCTGTGCCGCCGGCCTCGACGATTTCCCAGTCTCCAAGAATCGCCTTTGACACATCAACATTCTTTCCGGTTCCGCAGCTGCAAAGCACGGCCACACTCAAAATCACAAAAATTAACTTTTTCATAATCAATTGATTTTATTTTTATTAAGTATTCTCGTACATTTATGACTCCGCCTCACACGTTCTATCGGCACGCCTCATACTCACAATGAAAACCTCAGACCGGCCCGAAAACTGAAATTGAAAGGACGCTCACTATAGATGCAGTTTACGGGAGAACTGTTGCGGAAATAATAGGCTGCGCCCGGTTCGATGTACAACCCAACCAGACGGTTGAAACTATATTGCGCCCCCACGTATGCGTTGACTGACCATTGCAGAGGCTCCACCATTATGCGCCCGTTCTCCGACGAAACCTTTTTCCCGTCAACGAAATAGTCCGTACGAGTTTTCCCGGCAACACATTTTTCCATCTGACCGCCGGCCGAAGCATATAGACTGAATCCCTTTATTTTCAGGAAATCATATCTCAAGGCCAATGGCAGGCCGATGTAGTGGAGTGTCTGACGAATGTCATAGTTACCGGATGGCGTGCCTGAAGACAAATCCGAGACGAGGCAGGAATATGTCAGTCCGCTTTCTATGGAAAGCCTGTCCGTGAAGGAATATGCGACACTCACCCCGACCTGAATCGGCTGCCAGTTTTTGACAGTGGAGGAGATTTCGTTGCTCGAATTGCTCTTCATCACATCTGCATATCCTTGACTGTCAGGAAAATCCGCCCTCGTTTCAGAGAATCCGTGAATCTGTTTGGTAACTGTAGAGCCGTATAGCGCTGCATACTTGGAAACCGAACTGCGACTGCCGGCTACATTCGAGGTCAAGAGACCAAAGCTGAAACCTCCCCGACGTGTTTTGGAGACAGGGTTATCGTTTTCCGAAGGCCAGTTTTCCGATGAAATGGTTTCTAACGAACTAGTTTCTGAAGAACTATTCTCTAACGAACTGGTTTCTGAAGAACTGGTTTCTGAAGAGCTGTCACCGGGAGTATTATTCCACGCAGAGTTTTCCTGTCGTTTCGGGAACTCTTCGGAAGCATTGCCGGCATCATCCGCAGTCGCGTCTGAAGGCTTCCAGACCTCCGTGTCGGAAGTCAAAAGCGTACCCGAATATGCCAACAGATTGGCAGGAACGGAAGATTCGACATTCTGAGGGACAACATCAAAAGGCTCAGTCGTAGACTTAAGTTCAGCAACCGCAGAAGTCATCAACGGGGCGTCCGAAGCGTCACGATGCCCAGGAACGGAAAGGAACAGCACCAATACAACCACCGCAGCGGCCGGCAGCGCAGCCCACCACCAGCGAACTGTCCGTCTGCGCGAAACCGCAGCAAGCCCCGCCTCAATCCCCGCCCAGAGCCCTTCCGGTTCCGGTTCGGAGAAATCCGCCTGACTTTCGCGTATCTTATTCAGCCAATCTTCCGCCATAATCTCTATAATGAATTTATATCTTTCTCATTTTCCAGCTTTCGTTGTCTCAAGACCCTTCCACGCCTGCGACATATTCCCGAATCCTTTTCGCCAGAATCTTCTTCGCCCGATGAAATTGGGAGGCCGACGTCGCCTCGCTGATTCCCAGCATTTCCGCGATTTCCCGATGACTTCGTCCCTCGATGGCGAAGAGGTTGAAGACCGTTCTGTAACCATCTGGAAGTTCGCGTATCATCGAATGCACGGCCTCCGGAGGCACGTCTTCGACGGATACTCCATCGTCATCCCCGTCAGGCACATCCGGCAGCTGTGCCGTTGCCACGAATATATTCTGTTTTCGATTGTCTCTCAAGAATTTAAGGCATTCATTGACGACGATGCGCGTCATCCATGACTTCAACGAGCCCTCGCCGCGCCATTCGAATCCACCAAGCGAACGGAAAATCTTTATGAAAGCCTCCTGAAGGATATCCTTCACATCATCACGGCCGGTGATGTAACGGGAACAGACAGCGGAGAGATACTGAACATAGCGGTCATACAATGCCCTGCGTGCGTCAGCTTCTCCCCGTATCGAAGATTTTATGAGTTCTTGTTCCCGTATCTGCATATCTCTTTGGATCTGTCCTCAAGAAACAATGCAAATTTCGTTCACTTATTTAATCTTGAGGTTCAGGTCAACACCCTTGAGCACAGACTGCTTCTGAGTCTCGTCCTCCGACTTGCCGCTGCAGTACTTGTACTTTACGGATTTCTGTCCGTCACGGGTGTCGTATTTCAACGTCAGATCAACCGTCTTGCCCTGGGTGTCAGGAAGTTCGCGCAAACTGAATGCCACCAGAGAGCGCGCGACATAAGCTCCGTTCATGTAGTCGTCACCGTTGGCGTTGTGTCTGAGCACAAGTGTGTAAGGGTCTTCGGGGTCGGTGCCTGTGACGAGGTTGATGTAGTGAACCCGCCCGTAGCGTCCCCACGCAGCATCGAAGCAGAGGTTGAGATAGCCGTCCTCGACTCCGGTCGCCCAGAGGTCAATAATTGCGACATGGTCTCTGCCATATTTCTTCTCATCCTCGGCCACGCTTCTGAGTGTCGGGACCGGTTTTTTGGTGAGTATGCTGTCGATAGTGTTGATTTCAACGACTCTGTCGAAGTTCTCACCGCCATTTTCTTTCGTGCCCTTTCCTTTGTCGGTGATGTTTGCAAGCGCACGCACTTCCTTGCCCCCGAAAAGAGGCTTCTTGACATTCAGCGGAAGTGCCGTTGTCTTGTCGTCAAGCTGGAGATAGAATGTCCCCGCGTCGTCGGTCTTACAGGTCAGGATATAATTCGGATAGTATTTGGAGTAATCCGTTGTGTTTTTGGAGCATGACAGCGAAAGTACCGCAATCGCCGCCATAAGAATGATGTTTCTTGCTTTCATATATTCAGTAATTTTTTTTATTCCGAATATATAATCCGGTTTTTCCGAAACCTTGCATGCAAAATTTAAGAAAAAGCGATCTGCCGCGTTGCATGTCTTGCCAAAATCCTCACAACCATCAGGTTGCTGCGGTGTTTGGCTTCGCCGTGCGCCTTGCATCCCATCTTTTTCTTGAAATTTTGCTCCTGGTAGTTTATTTCAGGCTACCTCGACTCGATGTGTGCCAGAATGCTCAGGGTGCCGTCTTCTTTTTTGATTGCCATACGGTACTTGGCGACTCCGTCATTATCTGACGTGTCCGATGATTCCGCGGTCGTGGATTCCGGAATGCAGAAAATGTTGAGGAGGTCGCCATATACGGATTCCTTGACGAAATGGATGTCGACGCGGATGTGACGGTCGGCGGCGACAAGTTCTATCGGGAGTTCGTCGGCGAGAAGGTCGATGTAGCGGAGGGTATTCATGTGACGGTTGAAGTCTATGTCCATATATTTGACCCTATGGGACGCACACGGCTCCGCTTCAAACGGTTTCAACTTCACAGGAGCAGCGCACGGCAGCGGTTTGTCCGTAGTGGTGTGTCCGGCGACGTCCGCAACCTTCGCCATCGGCGCGAGCCTTCTCTGCGCGAAGTCGATGAGGCACCAGTTCGACACGGCGCGTCCAAAACATTTCCCATCGGAGTCCAGAAAGCGGAAGCATCGGGTAGTCGTAAGCGACGCATATTCCGTGACCCATGTCTCGACGGTGTATTCTTCCTGCTCCAGAGGCCTATGGTCGAGTTCCACCGCAAGCCGCGACAGCACCCACCCGAGGTTTCTCTCCGACAGCACATCAATCCCGAATCCGTTCACCCGGGCATCCTCCCCTGCCGTGTTCAATATGGCATTCACAATAGTCGAAAAACGCGCCTTCCCCGTAAAGTCAATCTCCTGAGGAATGACCGTATATTTATAGTATCTCGGCTCCATCATATCAAAAACATTTTATTTTCAAACGCTCTTTCACACAACCTGCCCCCCTATTTAGGCAAACGGCCGCATATTACGCAAAATCCGTGCGAGATTGCGGGGGAAGTCGTAGATGCCACAAGAAAAATCGCGGGGGAAATGAGTAAAACGCGAAATAAAATCGCGGGGGATTTCGGAACAAAGAATGTTACATATTGATTATTTGGAATTTATCAATTATTTTTGCCTCAAATATCGATTACTATGGAACAACGTGTATTCAGACGGAAAATATATGACGACATTCTTGACTGGAAAAGAAAGAATGACGGCAGGACAGCACTGTTGGTTGAGGGCGCGAGACGAATTGGGAAATCAACGATTGTCGAGGAATTCGCCAGGAACGAATACAAATCATACATACTCATTGACTTCAACACGGCCAGCGCGGAAGTCAAGTCACTTTTCGATGACCTAATGAATCTCGAATTCATATTTCTGCGGCTTCAGCAGGCGTATTCAACGCAACTTTTTGAAAGAAATTCAGTGATTGTATTCGACGAGGTGCAGCAATGTCCGAAAGCAAGGCAGGCAATCAAATACCTTGTGAAGGATGGTCGGTACGACTACATTGAAACCGGATCCCTGATAAGCATCCGCAAGAATATCGAAAACATAACGATTCCAAGCGAAGAAGACAGGATACAGATGAATCCGATGGATTATGAGGAGTTCAGATGGGCTTTGGGTGACACGGTAACCGTACCCTTGCTCAAGACATTCTGGGAGAAAAAGATACCTCTCGGCGCAGCTCACCGTGATGCGATGCGGAACCTCCGATTGTACTTGCTTGTGGGCGGGATGCCTCAGGCAGTCAATGCCTACCTTGACACGAACAATCTCCGGATGGTAGATGAGGTGAAAAGAAAAATCATACTCCTGTATAGGGAAGACTTTGCCAAGATAGACAAAACAGACAAGGTTTCAAACCTCTTCATGTCCGTTCCGGCTGCACTGTCCCGCAACGCATCGCGCTATGTGCCGTCGTCCATAATAGGGAATGTCGCAGACGACAAGATGAGTGAACTGCTGATGAATCTGGAAGACAGCAAGACCGTCAACATTGCACATCATGCCGACGACCCGAACATAGGAATTCCCGTCAGTGCCAATTATGATAAATTTAAGATATTTCTCGCGGATACTGGACTGTTCGTCACGCTGGCGTTTTGGGATAAGGACTTCACAGAGAACATCATATACGATAAACTACTGAGTGACAAACTTTCCGTAAATCTTGGATATGTGTATGAAAATCTCATTGCACAGATGCTCGTAGCATCGGGGAACAGGCTCTTCTACCACACATGGAAAAAAGACGAGAAGCACTATTACGAGATTGATTTCCTGCTGTCAAGAGGCGCAAAGCTTTGCCCCGTCGAGGTGAAGTCGTCCGGCTACAAGGCCCACGCCTCGTTGGACGCCTTCTGTGATAAATACTCCGCCAGAGTCGGCAGCCGCTATCTTATCTACACAAAAGACCTTACAAAGGACAACGGGACAACTCTTCTTCCGGCCTACATGACGCCTCTGCTGTAGTTTTTTGTATGCACATAATCCGATATGCTCAATCAGTTCTTGATGCAACGGACAGAAAATCGCACGGCACTTTCTTTGCAAGCATTTGCCTTGCAATAATTTACGGAGCAATCCGGGGATGAGGACTGTTCCAAAGTCTCACCATTAACCACAAGTAACATGAAAAGTATTCTATGTCTGTGTGCGGTGGGAGCAGCATTGGCAGCTTTCCCGCTATGCTCATGCGCAGGGCCGGTGGACAACACCCCCGTTGCTTCTCTGGATTTGTCCCGCTATCTCGGGACATGGTACGAAATCGCGAGGTTCAACCATTCGTTTGAAAGGGGTATGACCGACGTCACTGCGGAATATCTCCTGCGCGACGACGGCAAGGTCGATGTCATCAACTCCGGATGGAAGGACGGCAAGATGAAAACAGCACACGGAAAGGCAAAACAGCCGAAGCCGACAACGGAGCCCGCTCTTCTCAAAGTCTCGTTCTTCCTTTTCTTCTATTCCGACTACCGGGTCCTGATGCTCGCCGACGACTACAGTCTTGCGATCGTCGGAAGTTCAAGCGACAAATACCTGTGGATTCTCTCCAGAACCCCGTCCATCACGCGGGAGACCGCCGAAAAGGTGACAGCGGAAGCGGCAAGAAGAGGCTACGACACATCGAAGCTGATCTGGGTTGACCAGACGAGAAATCTGCCGGTGCAATAGACATTTATCGTCAATTTAGCAATTTTCAAACAGACAATCAGGCAGGGCGGGAACAAGTTTTCGCCCTGCTTGATTATGTCACTCTCAATTCATTCAAATCCCGTCCCGTCAAACACGACATCGGGAAATATCGTACAATCCGATGAATTTTCCTGTTGAATTCTGATTATTATGACTATTTTTGCAGAGAACAAATGGAGGTCGGACATGACGAAAGAGGAATTGATTGAGCGGCTTGACGACATCGAATGGGAAGATTTCGAGGTGAAGAGTGCGCGGAATGAACTGCCGAAGAACAATACATTGCGTTCAGGCAGCAAGATGAACCATCCCATTCTTCCTGTATCGAAGAAATATTCAATTGACGGGAAGACTGTGCTCGCTTTCTACATTTCGTCGTCACCGTTCAAACCCGTGTGGTTCAACAGCATAACAAACACGTTCATCCGCTCAGGTTCAGGAGACAGACGCGCAACTGAGATGGAACAGCGAGATTACATATTCCACCGTGACATACTATCTGAAACGGTCCGGGAATATGGGGCAAGGCGGCATGGTGGCTACCGATAAAACTACCGATAAAACTAGCACAAAAACTGGCACAAACATACGGGATTTGATAATACGGTCGATTCGTTCAAACCCATCAATCATGGTTGAAGAATTGGCGCAAATCTGCAAATTATCGGGAGACGGCACAAGGTATCATATAAAACAACTAAAGAAGGACGGCATCCTGCTACGGGTAGGAAAGAAAGGCGGGCATTGGGAGATTTTGAAATAATGAATAGGCTTCAAAATGGAGTCGGGATTCAAAATAATCAATTAACTTTTAACACCTTATAATTATGGCAACAAAGTATTCCGGAACACAGACCGAGAAAAATCTGGAAGCGGCTTTTGCCGGCGAGTCACAGGCACGCAACAAATACACCTTCTTCGCCTCAAAGGCAAAAAAGGAAGGGTTTGAGCAGATAGCCGCCCTGTTCCTTGAGACGGCGGAGAACGAGAAGGAGCACGCAAAGCTCTGGTTCAAGGAACTTAACGGCATAGGAGACACAGCGCAGAACCTCGCGGCCGCAGCCGACGGTGAGAACTACGAATGGACCGACATGTACGAGGGATTTGCAAAGACGGCCGAAGAGGAAGGCTTCCCTGAACTTGCAGCAAGGTTCCGTGGCGTAGCGGCCATCGAGAAACGCCATGAGGAGCGCTACCGTGCACTTCTGAAGAACGTTGAAACGGCGACCGTCTTCGAGAGGTCAGAGGTTAAGGTGTGGGAATGCCGCAATTGCGGCCACATCGTAGTCGGCACAAAGGCTCCGGAAATATGCCCGGTCTGCGCACACCCGCAGGCCTATTTCGAGATTCACAAGGAGAACTATTGACAATTTGGGGCAATCTTACAGAGTCGGATAGACGGCCTGGATGAGTTTGGCTGCAAGTGAAGGGTCAACTGACGGGTCGGAGGACATTAGACGCATCGGAATCGGTGCGTCTTTTTTGCGGTATGGAGGCTGGAAGTATGGGGCGTCGAGCAGGTGCATCCCGCAGCGTTCGTAGAAGCGGATTCTTCTGGCGGCGATGGGATTCTCGGAAGATGGTGCTTCAACCTCGAAAACGAACGGCAAGCCATGCGCAAGAAACTTTCCGGTCACTTCCGTGAAGACCTTCTCGCCGAGCCCGCGTCCACGGACGGAGGGACTCATCGCGAAATGCTCCCCATAAACCAGTCCGTCAAGCGCCCACCAACTTAAAAGTCCTATCACGCGGTCCCCGTCAATAATGCCGGCATCAGATGCCAAGCAATCATAGTCCCACGCGCAGGAGTCGGCAGAATCGTCTGAAATACCCTCAACAATGGCATTATAAAAGAAACGCTCGTCCCCGTCAACGGCCGCTTTGTGCATCTTGACATCACGGCGTTCATTCTCAGGGAAACTTTCGATCCAGATTCTCTCCGTCTCCGCGTAAAGAGGACTTTCGGTATTTATTCTTATTATTCTCATTTGCAAATTGATAGAATGAGAGGGATCTAAACCGGAAGAATGGGTCAAAACCGCGTCGAAGAGCCGCCGCCACCTGTCATTCCGCCGCCGAATGAGCCAAACGAACCGCCGCCGAATGAAGAGCCGCCGCCGAAGCCTCCAACAATAGGGCCGGAACCGCCTCCGATGCCCGAACTGCCACCGGAATTCCGGCGTGGAATAATCTCGTCAATATAGTTCTCTTCCCCACAGCGGTTGCAGACATAGAAATTTCTCATACGGCCGGTATGCCTCTTCGATGCAGGCTCGATGATTTCGGAACGTACATATTTCATATCCCCGGTTACTCCGCAGCCTCGACAGGTAATCGATTTACCCATTTTCTTGCGACGACGTTTAGGGCCCCGCGCAGCCACAACGCACAGGGTGATGACGAGGGATACTCCTACGATAAAAAACTCCCAAAACAGGTCATCGTCCTCATAGTCGCCAGCAAATTCGTCAGGATTGACGTCGCCTTTGAGGACATCGTTCACAGCGGAAACTCCGGCAATAAGCCCGGAACCATATTCCCCGTTCTTCATGTACGGAATCATCACATTGCTCTGTATGCGCTTGCAGTAGACGTCCGGCAGCGCACCCTCAAGGCCATATCCGGTGTTGAACACAACCTCGCGTTCGCCAGGAGCAGTCGCCAGAACAATCAGAAGTCCCTTTTCGCTGTCCTTGCCGCCGATTCCCCATTTGTTGAAGAGTTCGACTCCAAACTCGTGAAGCGAGCCGTATTTCCCGTTGTCAATCGCGGGGAGCACGACGACCGCTATTTCAGACTGGAGAGAGTCCTTGGCAAAGTGACATAGGGCGTTCAGACTGTCTTTCTGGGACGGAGAGACGACGCCCGAAAGGTCTGTGACATAGCTCCAAGAAAGGATTTCCGTCTGCGGGACGGTCTCGACGGTGTATCTTGCCGGAGCAGAGGATTCCTGAGTGGAAGATTCTTGAGTGGAAGACTCTTGAGCAGAGGATTCTTGAACGGAGGATTCCTGAGTAGAGGATGTCTGAACAGAAGATTCCTGAGCCGCGGATGTCAACGCCAGTAACGCCGAAAAAATAATGATTATAAACTTCTTCATAAAAACATTGTGCAAAGGTCTGCTCTCCCGGTCGATATGACATTTTCTCCTATTCATTCGGAATGACAGAGCAGCCTCTATTACTTACATTATCTCGCAAAGTTAAGAAAATCATTTGTCTCAATCCAAAAAAGAGGTATATTTGCGTCGTTAATTATTAGTGGTTATGATTCAACTTACAGCTACAGAGACAGTTGCGACGGCTGCCGGGTATGCGGTACCAGCATGGGCGATGATTCCTTTCGCCGTGATGCTGATAATGATCGCCGTCGGTCCGCTGCTCGCCAGGAAATGGTGGGACAAGAATTCCCACAAACTTTTTGTGTCGCTCCTGCTGGGAGCTCCGGTTGCAGTTTTTCTCGTAAGGCACGGGCTGGCACACGAACTCGAGCATCAGATTGTCTATGACTATCTGCCCTTCGTCATCCTTCTTCTGACACTCTATGTCATCACGGGCGGAATTCACGTCAGCGGAGACATCCGCCCAAGTTCCGGCATCAACACTGCCATGCTGGGAACAGGCTTCGTACTTTCGTCCTTCATGGGAACCACGGGGGCGGCAATGCTGCTCATCCGGCCGGTTCTTGCAGTAAACGAAAAACGCAAATACAAAGTACACACGCTGCTGTTCTTCATCGCCCTTGTCGCGAACTGCGGCGGTCTGCTCTCCCCTCTCGGAGACCCGCCTCTTTTCATGCTCTATCTGCGAGGCGCTTCATTCACGTGGTTCCTGAATATGCTTCCGGAATGGCTTTTCACGGGAGGCCTTCTATTGCTGATATACTATCTCTGCGACAAGTTCTATTTCTCGAAAAAAGAGGATCCGTCCGCATTTGAGATGCCGGAGCAAAGACAGCCGGTTCGTTTCAGGGGCAGAAAGAATTTCATGTACCTCATGGGCGTCATCCTTGCCGTAGCGTTCATCAATCCGACATTCATTCCACAGATGGACGCCCCTGATGCAAAGTTCTGGGTCAAGTTCCTCCGCGAGTTCGTGCTTCTCGCCCTCATGGGAATATCCCTTTACACAACGGCGAACCACGTCCGCTACGGAATGAACAAATTCTCCTGGAATCCTATACTTGAGGTGGCAGCACTGTTCCTCGGAATCTTCGTCACCATGACGCCGGCTCTCCTCTATATGGAAGAAAACGCCGCGAGACTCGGATTTGACGAGGTTTGGGAATTCTACTTCTCCACCGGAGCTCTCAGCTCATTCCTTGACAACACTCCGACCGCAGTGGCATTCCACAGCCTTGCAAGCGGCCTTCCGGAATCTGTCGCGGCAGCTGGCGCGGGCATTGTGAATGGCGTATTTGAAGGCGTTCCGTTTGTAGCAGGCATTCCGGAGATTCTTCTGAAGGCAATCTCCATCGGAGCGGTATTCTTCGGTTCTCTCACCTACATCGGCAACGGCCCTAACTTCATGGTAAAATCCATCGCCGAGAGCCAAGGGATAAAGATGCCGTCATTCTTCGGCTATATGGCCAAGTTTTCCCTCGTCGTCCTTCTTCCTGTCTACGTCCTTCTCTACTTCATCTTCCTATAGATTTTCATTTATCAATTTCGTATCATCGAAGACATAGTACATTTCATCTGTCGCGGACAACCTCCGCATCCAGATTCCACGATATACCCCTGTGAGTTGGACACTATCGGCACGTCAAGTTTTATTTTATAGAACAATATTTTGTTTTTCAGAATTTAGTATTATCTTTATGCAACAAAGTTACTACAAAAAAGTGAAATGCGGAAAGATATAGTGATAGAATTGAGTTA
>UQYV01000049.1 GCA_900545245.1 uncultured Bacteroidales bacterium
GATGAGAAAATAAATATAGACCATAAAGATATACAAATTGTTCAAGTTATTTTTTTACGATTACTAAGCAAGCGTTAAGAAACATAAGAGAATAACACAAAACGACTAAAACTATGAACAAAATAGAGTATGCAGCGCCGGAACTGCTTGTCACTCCGGTATTTACAGAAGCCGGCTTCGCCACCTCACAGGGGGGGGCAGGCTATAGCGCCACAGAAGGCACCGAGAACATGACTCATGACGGGGCATATACGACACTTTGAGTATCGAAAGCCATGAAAGTGAATTATATGATATCCACAGCAGCCGTCCTCGCGGCGCTGCTCACCGTCTCCTGCACCAAGGACTTGCAGGAGAATACCACTGTGTCCGGAAAAGACTCGGACAAGGTTACACTGCTCATCGCCGCTGACGAAGTGACAAAAACCACATTCGGCGTGAATGGTTATGAAGTTAAATGGGAAAAGGACGACCAAATCGGAATTTTCATCGCATCTTCATCCACGAATGTTCCGGCATCGCTGATAAGAGACGAGGCGGGCAAGGCATATTTCGCAGCGAAAGTCTCTAACTATAATGCAGGAGACCAACTATGCGCATATTATCCATATGCAGAAAATGCAGGCAAAGATGTCTCAAAGGTCACTCTAAAAGTTCCGTACATCCAGACTCAGACAGCTCCAAACATTTTCAATGGTTCCAACAACCCGATGGTTGCTGTTCCGGAAACTCTTCCCGGGGCTGGAGCCGCAGTGGAGCAGCCTTTGAAATTCCGCCACATCGGCGCTGTTCTCGAATTTGACATCACCGGAGTTCCTGCCACCGAAAAACTCAAATCCGTGCAGTTTGTTTCAAGCAACGGTTTTCCTGCCACGGACAACAGCATCTATGACCTGACTTCCGTAACTGAGGCTGGAGATTTGAACACAGTAGCCGGAACCTACTACAAGAGCGTAACCGTATCTCTCAAAGACGGCGGTTTCACTCCTGGACAGTCAGCCAAAGTCTATATGACGCTCGTTCCGGGCACCTACATCGGCAATATCTACATCTCGACGGACAAGAACCTCTATCGCTACGCGGACAAGACCATCGAAGCGAACCGAGCCGCCGTAAAGCCCATCAAGGCCGACCTTTCAAGCAGCAGTGCCGACAAGTCCAAAGAAATCAAATCCGCTCTTGACTACGAGGTCTTTGCAATGGCGGTCAATGCCGGAGATTATTCCGCTTGGGTTGATGGCGATGGCGAAGTCAAGCTTGGTGCAGATATTTCCACACCGACCTATTTCACCCGAATCCAGAAGGTCTGGACCGGCAAATTCAACGGGCAAGGCAACACGATTAAACAGGATGCCAGCGTCGTCCCTCTGTTCACCGTCATCAGTGAAGGTGCATCAGTTTCCAAGCTCGTACTTGAGGGCAGCAAGAAATCGATGGCAAATGCCGGCGGTTACGGCTCCGCTGCTGTTGCGCAGATAAACAAAGGTACGATAGAGAATGTAACCAATAAGATGGTGACGGATCTCAATGTTACGGGCGGCTCAGCCATTGCCGGAATGGTCAAGTGTAATGGCGGGACAATGAGAAACTGTGTGCAGGAAGGAAGCATAACAGTGAATGCAAATATTTCTGCGATGACTACGCTTTATGTCGGTGGTATAGCGGCTTTTGCTTCGGATGCTGATGAAGTCTCGACTTCCAAGGCAGTCGGGCGGTTTGAGAACTGCACAAATGCGGCAGAGATAAATGTTAGCAGAACAAGTACCAAAGCTGCGTCTCTGGCAAAATTTGCAGTTGGTGGAATCTGTGCGATAGTTCATAAAGGCTCGAAGGATGGATACTCTGTATTCTCAGTTTGCCATAACACTGGCGATATCTCGGTTGCTGATAAGGATAAAACCTCTTCTAACGGAGCTGTTGCTATGGGTGGAATAATCGGAAGAATATCGAATTATTATACTCCAAATACATCTAATCAAATTGCCCTAAATATTACGGAGGGTTACTATGTGAAGATTGAAAACTGCACCAATACCGCTGTGTTAGAAAATGCTTCGTATAGTACGGCTCCATTGATAAGCGGACAGAGCGGCGCCCGTGTCGGTGCCACTGGCGGAATTGTTGGGTATGCAAATGGTCTTAAAGCAAAATCTATTGATATAATAGGATGTACAAATACCGGAAGGCTCCTCGGAGGCTATGCAAAGAATTGCTTGCTCGGCGGAATCTGTGGCCAGACAAACTATGCCAACATCGAAAATGCGATTGTGAAGGTCGAATTTGGCGATTCAAGTCTGTCTTCCTCAGATCCCCAGTTTTCAGCAGTCGGCGGCATTGTAGGCTCGTCACTGAACACATTGACTGTCAAGGATAGCTTCGTTGATATTTCCGGCTCGCTCACTCCGACTCCTGTTGGCATCGGAGTCCTTCAAGGATTTGTCAAGTCCGGCACCCCGACATACACCGGCATTCAGATAAGGGCAAATCTGACTTACAACAAAGGCGCGGGAAAACTCGAAGTCACGCAGGAAACCGTCGGAAACGCCGCACTTTATTGTCCGAAGACATTGAATACTTCCGGTATCACATATTGGAACAAATAATCTGCTCCCCTCACTTTTCTGAAATATAGAGGAAAAGGTTCACCTAAAAAACGGAAAATAATAATATAACAACATGACAACCAAAAACATACTGAAAGCATTGGCAGCGACGGCAATGACGGCCGCGCTGCTCGGATGCAACAAGAACGAACCGGAAAATCCGGACGGGCCGGCTTCTAAGCCGCTTCCGGATGAAATATCCCTGAGTTTCGCTTCCCCTGTGGGAGTGGAGACTGTCGGCGTATTCATAACCGGCGTCAAGGCTACGGAAAATGTCCCGGCAAAACTCTCCGCGGAGACATCACGCTACGAAACAAAAGTGAACACATTCGCCGAGGGAGACAAACTCTTTGCCTACGCTCCATATTCGACGGAGGTGACCTCGCTCGATAATATTGCCTTCACAATTCCATCTGAACAGAGCGTTCCGAAGAGCGGTGAACGCAATCCTGAGCTCACCATCGCGGTGGCAGGTCCCGAGACTCTTCCTGCCCCGGATGAGAGCGTGAGCCTTGAAAATCCGGTGATATTCAGGGATATAACCCCATGTGTGGAGTTTAGCGTCAGCGACGCATCAGGCGCACATGCCTCCGAGACTGTCCAGAGCATCAGTTTCATTTCCAGTGGAACCGCTTTGGCCGGGAAGCTTGTCTATGACATCACAGGCGAAACACCTGTTGTAAAAAATGCCGACCTCGGTGAAAAGTCAGTAACCGTGATTCCAGAAATCGTCAGCGAGTTGGGGACAGGAAAAACTATCTACATCGCGCTCTTGGCTCCGGGCAGCTACACCGGCAAGGCCATTGTCGAGACCAGCGCCGCAAGATACACCTTCGAAGAAATCTCCGTTGAAGCAAAGGTGGGCGGAACCTCCGCGGTTACAGAGCTTGACCTCGCGAAGGCTTCTCTCAAGGAAATCACCACAGAGATGGGCTGGAAGGCCTTTGCCAACGCCGTTGACAAAGGCGACTACTCCGTATGGAAAAACACTGATGGCGAGGTGAAACTCGGTGCTGACATTGAGGTCACCACGAGTCTCCAAAGGGTCGGCGCCACCAAGGAACCTCACGACTGGGACGGCATCTTCAATGGTCAGGGGCATAAAATAATCCAGCACGAGACCACGGTTCCGCTTTTCACCGTCATCGCAAAGGACGGCGTAGTCGAGAATCTTGTGCTTGAGGGTGAACTCAAGAAGGCTTCCTACCCTTCAGGCCCGAGCACGGCGGCTGTCGCCCAATATAACCGCGGAACAATCAGAAACATCATAAATGGCATAGAAATCAATCTTACGGACATCAACGAGCCCTATATGATTGGCGGAATAGTCATAATGAACGGAGGACTCATTGAGGACTGCCAGCAGAAGGGCAACATAAATGTTGCGTACAATGTTTCTAAGGCTCAGATTGTCACCTATATAGGCGGACTTGCCTGCTTTGCCGCAGATGCCGCCGAATATGCCAAGGACATGTCAAAGATAAGCGTCGGCACATTCCGCAACTGCACCAACACCGGAAACATCACCGTGAACAAGGCCGGAGCTGCCAAGTCCTATCTTAACAAATTTGCCATCGGAGGAATCTGCGCCATCGTTCAGAACGGAACTGCGTCTGCATATCCTCTCTTCGAGGGCTGTCGCAATGAGGGCGCCATCGTCAGAAAAGACGACTCCAACGGCTTCAACTCTTGTTCGGCAATCGGAGGAATCGTTGGCCGTGCCGCAAACTATTATCAGCTCAAAGCCGGCGGTGCCTTTGATGTGGATGGCTACAATGTCTATCTTCAGATACGCGACTGCCACAACACCGGCGACATCGAATGCTCCGCATTCCTCACTCAAGGGTGGAGTGATGGTAAAGCCACGTCTTGCGCCCGAATGGGAGTCACAGGCGGCATAATCGGCTATGTAAACGGCTTTGCCGACAGCCCGGCGCTCATTTCCGGCTGCACAAGCAAATCCACGCTCCGCGGCGGTCATATAAATCAGTCCGTAATCCTCGGAGGTATTGCCGGAATGACATCCCACGCTACGATTGAGAATTGTTCTGCTGAAACGAAGTTTGAGGACAGTTCCCTTGAGCTTGATGCTCTGAAACTTGCCGCTGTGGGTGGCGTTATCGGTCACCTGCGTCACAACAGCAGCATTACCGGCGGACAATACTCTGTGGAAATCGCTCTTCCCAAGACAGAAATTCCATACTTAGGAGTCGCTGCCGGTGGCTGTTACTCCAATGGCGCGGCATCACAGGCCCTCAGCATAACGGGTACCAAGTTCTGTGGAAGTATAGCTTACAAGGGATTCGAGCCCGCAATGGCCATAACTGCTGAGAATCTGAATGACTACCTCATCTCGTTCGGAAACTGCGACACCGAAGGCGTTTCATTGTGGACCAAATAATCCCGAAAAAGAAATACACATTTGCGAAACTTGAATTAGTATGAGATATTCCTCAGCAATACTTTTCATTCTCACTTCCTCTCTTGTTCTCGGCTGCTGCAAAACAGAGCGGCAGTCGGCGGAGAGCGATGTGCGAATCTCTTGGGACAGAACGACATACACGGAACATACTTCTGCACATGTCAGCTCATGCAGCGAAGAAGTCGGCACCATAACCCCGTTCACCGAAGAGAACCTCTACTATCCGAGAATCAAACGCCTCTCCGACGGCTCTCTCCTGATGTCCTTCGAAAACGACCATTTCGGCTGGGACCTTTATACCCGCAGGAGTGAGAACAACGGCCGCACATGGTCCGACGCGGTGATGCTCACAAAGACCCATCCGGCGACCTCCACCGTAGGCGACGACTTCAAGACCTATGTGAACCCCGACTTTATCGAGCTTCAGGACGGTCGCATAATGCTTGCCTATCAGTGGCGCTACAAGCTGGGCTACAACGACTTGCCTAACACCAACGTCAATTGCGGCATAGAGATTATGTTCTCGGACGACTTCGGGCGCACATGGGGCAAGGCACAGCCGGTCTATGTCGGCCGCTGCTGGGAACCGGCCCTTCTCCAACTTCCGTCCGGCGAAATCCAGATGTTCATAACCTCATCACAGGAGCTCATAGACGGCATGTCAGCGCCCCAGGTTGTCATCATCCGTTCATTTGACGGCGGAAAGACCTGGCAGGGAAAGTCTGTCTGCGACATCGATGACAACGAGACCATCTCCCGCACCCGCGACGACCGCTCCACCTACGACGGAATGGCGACGGGTGTGTGCCTCGACGACAATGCCGGAATAGCCATCCCTTACGAGGTCTGGCACGGCAAGTGGGTGGTGGACCAGTCGCCCTACATCGTCAAAACCGACATGGAGACGAACTGGCACGGAGACCATGCTGCCATACGCGCCCACGGAGGACCGGAATGGCCTGCCAAGAAACAGATTAACAAGGACTTCTACGGCTACGGCCCCTATAGTGCAAAACTCACGACAGGCGAGGTCCTTGTCCTGAGCAACGGCACCTACAAGGGAGAGCAGGGCATCTGGGTGTTCATCGGCGACAAAAAAGCCGATAACTTCCGTAATCCGACATCTCCTTTCGACGGCTACTGGGGGTCGATTGACTGCATAGGTGAGAACTCCGTGATTGCAACAGGCACTGTCAAGTACCGCAAGGACGGCAGTGTACGTGGGCTCGTCCGCTCCGAGATAGGCCGTCTGAACCGCTCCAAGACTCTTGCGAAGGGCGACCGCGAACTGCAGGGAATAGCCTCTTTCAACCGTGAGAACAACGATTTCTGGTTCCTCGGACACAGTTTTCCATCTTCCGTGTATGCGGATTTCGGATATGACGACGATAATTTCATTTTATATTCCTACCTTTACGATTCTGTTCTGACAGCACTGACGACCGAGAATTCCGATGCCGTGGAAATTCTTCTTGCGAGGGACGGACAGCCGCAGCGGAAGGTCGTTGTGAACGGAAGAGGCGCGTATAAGGTTTATGTGGATGACAATATCGCGTGGAAGCCTATAGCTTGGGGAGTTACGAACGAAGTTGAGGTTGCGGGCACATTGAACAACGACACTGACAAGGATTTGGGATATTCTGTGAAACTCCGCGTTCCTTGGGAGTGTCTGGGCGGGAAACCGTCGGGCGGGGAGAAAATCCGCTGCCATCTGCGTCATCACTACAAGGCGAAGACCTCCGAAAAACCGGCGTGGAGCATCGAGGACGTCGAGGGCGAGAACACGGACTATCCGTCCGAATGGTTGAGCCTCACACTGAAATGATGACTGCCGCAGGAAAGAATATGTCGGAACGATAGAAATGTGAAAGAAATGAAAAGATATATGTCAATAAGCCTTGCGGTCGTTTTAGCCGCAGTGTCAATATCAGCCTGCCAGACGGAGAAGAATCCGTCGTCTCATGGAAACGGCGGCACGAATAGCTCGGTTCCCAAAAAACTCGAACTGACTTCTTTTTCCCGGCTGAATCAGGGAAAGGATGAACTAAACTCTCATGCAGCGGACTGGAAACTGTCGTCGCTGAAGATGGACTACAGGACATTCGTCAGCCTCGGCTCCGGCGTCACGACCACTCCGGAGCCGACCTACGGGCGTATGATACGGCTTCAGGACGGCAGCTATATCCTTATGTGTCAGGACCGTGCGGACCACTACGGAAATGGACGGAATGTCTATTGGGCGACGAGTCCGGACATGAAGGAATGGACGGCGAAGGGAGTATTGTTCAAATCGCGTACGGTGACTAACGGGCTTGGGAACGAGGACACAAGGATGTACACCAATGGAAACGGATTCGTCAGGAAAAATGGTGACATCTTGCTGTTCGCCTCCTACCGCAATGCCAAGTCCTATGGCAACTACAATTGCCGCTACGAGCACGGCATCGAGATGATTCGCAGCACTGACGGCGGAAAGACTTGGAGCCAGCCTTACGAAATCCATCATGGTCCGAACTGGGAGGCGATGATTCTCGAACTTGCCACCGGTGAACTCCAGTGCTTCTTCTCCGAGTCCCGTCCGTGGATTTCAGGCAGCCACTCCGGCACTTCCATGGTGCGCTCGACCGATGGTGGCATCACGTGGACTCCGTCTGTGAAAAATGCTGACCCATTGCGGATTATACGTCATACCTGGTACAGCAAACAGCAAAACAAATGGCTGTTTACCGACCAGATGCCGGCGCTTGTCATTCTCAACGGCAGCAATCAGTTTGCCGGCGCTTTCGAGTCGGCTTATGTCAATGACGAAACCGGCAAACACTTCAAAATTGCTTTCGCCTGGTCTCCGAAGGACGGAAAGTGGGATTATATCACCGGCGATGAGGGCAATGGCAGCGGCTTCGATGTCAAGTCCGCAAAAGTCGGCCCGGCGGAACGTGCTCTTGACCTCTGGGTAGGAGTCGGTCCGGACCTCAAGCAGTTCCCTTCCGGCGAGACGGTTCTCACTTATACGGACACGCAGCCCTATCAGCGTATGCGCATCGGTGACTCCGAGGCCCGCAACTGGAACGAGCCTTTCATCTCACTTCCGGGAGTGAAGGGCAGCTGGGGCGCGATGTGTATGAAGAACAATCATGAGGTCGTGGCATTGATGCGAAATAGTGCTGACGCATCCGATGTGAAGATGGCGATGGCAAGTCTTTGCCTTAACCACAACATCAAGGCGTCCTCGCATTCCGTCAAGGTCGATGGCGACAACGCTGACTGGCTTCCTACGGACGAGGCTCTCTTTGTCGGCTCCAAATGTCAGGCACAAGCGACTCTTCGCTGCTCCGCCGATGCCGACAATATCTATTTCCTCATAGAATGTCTCGACGAGAACGTCTCCAAAGACGACTATGTGCAGGTTTTTCTCGCTCCTGCGGACCAGACTACGCTGAACACCAAGTCTTTCCGTGCAAAGATCGGTCTTTCAGGGCTGCGCAACCAGGGCGGCTATGCCGGCGGATGGCTTGAGCAGGACAAGGGAACTTCCGCGGCGGTCAGCTACGACGCGACGCTCTCATCCAAATCCGACACCGACAACGGCTGGCTCGCCGAGATTGCGGTACCGCGCTCTGCAGTGAATGTCATCGGCGGAAAGCTGAAGCTGAACTTTGCGCTCTTTGACGTTGAGGGAGGCGAGGATGCCGTGGTTTCGACCGGCGAGAAGAATCCGCAGTATTGGATCACAGTATCTGGGCTTTAAATCATCTTTTTGGTCTATATTCGTTTTCTCATCGGTCGCATACGCCCGGTATGCTCCCTCTTCAAAGACAAATCTATCCTCAAAAATCTGATTCAAAGCCTGTTAGGTCATCTTGTTTGTTTTTAAATAATTGAAAAAGTATGAAAAGAAATGATATACTCGCATTGGCTATGGCGCTGATGCTTACCTCATTATGTTCGTGTGAAAAGGCTCCGGAGAGGTCACATTATCCATCAGGCGGCGGAAACACCGAGACTCCGTCAAAGCCTGGCAAGGACGAGAACAAGGATGACGGAAAGAAAGACGAGAAACCGGCACTTCCGGTGGGACAGGAGACAATCCGCGTGCTCTTTATCGGCAACAGCTTCACCCTTGATGCGACCGAGCATCTCCCCGGCATTCTAAACGCCGCCGGCATCACCAACTTCTCCATGGAACGCGCCTACCACGGCGGCTACACCCTCGTGGGCTACAACCAGAACTTCGACAACCCGAAAGTCTGCCTGCGCTACAAACTGGAGCCGGGCTACGAGAAATGGGACGGCGACCAAAGCTACAACACCGCTAACTGCAATAGTTCCCTCGCGGACTTCTGGGATAGCGGCAAGCCCTACGACATCGTCGTGATGCAGGAATATACCGGCACAAGGTATGCCTGGGCGGGCTTTGACAGACATCTTGAGGGCATTGAGGCCGTAAAAGGACTGATGGAGAAAATCCGCGCCAAGCAGCCGGACAAGGAACCGATCTTCGTCTATCTCATGTCACAGACCTTCGCGACCGGCAGCGAACTCCTCCAGACATGGTGGCACAACGACCGTAGCCGCATGTACGCCGCGATGACCTCTCACGTTAAGTTGCTTCTGGAACAGACCGGCATCAAATGGCTCATCGCCACCGGCACCGCCGTCGAGAACCTTCGCACGACCAGTCTCAACATCGACAATGGTATGGACCTCTCCCGCGACCTCTTCCACCTCGACAAGGGCATCACCCGCTACGCGGCGAACTGCACCGTTTTTGACACCATCCTCGGCCCCTGCGTAGGCAAGACCATGTCCACCAACACCTACCGATTCCCGACTTCCGACACATCGCACACCAACTACACCACTCCCGTCACCGACTCCAACGCCCCGATAGCCCAGACCGCCGCCCTCAAGGCCATCGAATCTCCGCTTGAGGTCACTGATCTGAGCAATCTGTAGTCAGAATATTTCAGGATTTCTCCGCGATTTCGCATATTTCGTAAAATATCGTAACTTTGCCCGTCTGTCCGGAACATGGTCGGGCAAAGTTTAAATTATACGAACGTTATGTTAGACATATTGGCGATAACCTGGAATGTCGATCCGGAAATATTCCATATCGGCGGGCTTTCAATCCGGTACTATTCGATTCTCTTCGTTTCGGGATTCATAATCGGTTGGTACATATTCCGACATTTTTTCAAAAATGAGGGGATTCAGGTCAGTCCGCTTCTGGACTATCTGCTTTACACTCTGCTGATTGCCACGATTGTCGGGGCGCGTCTGGGACACTGCCTCTTCTATCAGCCGGACTATTACTTCGGCTCGTGGGCGGGCTTCGCGGAGATTTTCATGCCGTGGAAGGGCGGTCTCGCGAGTCACGGCGGAGCAATCGCTCTGATTATCGCGATGATATGGTTCGCGCACAAATTCGGCAGGAAGAACGACTTCGACTTTGTGTGGATTATGGACAGGCTCGCCATTACAGTATGTTTCGCCGGGGCGCTCATACGTTTGGGAAATCTCTTCAATTCCGAAATTTTCGGCGGCCCGACCAACCTTCCGTGGGGATTCCGTTTTCCACGCTCCTACGAGTGGGTGCAGCTCTACGGGCCGAGCGCTGAGCATCCCGAAGGCCTTGCCTGCCATCCGACCCAGCTCTACGAGGCTCTCTGCTACCTCATCCTCGGCATAGTCCTCGTCCTCGTCTATGAAAAGAAACTGGACAAGGTGCACCGTGGCTTCTTCATCGGCTGGTTCCTCATCGGCTGCTTCGGTTCCCGCTTCCTCATCGAATTCATCAAGAACCCGCAGGTGGAATTCGAGAAGAATATGCTTCTCGACATGGGACAATGGCTAAGCATCCCGTTCATCCTTCTCGGTGTCGGTTTCCTCGTCTATGCGGCCGTCCGCAAGCTTCCTGCCCGTGCAGTCCATCCGGAAAAGCCGAAATCTCAGCCGACCCACTATGCCAAACCCGTCGCGAAGTAGGTAACTTCTCCAGCATATTAAAGCCCATTGCCCTCTCGACGTGGCTGGGCAGAATAGTACAGGAAGAGGGGAGCATAAAAAGATGGAGTGCAAGGCACTCGGTGAAGATGAAACCGCAGCAACCTTATGGTTGTGAGGATTTTATCAAGACGAGTAACGCAGCAATCCGCTTTTTATGCTCCCCTCTTATGGCATAGTTGTTGAATAACGGAGAATCTCTTTTGTATATATCTGGATACAACTTGTAATAAATCGTTGATTTGCACGAATTTGAATTGCGTTGTATGATGTCGTCTTCCGATTTGCGGAACATCAGTTCGGATAATTAGTGTAGAAAATATATAGAACAAAAATGGTCAAGATGAAGAAGATTATTGCGTTTGGCCTTGTGTCAGCGTCGCTTGCTCTCCTGCCGCTGGAAGGATTTGCCCAGTACAAGAAAAAGAAGGACGGCAAGGAGACACCGAAGACCGAGGTGCAGCTCATTCTGGAAGAGGCTGACTCGGCCGAGACACCGGTGGTCATATCGCTGGAACAGGCGCTGAAGATTGCGCTGAGCGAGAACATTGCCGTGAAGGTCGCGGACAAGGAAATTGAAAGGACAAAGTATGCGAAGAAAGGCACCTACGCCTCTCTTTTCCCACAGATTGACGCTACCGGCTCCTATCAGAGAACAATCAAGAAACAGGTGATGTACATGGACTTCGACATGAGCAGCTTCGGGGGCGGCTCGGCAGCTGGCTCCGGTTCCACGGGGTCCGGCACAGCAGGCACGGGTGAAGGCAGTGGAACAGGCTCAGGCAGCACCGCTTCATCATCCAAAAACAACGGAGGACTTGAGGTCGGTCGTTGGAACACGTGGAGCGCCGGCGTGTCGGCTTCAATGCCGGTCGTGAACGCGCAGCTGTGGAAAAGCATCAAGATCTCCGGAATGGACGTCGAACTCGCGGTTGAAAAGGCTCGTGCATCACGCCTCGATATGGTGAGTCAGGTGAAGAACGCCTACTATGCGGTACTTTTCTCAAAGGAAGCCTTCAACGTATATAAGGAGGTGTACGAGAACGCGATGACCAACTACGCGGAGACCGAAAAGAAATACAACGTACAGAAAGCCACCGACCTTGACATGGCACGCGCAAAGACAAACGTCGCAAATGCCATCCCGAACGTCTATAACGCAGAAAGTTCGATAATCCTCGCCCTGTGGCAACTCAAGGCCGTTATGGGAATTGACCTTGAGATGAACATCGACGTCGAGGGCGCTATTGAGGACTACTCCGAATATATGACATCCGACGTCACCAAGGCCGACAGCATTTCGCTCGACCGCAACTCCACTATGAAACAGCTTGAGATTCAGGCGAATGAGCTTGCACAGAGCATAAAGGCCCAGCAGTATGCCTACATTCCGACCCTCGCCCTCGCGTTCAACTACAGCTACAACGCGATGACCAACGACTTCAATTTCAAGGAGTACAGGTGGACACCTTATTCTTATGTAGGAGTGAGCCTCTCAATTCCTATCTTCTCCGGTGGGAAACGTCTCAACCAGGTGCGCCAGGCACGCAACAGCTACGAGCAGATGAGACTTCAGATGACCTCCACAGAACGGAATCTCAAGATTTCCATCCGTCAGTCACTCAACACGATGGAAACCAATGTCAAGAGCTACGATGCTGCAAAAGATGCAGTCGCTTCAGCCGAGAAGGCCTACAGCATCGCGGAGAAGTCCTACGAGGTGGGACGCGCGACCCTCACCGATCTGAACGACGCGCAGCTCGCCCTCACGCAGGCCCGCCTTGCCGAATCCCAGGCGGTCTATAACTTCATCGTGGCCAAGACACAGCTCGAACAGACTCTGGGTCAGGATTTTACAGAATAAAACGGGGGAGACTCCGAAACGAGAGGAGACTCCGAAACAATTTGAAAACATCAAGAATATGAACAAGATAGCAAGAAATTTAGCATTTGCGGCAGCCGTGATGGCGGCTCTCTCCTGCGGTAACGGGAAAAAGGCGGCTCCGGCTGCAGCCGCAGTGGAACAGGTGGCGGAGGAAGCTCCGCTTGTGACTGTGGTTACGGTCGGGAAACAGAATGTACCTCAGACTTCTGTCTATACATCATCGGTCGAGCCTTACGCTAAGAACAACATAGCTCCGCAGACCTCGATGCGTATCAGCAAGATTAATGTTGAGGTCGGAGACTTCGTCCGTGCAGGTCAGATACTTGCAGAAATGGACAAGCTTCAGCTCCAGCAGGCCGAACTTCAGATGAAGAACAACGAGACCGAGTACAACCGCCTCAAGGGGCTCTACGATGCGGGCGGACTTTCAAAGTCAGATCTCGACGCAATCGAGCTTTCCTACAAGGTCAGCAAGACCAGCTACGAGAATCTTCTTCAGAACACCATTCTCCGTTCGCCGATTAACGGAGTGGTGACCGCAAGGAACTACGACAAGGGTGACATGTACTCCATGAGCCAGCCAATCTATACCGTCGAGCAGATTGCTCCAGTGAAACTCCTCGTCGGAATCTCCGAGAGCGACTACTCCAAGGTAAAGAAGGGCAACGAGGTGAATATCACCGTTGATGCCTTCCCGGGCAAGGTTTTCGCCGGCAAAATCAACCGTATATATCCGACAATCAACGAAACCACGCACACTTTCAACGTTGAGGTCATCGTTCCGAACAAGGACAATGTTCTCCGTCCTGGAATGTATGCACGTGTGACCGTTCAGTTCGGAGTGAACAACAGCGTGGTCGTTCCGGACACAGCAATCGTAAAGCAGACAGGCTCCGGAGAAAGGTTCGTCTATATCCTCAACGCGGACGGAACTGTCACTTACCAGAATGTGAAGCTCGGCCGCCGCATCGACTCTATGTATGAGATTCTTTCCGGAATCGAGGATGGAGCCAAGGTTGTCACCGAAGGTCAGGTCCGTCTCAAGGATGGCGTCAAAGTTACAATAGCAGAATAACATCATGAGCATATACAGAAAAGCGGTTGATAATCCGGTTACGACGGCCCTGATATTCACGGCCTTCGCGATCTTCGGCATCTTCTCGTTGATGAATCTGTCCATCAACAACTTCCCGGACTTCGATGCGAACACCATCATGGTGATGTCGTCCTACCCGGGAGCAAGTGCCGAAGACATAGAGACGAACCTCACGAAGGTTCTCGAAAACTCGCTCAACGGAGTGAGTGACCTCAAGCATATCACCTCTCAATCAAAGGAGAATGTCAGCATCATAACCCTTGAATTTGAATACGGCGTCGACATCGACGAGGCTACCAACAATGTCCGGGACAAACTGGATATGGTGAATTCGAGCCTGCCAGACGGCGCATCCGTCCCGGTCATATTCAAGTTCAGTGCGGACGATATGCCGATCATAATCTTTTCCGCGACGGCGAACCAGAGCATACCTGCCCTTGAGAAAATTCTGGACGACAAGGTATCTACTCCGCTCGCCCGCGTGTCAGGAGTCGGTACAGTGTCTGTCTCCGGAGCTCCGAAGCGTGAGATTCAGGTCTATTGCGACCCGAACAAACTTCAGGCGTATGGGCTTTCCGTCGCGGGAATTTCCAATGTCCTCGCCTACGAGAACAAGAACGTTCCTTCCGGAAACATCGACATCGGCTCGGACACCTACACGCTCCGTATCGAAAAGGAGTTCGACAGCGCTGAGGAGATGCTTGATGTTGTCGTCGGCTATTCCGGTGGCGAGGCAGTCTATCTGCGTGACGTCGCGACAGTGAACGACGGCCTTGAAGAGAGATCCCAGGAAGCCTATACCAACGGAGTGCAGGGTGCGCAGATTGTCATTCAGAAGCAGTCAGGCGCCAACACCGTAAACGTCATAAAGAAGGTGAAGAAGGCAATGGCTCATATTCAGGAGACCCTGCCTTCCGACATAAAGATAACCACTGTCGTCGACAGTTCACGAAACATCATCAATTCCATCAACTCTCTGAAAGAGACGATTATAATCACCTTCCTTGTGGTGGCTCTCATCGTGTTCCTCTTTCTCGGAAGGTGGAGGGCGACGTTCATCATCGTGCTTGCGATTCCTATTTCCCTGCTTGCGTCTATCATCTATCTGTTCGCGACAGGCAACACGCTGAACATCATATCAATGTCAGCCCTTTCCATCGCCATCGGTATGGTTGTCGACGATGCCATAGTGGTGCTTGAGAACGTCACGACACACATCGAGAGGGGAGAGAAACCAAAGGAGGCTGCAGTTCACGGAACTCAGGAAGTCGGCATATCCGTCATCGCGTCCACACTCACCATGCTTGCTGTGTTCCTTCCATTGACGATGATTCAAGGAATGTCCGGAATCATGTTCCGCCAGCTCGGCTGGATTGTGTCAATCATCATGATTGTCTCCACCACCGGAGCGCTTACCCTTGTGCCGATGATGTGCTCCCGTATGCTTCGTCTGAAACTGAACCACGGAAAGGTCTACACCTTCGTGTTCGGAAACATCAATAAGTTCATCGCTTGGATTACAAGAGGTTATGGACATGTCATCCATTGGTCGGTAAGGCATCGCACGGTTGTCGTTTGCGTCGCTTTCGCCATATTCATCGGTTCCATTGCGCTTTACATTCCGCACATGAAGACCGAATATTTCCCTCAGTCCGACTCCGGACGTCTCCGCGCAAGCATCGAACTTCCGGTCGGGACAGGACAGGACGTGACGCGCGAACTTGCGGCGGAAATCTATCAGAGAGTCATTGCTGCCGCCCCAGAAATCAAAGTTTACAGCTATTCTCTCGGACAGGCCGACTCTGACAACGCATTCGCCTCAATGCAGAACAACGGAACCAACATCATCTCCGTCAACATCGACTGCGGAAGTATGGAGGAACGTGTGCGCACATCGTCCGAAATATCGGATGACATAAGGGCTATCCTTAACTCATATCCTCAGATAAAGAAGTTTACCGTCATGGAAGGCGGCATGGGAATGGGCGGCTCTACGTCAGTGAAACTCGAAGTCTATGGCTACGACTTCACTAAGACCGACGACATCGCCGCGCAGCTTGCCTCAAAGCTTCGCGATGACCCTGCGTTTTCGGAGGCTGTCGTGAGCCGCGATGAGTACACTCCTGAGTATCAGGTGGATTTCGACCGCACGAAACTTGCGATCAACGGGCTTAACAGCACAACAGCCGCTGCTGCAGTCAGTGCGGCAATCAAGGGTTCCGTGTCGTCCTTCTATCGCGAGGACGGAGAGGAATACAACATTCGTGTCCGTTATGCCAAAGAGTTCCGAACCAGCATCGCCGACATAGAGAACATTGTGGTCTATACCCCTACGGGAGCCTCAATCAAGGTGAAGGACCTCGGCAGGGTCGTCGAGACTTCCACTCCGCCTAAAATCGAGAGGAAGGATCGTCAGCGTCTCGTGACAGTGACGGCGTATGTCGCCCGAGGCTACGCCCTTTCCGACGCGGTAGTAGTCGCCAACAACGCCATCGGCAGCACTGCCATCCCGTCTGAGATTACGGTGAATATTGCCGGAGACATCGAAGATCAGCAGGATACCTTTGGCGATCTCATCACGCTCCTCATCCTGATTGTCATCCTCGTCTATATGGTGATGGCATCGCAGTTCGAGTCCCTGATGAGTCCGTTCGTCATCATGTTCTCCATTCCTTTCGCGCTCACCGGAGTCGCCCTCGGATGTATGATTACGGGCACGGCTATCGGAGTGATGGCCCTGATCGGAGTGATTATCCTCATGGGTATTGTCGTGAAGAACGGTATCGTGCTCATCGACTACACCATCCTGCTTCAGGAACGTGGCTATGAAGTCAAGGAAGCCGTTGTCACGGCCTGCAAGAGCCGTCTCCGCCCTATACTCATGACCACCCTTACCACAGTTCTCGGTATGGTTCCTATGGCAATCGGCACAGGAGAGGGCTCGGAGATGTGGCGTTCGCTCGGTATCACAGTGGCATGGGGTCTTACTGTCTCCACGCTCGTGACCCTCATCATCATCCCGACGGTTTACACCTCCTTCGTCGAAGCCGGCAACCGACGCCGCGCCCGCAAGGCCGCCAGAATTGCAGCGAAGAATGCGTAATATGAAAGAGATGGTCAGATGACAGAAACATTTAATATATGAAGACAATATTTATAGCATATAATCAGGCGTACAACATGGAACTCGCCGACATCCTTGAGGCTCATGGCTGCAAGGGCTACACGATGTGGAACGAAATCACCGGACGCGGTTCCGAGACGGGAGAACCTCATCAGGGGACCCATGCGTGGCCGACTCTTAACAATGCGATGCTTGCCGTCGTCCCGGACGAGAAGGTTGACGGCATCCTTGACGGGCTTTCTGCAAAGAATACGGAATATCCGGAACTTGGTCTCCGTGCTTTTGTCTGGAACGTCGAAAAGTCGATTTAGGCAGATTTTCCCGTTTTGTGAGGAGTTTAAATGACGAACAAAGCGAAGAATATGACCAAAAAGAAACTAAAAGTGTTATATTTGTAGTCTGGACTTCACGTTTTTGTGAAGACGGACTACATTTGTTTAATTACATAAACGATTAAGATTATGGAACATATTGTGAATGACGCGAACTTCGCGGAGATTATTTCATCAAATAGTGCGGTGCTCGTTGACTTTTGGGCGACATGGTGCGGCCCGTGCCGTGCCCTCGGCCCGACAATCGAGGAAATCGCGAATGAGTATGAGGGACGTGCGTTCGTCGGAAAATGCAACGTCGACGAAAACAGCGAACTCGCAGGGCAGTTCCGCATTATGAGCATACCTGCACTGCTTTTCTTCAAGGACGGCAAGTTGGTGGACAGGCTCGTCGGTGCGCAGCCTAAGGCGAACATTACCGTTAAGTTGGATGCTATATTGTAGTTTTATATGAAAAAGATATTTTCAATTTTGGCGGTTCTCGCCGTGTCTGCGCTCTTTGCTGCGAACGCAAGCGCACAGTTTAACTATGGTGTAATCGGTGGAGCGACATTCTCTTCCGCAAAGTCAAGCGACTGGAAACTCACGAAGGACACTCAGTATCATGTCGGTGCAACGTTCAAGCTCTCGCTTCCGCTCGGTTTTGCGGTGCAGCCGTCTTTGATGTATCATGTGAAGGGAACCAGTGTGCCGTCCACGACAGAGGGAATCGCGTCTTTCGACTACAGCGCAGGCTATCTTGAAGTGCCGGTTTCTGTCCAGTGGGGACCGGATCTTCTGATTATGAGGCCTTATTTCGAGTGTGTGCCGTTCTTTGGCTATGCCCTGAACAACAAGTACAAGGGCAGCGAATCCGAGAAGAACAACTGGACGGGATTGAACCGCTGGGAATACGGAATCGGACTCGGAGCCGGTGTGGAGGTTTGGCATTTCCAGGTTTCCGCAAGATATAACTGGAACTTCGGAACACTCTTCGATGCTAAACAGGAAATTACCGATGTCAACTCGTTTGCCGCGAAGATGAAGAATTCAATCGGCGACAAGAGCCGTTTTGGTGGAGTGACCATTTCATTGGCAGTATTGTTTTAGAAAGAAACGCGAGTTCACGGCGGGAACGGAAGGGGAGAATATGAACATAGAATCTGTCAAGGATTATCTTGGAAGTGACTGGACTGCGGTTCAGGAACTGATGACCGGAGTGCTCCAGAGCGACATCGCGCTACTCAACATCACCAACGGGGCGATAATGGCTCATGGTGGCAAGCAACTGCGTCCGATGTTGTCTCTGCTTGTCTCCCGCGCCTGCCTTCGTTCGGCCGACACCTATGTCCCCGGGCAGAAACTAAGCCCGCTTCCGGAGGTCTCGAAGCGCTACGCCGCGGCTTCCGAACTTCTGCATAACGCCACTCTTCTCCACGACGACGTGGCAGATGGCAGTGATATGCGTAGGGGAAATCCGACGGTGCGCTCCCTGCTCGGGCCTTCTGCATCGGTACTGGTAGGGGATTTCTGGCTGGTGAGGGCAATCCGGCTCATTCTCGGAGATAGCGACTCCGGCTGTGATCCGCGTGTGGTGCGCATATTTTCCAGAACACTCAGTTGCCTTGCGGAAGGCGAGATGCTTCAGCTTCAGAAGGCGCAGACTGCCGACACGGACTATGAGGACTATCTGCGGATAATCTACAGCAAGACAGCATCGCTGTTTGAGGCCGCTGCAGTGACGGCGGCAATTTCGGTCAATGCCTCAGGCGTGTGCCGGGAAGCGGTGCGGGACTACGCCGTAAGCCTCGGTTATGCCTTTCAGATTAAGGACGACATCCTCGATTACTGCGGGACCGACTCGGTCGGCAAGCCGCTCGGGGTGGATGTTCTTGAACAGAAGATTACCCTGCCGCTGCTCGGGGCCATTGCCTCTGCTCCAAAACATGAGGCAGAAGTTCGCGGGTGGGTCAGGGATGTGCCTGAATGTCCGGAGAATAGGGAGAGGATAGTCTCGTTTGTTGCTGAAAACCATGGTGTTGAGTTTGCCGAAAAGAAACTTGAAGGCTTTGTTGGAAAATCCATAGAAGCGATTTCGCTTCTTGCTCCGTCAAAGGAACGCGAGATGCTTGCCGACCTTGCCCGCTTCACCGCCATGCGGAACAAGTAACACTGCCACCCCCCCCAATAGATATGAAATTTGATGAGATAACAGGAAATGATGCGCTGAAACGCACGCTCGTGTCGATGGTCGACAGCGGGAGGGTGCCGCATGCGATGCTTCTCTATGAGAACGATGGTTGTGGTGCCGTTGCCCTTGCGCTCGCATTCCTGCAATATCTCAATTGTCGCCATCGTGCCGGCGGAGAACCCTGCGGGGAGTGTCCGTCTTGCCGTCAGATGAGCAAACTGATTCATCCGGACGTGCATTTCGTGTTTCCGGTAAACAAGAGCGCTAAAGTTAGTGATGACAAGCCGACGTCGGATTCTTTCTTGACATGGTGGCGTGCTCTTGTGCTCAGCAATCCCTATTTTTGTGAGGAAGATCTTCAGGAGGCTCTTGGAATTGAGGGCAAGAAAGGCGAAATAGCCCTTGGTGAGGCCAAGTCTATAATTTCGAAAATGTCCCTCACCGCCGTTGAGGATGGCTACAAGGCCGTGCTTTGCTATCTTCCGGAAAAAATGAACCCTACGGCTGCGAACAAACTGCTGAAACTTGTGGAGGAACCGCCGGAGAAGACAGTTTTCGTATTTGTTACCCATGCTCCTGAGAAAATGATGCAGACGGTGTTCTCCCGTTGCCAGAGCATGCGCGTGCTACCGTTAACCAAGGAAGAGGCGTCGCGAGTGCGAGGCGAAGAACGTCGAAATGAGGAGTTCTTCTCTCTCGTGTCCTCGTTGCTTGATGCGGTTGCCCGCAGAGACCTTCTTTCTGCGCTTGAAGTAGGCGAGGCGGCCGCGGCTTTGCCATCAAGGGAACGCCAGAAAGCGTTCTGTGCCTATCTTTCGGCTTGCATTCGCAGGATTTTCCTTCTGGGGCAAAACCAGAAGGCGCTTGCCGGAGTGCTTCCGGAAGAAACCGCTTTCTATGAGGTCGCATCTTCAAGATTCGGGACCTCCTTTTGCATGAAGGTCGAGACCGCTCTTGATCGGACCGTTTCGCTCATAGACCGCAACGTAAATTCGAAGATTCTGTTCTGTGACCTTGTGGACAGGATTTTTGTCGCTATATAACAACATATTATGGAAAACAACGATAACGAAGCAAAAAAATATGACTGCTCGCGCGGGTGCACCGTCGAAAGGAGCGATGAGGGCGAGCTCAACTGCCACTATAGACCTGGCTGCTGCAAAATGGAAGTCTATGACTGGCTTCCGGGAGTGGCTCAGGAACAGTATAAGGACTATTTCGAAGTCCGTTTCAAGAACACCCGCAAGGGCATCTACTATAATGCCTCCGGGCAGAGCATAAAGACCGGCGACCTTGTTGTGGTGGAGGCCAACACGGGGCATGATCTCGGAATAGTGACGCTTGAGGGCGCCATAGTGGCACGCCAGATGAAATGCCGCAGGCTGACTACGGAGAACGGTGAATTCAAAAAAATCTACCGCAGGGCAAAGACCTATGATCTCGAGAAGTGGCAGGAGGCCATCGGACGGGAGCAGGAGACGATGATACGTGCGCGTCAGATTGCGGTGGAGCTCGGTCTGGACATGAAAATCGGGGACGTGGAGTTTCAGGGCGACGGCACCAAGGCCATATTCTACTACATCGCCGACGGGCGCGTGGATTTCCGTCAGCTCATCAAGGTTTTTGCTGACGAGTTCCACATCAGAATCGAGATGAAGCAGATTGGTGCGCGTCAGGAGGCCGGGCTTATAGGCGGTCTGGGAATATGCGGACGCGAGCTTTGCTGCTCCAATTACATCTCCACTTTTCAGTCAATATCGACTTCGGCAGCTAGGGTGCAGGACCTTTCGCTCAACCCGCAGAAGCTTGCAGGACAGTGCGGAAAGCTCAAGTGCTGCCTCAACTACGAGACCGCATCCTACATCGATGCCCAGTCGCGCATCCCTAAGGTGCTCAATCCGCTTGAATTCCAAGACGGACTCGCCTACCTGATGAAGACGGACATTCTCCGTGAGGTGATGTATTTTTCCTACGACAAGTTCTCGCAGGCCAACGTGTTCCCTCTTTCCGCAATCGAGGTTCGCGAGATTCTGAAGATGAACCGTGACGGCATCAAGCCGGAGTCTCTCAAGTCTGAACCGGAGGCGGTTGCGCCGGAATTTGTTACGGCAGTAGGAGATGACAGCATCTCGCGCTTCGATAACGTCGGACGTCGCAGGAAGAAGTCACGTGGGGGACGCTACCAGGGCGGAAACGGAGGTCAGACCAGAAACGGAGGTCAAGGCGACAGTGACCGCGGAAATGGTGGCAGCGGAAATGGTGGCAACGGAAATGGCGACCGCGGAAATGGCGAACAGCGTGGCTGGGGCCGAAACAGAAACCGCGGCAACAATCAGAATCAGAATAAAGAACAGAACGGAAATGGGAAAGGACAAGCTCCGAAAGTTCAGGGAGAATGAGACTTTCTCCTGCCTTCTCCAACCATCCGCCGCCGATGTCCTCGCTGTGGTGAAAGTTGACGACGCGGCAGGAGATGACACCACCGGGCATGATGGTGAACTCTTGAAGAAGGACGGAACATTGAAGGATCATCCGATTAAGGGGCATTGGGCAAGCGATTTTTTCAAAAATGACAACCCGATTGTGGTGGAACTCGGTTGTGGCAAGGGAGAGTACACAATAGACCTCGCCCTGCGCAATCCGTCCATCAATTATATAGGTGTGGACATCAAAGGTGCCCGTCTGTGGAAAGGCGCGAAGTATGCCGAGGAGCATTATCTTTCGAATGTGGCGTTCCTGCGCACGAGAATCGAGTTCATTGAGGCTCTTTTCGGCCGGGACGAAGTTTCTGAGGTCTGGATTACCTTTGCCGACCCTCAGATAGGCCGTGAGAAGAAGCGCCTTACATCGCCTCTTTTTCTGGAGCGTTACCGCAGTTTTCTCAAGCCCGGGGGAATTGTGCATCTGAAGACCGACAGCCGCTATCTTCACGAGTATTCCCGCGCGGTAGCCGAGCAGAACGGTCTGAAAATTCTTGCTTGCGCCACGGACATCTATGGCGCTGACCGTCAGAGACTTCTCGAAAGCCCACTCGCTTCAGTTTCCGGTACCGATGCCGTCAAGGCTCTGTTTGAGGTGCAGACTTTCTACGAAAAGCAATATCTCGCCCGCGGCATTGACATCACCTACCTGGCCTTCACTATTGACCACGAGGGTGCATACCAGAGTCCCGACTGGGACGAATCCCTCTATGAGAGGTAAAGAAAAAGCGGATTGCCGCGTTACGCTCAACTTTTTCTTACTTAGATAATAAGCTTGGAGGGGCGATGCATAAAAGGATGGGATGCAAGGCGGATGGTGAAGATGAAACCGCAGCAACCTTTCGGTTGTGAGGATTTCATCAAACCATCCAACGCGGCAGACCGCCTTTTAGGCGCGCCCCAGTTCTCTGCGTAGGTCTTTCTCTTTGATGGATTGCCGCTTATCATACTCCTTCTTACCTCGCGCCAAGGCAATCAGAAGTTTAGCATAGCCGTTGTCGGCGATGTAAAGTTTCACGGCTATAATCGTGAGCCCCTTCTCTTTGACGGCGCGCTGGAGCTTGCTGAGTTCGCGTTTGTTCAACAGGAGTTTGCGGTCGCGGCGCGGGTCGTGTGCTCCCCAAGTGCAGCCCCACCAATAGTCCGCCACGTGCATATTCTTGACATAGAGTTCTCCGCCGTTGAAATAGCAGAACGAGTCCACCAACGAGGCTTTTCCCGCCCTGATGGACTTGATTTCCGTGCCCGTGAGCACAATTCCCGCCTGGTAGGTCTCGATGAATTCAAAATCAAACGACGCCCTACGGTTCTTTATCTCGACACTGCTTTTTGCTTTCGGCATATCTCTTTCCTCCCGCTTCAAAATATAATGGCGGCCGTCCCTCCCAATCGAAACACTCTCCCGCCGGTTGCGTAATAGTCCGCAAATTTATAAATTTGTCTCCATAATCCGAAAATTCAAAAGGATATATTCCCGCATTTTGTGCGGAGCAAACGAATCCAAAGCGAAGATGAAGAAAAATTTCACCCCCATTCCCCCACAGGCCCCACTTCCTCCGGCAGAGAAAATCGATGTCGGGGATATATATAACAGGTATATTTCCGGAGAAATCGACATCATCTGCGTCATCGGACCCACAGCCTCCGGGAAAACGAAATATGCCGTGGCGCTGGCAAGAGAAATCAACCGCCTCGCGGGAAAAGCAGTCGCCGAAATCATCTCCGCCGACTCCCGTCAGGTCTACAGGGGAATGGACATAGGGACGGGAAAGGATTTGTCTGAATATGAGGAGATTCCGTGGCATTTGATGGACATCGTCGATGCCGGCGCGAAATACAATATCTACGAATATCAGCACGATTTCGAACGGGCCTACAGGGACATCCTCTCCCGTGGCTGCGTTCCGATTCTCTGCGGAGGCTCAGGACTCTATGTGGAGGCTGCGACCTGCGGCTATTCCCTGCCGGATGTGCCTGAAAACAAAGAACTTCGCGAGGAAATGGAGAAGCTTCCCACTGAGGAGCTGATTCAAAGGCTCGCCGCTCTCAAACCCCTCCACAACAGCACCGACTACGACACCCGCAAGCGCCTGATTCGAGCCCTTGAAATTGCGGTTTATGAGTCGGAGCACCCGGTGAACCGCACGGCATTCCTGCCCAAGAAGGCATACTACATAGGCACGCTAGTCACCCGCGAGCTCCGCAACGCCCGCATCGACGCTCGTCTTGACGCCCGCCTGAGCGAGGGTATGGTAGATGAAATCCGCAGCCTCCTCGAAGGCTCTCCAGCGCACTCCGACCCGCTCACCGGCAAGTCTCTCCCCGCCCGAGCCCCCATCCCGCCCGAAGACCTCATCTACTACGGCCTTGAGTACAAATTCGTCACCCTCTATCTCACCGGAGAACTCAGCTTCGACCAAATGAAGCAATCCCTCGCCACCGCTATCCACCAATTTGCCAAACGCCAGATGACCTGGTTTCGCGGAATGGAACGCCGCGGCGTCCGCATCCACTGGGTTGAAGTTTGATGTACCAGACGCGAAAAGTAGACACGAAAAATTTTTTAAAGTGTTAATAATTTTCCAAAGTAGACTTTGTGTCATTTCCGGATTTAGGTTGACTCGGATTCGAGTCTATCCCTGATAGAAGTGGTTCTTCCGCAATTTAGTTGAAAGACGGAGTTTGTACTGTTAGCAAAGGAAC
>UQYV01000050.1 GCA_900545245.1 uncultured Bacteroidales bacterium
CTCACCATAGAGACGGCACGGCAAAGATTATTGTCACGGGTGGAGAATTCGTAAGCTTCAACCCTGCTGACTGCTGGGCTGAAGGCGCTCACACCAACTTCCTCGCTCCGGGCTACAAATCAGTCGGAATAAACGGCTCATATTTTGTCTCAAAGGATGACGCACCTGTTTCAATCGGTGTGTCCGGGCAAGATGAACTTGACAACATCGTTTCCCAAATTCCTGCTGGAGAAACTGCTGAAATTACCCTTTCTGATGGCACATATAAGCTTCCAACGTTGTCTAATGGCATGACAATCATCGGAGAAACAGGAAACGAGGTCATCGATTGTGCAGAAACGACGACAGTGCGTGCGAAGAATGTCACGATTTCCAATGTTACTGTTAAAGGGAATGGTGCAGTTGCGGATGGTTCAAGCCTTGCCGCGAGCGGGAGCAATTCAACGATTACTGGATGTACTTTCAAAAATGGCCGTCAAAACACTTATGGCAGCGATTTGTCCATAAGCAATGGCTCTGGTTCGGTAGTAACTGTTAGTAACTGCGATTTTAGGAAATCAGGATTCCGCGGCGTCATGATTTGGAATACAGGTGACGAGGTGAAGATTGACAACTGTATATTCGACAATACCTATCCGTTCAACTGCGATGACGGAACAGGCAAGATTACTGTTACGGATAGCGAACTCAAGGGATGGACTTCCTACACCGACGAACTCGAACTCGTGTCTTTCACGAACTGCAAGTTCGGTAAGAGCACCAGCGGCTATGGCTATGCCTATCTTGTCCCATATAGCAAGACCATAATCAAGGACTGCACCTTCTCCGCTGATTTCCTCGTCTCTCCGAGCGGTTCAGCAACATTCACCATCGAGTTCATAAACTGCAAATATGAGGACGGCAGCGCCATCACTTCCAGAATCATGGACACTGTTGATGTAAACAATAATGTCACATGGATTATCGATGGCGTGACCTACAACTACTGATGATGGTATAATTCAGAACTTACTTCAACTAAAATCCGGTCCGAAGGCCTAAAACCCTTCAGACCGGATTTAAGTTTCTTGTCGTTTGTCAAGAAATGTTTTGCAAATCGAAAATCAGATTTTATATCTGCAAAAAGTTTTGGATTATCGCGCGTCCGTTGCGCCCGTCGACCAGGACCGTGAGGGGAGTGTCGAGGTGTACGGCGCGTATAAACTCCGTCTCGTGGAACGCTGGAAGGGCGTCGAGCACCGATGTGTCGCAGAGTTCATCGGGACGGGAATATGGGTTCACGTTGATGTAGCCGGCATTTGCCGATGTCATGTTCTGGAAGAAATGCGTGCCCTGGCTCGGGTCGATGCGGAAGTCTTCGAGGCTGCATTCGACGATGACTTTCGCCTCGGAGATGTCGCTCCATTGCACCGGAACCCCGAGGGACGGAACTGACGAGCCCCAGCGGCCGTAGCCTATGAGGATATAATTTCGTTTCTGACAGCGCATCTCTGAGTTTAGTTCTGTGATTTCGGATGCCATCTGTCGGGTCTTCATTTTGTCGAAGGCATCTCGTTTGAGGTAGACGACATCACATATTCCCGTAATCTCACCAGGTCCTATGGCGCATCCGGACTTGAGCCAGGCATTGCTGTCGTCGGCTTTTGACCAGTCGATGTCACTGCGGAGTCCGTCGATAGAAATTGGGCGTATCTGCAGGACGCTGAAGCTCATATCCCCGTCGTTCCTGAAGTCCGCAGCAAACTCAATCTCGATATCGCATTTCACTTCCGATTTCATGAGCGAAAGCAGAGAGTCGAGGATTTCGGCGAGCGGATATGTCCTGTATTTCAAAATCTGCGCGAATGTGATGAATTTCGGACCCTGCGGTGCTGCGGAATCGACCATACGCATATTTTCGTAGTCCCATGTCGAGACGACCTTTCGCAGCGAACGGAACTTTCCACAGTCAGCGAGCGGCAGCCTTTCGATGTTCACTGCATCGTTGACAGATGTCCTGAACTTTTCCGGTCGGAGGTTAAGGGCAAGCACCGATGTTTGAGTCTCCTTCATCGTGAGTTCCGGAGTTGAAGTCTGGAGGATGTTGCGCGGGTATTTTGGGGAGAAGCGGAGCACAGTGTCTCCGTCGACAACTGCCTTGCCGAGACCGTAGGCGAGCTTCACGATGCCGTCTTCCGGGGTTTCGTTACCTATCGGATAGAAGTTGACCGAACGCGCCACTCCGGAGATAGCCGGAAACCAGTAGCCGCTGTCCTCGCTTCCGCAGACTTCCTGGAGCACTATTGCCATCTTTTCTTCGGAAATCACATTGGCTGTGGAAGTTATGTAGCCTCGCGAGGAGGCGAAATAGGTGGATGCGTAGACGGACTTGATGGCCTTTGAGAGCAGGCGCAACTGCTGGTCTTCGTTGTCCGTGTGCGGAATCATGCATGTGGAATACACCCCAGCAAACGGCTGATAGTAAGAGTCTTCGAGTTTTGAGGAAGAACGGACGGCAAGTGGGCGGCGCGTCGTGCGAATGAATGCTTTCAGCGAGTCGGCGAGCTCCCGCGGAAGGGTGGATGCCACGAATTCTGAAAGTATCTCCTCATCGGTGAGGTCGGCCCCGATGACGTATTGGAGGCCATTCTCGAGTATAAAGCGGTCGAACCAGTCTGTTGTGATGACAATGGTGCGAGGAACAGCAATCCGCACGTCCTCCCACTTGTCGTAGAGCTTGTATTTGAACAGGATGTGGTTCAGGAACGCGAGCCCGCGGGCTTTACCGCCGAGCGAGCCCTCGCCGAGCCGTGCGAAACGTATGGTGTCGTTGTAACTGTCGTTGTCAAAGCGGGCTATGACTCCGATGCCCTGACTGATGCGGAAGTCGCGGATGAGTTTCAGGTGCAGATCCCGGACTCTGGCGATGTCCTCGTCGTCTTTGATGCGGATTGGGCGGAATTCGCCGGCAAGTTGGAACAGTCCTCTCGCGTAGAGCCAACGCGATATGTAGTTGCGGTCGGAGAGGCTCCTGAGGGTATTGTCGGGAATGGTCCGTATGATTTCCTCGAAGTCCCTGAGGTTGCGTCCTCGGGCGATGATTTCTCCGCTGTCAGGGTCGGTGGCAATGAAATCCCCGAATCCGAATTCACGGCCTATGTATTCGACGAGTTCGTGGGTGAGCGTCTTGGATGACTTGAGGATGAAGCCGGCTCCGAGACTCTCGGCTGTTTCGCGCATGCTCTCCTGCGAGGATTGCATCAGGAACGGCATTGTGGGGTCTTCATTCTGCACGAGTCGGCACAGGTCAACCCCGGCGTCGCTTTTCTCCGAGTCGGAACGATCTCCCTTGTGGAGCACGAAACCGATGTCAGAGATGACTCCGAGGAGATGGTCTCCATATTTGCGGTAGAGTTCCACTGCTTCATCGTAGCAGGTCGCGAGCAGAATCTTAGGCCGCGAGCGCTTGCGCTGAATTTGCTGTTCCTCGTTGAGGGTGTCGCGTATGGATTCGCTGTTCTGCTGGAGGACTATCTTGTAGAGTAGCGGCAGGTAGGTGGAGTAATAGCGCACGGAGTCTTCGATGAGAAGAATGGCGCGGGCTCCCATCCCGAGAATGTCGTTGTCGGCGTTGAGCCTGTCTTCGAGCAGTTTTATGATTGCAATGATGACGTCGGTGTTGTTGTCCCGGCAGAACACGTAGTCGATGCAGGATGTGTCCCGTTCGGCAATCCTCCGGTAGATTTCCTTTGAGAACGAGCAGAGCAGGACTACGGGTGTGTCAGGAGCCGTTTCCTTGACCTGGCGGGAAAACTCGAAGGCGTCGACTTCCCCGAGGTTGTACATCGTGATTATCAGGTCATAACCTGTCTCCCCACCGAGCTTTTCGAGGGCTTCCGCCGTTGTCTCGGCCCTTTCTATGGCCGGCGGATTGCTGAGGTTCAGTTCGGAATACTCCTTTGTAATCTTATATTCGATGTGCCCGTCCTCCTCAAGGGAGAAGCTGTCATAGCTGTTGCAGACAAGGAGTATGCGCCGTATTCTTCGGGACATCAAGGTGTCTTTGCAAGGCTCTTTCATCATGTATCTGCTGTCTTGAAGTGACCTGTTGACTATCGTGGGATGCTTAGACTAACCCTTGATCAATCATCGCGTTAGCTACCTTGATGAACCCGGCTATGTTGGCTCCCTTGACGTAGTTGATGTAGCCGTCAGGTTCGGTGCCGTATTTGAGGCATGCCTTGTGGATGTCCGACATGATTCTGTGAAGCTCGTTGTCCACCTGTTCAGCCGTCCATTGGTTGCGGATTGAATTCTGGCTCATTTCCAGACCCGATGTGGCAACGCCGCCGGCGTTCGATGCCTTCCCAGGGGAATAGAGCAGGCGGGACTTCTGGAATACGGCGATTGCTTCCGGCCTCGTCGGCATGTTCGCTCCCTCCACGACGCAGAAGCAGCCACCCTTCACAAGAGCCTCGGCGTCGTCCTCTCCGATCTCATTCTGTGTGGCGCACGGAAGCGCTATGTCGCATGCAATCTTCCATGGACGCTCTCCAGGATAATACACAGCTTCTGGATATTTTTCCGCATACTCCCGAATCCTTCCGCGCCTTACGTTCTTGAGTTCAAATACATATTGCATCTTATCTTCGGTCAGCCCCTCGGCGTCATAGATAAAGCCATCGGAATCCGAAAGTGTGACGACTTTCGCCCCGAGTCTCATCGCCTTCTGTGCCGCATACTGTGCGACATTTCCCGAACCGGAGACGAGCACGGTCTTTCCCTCGAATGTTTCTCCGCGTGTCGCGAGCATCTCTTGAGCAAAGTAGCATACGCCATAACCCGTGGCTTCCGGACGCAGACGGCTTCCGCCCCAACCGAGCCCTTTCCCTGTGAGAGTGCCGGTGAACTCGTCGCGAATGCGCTTGTATTGTCCGAATAGGTAGCCAACCTCACGTCCGCCGACACCGATGTCACCAGCCGGCACGTCGGTGTCCGGACCGATGTGTCTCTGCAACTCAGTCATGAAACTCTGGCAGAAGCGCATCACCTCCGCGTCAGACTTTCCGCGCGGGCTGAAGTCGGAGCCTCCCTTTGCACCTCCCATCGGAAGGGTCGTGAGCGCATTCTTGAAGGTCTGTTCAAAGGCGAGGAACTTCATTATGCTGAGGTTTACGCTGGCATGGAAACGAATGCCTCCCTTGTAGGGGCCTATCGCGCTGTTCATCTGCACGCGGAATCCTCTGTTTATGTGAATCTCGCCGCGATCGTCCGTCCACGGAACCCTAAACATGACAACTCGCTCAGGCTCGACCATTCTTTCGAGTATTTTCTGATCCATAAGGTGCGGGTATTCAACCACATAGTCGGCAACGCTCTCGACAACTTCCCTCACTGCCTGGTGAAACTCCTTCTCGCCAGGATTTTTCGCGACAAGCTCATCCATGAACTTCTCAACGTAGTTCTTTGCAAATTTTTCCATATATAGCCTTTGTAATTTTTCGATGAAATCGTTATTGGGCCTTTTGTTTTGTCTTCTTATATGCGCTCGCGGACATACCGTAGCGCTTCTTGAAATCCTTGTGGAAATTGGAACTGTCGTTGTAGCCTACTTTGTCGCTAACCTGCTCGATGCTCATACACGGGTTCTCTGTGAACATTCTGCATGCCTCTTCGAGCCGGAGTCCGTTTCTCCATGTCCGGAAGTCGGTTCCGAGTATGTCCTTCATATACCTGCGCAGCAGGCTTACTTCAATCCCTATTTCGAAAAGAACATCCGTGTACGACACGTCCTTCTCCATAAACTTCTTTTTGCTTATCCATTGTGACAGCTTCTCTTTGACTTCTTCTGCCGTTTCTTCGGGAATGTCGCTCTGCTGCTTAAGCTCGGTTTCACCACTGCCCTCTACTGCTGTCTGAAACTGCGAGTGCAGGGCACTTGTGATGTAAGAGTTGTCTGTGGCGTAGATTGTCATGCGCACGGCGAACAGATTGTAGGTGCAGAGGTATATCGGGACGAGCACGCAGTATCCCCAGCTTCCTACAAATAGGCAAATGAAGCACGCCAGTGCGGAAATCAGTACAAGCACGAACATCCAAAGTACCCAAATGATTCGCGGGGCATAGTCTTCTGCGTAGTATTCGCTTGTGAGCTTGACCACGCGCTTGTAGCTTTTGACGAAAATAGTGGTGTATGAGATTATCTGTCCTAAGAACGCTATGCTGAGGGCGACATATACGTACGGGAAAATGTCCGGAAACTTCCAGTGTGTAAGATACATTATTGACACGAGGATGGTTATGAACAGGGATTCCCTCACCACGCATGTTTTTGTGACACGTTCCGGATTTATGAAGACTAGCACGGTGCATGTCATAAGCAGAGCTTCGTAGGGCGCCGTCGCAAGAATTGCCATCTTGTCATAAGGATGGGCATATCCTACAATGAAACACAGAAAATTGAGGGTCGCCAACAGAAAGCCGGCAACGGCGAATATGGTGCGGGCATTGCGGAATTTTTCCAATTCAGGTCGTTTAGGTATTCTCAACGCAACAATCGTTATAGACAGCGCTGCAATCACTCCCGATGCCAGCAGCATCAAGTTTCTATATATTTCCTCCATTCTTTCTTTCTGTTCTCGGTTACAAACATGTAAAAATAGATAAAATTTCCGGTATTTTATCAAATACCGATGGTTTTTCGTTAAAAATAGTTCGAGTTTACCTCCAAAACTCTACTTTCGCACTCGAAAAACGATTCTGACCAATTATTATAAATAACGAACGGAGCGCGCATCGCTATTGATGCAGTTCCGTTCTAAGTTGAGGTTACAGAATAGAAAACTGTTTAAAATTTAGTTCAATTGTGTGGTAAGTTTAAACGGATTTTAAAACAGACAAGCCTTTGTCTGATACGATTCTGACCCAAATGTTAGACACTTAACCTTAAAAACACGCGTTTTGTATGTTTACAGGCAGCGGCCTCCAGTGATGGACGTCGCTGCCGTAATTTTGTAGATCATCTATCTCATTTCCCAGACGGTGTAGTCGAGGGACTGAAGAAGTGGAATCTGATGGAACTTGAGGTCGTGCGCAAATCGTGACCAGCGCTTGTTTTCCGGGCTGCTCCACTGGACCTCGGCAAGTGCGAGCATGCGGGGGAGGAGCATGTATTCAAGATGCTCGTTGCGGGCGATGAACTCCGTCCAAAGATTGCCCTGCACTCCGAGAATGTGGTGGCGGCACTCGGCAGGGATGCCTTCAAGGGGTTCGTAGGAATAGCATTTCTCAATCGGAAGATAATGTCCGATTCCGGTCGGCTCGCGCATCGGGTCGGGACCTTGGCAGTAGTCGAGGTAGCAGTGCGTCAGGGGAGTCATGATTGCATCGAATCCGCTGCAGGCAGCCTTGAGTCCACCTTCAGTTCCTCGCCATGACATGACTGTGGCACCCGGTTCGAGCGAGCCTTCGAGAATCTCGTCCCATCCTATGACCTTCTTTCCTTTATCCGCGAGCATCTTTTGAACCCTTGCGGTTACATAGTTCTGAAGATAGTGTTCCGCGGTCCATTCCTCGGTGTCCTTGAGTCCGAGCTCGGCGATACGTCTCTGACAGTCCGGACATTCCTTCCATCGTGCCTTCGGACATTCATCGCCTCCGATGTGGATGTACTCACCTGGGAATATGTCGCAGAGTTCGCTGAAAACGCCGTTGAGAAAATCGAAGGACGACTCCTTTCCAGCGCAGAGTATATCCGGAGCTATGTCCCAGAGCGTGAACACCTTGTACGGACCTCCAGTACAGCCAAGCTCCGGATAGGCTGCAAGAGCCGACACGAGGTGCGCCGGAAGGTCAATCTCCGGAACAATCTCTATCCCGCGCTCCGCTGCATAGGCGACAACCTCGCGCAGTTGCTCCTGCGTGTAGAACCCTCCATAGCGGATTCCGTCGTTGTGGTTCACCTCCCAATCGACCTGACTTCCATCGCGCCATGCCCCGACACTCGTAAGGAGGGGGTATTTTCTTATCTCGACTCTCCATCCGTGGTCGTCCGTCAGGTGCCAGTGGAAGCGGTTGAGCTTGTACATGGCCATCACGTCAAGAATCTTCTTAACTTCGTCAATCCTGAAGAAATGTCTTGAGCAGTCGAGTTCAAGCCCGCGGTAGGCAAATCGCGGGAAGTCCCTTATCGACATGCAGGGAACATTTGCACCGTTTCCGCACGAAAACATCTGTTTCAAAGTCGCTATGGCATAGAGAGTTCCGGAATATGAACCCGAACGTACCGAGATCCCGTCGCGGCGAATGTCGATTTCATATCCCTCGCCTTCAACGGAACTATCATGGGTGAAAACAATCTTTGCCGATGACCTTTTTTTGCCGAAGGCTTCGGAAACATAGTTCCCGAAGCCTTCAACCATTTTTCTTTCTGCTTTTGACAGTCCAGACGAACTGACCTTCGCACCCCCGGCCTTGAAGCTGCCTCCGTGAGAAGTCACTTCGGCGGGGTAGGGGACTACAGAGAGTGTCTTGCCGTTCATGGCCTTGATGCATTCGACCTCATCTTCACTATACGGGGTCCCATCCCGGCGCAGGATGTCGTGGAACCAGACCTCCGGTTCGTCGGTCGGACATGGCTCGTGCATGGTCTCCCAGCCGAAGATTGTATTGGACTTGCCTGCTACGAAGCCCCAATTGATCGCGCCGACGTTCTCCCGTCTGAGTATCGGGAGTATGTCCTGGAAAGTGCTGTTCTGAGTGCGTGCCATGTACTCCGTGCAGACCATTGGTTTACCATAGGCCTTAAGCGTGTCTATCATCGCCTGATGGCTCTCCGGAGACTCGTAGGTGTGATAGGTGACTATGTCCGAGTTTTCAATCTGCCAGACGTTCATCTCTCCGAGCAGCGGACTCCAGACTCCAGCAGTTAATGGCTGTGACGGGTTCACCCTGCGGGCCCAGCGGAAGATGTCCTTCAGGAGCGGGAACGACCTTTCGTAGTAGCGGTGTGGGTCCTGACCGCCGCCCGGCTCGTTGTAGAGGTCCCAGGCGTAGATGCGGGTGTCGTCCTTAAAATGTGTCAACACATCGGTCACATAGGCCTCAAGCCGTGAGGCAACCGCAGCCGTGTCGGCCGCATAGTCAAGCCCACTGCCGGCCTCCCCGTAGAATAGCGCTCCAGGGTCTTTCGCCCATCCGGAGTTGTGCACTCCCTTTTTCGGCTCGGGCTGTTTTCCGAGCGCGTAGTTTTCGCACCAACAGTCGTCGAGGAAGACGAACATCGTAGAGATGCCGTGCGACGACGAGATTTCGAGATACTTTTCTATCCTGCCCTTGAATCCGTCGCTGTCGGCTTCCCATAGTTTGTGGTGAAGGAACACTCTCATGCAGTTGAATCCCAAATCTTCGGCCCAACCGAGCTCGCTGTCAATGGCTTCGGGATTGAAAGTCTCCTCCTGCCACATCTCAAGCTGGTTTATGGCGTAGGCTGGAATGTAGTCACATCCGGACACCCACCCCTTTTCCTCAAACCATGCGTTTGCCTTCTCCTTCGTCCAGACTGTTCCTGTCTTGGACGCGCAGCCGCAGAGGAGAAGCGCTGTGATAATAACAATGCCTTTTGTAGCTTTCATTACGTGTCTTATTACTGAATCTGAAACATGATAATGTCGCCAGGAGCTACACTGAAGCATCCTGACTTCGCTGCAGTCTTGTAGCCTTCCTTATCAATCCGCCAGGCCTCTCCTGTGAATGCGATGTCGAGTGTCATGTCTGCCTTGTAGTCCTTGTTCACCACGGCGATATATGTCTTTCCGTCCTTGACCACCTTCGAAACCACGGCACCATTGTCGCTCGTGGAGAGCGCGGAGATGCCTTCAGGAAGCGTTGTGAGACCCTTTGTTCCGTATGGCAGGTTCGCACCGGTGTGCCACACGTCGGTGACGTCAGCCCCGAGGAAAACCTTTGACAGCGACTGGATCTCCTTATTGAGGGTCTTCACGCGGTCATACACCTGCGTCGGACCATTTTGGTATATTCCCCAGTAGGTGAAGTATTGGAATCCCTGTGCCCCATAGGCGAGGTTGCTGAACATTTGTACGCGGAGCTCAGCAAGCGTCGGTATAGGGTAGAGCACCCCTTCGAGCTTGTGGGAGAGCGAGAGGGCGAATGCCCAGAACGGGATGCTGCGTGCCCGCGAGACACGCCTTACGTCTTCGAGGTTCTTGTACCATTCCCGGCGGAGTGAACTGACGCCGTCGACCTCCATGACCGGGTAGTGGTCAAATGAGAGGAAGCGAACCGGCACCTGCGAGAGGTAGGACGTGAGCTTTGACATATAGCCGTCGATGTTTCCCCACGCCCAGTTCGGGTAGAGGTTGATGTAGCAGAAGTGCTTGTCATCGACCGCATTGATTGCCTTCACCTGAGACGCGAGTGTCGGAATGTCGCTGACCTCGGGCTCATCCTTGATGTGGTAGCCGAAGAGTGCCGGGTGCGACATCATCGTGCGCACGGTGTTCTCTGTGTCTGAGAAAAGTTCATCGCTCTTCGTTATAAGCTTGATTCCTGCCTGCTGCGCACCATCGAGCGCGAGCATCACCTCGTCGAGACTCTTGTACCATCCGAGATAGACATTGATTCCACATTCTTTCATAGAGGTGAACCTTGCCACGAACTGCTCAGGAGTCTGGTTGTCGGTCCACGCGATGATAGGAAATTGCCCGTCAACGGTAAGCCCAGTAAGGTCCATGACCGTGGTTGCGTTGCCGCCATTACCCGAGTTTCCGGGTTTCGGGAATTTTTCGCAGGCCGTCACCAAAGCGATGACGGCCGCGAAAGAAAATATCAGTTTGCTAACTTTCATTGACTGCTGTTGATTGTTCATAGATAAAAACTGCGCAGGAACTGCTTGAGAATCACTTGCTGAGTGTCACCGTATTTGTCGTCTTGTTGTACTCAACGAGATAGACTCCTGGGGTGAACGGCTTTTCCGTGTTCTGTTTCCCGTAGTATCCCCAGTCGCTCATAGGCACGAGGAGGTCAGGCGAGCCGGACTTCCAGTCCTTCACGAGCGCTCCCCAGGCATAGTTCGTATAGACCTGGAAAGTGAATCCCTCGGCGAGATAGATGTAGGAACGGAAGATTCCGTCGGCCGTCTTGTTGAGGTGCAGGGTCTGCCCAGGCGTTCTCGGAATGTCAGTCTCAATTATCGGGTACTCGATGTATGGCTTCTGCGGGAAGCTTGCGTTCTTTCCTATGAGAAGGACATTTTCAGCTGCAATGTTGTTTGTGAATATGAGCCATTTTTGCTCCGTCCTATACCAAACCTCATATTTCTCGCTCGCTCCGATGTATCTTGCGGTCTTTGCCGTCTCATCGATGTTGTCGAAAATCGCGAGGTTCACCATCTCCGCAATCGGGGCGTCGAAGTTCTCGAACTTCACTGTGCAGTTCTGCTCAAGTTCAAGCACCCATCGCACGAGGGTTCCGTCCTTTTTGTCAGCCATCCCGCTCTTGTCGAGAACGATGGCCTCGCTTGGCTGCGGTTCAGGGTCCGGGGTCGGATCTATCGGCTTCGGATCAGGGTCTGCGACGCCGGTCTCAAGGCCGCCGAGGACAGTTCCGGTGTACCTCACGAGAGAAGCCTTTCGGGAGGCCTTGTTGTAGTTGAGCATATAGAGACCTTCGCTGAATGATGCGCCGGCGTTGCCATAGTTGCCGTCAAGTTTCCCATCCTCGGTCTCGGCCATTTCTGAGATGACCAGGGTCTCCGGAGTAGTTGATTCCCACTGAAGTTCGTTGCCCCAGCTCCAACCGTCATAAATCTTTATGGCGAAGTTCTCCTTGAGATAGAGCAGCGTGCTGAACTTCCCTTCGCCCGTGCGGATGCAGGAGGCCGTCGCATAGCTGACATCAACGCCGCTTGCGAACCAGTAGAGAGGGTGTTTTTCGCAGTACGGAGACATCGGGAGCGACGCATTCATTCCGGTTACCCAGAGGACGTCCGTAGCGATATATTGTTCCTTTATGATAAACCATTTAGTATCAGGAATATAGTAAATCTCAAACTGATTTCCAGTGTGTCCGGTGTAGCGTGCCGTATTCTTCTCCACATCGGCGAAGCGGTCGGACTGCGGTAGCGTGCCGTCAGGGAAGTTGAGGAAGACGACGCGACAGTCCTGCACGAGCTGGAAGCTCCAGAACACGCTGTTCCCCTGGTCATTCGCCATTTTTGAAAAATCTATAGGGATTGTAAGGTCCAACATCTTGCTCATCTGTTCCGTGAACTGGTCGAACGCGATCCACTTGATGCCGTATTCACCGGTGTCCGGCGTGTCGAACGTCCAGACTTTCCCGGAATTGTCTATGGTATTGTCCTCGTTCAGTTTGGAGACTATGCTGAAACTGCTTCCCAGTCCGGTGAGCTCGCCTTCCGTGCGGTAGCTGCCCTTTGTCGCAGTCGGTGACATCTGCCAGACTTTCCCGTTGCTGTCAACGAGGTAGAGTGCGTCAAAGAGTTCCGGAGTCGTAATCTGCACGTTGTTTTCCTGTGTGAGTTTCTCTTCCGTGAACATCTCGTCGGTGTTCGTGACTTTCATTGTCACGTCAGGCCAGAATGGGGCGTCAAGAGTTGCCGGTGAGAGCGGAAGGTCGAATTCCTTTTCAACCAGGGCCTCGGTTCCTTCAAGTTCAAACTCGGCGGAGGCCAGAACTTCGGCTTCTTTCCTGATTTCGAGACTGAACTTTCCGAGTTTGCTTCCCTTGACTTTGAGTGTCGCGGAGAACTTTACATTGTTGCCAGCGATGACAACGGATTCTCCATTCAGTCCTTTCAGTGAGGCATTTTCTATGACCGGAGCCTCCGGCTTGGTCACAACGGTCGGCTCATCTTTCTTGCATGAAAATGCGAGAACAGAGGCTGCGGCCAGAATTAAGAATGATTTTAAGTAACGCATAATTTAGTGATTATATGGTTTGTAAATCTATGTTTTCAGTTTATACGGAATATGACGACGTCGCCCTCTTCCATTTTCATCGGCTTTCCTTCATAGGCGCGGCATCCCTCCGGTGTCATGATTTTCACTTTTTTCCGAAACCGGATGTCGAGAACGGCCGGGTTCACGCAGTCCCTATTCTGCACGGCAATGTAGTCATGCTTCCCGTTTCGCAGAAACGATACGACCGCACCATTTCCCGAGACATCGAGACTCTCGATGACTTTGCCCGTCGTTGTCTCAAATCTTTTTGTGCCTTCGGGAATATTGTCTCCAGTGTGCCGGACATCAAGGACTTCGCATCCGAGAAATATTGGAGAATATGCCCGAATCTCCGAATTTACCTGACTGACGACGTCATACACTGAAGTGTGGCAATGACTTGCCGGGTCATACAACCCACCTGCGGTGAAGTATTGGATGGCCTGCGCACCATAGAGAAGGTCGCTGAATACCTGAAGCCGGAGATGTCCGATTGTCGGCACAGGATAGACGGCTTCGGGAGACGGCGGACCGAGACGGTGCGATCTGGTCAGGGCAAATGCCCAGAATGGTTTTCCGTGGCGTCGCGACATTTCGGAGAATTCCTCGAGGTTCCTATACCATCCGGGGCGTACCGAGACGCTGCCGTCCTCGTTCTCCGTAATTGGGTACTGGTCAAAAGAGTAGAATGGTACGTCCACTTCCGATGCGAAATATTCGATTCTTTCTGCATAAAGGCTGTCACACCATGCCCAATTAGGATAGAGGTTCACGTAGGACGGATGTCCGGGATCGAGTGCAGCAATCTCCCTGACGAGTCCGGCAATCCATGGAATGTCCCATATTTCCGGTTCGTCCTTGATGTGCCATGCGTATAGGGCCGGGTGGCTCTTGAAACGGGCGATGGACTGTGCGGTGGAATCCTTGATCTGCGGGAATCCCGGAATAAGCTTCAAGCCGGCCTCCTGTGCTGCGTCAAGGGCAGCAGCAGCTTCGTCTTCCGTTCTATACAAGCCGAGATGGATGTCAATCCCGCATTCCTTCAAAATGGGGAAGACCTCGGCGCTGCACTGTGGCGGCACTCCTGCCCATGTGATGATGGGAATGGTCCCAGCCTCTCTTGTGCAGGATAGGCAGAGCAGAAGTGACGCCGCTGCAATAGTCATGTTCTTGAGAATCATATTAGTATGTTTAGCTTGAAATGTGGTGGCTATATTGCAGTGACATATACATCTGCCTTGCTTCCGTCTCCGTTCTTGTCAGGTTCACGGGTGAAATGAAGACGGATTTTGTAGACTCCTGGCTTGAAATCGCTTCCGGGGCGGATGAATATTCCATCGGTTATAGACGCTGTTTCCGGGGTCATTGACGTCATCTCTACGGTTGTACTCCACTTGACCCAACGGAATGGCTGGATGGTGTAGTCATCTTTGAGATAGACAAGTAGGCTGAAGTCACCGGAGACATCCTTCACTGCCGCAAGTGTCGCGTAGCGCACCTTTCCGTCCCCATCGAGGTACTTGAGGTCGTGCGTGCTGTCATCGTTGCCGAGCGGGAAGCAGGCCTTGAAGCCGGTGATCCAGACCTGATCAGAGGTGTTGAATACAGCGTAGTTCAGAATCATCCATCCCGTGTCGGTGTCGAACCAGAAGCTCCATTCAGCACTATGTCCGGTGAATTTTGCCGAATTTTCGGAAAGAATCTCGAACCTGTCGCTCTGAAGCATTGACTTGAGTTCCCCGAAGCCCTCGAAAGTGACCTCGCAGTCCTTGACGAGCCGGACCTTCTCCTTCGCGAAGTAGTTCACACCGCTCTGACTGACCGATTCCATTGCGGCCTTATCAACGACGACGGTAAGGTTCACGAGTTTGTTGAGGCTAAAACTGTAGGTGTCGAAACCGAACTTCTTGAATCCGAAACCTTCTGTGTCCGGAACGTCAATTCCGCTTCCTTCGTCACCTACAACAGCAATCTTTCCGTTTTCCATTCCCCACACAACTCCGCTGAAGTCGGGCCTTCCTCCGCTGACTTTTTCGGCGATGAAGATTTTCTTTCCGAGCGAAGTGAGGTCAGTGCCTTCTGTGGTGTTGTAGACAAGGCTTCCTTCCGCTTTCTCCAGAGGGAACATGGCTCCGTTCTCGTCGACAACGAAGAGTTTGGACGGCGATGCCGGGCGATTCACGGAGATGTTCCGATCCCTCGGTATTCTCGTAGAATATTCGCCGCCTGCGACGTTTTTCGATGACACCGTGACTTCCGGATAGAAACCGCCATTGTCGAGGTTTGCGGCAAATGGCATGATGAAGTCAAATTCCACCGCTGCCTTGTTGCCGGAAATCTCCCCAGTGCGGCTGAACACGACATTATCCCCATATTTGACAACGACTCCATAGCTTCTCAACTCGTTGTAGTCATCGTGTATGGCGGCCTTGAAGTTCACGATCTCTCCGGCAGTGATTTCCGTCTTTCCGTCGGAAGTGGATATTGTAGGATTCTCAATGATTGGACGGGAAGCCCATTCCGGCCAAGTCACGTTCTTGTCTACTTTTTCGGCGCAGCCACACAGCACCATAGCCGCAGCTGCGAGTAGTATACCTCTATATTGTAATTTTTGCATCATATTTTTACTTAGGCAATTATCTGAAATAAACCGTTGAGGATTTGAGGAAGATTTTTGAGGGAACTAATATCGACCCCAAAGATTCTCAAATCGCCTCAGCCTTGGCCTTGTCCTCGTCCCAGCCATCCCTTGAAAACTCCTGCACAAGCGTTTTTCCGATTTCAGAGGCCTCATTGACGGCATAGTCCGGAATCGGCATATACTGATGGGTCGGCACCGTACCCTTTGTGGCGCGTACCTGACGGGCATATCTGTTGAACCGGATCAGGTCCACCTTGCGCATACCCTCGAACCAGAACTCATGTCCGCGCTCTTCCAAAAGGGCATCAAGGAAATGCTCCGCCGAGTCTGTCTTTGATGGAGACAGATTGCCAAGTCCCGCACGTGAGCGAACCTCGTTCACCGCAGCCACGGCCTCAGATGAAGGGGCGGCTCCGCTCTGACGTACCTCGGCTTCTGCGAACATCAGCAGCACGTCAGCCCATCTCGCGAGAGGGAAGTCGTTGCCGAAACATGGCGCCGTGGCTGTTTCTGCAGGGTATTTGTAGGGGATGTAGCCGTCCCATTCGGACTTCTTTCCGATTTCAGCCGGTCCCCACCACTCTCCTGTGGTCGTGTAGTACTGTGTGAGTATGCTTTCCTTGCGGAGATCCGCGCTCTCGAAGCTGTCGTAGAACTTAGGTGACACATTGAAAGTAAGTCCCCATCCCGGGCCGCAGACGGAGAACGGGGTGTCGTTGCCGAGGTCGTCCTTCTTTGCTGCGTTGTTAGGGATTGCAAGCATCGCGAAAGGATTCATACTTCCTTCCTTGAGGTTGCCTGTCGATGACGGATCACAGCTGATTGCAGCGATGATTTCGCAGTTGAAGTCATTCTTCTCGCGGAACATTTCCCTGTAGGGGTTGATTCCGGAGGTGAACAGACGGTACTTTCCGGTGTTGAGTTCACGGTACATCTCAAGCGCCTTTCCGTACCATCCGTCCATGTGTCCGCCCTCATTGAGGCAGTGCTTCATCAGCATGAACTTCGCATAGTCACGTGAGAACCGTCCCTTTTCGCTCTGATTTTCGGGAGCATACTGCGCGGCGAACTCGAAGTCGTCATATATCCACTGTGAAATCTCGTCCAGTGATGGTCTGACGGCGTTGTTCAGAGCCTCGGAGTTTTCGACCTTCTCCGGGTCTACGATGAGAGGAACCGGACCGTAGACGTGAAGCAGATTGTACATTTGGAGACCCCGGCATATCCTTGCCTCTGCGAGAATTTCTCTCTTCCTTTCTTCGGAAATCTTGGTCGCAGGGGCATTCTGAATAGTTCCTATGACGCTCGTAAACCGCGTAACTTCGCGTGTCTTCGGGTAATTGTTCGGCCTGGCATCCTCAAGAACGCTGCGGGAATAATAGCGGCACATAGAGAAGTTGGCCTCGGATAGTTGCCTATAATTGATGTTCCACACTCCGCTCACCCATGGAGCCTCCACGTCTGATGTTGTGTCGAACTGCTTTAGCACGCCGCCGGCAGGGATGTACCACGGATGCTGGTTGCCGTTTGAGGCATAGAGCGAGTAGGTCCATGTGTTCGTGAAAGGGATGTAGCAGGACATCATCAGCGACGCGAAGTCATTTTCGGAGACAGGAAAGTTCTGCTCTGTCAGAACTCCGTAGATCTTCGGGTCAAAGTCCTTGTTGCAGCCTGTGCCCATGAGAAGGGCCGTTGCGGTGATTGCGATGTATATTGTCTTTTTCATCTGTTTCCTGTATGATAAAACCTACCTGAAATTGATTTTTGCACCGAGAGAGTAGCTGCGTATCATCGGATAGCCTGCCGGTGAGGAGCTGTTTCCCGTGTATATTTCCGGATCCACTCCGGAGAATGTCGTGAATGTCAGAGGGTTCTGCGCATCGAAATATACCCTTATGGAGCTGATTCTTTTTGCGAGTACCTTTCCAAGAATGTTTCCGTCAATGTTGTAGCCCAGAGTTATGTTCCTCACTCGGACAAAAGAGGCATTCTGTCTGCCAAGGTCCCAACCGGCGTTGCCCGGAAGGGCGTCGCTTCTGGTTGTCGCTATGCCGGGAAGCGTGCCGCTTGTGTTCGTCTGCGAGTTCCAGATTTTGTAGGCGAACTGGTTGGAGTTCTGCGGCGGGCCGTATGAGAGCGCTCCGGCGTTTGCCCATGCGTAGGCGTAGTTATACTTCGTCGCTCCGAACTGTCCGTACATGAATATGTCGAGGTCGAAGTTCCGCCACGTGAATGTGTTGCCGAATCCTATGCTTATTTTCGGGAGAACGTCGTCCATGTAGATGTCATCTGTGGTGATGATGCCGTCTCCGTTGCGGTCCTCGATTATCGGGTAGCCCGGTCTCTGCGAGTTTTCTCCGAGGCTCAGTTGCGAATCCGGCATATTGGAACGATCTTCGTTGATGATGCCTGTCACGTGATAGAAATACTGCGCGTTCATCGGCTCCTTTTCGCGGAGCTGATAGACTTGATAGTCATAGTTTTCGGTCCTCTTGACCCAGTACATATTATACTTCGTAAGGGTGAGCGTTGATGTCCAGCTGAATCCTCCGAGGTTCTTGATGTTCACCGAGTTGAGCGTGGCGTCCCATCCCGCGCGGTAGTAGTGTCCGTAATTGACCGGACGCATTCCGACCATGCTCAGGGGCTCTCCGGGAGCTGTTCCGAGAAGATCCGTGACGTCATTGCGGAAAAGGTCGAAACTTCCATAGAGCCTGTTGCCAAGGAAGTAGAAGTCGATTCCGACGTTCTTCATTATGGTCTTTTCCCAAGTGACGTCGGGGTAGTCGGCACCCGACTTTATGTACGGGATGTAGTTGATGCTGTTGTTCCCGAACTTCACATAGCTCGGAGCCATGGTGTATAGACCGTAGAGCGACGTTCCGAGGTTGTCGCGGCCGGTGACGCCGTAGCTTGCCCTGACTTTGAGCAGATCAATCCACTTCACTTTCTGCATCCATGGTTCAGAAGTTATTTTCCATGCTGCAGAAACAGACGGAAACCAGGCGTATTTCTTTGACGGGAAGAACTTGTCCGTGCCGTCGCGTCTCAGTGTGGCGGATACGACATACCTGTCAAGCACATCCACGGCGAGCCTTCCGAACTGTGACCTTTTCTCATTCTCCCACTTGGATGACGTCGGTGTGAAAGGTCCTTCTGCAGCAGCGATGTTGTCTGGTCCTATGTTGTCGTTGGCGTTCTTGAAGTCTACCTCCAACCCGGTTCCAGACTGGTTGTACACTCCCATTCCGAGCACGGCGTCGATGCTGACGATGTCGCGGATGTTCTGGCTGTACATAAGCATACCCTCGATGGTCCTGTCGTCGCGGTTCGCATCTCCGATGTGTCCGCGAGAAACACCCGCCACCTCGTACCAGAGCATGGTTGTCGGGATGTAGAGCGAACGCTTCGCCTGTTCGCGGTTCAGTCCGTAGACACCGCGAACCTTCAACAGATCCTTGTAGAGGTTTATGTCGGCCGACACGTTCACATACCATCCGGAAGACTTTGTGTTATCGTTGTACATCGCCATTTCAGCGGGGTTAGCCGTTGAACGGTATCTCATGTAGTTGCCTTCGGAGTCATAGACGGAGTAGTTTGGCGGGAACATAAGAGCGGACTGCAGGGCGTCCTTGCCGACACCGCCTGCACCGCCTCCGTCAGCGTTGGAGTTCGTGAAGTCGTTCGAGAATATGTTGAGTATTGTCGACACTTTCATAAAAGGGAAAATCTGTGCCGTGAGATTACTGCGGAGCGTGTATCTTCTCATTCCGGAGTTTATCACAGTGCCCACTTGATCGTAGTAGTTGCCTCCGACATAGTACTTTATGTACTTGTTTCCGCCATTGAGCGAGAGCGAATGGTTGTTGATGCTTCCTGGCTTCATTATATAGTCGAGCCAGTTCGTGTTCGTAGCTGATGCGATCTGGTCCGGATAGAACACAGGTGACCAGCCTCCATCGTAGTCGTTGATGCCATAAGGCTTCATGTCGTGATTCAGAAGGTAGCTTTCCTTGCTGAAGACGTTGGCGAAGTTCATGTACTCGGTGGAACTGAGCGGTTCGAGATACTTGTAGTTGCGCACGAATGAATAGCTGGATTCGAGTGTCACTCTCGGCGCCCCCTCAGCTCCCTTTTTGGTGGTTATGAGTATGACTCCGTTTGCCGCGTTTATTCCATAAATTGCAGCGGAAGCATCCTTCAGGACTTCGATGGACTCAATGTCGCCAGGATTCAGGCCTGCAAGTCCCGCCCTGTTTATGGAATTGGGCGTTTCAATGGTCCCGTTCCCCACTTCGAGCGAACCGCTCGGCATCATGATGCCGTCCACGATGTAGATCGGAGTTCCGCCGCCTCGGATGGACACGTCAACATTTCCTCCGGGTTGTGGGCTGCTGATGTTGGCTCGGAGTCCTGCCGCCTGGCCCATGAGCATCTGGGACATATTGCTTGTGGCACTTTTTGCAATCTTTTCTGTCTTGATGGTGGCTACAGATGTGGTGAGGTTCTTTCTCGACGTCGTTCCGTAGCCGACTGCAACGGCTTCCTCGAGCAGCACGGAGTCGTCTTCGAGTCGGATCTCGACTATGGCATTGCGCTGAACCTTGTATTCGGCGTTAGTGTAGCCCAGTGACGAGAATTCCAGAACGTCTCCCTTGTGAGCATCGATCGAGAACTGTCCATCAATGTCGGTCACAACGCCTGTCTTTGTCCCCTTGATGATTGCGGAGGCGCTAATGACGGGCTGTCCGTCATGGTCGATGACGCGCCCCTTCACTGTGACGGCATCGGATGCCGCTGGCTTTGGCGTGACGACAATCTTGTCACCCACAGTCGTGTACTGGAGACCGGCCTTGCTGAGTTCCATGTTCAGTACCTCAGCGAGCGTGGCGCTGTCCACGTGTATGGTGACTTTGGTCCTATTCTCGATTTCCGAGTCGCGGTAGGAAAATTTCCAGTCGGTCTGCCTTTCAATTTCCGTGAAAAGCTGTTTCAGTGGAGCATCATTGAGGTTCAGGCTGATTCTGTCCTGCTGCGCGTGAGCCGACACGGAAAGCAACAGACTGAAAATGACAGCAAGAACGGCATGACGCCATGATGATGGTTTCATAAGCGGAATGTCAATTGTTTTGTGTGTTTGTGATTACTATGTGATTGCCACTGCTCCTGTAACTGAAGCCGTAGTGCATTTTCAGAATGTCGAGTATGTCCTCTACGCGGTGTTCGCTGAATGAACCGGTGTAGCGGTCCGCAAGGTTGATTTCCGGGGAACACTCGATGGTGACCCCGAAATGTCTCTGCAGCATGTCAACGACTTGGTAGAGTGGCTTGTTTATAAAAGTTATACGGTCCTCGAGCCAGCTTGTCTCGATTGCATTGTCTGTCCGTAACATATTGAGTCTTCCGCTCTCGGTCCTGATGCAGGCTTTTTCGTTTGGTGAGAGTTTGATTTCGGCGTCTCCGTATCTCAGGCTTATGCTGCCTTCGACAAGCGACACCTCCTTGAGGTCGTTGTCCGGATAGGCATAGACATTGAATTTGGTGCCGTGGACAATTATGTCCATCCCTTCAGCCGAGACGATGAACTCGTGCCCGGAGTCCTTTGTTACATCGAAATATCCTTGCCCGGAGAGCCTTACTCGGCGGTTTTTCACCCCGAAGTCGGCCGGATACTCGATGGTTGACCTTGTGTTGAGCGTGACTTTTGTCCCGTCAGGCAGGACTATCCTGGATTTTCCGTTTTCTCCGGCATCGATTCGCATCTCTCTGTCTGCCAGTAGATTCTGCTCATGGCTTAGGTCTGCCAGACGCAATGAAAGCACGCCTGCCACAAGCAGCAGAAGCCCGGCGGCCACAGATGTCCAAAGCCGTATCTTCCTAATCTTAGGTTCGGGCATTCTCCTGCGGACTCCGTCATGCACGTCACTCTCGTGCATCCAAGCCTCTTCGAGAATGTTCCCAATTTCATAGTCTGATGCCGTATCGACTTCCTTCCCGAGCGTTTCGAGTTCCTCCGGAGATATGTCTCCGCGTCTGTATTTTTCAAGCAGATTTTTCATGCGCCTCTGTTTTCTGAATGTGAGTACGCATTATATATCCGTTTGTCCAGGGTTTATAATATATAAAATCCGACTTTTTGTATGCCTGCCTTCATTCTCTACATTGGCATGCACTCGCTCAGGACTTTGTATATAATGACAATCAGGGGCATATAGCGCAGAAGGTATTCCCTGATTTTCTTCATCGCGGCGGACAGTTGGTTGCGGACGACCTGCTCTCCGATGCCGAGTCCTGCGGCAATTTCCCTAACGCTGAGCCCATCCTCGCGGCTCATTGTGAAAATCTGCCTCTGACGTGGTGTGAGAGTCTCTTTTGCCGCTCCGATGCCTTGAAGATAGGCATCATAGTCATAAGAAATTCTGGACTCGACGCTCACTGCCCCGGAAAGTTCCACCCAGTCATGAATGTTCGGGTTTCGTAGTTGGCGGCGCAGTTCCTTTATCAGGGAGTTTCTGCACGATGTGAAGAGATAGCCTCGGACGGAACGTTTCTCGTCGAGGTTACCGCGATGCAGCCAGAGCCCTACGAGAGCTTCGTGGGTTATTTCACGCGCTGTGTCGGCTGACTTGACGTATGAATAGACGAAGCGATATAGGGCGGGGGAATAGAGCTCATAAAGTTCCCTGAAGCCGGCTTCGCTGCCGTCCCCTCCATCTTTCAGTCTCCGTATGAGTTCCTTTTCATCCATGATTCCGGCCTCAAAGGTAATGAATTTTTCGAACAGCTAGGTATTTGTTTACTGTCGCAACAGCTCGCCTATTGCAAGATGGCACTATGCGAAAGTAAATCAGCTCAATGTAAAAATGTCCCATCGGAAATACATCGGATAACTGTCAAGTCTATAAAATTCACTACCTTTGTAGTATTACAACATACGAAAAGTATGGGATGTTAAAATGCAATGAAACAGATATGGACAAGTCAATAAGCATATTAGACAAAGACTATTTGCAGTGGGTGCAGGAACTCTGCAAGCGTTATCAACGCTGCCAAATAAAAGCCGCAGTAAAGGTCAATCAAGAAATGCTTCGTTTCTATTGGGAACTGGGACGAGACATCATAGAGATGGATATTGAGAAAAAATGGGGCGAAAAAGTAATTAGAACATTATCCGCAGATTTAAAACGAGAGATTCCGAATGCTACCGGCTTCTCTCGCACTAATTTATACTATATCAGGAGTTTCTACTGCTTATATTCAGAACTTAATGCAATTGTCCCCCAGATTGAGGGACAATTATCGTCCCACTCCAAGAAATCAATGGGGGCGACTAAAAAGTAATTTAGTCGCTCTTTTTTTGTTTTTCGGGTGATATA
>UQYV01000051.1 GCA_900545245.1 uncultured Bacteroidales bacterium
TTTAATTGTTAAACTTTATAATAATCGTCCGGAACTTTTACCGGACAGCAATGATGTTTCTTGACAAATCTGAAGCAGTTTGTTTTTTCGTATTTCTTAATTGTTAACTTTGTAAAAGTTTAATTATAAAACCACACATACAGACATTTATGATACTGAAATCTCTTGCGGTCTCAACCATTGCCGCGCTGGCCATATCGGCCTCCTTCTCTGTGACAGCCGGTGCTGTTTCCATAATCCCGGAACCACAGAAAATCACACAAACGCAGTCCGTACTTCCAGTTTCCGCGACTGAAATCAAGGTTTATGCCTCCACAGATGAGCTCAAACAGCTCGCTGCCACTTGGGCCGAGTCCATCAAAAAGCCATTTGTCGCCGGAGACTATTGGACAGAGACGAACTTCCACCGCATCGTTTCGGACGTTGTACTTCCGTCGGCCGTCCTTGAGAAGTCGGCCAAGAAGGCAGATGTGAAACTTTCCGTTGACAAGTCACTCGCTGAGGAACAGTATAGGCTGACCATTGACCCGAAAGACCGGATTGTCATCACGGGAGGCTCTGCAAAAGGCGTATGGTGGGGACTCCAGTCTCTTTCCCAGATTCTCATCGATAGCGCGTCCAAGGCCGAAGGCGGGCAGTTGAAACTCGCCGGGCTCGAAATCGAGGACTGGCCGGAGTTCGCGTACAGAGGTGCCATGCTCGACTGCTGCCGTCACTTCATACCGTTCGAGGACGTGAAGAAATACATAGATATAATGGCCTACCACAAGCTCAACACTTTCCATTGGCATCTCACGGAGGATCAGGGCTGGAGAATCGAGATAAAGAAATATCCGCTTCTCACGGAAATAGGCTCAAAGCGAGAGGACACTCTCGTCAACCATCTCCGGGAAAAGGAGGAGAACAGGGTGTATGACGGACATCCCCACAGTGGATTCTACACTCAGGAGCAGGCCCGTGAACTCGTTGCATACGCCTCTGCAAGGCAGATTACCGTGATTCCGGAAATTGAGATGCCGGGACACGCCGAAGCCGCGCTTGCCTCATATCCTTATCTCGGTTGCCGTCAGACCGGTTATGTGACGCTCCCTGTATGGGGCATAATCCCGGAGGTATTCTGCATGGGACGCGAGACGACTTTCAAGTTCTTCGAGGACGTGCTTGATGAAATATGTGAGATTTTCCCGGGCGAGTACATCCACATCGGAGGCGACGAGTGCCCGCGCGACCGTTGGAAGGAATGTCCTGATTGCCAGAGGCGTATGAAGGAGGAGGGGCTTACAGAGGTTGGCCAGCTTCAGGGTTATCAGCTCAAGAGAGTTGAGAAGTACCTCAACGCAAAGGGTCGTCATATCATCGGATGGGACGAGATCCTTGAGTCCGGCGCCACTCCTACCGCCACTGTGATGTCATGGAGAGGTCCGCAGGGAGGAGTAAAGGCTGCAAAGATGGGCAACAAGGTCGTAATGGCCCCGAACAACTACTTCTATCTCGACTACTACCAGACGGCAGATCCGGAGGCAAACAAGGAACCGCTCGGCATCGGAGGCTATGTCTCTCTTGAAAAATGCTGGAGTTTCGATCCTTTCGATCAGCTTACAGAGACTGAGAAATCATACATCTACGGCATTCAGGCAAACACCTGGACTGAGTATATGCGCGGCATTGACCGTGTCCAGTTCATGGACCTTCCGCGTTTCTGCGCCCTTTCCGCAGTCAGCTGGCACAAGGATGCGCAGACCTATCCTGAGTTCCTTGCCAAGGTGAAGGATTCAATGCTCAAGCTCTATCAATATTACGGACTCATATACGCTCCATACGCATTTGAGGAGTAAGTCAGAAGCGGAGGCCGACGGAAAGAAGGCAGCCGGAGCGCCACCATCGACCCGGTGTGTTGTCTATTTCCATTCCGCTTTCCTCCTTGCTGCGGCGGTCGCGGCCTGAGTCTTTGATGAATCCCTTGCCTCCGAGATTGAGCGCCTGACCGTGTTTGAGTTTCCATGTGTAGCCGACGCCGAGTTCGCCGCTGTACCAGTTCGATGGGAGCGCGAAGTCGTGGTCAATCAGATTTGCGGCAACGTGAGTGTCTTCGGTCTCGCGGGGCGTGTAGTCAAGACGACTGCCCTTGCCGCGCGAGACTTTAGCCTTGCATCCAAGTTCGAAGAGGCCTCTGTGGGTGTGGAAAAACTTACTGAATCCGAGGGAGTATCTCGCGTTCTTTATAAGTTCATACGCATTCGCTGCGCTGTAGCTCTGTTCGCAGCGGTTCCATTCCATTTCGTCGGTTATGACCCAGCTTTTCCGGTTGTTCCTGTCATTGATATAAATATTGACCGAGCAGTTGAAATGATCCTCCCGGTTAAGGTAACGGCCCGGAAGTGAAGAGTCTGTCACCCATGAATTGACTTCCGGAGACGAGTCGAAATGCTGCACAAACTCTCGCCCGGAATGACGCAGGCCGCTGTATTCAAAACTTAATGCAGCTCCGCCTCTTGCCATGTTTTCCATAGGAGCGGATATGGATAATCCCGTCCTGAAATCATGCGTGTAGTAGTTCCCTCTGTCATGGGGCTTGTTATAGTCTATGTCAAAGACCTTCTCAAGTCCGTTGCGATATTCTCCGTAGAGGCTGACATTTCCGATGTCATCGTTGTACTGAAGAGAGAGACAGCCTCCCAGTGTGTTCCCTTCGTATTTTCTCTCCCTTTCAGTGCTGCTGAACACCTCGTAGGTATATTGCCCCAGACCCTTCAGCAGGTAGAGCTTCTGCGGCTGGGAGGAGTCGTAGAGGATGAGGTTTGAAGTCTCGCGGTAGAGGCCGTAGATAAATCCTGTGGAGACGGAAAAATGTTTCAGAAAGATGAATGAGAGCGACGGCTTTATCTCAATCCTGCATATCCCTGCCTGTGGGCGCGGGTCAACCTTCTTTGCTCCCCGTCCGACATCGAGATCCATTGCGAGGCCCGCGTTCAAAAAGCCCTGCACGATTGGGGTAGATATGTCCGCCCACATTGCGTATGCCTGCTTTTGCCAATTTCCGCCCGTACTGTCGGCAATCACATACGGCATATCCCTCAACGGGTTGAATGTCGAGGCGAAGCGCACGCCGTTTTCGAAGGACTGCCTGAAACGGAAGTCCCCCTTGAGACGAAATCTTCCCACCTGCCTCTCTCCGTCGGCGTTGAAGAATATTCCCGTCTTTGTATCCGCATCCTGCGCCCTATGGAACGTTCCGGTTTCGAAGTCGGCTCCGAGCACGGCTTGCCCATAGCCTTCCGTTGGCTTAGAGCATTCCATGTCAGCGGCGTTCATCTGCCTTTCCTGCGCTGAGGCATGGATTTCGACAGCCAGCACCGGGATGAGAAGAAGTCTCGTGAGGAATTTTCTCACTTCTCGCGAAATCTCCCTCCGGCAGCATATACACGAAGCCTTATGTGTCCTCATATTCTTCATTCCGACAGTGGTTTTTCGTTGATTTCAAAGTCTGCGGTCGAGTTGTTCGTGTCCTGAAGGCGCACGCGCCCATCGGTAGAAGGCAGGGACTTCCTGCGCACGCTCAGTCCGGCATAAATCCTTGCAACAGTTGCGAATCCCGCGTCGAGTTTCGGTGAGAACCGCTTCGTTCCTGTCGCCGTCTCGTTCTGAATGAGGTCAACTGCATCTACCACATTGTCGTATGGCACTTTCAGACAGTTCCAGTACTCCTCATCCTCAAACGGATCCTGAAAAGTCTCTGGCAGAGTGACCTTCTCGAAGGCGGCAAATTCCTCCGCACTCGCCTCCAGCAGCACCATCCCCTGCCCGAACACACTCGGCCGCCACAGATAGCCGTAGTCCGGCCAGAACGCCATCTCCATATTTGTTGCGTCGAAGTCCGGGTACTTGTTTTCCGGATCGTTCACATAAGCCTCGAAATCGGCTCCGGACAAGTCCACCGGAGAATTCAGATTGTAGGCCGCGTCTTTGTTGTGCGGCGCGGCCATTGTCGCAATCACAGCAGTCTGCCCCGGCTGCATCACGAATGACTTTCCTTCAGCGACAATCTTCCAGACGCTTTTCAGGTAGACATGGGTGTAGTTTCCGGCTTTCTCTCCAGGCCACAAAGGTCCGCTTTCTCCGAGGCCGCCGTAAAACTCGTTCATCCCGATGTAGAGCTTGCCGATGTCCTGTGGCTTGGAAGAATTGTTGTAAATCGAGAAAAAAGTGTCGTTACGGTAGCTTCCGTTGTTTGGAGTGGTGGAGCCGGCGTAGTAGAGTTCTTTGAAAATGACGGGATTCGAGGACACTGCAATGAGTTTTGTCTCCGGCAGCTGCGGCACGACCCCCAGATGCAGTCCCATTCCGCTTATGAAACCTGACAGGTAGAGCGGTTCCCCCTTCGTGTCAATATCGACCGATTCGGCCTCCGCCGCCGTGAGGCTTCCAGACACCGTCACAGTGTATTGCCCCGGCATTATTCTGCTCACCTCCACAACCCCGTCAGTCCCGCTTTCAAAACTATAGCCGAGTTGCTCGGTCGTGTTGGTCATAAGCACCGACAGGGGAGTCGAGAACGGCCTTCCGTTTCCGAACTCTCCATAGCAGAAGTGCATCTCAAAATCGCTGACGAACTGGCTTGGCGGCACTTCGTCCCGAAAACAGCCGCCGAGCAGCAAAGCCGACAGCACGAACAAAGTCAACGTCCGTATGTTACAAAAGCCTTTCATTTCCCAAATGTTTTACCTCCATCCTCGCCCTCAGAACTTGAACCACGCCTCAATTCCGAAGAACTGCGACGGGTTGCGCGAACTTGACCATGTTCCCGGATTCCTCTTGCTCTCCTCCAACGGGTTCGTGCGGAAGACATTGTTGAGGAAAAACGTGAATCCGAGATATTCCCCGATTTCCTTCGTTAGCCTCAAATTGCAGAGCCATAGTGGTTTATGTGTTTCCTTGATGAGCCTATTGTCCAAAATCTGCTTCTGAATGTCTTCGCTTATCGGGTCACCTTCCGCGAGTGCCGTGTATTTGAGGTTCGAGGCGCTTATGTATCCTATCGGATGGATGTTCTCCGTTCCGAGATATTCGTGTGTATCGCTCCAAATCGTCTGCAACGACATTGAGACGACGAATCCGATTTTCGGAATATTGTGTATCACCCTAAGGTTCGTCGAAAACCGTGAATAGCGGCTTCCGTTGCCGCTTGCGTAAACTCCGATGTCCTTATATCCCTTCTTCGGGTCCGGATTCTTCTGAAAATATGATTCGGTGGAGGAATATGAATCCGAGACCATATATGCTCCGGTCAGGACAAACGACGTGCGGATGGGCTTAATCTGTCCGAAGTCGAGGTCGAACTCCACGCCCTTTGAGTCGTTCACATTGTTGTTCAGCGGTTTGTAATAGCTCACTACGACATTTGTCGCGTCGCTGTATTTCAGCAGGGGATATGTCCCCTCACGCTCGATGCCCTCGTATTTCTTGAGTTCAAATAGCTGGAAGCAACTGCGGTCCGTGCCGAACGAATAGCCGTTGCGCAGCAGTTCTCGGTAAGCCGTGACGCTCAGCCTCATGCCGGCCCACTCGAAATCGAGTCCGATTTCCGACTTGGAATTTCTCGCAATCTTGAGGCGGCTGTTGGAAGTGTCATAGACCTTGGTGGTAAGGACGCTGAGTTCCTGAGCCCCGCTTACTCCGGTCAGGCCGATGTTGCTGTAGTTCACAAAGTCGAAATAGGCTTTGTCAGGGTAGAGATAGACCAGCGGCGGAGCCTTGGCCGTTATTCCCCAGCCTCCGCGCAGTTTCAGCATCTTCGGGACAATTTCGAATGAGGCGTTGACTCGTGGCGAGAGGGCATTCATCATTTCGCTGCGTCCGGGCTGCACAAGGTCGAAGCGCAGACCAAGCTGTACTTTCAAATCCCTGTTCCACAGTGTCTTGGAAATGTTGTCCTCGGCGTAGAGCGAGAACTGGTTGAGGGCGGGAATGTCGGTGTAAGGGCGCATCCTCAGTCCGCTTGACGGAGGCATGAGCGGGTCGAAAACCTTGCCTTGCCCGAAGTTTACGTCCGTTTTCCACTCCGCTCCGCCGATGATGCGGTTGCCTATGCCCCAGAACTCCGTGAACATGCTGGCCACCACCTTTGCAAAGACATTGAGCGGTTTCCCGTAGGTCGTCATCTGCGTGAGGAACTCGTATGGGAGTATGTTTGTGGATGCCTCGTGGCCCGGCGCGTCGGTGTTGGTCAACTTGTTGCCGAGATTGTCATAGACCGGACCGCCGACGTTTGCCGCCACAGTGCCGTCGGTCATTGCCGAGGTCACCATATAGCCGAAATTGCCCTTTATTTCCTGAGTGTAACCCGTTTGCTCCGCGTAATTTGCGGACAAATTGAACTTTAGGGATTTCAGGAAAGATAAGTCCGCCTGCCAGTTGATGTTTGTGTTGAACTTGAAGCCCATGTTCTCCGCCGAGCGCTTCCTCTGATACTTCACGTCTGTCGGGTCGAGTTTCTGGGCATCGAGATCGGAGTAGAATCCAAATCCGGTGGTGGTCCTCAACTTTTCTGCGAAAGTCTTGGAATAGAGCAGGTTTGCCGTGATTCGGCGATATTGTTGATAGGGCCTGCGTTCATCGGCGAGAGAAGATGCGTAGTCGAAGTCGGCACTGAGTGCTCCGCCCTTCTTCCCGAGTGCAAATCCCTTGCTGACAGACGCTTGGGTGAGTGTCGGGTTTATCTTTGTCCTGATTCTGAATGGATATTCGCCTGCCTTCGGATTCACGATTATGACTCCGGAAGTGAGGTCGCCATATTCGACGGAGGGGATGCCCCTTATGACATCTACCGATTCGACATTGTCTACCGAAATCTGTCTCAAATCCACTCCCGAACCTGCTGTAGAGGAATAGCCGGAAGTGAGCGTACCGCTTGTCGCCGTGTTGCCTACCTGGAGGTTGGCATTATTGGAGACCGGTGCCCCGTTCACGATGATGGATGTTCCGAGGCTGTTCATCGCGTCCGTTCCCACCTGCCTGATTGTCGCCTTGCTGGCGGAGGTGAGAGAGGGATTGGAGGATAGCTGTCCTGGAAGGAGTTCCATTATGTCGCTCAGGGAAGTGGCCTGAAGATGGTCTATGGCCGTGCGCGAAATGCTCGATGCCGTGGATGCCCCCACTGCTCCCGAGCGTGCCGTCACCACTACGTCGTCAAGTCTGAACGAGGATTCGACCATCAGGACGCTCACCGGGGACATCCCCGCGCTCACCTTGACTTCAAGCTCATAGTCCAGCATGCCAATCATTTGTGCGGAGAATTTCCACCTCCCTTCGGGCACTCCTTTCAGCACCGCCCCGCCGTCAGTCTCGCTTGCGGCATAGATTCCGCAGTCCGGGAATCCCACGACGACCCCTGCCAGAGGTTCGCCGCTTTCCTTTGAATTGACGAACACCCTAACATCAACTTTACTCGGAGCCGCGGCCGCAAGGCGGCACACCACTCCGAGTAAAGTTATAACTAATATGATTTTGCGCAGATGTTTCATATCACGCCCAGAGGACTCCCGAATCCCATTCGGGACGAGGTTTATGTGCGCAAATGATTATTTTACGCAGCGGACAGGAATAGCCAAATCGTAAGAGCCTCCAGTCTTTGTGCTGTATGTAGGGAAATTATTGTATTCAAAGGTGCCAACTTTTGAAACATCGGCATCATCCTTAAATGTGTATGACGTCCAAAAATATTTTGCTGTAGGCAGATACTTCTGCGTAGTGCTTTCTTTTTTGAACTGTCCGCACTCTACAAGAGCCATTTTGTCAACTATAGCAAATGCCTCGGCGCAGTCCTCATCTGTAGCCATCTCATAATACCAGTCACCAATAATATCCAACTTTGCCTTAACCTTCTTCATCTGCTCGTCATTCGGCAGACTCCAACCCTTAGGGCAAGGAGTGTTCTCGGCAACGGTCCAGTCAGCGAAGCCTTTGCTTTCCGGGCTCCAATCCTTGTCGTAGAACTCGTTCACCTTTGTATCGTTACCTGATGCGACAGGAAGGATTTTTCCCCACTGGTAGAAATATCCTGCATCTTCCTTGCTTTTCGCTCCGATGTTTCTGTCAAGCATTTTGAATCCGAAATCTTTAGTGAAGTCAAGCACTTCATACCGTGCAATCTGTCCCTTGATGGTGAGCTTGCAAGTTGCAGAAAGTTCGCCGGCTTTAGCCGTGATGGTGACAACTTTTTCTTTTTCCTCAATGTCTTCAACAGTCAGTGCGAGCTCTCCCTTTGGGGACACGGTCACGAGTTCCGGGTCGCTTGAAGTCCATTCCACAGTCACTCCATCCAGAGCATTTTCAGGCGTCGCGCTCACAGAAAGTTCAGGAAGGTCTTCGTCAGTGAAGACAGTTTTCTCCGCAGGAGTTACGGTGAGAGTTTTGGCACCCTCTTCTTTGTTGCAGGCAACGACAGCCAATGCAACGACTGCAATGTAAGCAATCTTTTTCATTTGATAAAAATTTTAGCCGACCCAAAGGTCTAATAATTAAACACATAAATCCACTTGTGACACGACATTCCGAAAGGGAGCCTATCATTTGTAAATTTCAAACCTTACAAATTTATAATTTGTCAGTGTCAATTCCAACACATTCCCCGAAAAATTACACATAATTCATTCGATTCCCTTTATTCGACGCATCATCCGGACTACGCTTTCGAGGTGGGAGATGTCTCGGCGTTGGCTGTCGACGACTTGACGGAGGGTGAGGATTTCTTCGCGGAGCTTCGACAGGCGGGTTTCGTAGTCGTCGCGCATGTCGTTGTAGCGCCGGTTTGCCTTGTCCATAAAGCCTCCGTTGAAGCCGTAGCCCACCGCCTCGTCCTCAAGGGCGAAATCTTGGTCTTTCCAGTTCCAGGAGCCGAGCAGAAGGTAGCCTATGCCTATGTCGAGCACCTCAGAGATGCGCAGGACTATCGGGTTTATTATGGCTGTCGTTCCGACTTCTATGCTGCGGTAGTGTGTCATTGATATGCCGCAACGAGTGGCGAGTTCGTGTTGCGTGTATCCGCGGATTTTTCTTATTCTTCGGATGTTTTCTTTGATGGAATTGTTGTCCATATAATCTGGCGTTAGTTTCAGTCCGCCAAATATAGGTCATAAGACAATACGAAAACAGCAAGTAATTGTTGCGAATCACAACTATTACTTGCTGTTTCAGCACTTTTTAAGGGACTTACCGGGATTTTACTGGATTTTCGAGGACAGATTCCTTTTGGAAGATGGAGTGTACCGGGGTACACGACTGATGAAAAGGGGATATGGACCGAAAAGACAGTAAAATCCCCCCCCTATTCGCAGCGGAGTGTCACGGTGGCCTTCCGCAGCCCCTTTGCCGTAACGCTGACATTCATCTCTCCAGATAGCTGCCCGCTGCGGACAATCACCGTCAACTGCCCGCTGAAAAGGTGCATCTGCGGGAGTTGGAAGGGCTCAAGGCAGGTCGGGTCTCCGTTGGCAATGGCCTCGAACGAGCCGGCACCTCCTACGTTCACCTTAACGAGCCTGCTGTCTGCCGGCACCGTATTCCCCTCGCGGTCAACAACGCTGACATTAAGGTAGCACAACTGCTCGCCGTCGGCCTTGAGAACCATCGTCTGCGGGGCATCGGATGCAGGGAAAGTGCTGCCGTCCACCGACTCAGGTCCTGTGTAGGGGGTGAGTTTCAGCGCGTATGGCTTGCCTGCTGTGCGGACAACCTGTTCCGCTGCCGGTTTGCCATCAGAGCCGTACGCCACCACCTTCAGTTCACCGCTCTGGTAAATAACGTCCGGCCAGATGAGCCTGAAACGGCGCATCAGTTCAGTGTCAGACGCTATAGGAGCCGGATGTGTCGGGTCAGCGGAGACTCCGGACGGCGCGGCCTTGACCGCAATTCCCTGGCTTACGCCGTTCACGAAGAGTTCCGCCTTATCAAAAGAACTGTATGCCACAACAGGGATGTTCTCTCCCTCATGTCCAGGCCATGTCCAGTGCGGGACAAGATGGAGAGTAGGCGAGTCTTTTCTCCACTGGCTGCGGTAGAGCCAGAAACGGTCTTTCGGAATGGACGCGAGGTCGATGATACCGAAAACCGAGGAGTGGTTCGGCCATGAGTCGGTGTCGTAAGGGGTCGGTTCCCCGAGGTAGTCGAATCCCGTCCAGACAAACTGTCCCGGCATCCACGGGTAGTCCTCGTCGGCGGCGAAGTCCGTGTCCGGGATGTTAGACCATGGGCAATAGTCTGTGTCGTAGGATGATGACTGGTGGTCCGGATGTCTCATGTATGCTCCGAGAAGAGCGTCAATGCCGTGCACTCCCTTTTCGGAAGGCAGATGATAAACGCCCCTTGAACTCACCGTCGATGCCGTCTCGCTTCCGAGTATGATGTTTTGAGGCAGTTTCTCATAGGCCTCCACGAAGCGGCGCGGCTTGTAGTTGAATCCCGGAACGTCCAGCTGTGCCGCAAAGCCGTTGTTCACCACCGCGTCGAACTGGTCCATCCCACAAGTCACAGCCCTCGTGGGGTCTTCCCTGTGGCAGATCGACTGGAGCCATGCCGCTGTTCTGTACCCTTCCGCGGACCTCTGGGTAGGGACCTCGTTTCCGATGCTCCACATTATGATGGACGGACTGTTTCTGAAATGCCGCACCATATTCACGACATCCTTCTCCGCCCAATCCTCAAAGAACCTATGGTAACCGTTCTGACACTTCGCCACTTCCCATTCATCGAATGTCTCCGCCATCATCATCATTCCCATCTCGTCACAGAGTTCAACGAGATCCTCAGCAGGCATATTGTGAGATGTCCTTATGGCATCACAGCCCATTTCCTTCAGCAACTCAATCTGATGCTTCAGCGCCGACCGGTTCACCGCTGCCCCGAGAGGCCCGAGGTCGTGGTGCATGCAGACTCCGCGAATCACCCGTCTTTCTCCGTTGAGGAAAAATCCCTTGTCTGCGATAAATTCAGCTGTGCGTATTCCGAATCGCACCGAACTGTTGTCAATGACGGCTCCGTCCTTAAGAATCTTCACCATTGCCGTGTAGAGCGCCGGATTCTCAGGCGACCACAGTTTAGGAGCATTCACGGTCAGATTTTGCCGGACGGCCTCGCCGTGGCATACCGCACGGCTGTCGGTACGCCTCGCAACGACATTTCCTTCTTCGTCAAGCACCGTCATATCAAGTTCAAATGTCTCCCCTTCTTTCGCACCGTCGATTTCCGTAGATATGCTGACGGTAGCGTATTCCTTCTCGACGTGAGGCGTCCTCACGAGCATTCCCCATACGGGAATATGAACCTGCGGAGTCTCAATCAGACGCACCTTGCGGTACAGCCCGGCGCCGGGATACCAGCGAGAGGAGAAAGGCCGGTTTTCAAGAAGAACTGCAATCCTGTTACTGCCCTCGCGAAGCGCCCGGGTGATGTCGCAGTGGAAGGCATTGTAGCCGTATGGCCATTCGCAGACCTTCTCTCCGTTCACGAAAACCTGCGCCTCGCTCATCGCCCCATCAAAGAGCAGTTCGAAGCGGCGTCCGTCTATATTTCCGATGTTTATATCCGTCCTGTAGCAGCCCTTGCCCATATAAGGCAGTCCTCCGCTGCGTCCTGTCTTTTCCGACGGCACTGTTTCCCCGTTTTGCGTCACCGCGACAATCTGGAAGTCATTCGTCTTGTCGAAAGGTCCGTAAATGGCCCAGTCGTGTGGCACCTTCACCTTCTCCCATCCGGAGACAGCCTCCGTCTCGTGGTCCCGACGGAACTCCCAAACATTCAGAGTTTTCTCACTGCGAACTTGTCCCGCAAGCGGCAGGACAGCACAAACCGCCGCCATAGTCGTCAAAAATCTGTTACCCATAAATTCAAAATTGGTTTTGTCAGCACGGCAAAATTACCATTAATTTCCGAACGTATCTATAAGAAGATATTTAAAATTTTTTTAATTTTGCGATATGTGCTCGCTGAACGCGAGCTTTGTTACCGAATGAAACTGATGTTATACCTCTTTCTTATATTATTCGCTGTCGTTGAGTTTGCGGCGGCGGGGTTTATGTTTGCGAAACATCGACGACAGCCGGACCGTTCCAGACTATTCATCGCAATATTCTTCCTTCTGTCCGCACTGAGCGCCGTGTGGATATTTGTGGAGAGGATTACGGGGCATGAATATGTCGGCGGCACCATAATGGATATGGATTATGTCATTCTCGGCTTTGTCGTCTATTTTCTCTTGTTGCTCTATCCTATAGAGGTGCTTCGCCCGCATTGGATGACCTGGAGACGGAGCCTGAAGCTTCTCTCCCCATGGGCATTCCTCGTTCTGTGTCTTGTCGCGGTAAATATCTTCAAGCCATTGGAGCTCTATTCCGCTTCGGAGATTCTTCCGAACATCGGGAGCACGGACGTGTTTCTGCGTGTTCTTCTTTCTCTGATATTCATTCCCTACGGGCTATGGACCTGCTTCATGCAGTATAACTGGAAGGAGAGTAGTGCCCCCAGACAGCAACTGAGGGGCATCGTGGGACTTTCGATGATTATGACGGTCACATTCTCCTGCACTTGTATATTCGATGCCGGATGGCTAAACTATGTGCACATATTCCTCTATCTTCTGTTGACCTACAGCATCCTGCGACTTGAGCTCGTGGTTCGTTTCCGTGTTCCGAAGAGTGCCGTGCAGGAGACGGAAACTGAAGATGCAGGGGGCGAAACGGAAGATGCCGCTCCGGTTCAGCCGGTGAAGAGCCAGGCGGCGGAAGAGGACGGTAAGCAGGCCGGCGTGAGTTCTGTGGCGCCTGTCATTGCCAGGCTTGAAGTGATCATAAGGGAGACGGACGTCTGGCAGAATCCGGATATGAGTGTGGGCGAGCTGTGCAATCTTGTGGGTACCAATGCCAATTATCTCCAGAAGGCCATTAAGGAAATGGGCTGGCAGTCCTACTCCGATATGATCAACCGCAAGAGAGTCGATTATGTCTGTCAAGAACTCTCAGCAGGCGAAGCGAAGAACATTCAGGATGTGTTCTATAGAGCAGGCTACCGATCCCGCGTCACCGCGTGGAGAAACTTTACCGCAATCACCGGCGTTTCTCCGGCTGAGTGGGTGTCTGGGGGCAAAGCCTCCGAAACAGATGTGCTTTCATGACCGGAACAGGTGCTGTGCGATGCTAAAAATGCCCGATTTCTGATTTTGAAACATCGTTATTATCGGATTTGTAACTATCTGTAGCATTTATTTTCCTATATTTGTCGCGTTTTTGGCTCGAAAACCATTATTAAATTTATAGTACAATGAAAAAGTTTATCTTAGTTATTGCAGCTACAGTTCTTGCTGCCGTTGCAGTCAGCGCACAGCCACGCGCAATCGGTGCCCGTCTCGGTTGGGGTGCAGAAGTTTCTTATCAGCATTCTCTTGGTGTTGATAACATGCTTTCAGCTGAGCTTTCTTTCCCAGGCTTTGCTGCAGTCGGTGCAGCCGCAACTTACGACTGGCTCAACCCGTTCAACACTGCCATTCCTTGGAACCACAAGGGTGAGTGGAATTGGTATATGGGTGTCGGTGGTGGCGCAAGCTACTGGTTCGGCGGCTTCCTTAATGTCGGTGTTGCAGGTCGTATCGGAGTCGAATATGACTTCTGGTTCCCGCTCCAGCTCTCCTTTGACTGGCGTCCTGTAATCGGACCGGACATCTATTTTGGTGGTGCAGCCGGTGACAGCGAGACACACGTAGGTTTCTCAGGCTACGGATTCTATGCAGGCGCAATCAGCCTCGGTGTAAGATACAAGTTCTAAAAACAACTTGCATATCAGTTAAGAGGGATGGTCGAGCGATTGACCATCCCTCTTTTGGCACTTGCTTTGTGCGTTTTCGTCCGGCTTTGAAAATGTTGTGAACTATATGAAAATAAAACCATTTGTCGCAGCGCTCGCTGTTGTTGCGTCGCTCCTGTCATTCTGCTCTTGTGAAAAGGAGGGCGTCAAGCTTTTTGACGGAAATTATTCATTCAAGACCAGCGGCATTCTGACGATTGAGAGAACCGCTAAAGTTTCGGAATCGGACGCATCCGCAGAAATTCCCGCCAGGATTTCTGACAGCGGAAACACCGGGTGGCCGGACATAGACCTTCCGGACCTTCCGGACGTGGACTTCCCTGACGGAAACCGCACGTTCAGACTGGCGCTCACTTCCGAGTCCGGCCAGATGAACGTCATAAAGACAGGGGACAACTCGGTGATTGTCACTATGAACGTTGTCGGCGGCGATGCCTTTGTCTTCAGCGGAAAGGCAGAAGGGAAAGTCTTGACTCTTGACCCTGCCGTGCGCTTTGTCAGTTTCAGGGACGGGGCAAACACCGTGAGTCTTGAGATCACCGTCTCCGGGACCGCTGAAAAACACGACGATGTGGCGATTTTTACGCTTGAATATACGGGTGGCGGGGAGACGACGCTCTATGACTACAAGATTCTCGCATCCGAGGTCAAATGTGTGGCTAAGTTGAACGAGGACTGATGACTTTAGATATGCGTGCATTTGGAAAAGTATCCGCCGCTGCGTTGGCGGCGTTCGCCGGCCTCGTACTGCTTTCCGGCTGCAACGGAGGCAAGTTCAGCGTGAATTTCAGAAAGAAAGAGACAGTGAGGCAGCCCGTGAAGGTCAGGGTTGAGGCAGTCGGGTCGGCATCGTCGGCAACCACAAAGACTTACATCGGGCGCGTCGAGGCGTCGAAGAGCGCGACTGTGCTCTCTCCGTTTCCTGCAAAACTTGAAAAGATTAACGTAAGGCAGGGACAGGAAGTTCGTGCAAACCGGCAGGTTGCAAAGGTCTATTCTTCAACTGTTGACAACGCCCTCAGTTCCGCCCGGGCCACGTTGCGTCAGGCTCAGGATGCCTACGACCGCCTTCAGGCCGTGAAGGACAACGGAAGCGTGCCACAGGTGAAGATCGTTGAAGTGGAGACCGCACTCGCACGCGCCAAGGCGGCGTTCAGTTCCGCGCAGAAGGCCGCCTATGACTGCTCCGTGAAAGCTCCGTTTGCGGGAACAGTCAGCGAAGTTTTTTGCGAAGAGGGCGAAGATATCTCCATAGCCCAGCCGATAGTAAAGATTGTGGATCTGCACTCACTCGAAATCAGCATATCCGTCCCGGAGACCGAAATCTCCTCATGCTCCGTAGGCTCGTATGCCGATGTCACGGTGACTGCCCTTTCCGACACACCAGTCCGTGCCCGCCTCGTCCGTAAGGGCGTTGATGCTTCGGTCGTTGCCCACAGCTACGACTGCCGGCTCTCTCTTGAAACTCCTCTCAAGAACATTATGCCCGGAATGATTTGCAAGGTCGTTTTCCGTTCAGTTGCGGGCGGTTTCGAGACTCCGGTCATTCCGGCCTCAGTCATCCGCACCGACAAGACAGGACGCTATGTCTGGACGGTTAGCGGTGGCAACATCGTGGAGAAGAAATATGTCACCACAGGGGATTTTGCCGGCAAGGGCGTGAAGATTCTCTCCGGACTTGAGGCGGGCGACAGGCTGATTGTCGATGGCGCCGCGAAGGTCAGCACGGGGATGAAGGTGGAACCCGTCACGGAGTAAGGGATTATGGAACAGAAGAAAGGAATCGTGTCGAGTCTCGTCCGAGGGGCGATTGAGCACAATAACATAGTCAGACTCTTTCTTTTCCTGCTCATCGGAGGGGGAATCCTCGGTCTTGTGAATATGAAGAAGGACGAGTTCCCGACATTCGAGATTAAGCAGGGACTCATCGCTGCCGTCTATCCGGGTGCTGACGTCCATCAGGTTGAGGAGGAAGTCGGCAAGCCTCTCGAAAAGCTCCTCTTCTCGATGAAGGAAATCAACAGGAAGGGCACCAGGGTCGTCAGCAAGGACGGCATCTGCTATATCTATACGGATCTCACTACTCCGGCCGACAAGAAGAACGAGGTCTGGTCGAAGATTCGTCTCCAGCTGAACACGTTCAAGCAGACTCTGCCTCCGGGCGTTCTCGCGATTGTCGTTCTCGACGACTTCAGCGACCTTACATCCGTCCTCATAGCCCTCGAATCTTCGGACAAGGGATATATGGAAATGAAGGAATATGCCGACGACCTCTCCGACCGTCTGCGCACCATCCCCGAACTCGCGAACGCGAAGATAATCGGAACGCAGAGCGAGGAGATCGCTGTGAATGTCGATATGGACCGTCTCGCAGCCTACGGAATATCCCCGACATCTCTGATGCTGGAATATCAGACGGCAGGACTCCAGGCCCTCGGAGGCACGTTCACGACGGATTACACATCCTCTCCGGTACATATTCAAAAGACCATCACCGACGAACAGGAACTCGCCGACAAGATAATATGGTCTTCCACCGACGGACAGTCGCTCCGCCTGAAGGACGTCGCCACCATCGAGCGTCGCATCAAAGACCCGACTTCGCTTGTCACCTACAACGGCAACACGGCCATCGTCATTTCCATCGAGATGCGTCCGGACAACAACATTGTCGCATTCGGCAAGGAGGTTGACCGCGTGCTCGCCGAATTTATGGCAGACGCTCCCGACAGCCTGAAAGTCTCGCGCATCACCGACCAGCCCAAGGTTGTGGGCGATTCCGTGTGGTCCTTTCTGCGCGACCTCGTGATTTCAATGCTCGTAGTCATCTTCGTGATGCTCATGCTCTTCCCGATGCGCTCGGCGCTGATTGCCTCCTCTGGAGTGCCGGTCTGCACGGCCATCGCCATAGCCCTGATGTATTTCTTCGGCATTTGCCTGAACACCGTCTCTCTCGCTGCACTCATCGTCGTTCTGGGAATGATTGTGGATGACTCAATCATCACTATGGACGGTTACATGGACCACCTCTCTCGCGGAATGTCACCTCTGGATGCTGCCACGGCCAGTGCCCAAGAGCTCTTTTCGCCGATGTTCATGGCAACCTTCGCCATCAGCGCGATGTTCTTCCCGATGACAGGTATCATCACAGGCTACCTCGGGGACTTCGTCTCCACTTTTCCATGGGTGATTGCCTTCTCGCTGATGACCTCGCTCGCATACGCCGTACTCGTCGTCCCGTCACTGGAGGTCAGATTCATAAAGACCGTCCATAAGGAAAGTTCTGGCAACATCATAACCAAGTTCCAAAACGTCCTGTTCAACGCTCTTCAGAAGGGTTATGACTTCATGCAGGACAAGTGCTTCAAGCACCCTGCGCTCACGATTTTCTCCGGAGTCGCCGCCATCGCCCTTGGACTTCTGATGTTCTCTCGGATGAATATCCAGCTCATGCCAATGGCCGCCCGTCCGGTCTTTGCCGTCGAGGTCTATCTCGACCCGACCGCAGGCCTTGACAAGACTACTGAGGTGGCGGACTCCCTCGCAAACATGCTCCGCCGGGACAGTCGCATCACCTCCGTCACCGAGTTCATCGGAACGGGCACACCTCGTTTCCACTGCACCTATTCCCCGATTCTTCCGGGTAAGAACGTCGCGCAGCTCATCGTCAACACAAAGTCCAACCGCGCCACAGAGGAGTTTCTCAAGGAAAATGAAGACTACTACGAGCATCTCTTCCCGGAGGCTGTCATCCATGTCAAGCAGATGGACTATCAAGGGGTCTCCACTCCTGTCGAGGTTGATGTTTTTGGCGAGGACTATAATGATATTCAAGCAGTCGCGGATTCTCTAAAAGCCTATATGGCCGGTCTTGACATGCTCAAGTGGGTTCACTCCGACGCCGACTGGTTCACCCCGTCCGTCTCCCTCGAACTCGACCATGACGAGGCCATGCGCATGGGCGTGAACCGCACCCTGATGAACCTCTCGCTTGCCGGGGAGATGAACGGACTGCAACTGACTTCGCTCCGTGAGGGAAATAACGTGATTCCGGTGAATCTCTACTCGGACAACATCAACTCACACTCCGCCTACGAGGATATCTCCAATGCCCTCGTCCCGACGGCCATGCCAGGTGTTATGGTTCCCGTCCGTCAGGTGGCCACCGTCACTCCGGAATGGGAGCCGACCTCTCTCACCCGCATCGACGGTAAGTCTGCCATAATAGTGGGAGCCGACATGAAGTTCGGAAAGAGCCAGCCGACAGCCGTCAAGGCCATAAAACGATACCTCAAGACAGCCGACATTCCCGAGGGTGTCACGGTGAAATTCGGCGGACTCAACGGCGTGAATAGCCAAATGGGACCGGAAATCGCCCTCTCGTTCATCGCTGCCGTGATGATTCTGTTCTTCTTCCTGCTCTTCCATTTCAAGAAGATTTCCCTCGCTGTCCTGACCCTTGTCCTGAGCACCCTTTGCCTCTTCGGAGCTTTCTTCGGCCTTTGGATCTTCGGTCTCGACTTCTCAATGACCGCCGTCCTCGGACTCATTTCCCTTGTCGGCATCATAGTCCGCAACGGAATCCTGCTGTTCGAGTACGCCGAGGAACTCCGCTTCGAGCATGGCATCCCCGTCAAAGAAGCCGCCTCCCTCGCCGGAAAGCGTCGTATGCGCCCAATCTTCCTCACCTCCTGCACCACAGCCCTCGGAGTGCTCCCGATGATAATCAGCGGCGACCTCCTCTGGATGCCTATGGGAGTTGTAATCTGCTTTGGCACAATGCTTTCCGTCATTCTTATCACCCTCATAATGCCCGTCTCCTACTGGCAGATTTTCCGTAGTGCCGATAAAAAGAACCCCGCCCCGTCCCCCGAAATCCCGATGTCAGGCGAAAGCGCGGTCATCAAATAAACAAACTCATTATGACTATATATAATTATGAAACCTTCAAAAAATAACCTGCATCATCTTTCTCATTCTTTTCGGTCTATATTTATTTTCTCATCAGTCGTGTACCTCCAGTACACTCCTTCTTCCAAAAGAAATCTATACCCGAAAATAATTGACAAATCTGAAGCAGTTTATTTTTTTCATGTTTCTATAGGAAAATACGGCTCAGCATTCCGAAGACTCGTGGCCACCGCAGCGGCTGTCGCCCTCTTCGCGACTCAGCTTCCGTCCGACGTCGCCGCCCAGTCCGCAGTTCCGCCATCTTGCGATGTCGGGGGGCGCTCGCTGACGCTCGCAGACTGTCGCGAAATGGCCATGCAGAACAACGCAGCCCTAAACAACGCCTCCCTTGACGTCCGTGCCGCATGGCTCCGCAAGCAGGAAGCCCTCTCCGAATATTTCCCGCGCGTCTCGGCCACCGCATTCGGATATTGGGCCATGAACCCCCTTCTCGAAATCGGTGTAACCGACATCCTCGGCAATAACGACTTGGCATGGAACATTCAGAGTGAGATTGAGTCCTACGGCTCCCTCTATGGCATCAACACCAAATACAAGTCTTTCAAGCAGGGCTACTCCGCATCCCTCATGGCACTCCAACCGGTCTATGCCGGAGGCCGCATCGTCACAGGCAACCGTCTCGCCGCCCTCGGAGTCGAAGCCGCACAGCTTCAGAAAGACATCCGCCACCGCGAGACCATTGAAGCCGTTGACAGTCTCTGGTGGCAGGTAGTCTCGCTCTCGGACAAGATAGAAACTCTCGACTATCTCGACGGCACCCTCGACACTCTCTACTCCAGCCTCTCGGCGGCAATCGGCTCCGGCCTCGCCGCCGAGACTGACATCCTCCAACTCGAACTCAAGCGGGGCGAACTGAAAGCGGCCCGCAAAAAAGTCACGAGCGGCATCCGCCTCTCCAAGATGAATCTCTTCAACGCCATAGGCCAAAACTACACCGTCTATTCCTCCAACGCCACCCCCGAGCGCCCTTTCATCGACTCCCTCACGCTCGACACCGTCTCCGAACTGCCGGCCGCCCCGGAAACATACTGGCGTAATGAAGACGAGATTGTAGCATCCATGCAAGAGACCCGCCTGCTCGACCTTCAGGTCAGGGCCAAGCGCCTGGAACAGCGCCTCGCCATAGGGGAGGGCCTCCCGCAGGTTGCGGTCGGCGCCTCCACCGGCTACTCCAATCTCTACAAAAAAGGCCGCTACAACGCCATAGCCTTCGCCTCCGTCCAGATTCCTCTCTCCGACTGGGGCAAGACAGCCCGTCGCGCCCAGCGCATCGGCACCGAAATAGCCAAGGCCGAGAATGACCGCGCCTACCTCGACAGCCAACTCCACCTACTCGTCGGCAAACTCTGGCTCGACCTCACCTCCGCCTACGACTCCTGGCAACTCGCCGAGGAGAGCCTCTCCAACTCCCGCCGCCTCTACGAAGTCTCTCTCTCCAACTACTCCGCCGGCCTAATCCCCCTCCAGGACCTCCTCCAGGCCGAGACCGCCTACCGCACCGCCGCCTCCGCCCGCATCGACGCGCTCATCGCCTACCGCACCGCCATCACCTCCTATATGGGTAGGGGTGAATAATCAGAAACATTTTGCGATTTCGTGTTGTGAGTCTTCGGTTACTTCAGTATATCCTGAATCTCGCTCCAAGGAACGGTGACCTTGATTATGCCTATCGAATATGGGCCGATTTCGTACTGGCCGTAGATGTATGTGATGCCGGCCTTACTGAGAACAAAGTTGCCGTTCGGAGTGATGTCGGTCGTAAAGAGCATATTGTAGCTATCCTTGTCTAACGAAGACTTCAGGTGGGCGCGAAGGGCGGTGCTGAGCCGTTCTTCGTAGCCGAACGCGAAGATGTCGTTTTCGGTGACCGGGTCGCCGGTCTCTTTCATAAAGTTCAGACCGAGCAGCAACGTGCCGCCGTGCGCTCCGCCGGTGTAGCTGTATTTTGTGAGAGAGTAGGAAAGAAAGCCGTTGTAGTCGCTTTCCATGCGTCCTTCAATCATGAATTCCCAAGTGAAGATGTCCCATTCGCCTTCCTCCCTGTCCTCCGGGTTCTTCGCAACCTGATCTACGAACTCAAGGTTGGCGTCGCGGTAGTTTTTTACCGTCTCTTCAATGTAGCCCTGCACTGCCTCGTGTGTCGTCATTCCGCAGAATTGTTCGCCGAGCGCGTCCATAACGATTCCATCGCAAATCCCTTCGGCAGCTTCAGCCCCGAGTCCTTCCGTCGGGAACTGCAAGCTTATCTCAATCTTCACGGAGTCCCTTCCTCCCTCCACGAGAGCATACGCCGCATTTTTTTTGATGGTCTCAACTTTTACGTCCTTCGTCCCGCAGCATCCGATGACTCCGAGAACCGTGGCGGCCGCAAGAGCAGCCGAAATCATATTCCTTTTCATATCAAAAAATTTTTTAGGTTATACATATACTCAAATTTCGTAAGTATTCTAACTTATTGCGTATATTAAACTTATCTCATTTATCAAACTCTCAAGTCCCGCGCACTTTTTTCTGTCCACGTTACCCCTCTCCTAAATCCTCTCCCTCGGG
>UQYV01000052.1 GCA_900545245.1 uncultured Bacteroidales bacterium
GAACGTAGAAAAGGGCGATGAAATCGAAATATAGACCGAAAAGAATGAGAAAGATAATGCAGGTTATTTTTTGAAGGTTTCTAAAATAAAAAGAGTGAACTTTGTGCTGAAACAAAAACAAGGATATGAGAAGATTGATATTGTTGGCGTTGAGCGTGATGCTTGTGGTGCCGCTATTGGGGCAGAATGTCCGGGTGAGCGGAACCGTGAGGGACGCTGACGGTACGACATTGCCCGGAGTGGGCGTCGTCCAAAGGGGAGACCTCAAGAATGGAACGGTTACCGACATCGATGGGAAGTATTCCATTACGGTTCCATCGGACGGTTTCCTCGAATTTTCCTCGCTCGGCTTCAAGACTGTGCTTGAAGCCGTGTCCGGGAGGACTGTCATCGATGTGCGGATGAGTTCCGAGACCACAGCGCTTGAGCAATCAGTCGTCATCGGCTACGGAACTTCCAAGAAGCAGGACCTCACCGGAGCCGTGGCGGTCGTGGATGTTGAGGATGTGAAGGATGCACCGGTGACTTCTGTCGCAGAGGCTCTTCAGGGCGGGATTGCCGGGGTTGACATTGTTTCTGGAAGCGGAGAGGCTGGGGAGAGCACCAGCATACAGATTCGTGGGGCGCGCTCAATCTCGGCCGGTAACGAACCGCTGATTGTGGTGGACGGCGTTGTCGATGCGGTCTCCGACCTTAACGAAATCAACCCTTCGGACATCACAGGAATATCGGTCCTAAAGGATGTCAGCTCCACGGCAATCTATGGCTCGCGCGGAGCGAATGGCGTAATTATCGTCACGACATCGCAGAAGCCGCCCAAAGGCGCGAAATACACTGCAACGCTCAAGAGCAGCACGGGATTCTCTCATGTCGCAGGCACGCTCGACCTTATGGACGCGACGGAATATGCGACGTGGATGAATATGGTCCGCATCGCCCAATATCCCTCTACCTCCCTTACACCGCAGGCTCCGGGCTCCGCATGGCCCTATTATAATCCCGAAATGATGGGACGCGGCACAGACTGGGTTAAAACGCTCTCGCAGACTGGAATCTACAATAATCAATATGCGGCGGTCAGCGCACATTCCGAAGGCATCAATGTCTGGGCAGCGTTTGGCTATACCTACAATAGGGGAGTCGTCATAGGTTCGTCGTATAATCGTTACACGGGGCGCGCGAATGTTGACACGAAACTCGGAAAGCGGCTTACCATAGGCGCTCGCTTCAATCTCACATTCTACGATGTCAACCGCACCAATGCGGCAATAAGCGGTACGAACACCAACTCGGCGATATTTCTCAGTCCATTGCTCAACACCGAGAGCACATGGAATCAGTACGGTTACGAGGAAAGCGCCGGCACCGTGTTCAACAATCCCTACATAAGCGCAAAGAATATCGACAATCACGCGGACAAATGGAGTTTCAACATAGTCCCTTGGGCCAAGATTGACTTCGGAAAGGGACTCGTGCTAAACACCACGTTCTCGTTCACGCGCGACAATGACCTCGGCGGCTACTACTCGCCATCGTGGATGCCGGTCGCAGAGGCAAGGCATACGGGCGGCACGGCGCAGCGCACTTACTGGGATCAGCAGAAAATCCTCAGCGAGACCACTCTGAACTGGAAAAAGACGCTTCGCAGACGTCACAGCCTCGAACTTCTGGCGGGATTTACGGCAAGCCGCAGAACGCAGGACAATTCTGTCTATAAAGGTACGGGATTCCTGAACGATGAGGCCGGCTACAACAACATGGCGGCAATAGCAAATTCGCGCAGTTACACAGCGAGCTCCTACAAATATCTGAAAACCACCATGTCTGTGCTCGGAAGGGTCAACTACAACTACCGCCGACGCTACTACCTGACCTTCACCGCACGGGCGGACGGGGCATCCAACTTCTCCTCCAACCGCAAGTGGGGCTTCTTCCCGGCGGGAGCGTTCCGTTGGTCAATCTCCAACGAGGAATTCCTGCGTGACGCCTATTGGCTGAACGATCTCTCGCTCCGGGTGAGTGCCGGACGCAGCGGAAACGACGCTATTTCGTCCTATTTGTCTATGGCCACGGTGCAGACCGACCGCAGTTCATGGGTGTTCGGGGACAATCAGTTGATGGTCACGATGCCGGCGCGTCTTGCCAATCCGAACCTCACGTGGGAGACGACCGACTCCTACAATGTGGGTCTCAACTTTTCCGCATGGAAATCCCGCGTGACGATTGAGGCGGACGCCTACTATTCCAAAACCTCGGACTTGCTGCTTAGCGTGCGCAACGCCCAGACCACCGGGTACAATACATATTTTGCGAATATGGGAAGCACGCGCAACATCGGTGTGGAGCTTTCTCTCACCACCAAGAATGTGAGTGTCAGGAACTTTGAATGGACATCCGTATTCACGGTCTCGCATAATTCACAGAAGGTTCTGGATTCGGGAGCCGGCGATGAGGTAGTACCGACGGTTATGAACCCGCGCAGTTCTACACAATACATCTACGGCTACCGCAAGGGCTATCCGGTGAATGCCCTTTGGGGCTACCGCTATGCCGGCGTATGGCATAGCCAGGACGAGATAGACCGCAATGCCTACACTCGGACATACGTCTCAAACATCCGCGATGGCGCTAACGGCAGCAATGTAGGACGCGCCCGCTATGTCGATGTGAACGGGGACGGGAACCTCAATCAGGACGACCTCGTCTGTCTCGGGAGTTCCGACCCTGTGGCCTACGGAGGCTTCCAGAACAACTTCAAACTTTGGGGACGCCTTAATGTCAACATCTATTTCGCCTATTCGATAGGCGGAAAGATGTACAATCTCTCCGAACTCTGGCTCGGCTCGACCGGAAGTTCATATAACAAGTACCGTTATGTGCTCGACTGCTGGCACCCTGTACGCAATCCGGACTCGGATATCCCGGCGGCCGGCTACCAGGATAACCTCGCGTCCGACTTTTATGTCCATGACGCCTCATTCCTGCGTCTGAAGTCGCTCACAATCAGCTACAACATCCTGCTCAGTCGCTGGTCAAAGGTGTTCAAGAGCCTGAACATCGGTGTAAGCGGTGAGAATCTATTCCTGCTGAAGCGCTACAACGGCTTTGATCCGGATGTTTCTACAAGCGGGACCGTCAGACGTCTCGACAATGGTTCGTTCCCGCGTCCGCGGACATACACCCTCAATCTTGAACTCAAATTTTAGGGAGGATACGACGATATGGAAAGGATTAATCTCGATATGAAAAGGATTTTTCTTCTTGTGACTATGACGGCCGTCTTCTCCATGACTGGCTGCTCTTTGAAAGAAAGGCTTATCAGCGACAGCGAAACTAAGGACTACTACACGACAACGGCTGAAGTGCGCACAGGACTGAATGCCTGCTACAATGCCATCCGTGCCCAGCTTGCCGGAAACGGTTTTTGGGAAGCCACCGAATGCGCTACCGATCTCATGATCTTGAACCAGTCGATGCGCTATGACGCGACTCTCGACATATCGCCGACCAAGCCCGCGATTGCCTCCTCTGTCTGGCAGTACAGCTACCTCGGCGTCATGAGGGCAAACGGCATGCTCGCGGCGATAGACCGTTCAGTGACCAGAGGCAGTTTCTCTGATGACGAGGCGCTTCCTCTGCGTGGCGAGGCCGTGGTGCTCCGCGCGTTCTTCTACTACCTGCTGACCTGCACGTTCGGCGACGTCCCATACTACACTGAAGAAGTCACCCATGAGAATCGTCCGCGTATCGCCTCCCTTCCGAGAATGTCAGCGGATGACACAAGGGACAGCCTGATTGCCGAACTTGAGCATTACCTTTTTCCGGAGTCCCTCGGCGGACTTGAAGCCCTTGAACTTAGGCGCAGCTATGACGGAACTTCCGTGAGTCGGCTCGGTGCCGCGGCAGGACTTATGATTGCAGCGAAATTCTGCCTCTGGAACAGACGTTGGGGCGAGGCCGTGAAGATAATAGGCGTGCTTGAGGACATATACGGGCACTACTCCGATTCTCCGTCCTCTTTTGGCGTGGACTATCCTCTGTCGGATGTTCCCTTCTCGAAGAAATATGTTCCGGAATCAATCCTTGAACTGCCTAACACGTTTGAAGAATACGGGCTTCAGATCACGGGAAATATTGCTATGATTGCGTCTCCATCTCATAACTACGGCTCTCCGGAAGGTTCGGACGACGAATTTACGCACACAGATGTCTATGACGGAATCGGCATTCCGGAACTCGGCAGTGACGCTCGCATATCAACTCCGGCACGCCCGACAACCTACTGCTTCATGACCGTTCTTCCATACTCCGGCCCGGACCTCCGCTCCGGTGACTATTCGGACGGCGCGTCATCTTCGAGAAACGGCTCCGGCAATCTCGCGTGGAGGTGGAAAGGATATGCCTCGGACGATAACGAGAGGCTTCCGGAGGGCTCTGAGGTGCGCTGGTTCAAGGCATCCCCTAAGGCCAACAACCGCCCGTGGCTCGGAAATAAATTCTGGTGCTACGGAATGTATTACACTCAAGATTCGAACAATTACAAGTTCTTTCGCTTTGCGGACGCGCTGCTGATGAAGGCCGAGGCTTATCTCATGTTCGGGGACTACGATATGGCAGCCAAGTACCTGAATATCACAAGGACACGCGCAGGTGTAGAACCGCTGACTTTTGCTTCTGTCGGCGGAAACGTCGAGGCGTTTATGGAAGAAATCCGCCTTGAAAGGGCGCGTGAGCTGTTCGGGGAATTTCAGAGAAAGTTCGACCTCGTCCGATGGGGAATATGGTATGAGCGCACGTCGGCCTACAATGACGGGATGTACCTGCCTGGCTTCATACGTCCGTACCACCGCTATCTTCCGATTCCTGCGGAGCAGGTTACCTATTCAGGAGGGGCACTCGATAATAGGGAATATGAACAGTGAATGCTGCTCTAAATGAAATTAAGATGTTGGATATGAGGAAATTATATATTATTGTGATGGCTGCCGCGGCACTCCTGTTCGTCGGCTGCGAAAAGCGTTTCGAGACCTCGATTGACCTCGGAATGAACACAAAAAGGATTAACATCACGACTGAAGCTCAGGAATTCTGGGTCTCTGTGTTTTCCGACGGGGATTGGATCGTCTCTGACGACCTCCAAGACGATGCCTGGATTGTTTCGGACACCCGTTCCGGCTCGGGAAACGGTACTGTTCATTTCGTGTGCTCGGAAAATGCCGGAGATGATGCCCGGTTTGTCCGCTATGATGTTACCGGTGGCTCGAAAGGACGTACAGTCTCGCTCTGGCTCGTTCAGGCGGGAACAAAGGAAAAAGCTTCTGAGGTAGAATTAGACATTTGAGTATGAAGAAACTGTATATTATTTTACTTGCGGCCGTCATTGCGCTTGTCTCTTGTGAAAAACAGTCTGAAGCACCGGTCGAGCTTGGAGTGAAGGCAGATTCCGCCACATTGACTTCCAAGGGTGGAAGCTATCTTATTGACGTCCTTGCAAACGGAAACTGGACGGCCTCAACGGATTCGGAATGGCTGAGTTTTCCGGAAGGGGTGTCAGGAACGGGCGACCTTGCGCTTGTCGTCGCCTTTGAAGAGAACGATGGCGCTGACAGGATAGGAAAGGTGACGATTTCATGCGGAGGGAAGTCGCGCATCGTCACTCTTATCCAAAAAGGTTTGCTGTTCACGGGAATAGAGTTCCTTTCCGGCAATTTCCTTGCAGCGGCCGAAGGGGGCACTCATTCCGCATCGCTGCGCTGCTCGGAGGCCGAAATTGTGTTTTCGGTGGACTGCGGAAATGCGCCGATGCCTTGGGTGAGCGAGATTCGAATGAATTCCGATGCGGTTGAATTCGACATCTCACGAAATGACGGCGAGACTGTCCGCACTGCAGAACTGACCGTCGCTTCAAGTTCGGATCCGTCAATGAAGGCGATTCTGCACATTACCCAGCCCGGCATCTCGCAGACACTCAAGCCAGTTGATTTTACGCAGCTTAAGTCCATGCTGACCAAGGCCGGGAGCGTCACGTTTGAGGAAAATCTCGTGCTTGAAGGTCGCGTCATAAGCGACAATTCAGAGAACAACGGTGGCGAGAACCTGAACATATCCTCGACATTAAAGGACGACACACGCTCCTCCAGGGTCATATATGTTCAGAATGAGCTGGCAAACTCCGGCCTACTCGTGGAATTCGTGACTGCAAAGGACAACACTACTGCACGCTTTGACCGCCTCCGTCTCCTTCTGAAGGGGATGAAACTCACTCGCAAAGGCGGAGGGACTGATGAACCGGTCCGCTATGAACTGAGCGGAGCCACAGTGTCCAATGTTCTTGAAACGGTGTCCGGCACGGCAGACGACCTTCCGCGCAAGGAACGCCGCATCAAGTTCTTGACGGATGACGACGTCTATACATACGTGACTCTCTCCGACTGTGAAATTCCGATTCGCAAGGGCCCTTTCGTGCCTGTTGACCTGCGCTACACATCCGTGATGAACAAATATCCGATGCCTCTGCGTGACATCCATGGCGATGCTACCTGGCTTCTGTCAAATGTGGGCTGTGCATGGGCTCGCGATGGGAAGGGGCTTCCGGAGGGCTCGGGGACAGTTTCGGGAGTGATTGTCCACGAGAAATGCGACAATTTCGAATGGGACAACTCCGTTGCGGCAGCACGTCTTGCCGAAGGGGTGAGTCTCGACTATATAACTGGCACCGGTACGCTTTCGCGCTATCAGATTCGCCCTATAACGCGCTCCGAAATAGCCATCGCCGACAAGTTCGAGGACGGATTTTCGGAGCTGCTCGCGGAGTTCCGCTACATGAACAAAGTTCACGCGGCCCTCGTCAAGAACGTCGATTCCAAATACACGATTTATTCGACCTATCCGGCAGTCGCTGACCCTCTCACAGACCCGTCGATAAAGGGGACGATGCTTCGCCGGAACAACGGCAAGCAGGAAATGATGGCGGATTGGCGTGACTGGACGCATCTTGGACCGCTTTCCGGCAATGCGATTGCAAATCCGTCCGGAGGCAACGGGGTGTATGATTTCAACGGAGGCAGCCTCCATTGGAACGTGAACTCCGTGACACGCTCTTCCGGAATGATAATCCAGGGCAACGGCTCCGCATGGTACTGCTCCAAATGGACCACGAAGCAGTGGTGGCTCGTGACCGTGAACACTGAAGGACTTACGCCAGCGAATTTCCCGCTTTCCGTGAATTTCGGCGCGGAGAACGGACTCGGTGAGACTGTCGGTGCTCCGAGACACTGGGCGGTGGAGTGGTCGCTTGACAACAAGACATGGAAAAAGGCAGCCGATTACACAGTGCCGGACTTCACTGTGGTCTATAAAAAGCGCAGCTGGCAATGCCCTGGATTCAAATATATCAGCGTGAACCTTCCAGAGGACAGCGCGATGCTCGGACGGGAGAAATTCTACATACGTCTTCGTCCGACATCGTCAAGTTCCGGTTCTATGGATGCGTACGACAGCCAGGCTTTTGTCTCGTCTCGTGAATCGGCATTGAATTATCTTTCAGTACGATATAACAAGTAAAAACATGAATATTCTCAGAAAAACGGGACTTCTTCTGCTGCTTGCGATGACTGCGCTTTCCTGCACGAAAGTCGTTACGGAGCAGGTGATTGTAAAGGAAACGGAAACTGTCCGCGACACTCTCGTCGTTACTCCACCGGCGTCATCGTTGCCGTCCTGGGCGACAAACTCCGTGAGGGTCGGGATCATCGGCGACTCGATTTCAACCTTTGACGGCTGGATTCCGGACGGTTACCGTAGGTATTATCCTTTCACAGGGTCGGCAGGTTCGCTGACAGCCGTCGAGCAGACATGGTGGCACCGCCTCATCTACAAATTGATGCCGGACGCTGTTCTTGACAGGAACATTTCCTATAGCGGAACGCGCGTCACAAAAAACACCGTTCCGAATCCGGAAAAGCCGGATCTGGATGAATATGACTTCGTCACGCGTTGCTGCGGATTTGATGATCCGGACATAATCATAATCGCCGGGGGCACTAACGACCGCCCGTGCGTCGGGCAAGGACTTGTGGGGGAATATGACTGGACGGCACCTCTTGCGGAACTGGACCGCTACAAGTTCCGGACGGCATACATCTGCCTCATTCGTACTTTGATGGAGGAATATCCCGATACGAAACTTGTATGCGTTGTCAACGATTTGCTGCTGACCGATGCGCACAAGGCTATAGGAGAGTCAATTACGGAGATTGCAGCACATTATGAACTTCCATGTGCAAGAATAACCGAGACGCTTGAAACCGTCGGTGACGGCGTCCATCCCAATTCCACAGGGGCGGCACGCTGGGCGGATGTCGTGTGGGAGACGATGGAATCTGCCGGAATTGAGAATTATCGGAAACCACGCGCGGGGGCTCTTGTTGTGGGAAGTGACGTTTTGCGTGAACTGTCTTCAAATGAAATCCGCGGCTCTGTGGAAACCGGTGTTAAGACAAAGACTGCGCTGAACGGCAACATGAAAGTGATATGGAACCGCGATGACAGGATCAGACTTTTTAGTGCTGACGAACCTGAAGGCATTGAACATTGGATTTCAGAGCTTTCGGAAGACGGAGGAACAGCGATATTTGCAGCCGAGGACACTGTGGCCGGTTCACCGCGTTATGCCGTTTATCCCGCGTCTACGGTGAAGTCTTTCGCTGTTTCGGGAGGAGTGGCAACTGCCACAATAGAACTTTCCGAGTCTTATTCCGGCGGACTTTTCAGCGACCTTGAGCGTTACGGAGTGATTTCGTCCGGCATTCCGGTAGCGGGCCTACCTATGGTGGCACGGTCGGATGGAAGCCTCTTCTCTTTCCGCAACCTTTTCGGAGCTGTGGTCGTGCGCCCTTATGATTATCAGCGTAATAAGATAAAAATCAAATCAATAAGACTCACGTCAAAAGACGCCAAGGCAATAAGCGGCGAAGCTCTCGTGAACCTTGAGACGGCAACGATTGCAAGCTTTTCCGGTTCGGCATCGGCCACGAGGACACTTGACGAGGCCGTGACAATCGACAGTTACGGTTGGACATCATGGAGTTCCCATTCAATCTCCGCATTTGACGCCCACTCCCGTGGCTTCGTCTTCTGCATTCCTGCCACTGACTATCCGGGAGGTTTCACAGTTTCGCTCATTGACGAGAAGGGGCTGGTTTACAGTTATGACTGCGGTCCCGTGTCTGTTTCTGGTGGAGAAATAGCTTTTCTTGACTATAGGCCTTTGACGGTATATTACGGAAACGCGAACAGCGTCATCGTGAAGCCTGGAAATACTTCGGTGACATTCGATGCAACGCCATACTGCTCTTTCGACAGACGCTTTACTCGTAATAACTCGGTCGTTGGCGGCGCGGCAGCCCTAGTGGCATCGGCAGATGTACTTTGGCAGCAGGAGTACGGCTGTGAACTTACGGACCTTTCCGCAACGGCAGGCAGGGGGACAGTCGTTCCGACCGGCGCTGAACTTGCTGTCTCGCGCGACGGCGACAGGCTTTTGCTGACAGTGCCTCTCACGGGAACTGCCGGTAATGCCGTGGTTGCTCTCCGAAATGCCTCCGGCGAGATTCTTTGGTCATTCCATATTTGGGTGGGGGAGACAGCCGATGTTGAATGCAGCACGTCAATCGGGAATTTCCGTATCATGGACCGTAACCTTGGCGCCACTTCCTCTGAAGACAAGTCCCAGTGCGGGGAGGAGGCCGTCCGCAACTCTTTCGGACTCTTCTACCAATGGGGACGCAAGGATCCGTTCCCGCGTGCGGTGAATGTCAGCAAGCGTGTGCAGACGTCGGATTTCGCAATGCCGCTTTCGGTTGTCCGGGCGGACAATGTGATTGGCTCTATCGGCTGGTCCGTCAGTCATCCTATGGCGCGGCAGTATGTCCTTGGCTCCGGATGCAACTGGTTGCAGAGCTATGTCAACGAACTCTGGGGGTCGAGCTATGCCGGAACTGTCATTGATAACATCGTCTCCGAGAGCCTCCGAATCCCTGGCGTCAAGACCGCATACGACCCTTGTCCGGCAGGCTACCGTGTGCCGGACGCCAGTCACCTGAACGCATTGTCTGAACTCAACAATGGCAAGCTTCCCGGAAGCACCCGCGACCAGTATTACGGCTACCATTTCAACACCGGCGTCACGACAAACTATTTCCCGGCTACAGGATATGTGAACTCGGCCAAAGCTGATACCGGCTCGTTGACCAATGAAGGCTATTGGGGGATGTACTGGAGCAGTTGTGCCTCCGGTCAGAACTCATCGGCAATGTATGCGCAGGCCGGCGGTTCCGTAGCGATGACTACCGGAGGCACTGGAATCCGAGGCAATCTAATGTCCGTCCGCTGCCTTAAGGAATAGCACATCGTGTCCCGTCATCCAGACGAGATGGGGTGAAGTTGATAATATATTACCGTTACAATGAAAGATAGGATAATATCAATAGCAGTTCTGCTTTTTGCCGTAAGCGTATCAGTTCCGGCACAACAGGCTCATGTGACAGTTCATACCCGTGAACAGATGAACAGAAGCGCATCATCACTCTATTCCCACACAGGAGACGAGCGTTGGAGCCGTTTGGAGCCGGTCTTTGCCTTTGATACGCTCTATCCGACGTCAATGTGTATTCCCGGCGACTTGCCGATTGAACAGTCAAAGGCATTCGCGCCATGCGTCAGGCGGATGCACGATGGCAAAGTCATAATGTTTTGGCAGGCGGGAAAGCAGTCCAGTCGCATCTACTATGCCTATTCATTCGACGGGAAGCACTGGTGCGAGCGCCGCCGTCTTCTTGGACCAGAAAAGGTCTCGCTTGACGGTACTACTGTCTGGAGGCGATATATTGGCATTGATGCCGACATCCTTCCGAGCTGCGAAATGCTGGCCGTCTCTGCCTATTGGAATGACAAGTCAAGAGAAAAGGGCTGTGGGATAGCAATGCGGAGAAGCCGCGACGGCATCACATGGGACAAGGCTGTAAGCATATATGAGGGCTCTGCCCGAAATCCGCGCATTGTCGTGATTCCGGAAGACGGCAAGGTTCAGTGCTGGTTCAATGACTATTGCAGTAATGGCAGTACGTCCGTGATGATGATAGAGAGCCTTGACAAGGGCATAACATGGTCAAAGACCCCAATACCTGTCTCCCGTAGGTTCAAGTATTACAACGGTGGTGCCCGTACCTACACAGGCTATGCTCCATGCGTGAGGGTCCTGCCTGACAGAAGACAGCTCGGTGTTCTTGTCGAGGAGTGTGACGAACCGGGAGGTCCGGGGACTCCGGGGGAATGCTCTATTCATGGTATCGGCGTTAACGGATTGTCTCCACAGCCTTTGTCAGGAGATGGCGGCGGCCCGGCAGACAAGAAAAAGCTACTTGATGGAAGTTCGCCATGCCTATCAGTCTTTTCTTCTGGAGAAACAGTCATTTCTGCGGTTGCTGACGGGCAGATGATAATGAGGCTCGGGGATACCTCGATTTGGCCGGGCAACGGACGCGGGGCAGGATGGTTGCGCCCATTCAGAAAACTCGGAGCCTATGCCTCGACTTCCGTCATTGATTCGCATCACCTTGTCTATACCATGGACTGTGCGGATGGAATACAGTGTGGATTGGCCTATCTGAATCATGTCATTTATGCTGACTCTCACAATGTTGTCCTTGACGGGGATGGCTCGGAATGGAATGCTGACAACGCCTTGTTCATAGGTTCAGATTCTTTGCTGGAGGCAATTTTCCGTTTCGCGCAGGACGAGTCATCCATATACATACTCGCTGAAGTCGCCGGTTGTACGAACGGAGCGGATGTAGAATGTGTCCTGCATAACCCATCGTCGAAGAAGATAAAATCCGGATTTACTGTTCGTGCAGTGGTTAATGCCGGTGGACTTGTGGAATGCGGTGACTATGCCAAAGCTGGAAGCATCGCCGGTCTTGAGGCTGTGTGTCGGCAAGGTAGGACAATTGACGGAGTGCCTGGGTTCGTCGCCGAGATACGTATCCCGAAATCTGCTCTCGGTGCGAGCGGAGAATATGCGTTCCGTGCTTCTGTTTCCGCGGGAGATGTTGAGGACGGTTTTACCAACGTCGTGAAGAACAAGCCGGAAACATGGCTTCGAGTGAGGATGACAGATCAGAATAAACTTGCAAATTAAAGAAATATGAAATACACATTTAGTAATATCTTTCGCGGAGTCTCGGCTCTTGCAATATCATTCCTTACGCTTGCGGTCTCATGCAATGCCGCAACGCTGCCTGAAAACGATGACGCACATAATGCCAAGATTACGACTGCCTCGGAACTTGCCTCGGCTGCAAAGCCGGAACTGAATTCTCATGCCGGAGAGGAGCAGTGGAGCGTGCTGCAGCCGATGACTGGAACATACATTGTGCTGCCTCATAAGTGGTTGCTGAAGGATGATGTGGTGGAAAACAACTTCGCGAACTATCCGAGGGTGAAGAAGATGGCTTCCGGAGAATATATAATGTTCTGGCATGGCGGGCGTTACGGCTCGCGCATCTGGTGCAGTATAAGTCCGGATCTCAAAGAATGGAGCGAACCTGTGATGCTCTTCAAGCCTGAGTTTCCGATTCTGGAAGACGGAAAGAAGGATGTGAGACGGTATGTTAATATGGATGCAGCCCTGCTGCCGAATGGTGAGATACTTGCCGTATGTTCTTACCGTGCTCAAGACCATTATTCGCAGAATATGGGTTCTGGACTTTGTACAATCCGTAGCAAGGACAACGGGCGAACGTGGTCCGAACCACATCATATCTATGAGGGGTGTAATTGGGAACCCTATCTGCTTGTTCTTCCGGACGGACGCATCCAGTGCTATTTCACGGACGGAACGCCGCAGTGTCGCAATTCCGGAACTTCCATTATGGTTTCTACGGACAATGGTTATAGTTGGGGAGAAAAATACCGCGTCAGCCGTCAGTTCAAGTATTTCTACGATGGCCCGAACACAGAATACACCGGAACGCGGATTTATACCGACCAAATGCCAAGTTTTCGTGTGCTGAACGACGGCAAGACCTTGGTGGGCTTTCTTGAAGCTCGCCTGGAGCTCCCGGCAAGTAATCAGGGCCGGAGCTACTGCATGATGTCGGTGGTGTGGAATGATGGACTTGATTGGAAGGATCTCGGGGAGAATAGCGAAGGACCGGCACGACGTGCCACCAATGCACTCAGAGGAGCCGGCGGGTATGTCTGCAATTTTCCCTCAGGCGAGGTTGTGCTAAGTTGTACGTATGAGCAGCTTCTCAAGTTCAAGATTCTTGATCATAAGGGGCAGTGCCCGGTAGGGTCGACCTGGAGTGAGGACTGGTTTTTCGCTTTTCCTGGTAAGGGCTTTTGGGCCGGGACCGAAGTTGACGGACCTTGCACCATGGCCGCAGCCATGCACTGCGACGAAGGCATTCAGGTCGAACGCTTCTGGTTGAACCACCGCATTGATGCGGCTGCCGCTCCGGCTCTCGTTGACGGAGACGGCTCGGAATGGGACGGCACTCAGGCTCTGTTCCTTTCTTCTGGTGAAGGTGATGAGACCCTCTTCCGTGCCCGCCATGACGACAAGAATCTCTACCTTTTGGTAGAAACGGCATTCACCGACAGTCCCCACGCCCATCGTCTGAATCTTCGTCTTGCCGCCTCAGGTTCAAGAAAATACGGCATAGTCAGCATCGATTCGGCCACAGGCAAGGTTGAGGCCAAGCGCTTCTCTCCTGTCTCTGCTTCCGCATTCGGCACGACTTACGATGGCCGCCGCGGCACCGTAACTGAAATCTCAATACCCTTGAGCGAGCTCGGTAATGCCGTTTCTGGAGACTACCTCTGCCTTTTCGCCGAGGTCGTCACCCCATCAGGCACCTTCGCCTTCTCTCTCTCCGACCCGGCCCTCCGTTCCACTTGGCAGCGCATCCGTTTGAAGTAAATTCACACTTTTTCGACCGAATAATTACTATATCGTCACACATTTTCAACCGAATGGCGGCCTTCTCAAAAAATATGTGTCGGAAAATATTTGGCAGGAACGGAAAAAAGGAGTAATTTTGTACCCCTGTTGGCAGGAGACGACCAGCAGGGGCTTCTTTTATGGGGCAGGACTTCGACGGTCGTCGGATGTTTTTTTTTTCTCTATTTATGAACACAAAGTACGTTTTCGTCACAGGTGGTGTAGCATCATCCCTCGGTAAGGGAATCATTTCCGCATCTCTCGCGAAGCTTCTTCAGGCGCGGGGTCTGAAGGTGACAATCCAAAAATTCGATCCTTACATCAACATCGACCCGGGCACGCTCAATCCTTACGAGCACGGCGAGTGCTATGTCACTGAGGATGGTGCGGAGACTGACCTTGACCTCGGACACTACGAGAGATTCCTCGGAGTTTACACTTCGAAGGCGAACAACGTCACCACCGGCAAGATTTACAACACAGTCATCAGCAAGGAACGTGAAGGTGCCTATCTTGGCAAAACCGTGCAGATTGTCCCTCACATCACTGATGAAATCAAGCGACGGATGATGCTCCTTTCAAAAACCCGCGACTACGATGTCATCATCACCGAAATCGGTGGAACAGTGGGCGATATGGAGTCACATCCTTTCGTTGAGGCCGTGCGTCAGCTCCAGTGGGAACTTCCCGAGGAAGACTGCGTCACTATCCACCTTACCCTCGTGCCCTATCTCAAGGCGGCGAAGGAGCTCAAGACCAAGCCCACACAACATAGCGTACAGATGCTTCAGCAGAGTGGCGTGCAGCCGGACATCATCGTGTGCCGCACCGAGTACGACCTTTCTCCGGAACTCCGCAAGAAGGTTGCCCTGTTTTGCAACGTGAAGCCGGGCCATGTCATTCAGTCGATTGACGCTGACTCTATATATAAGGTACCGCTCAAGATGAAAGAAGAGGGGCTTGACAAGCTTGTTCTCAATCATTTCGCGCTGACCGACATACCTGAGCCGAACCTCGAAAAATGGAACAATTTCCTTCATAAACTTGATAATCCGAAGCACGCGGTCAACATTGCCCTCGTCGGAAAATATGACCTGCAGGATGCCTACAAGTCCATCCGCGAGGCCTTTGTCCATGCCGGGGCGGCTAACGAGTGCCGCGTGAACGTTCAGTACATCCATAGCGAGAACCTCAATGAGGCTAATGTGGAGGAACTGCTCGGGAAGATGAATGGAATCCTCGTCGCTCCCGGATTTGGAGAGAGGGGACTGGAGGGAAAGGTTGTCGCAATCCGATATGCCCGCGAAAAGGGAATCCCATTCTTCGGAATATGTCTCGGGATGCAGATGTGTGTGGTTGAGTTTGCCCGTGACGTCCTCGGGATGGATGGTGCCTGCTCGACTGAGGTCAATCCGAACGCGACTTTCCCTGTCATCAACCTTATGGAAGACCAGAAGAGCACCACTTCAAAGGGCGGAACTATGCGTCTGGGCGCATACGACTGCGAAATAAAACCGGGCTCTCTCGCTGAGAAGATTTATGGTACCACCAAGATTTCCGAGCGTCACCGTCATCGTTACGAGCTCAACAGCGACTTCCTCGGGCTCTTCGAGAAAGCAGGTCTCATTGCCTCCGGACGCAACCCTGACACCCGTCTCGTGGAAATCGTCGAGCTCCGGTCCCATCCGTTCTTTATCGGAGTGCAGTTCCACCCGGAATACAAGAGCACCCCGGAGAACCCTCAGCCGATTTTCGTCGCGTTCATCAAGGCCGCGATGAAAAATGCCGAAGGCTCCGCGAAAAAGTCCGCACCGAAGACTCAGGAGATGAAGCCCGTATGCGCAAAGTCTTTGTGAATATGAAAATGTGTTGTAATTTAATGATTACAAATATGTTGAGGATTGTCGTTCTCATTCTCCCGCTCCTTCTCGGAACTGGTTGCCGTGACAGGCAGAAAAAGTCAGCTCCGGTGGTCGAGGCGATGCGCTGCACCATCGAGGTCGTGAACGAATATCCCCATTCCACGGAATCTTATACCCAGGGACTCTTCTTCCACGATGGCCGTCTCTACGAGAGCACGGGGCAGTACGGATATTCCTATTTCTGCGAGGTTGACATTCCGACAGGGGAGCGCAGCCGCAGATTCGACATTGACAGCAAGTATTTCGGTGAAGGTTCGGTGATTTTCGGCGGGAAACTCTACTATCTTACTTGGCGCAACTATGTGACCCTTGTCTATGATGCCGCGACTCTTAAATTCGAGCGGAGCATCGTTAATCCACGCGAGGGCTGGGGGCTGACGACGGATGGCAAGTCATTGATTATGAGCGATGGAAGTTCGAACATATATTTCCTCGACGCCAATTTTAAGGTTCAGAGGCGAGTTGTCGTGAAGAACGGGAGGAAATCTGTGGGATTGTTGAACGAACTTGAGTGGATTGACGGGAAGATTTGGGCGAATGTATATATGAGCGACAGCATCGTAGTCATAAATCCGGAGAACGGCGTCGTCGAGAAAATCATCGACTGCAGCGGACTGCTTCGCGAAGACCTGCGGACGCCGGAGACCGACGTGCTCAACGGCATCGCCTATAATCCCGAAACTGGGAAGATTTATGTTACCGGCAAGCTGTGGCCTAAATTATTCGAGATTAAGGTAAAAGACAAATAAGAGCGGGGGTACTTGAGCAGCGGCTCAGGTTGAGAGAGTCCCATTGAACCTGATGCGGCCAATACCGCCGAAGGGAATGCACAACTCCAAAGGACAGAGCGCAGTGTCGCGCAGATTCCAGCCCCCTCGTATAGTATTAATTTTTAGTTAATTGCTTTATGCGAGGTTTTCTTCTTTTAGCGGTGCTAAGCACCTTGTATCCCGGGCAGATTGCCGCAGGGAAAAACGCACCGGATTGCGGTGCTGTCAACATTCAGCTTTCGGATTCGCCGGAAAAAACATCTGTTGCCGGGGAGGACAGAAACAGAGTCGAGAGGCTCGACAGTGTCGTGGTCGTGGCCTCCCGTGCCGGTGAGAACACTCCTGTCACCTACACCATGGTAGGAAAGGACGAGCTCGTGCGCTCCAACCCGATAAACTCCCTTCCGATGAACCTCAGCCTCCAACCTTCCGTGATTTCTACGAACGAGGGCGGAACGGGTCTCGGCTACTCGAAGATGACGGTCCGCGGCAGCAAGGGTTCTCAGATCAACGTCACGCTCAACGGCATAACCCTCAATGACTCCGAGTCGCAGGAAGTTTTCTGGGTGAACATACCTTCGCTCTCCACGCTACTCTCTTCCGTCCAGCTCCAGAGGGGACTCGGAACTTCAGCAAACGGTGCGGGAGCATTCGGCGCGAGCGTAAATATGAGCACGGCATCGGTGGGCACCAGCCCTTTCGCGACGGCAGATTTCGGCTACGGCTCCTATAACACCTTCACTTCGGCAGTCGCTGCAGGCACCGGTCTCACGAAGTCCGGCGTCTATTTCAACGCCGCATATTCCCGCAACTTCACGGACGGGTACATCCGTAACGCGAAGGCAAACGTGCAGTCGGCTATGGCAATCCTCGGCTGGATGAACTCGAACAACTCCCTGAAGCTCACGTGGCTCATGGGAAAGCAGCACACCGGCATCACATGGAACGGCATCGACTTCGAAACCTACGGGCATGACCGCCGCTACAACAGCGCCGGCGAATACTACGACTACAAAAGGAACGTGGACGGAAGCTATGTCCTTGACGCCGATGGGAATAAAATAGTAAACTCGACTCACTACTACGACAACGAGACCGACAACTACACCCAACATCATCTTCAGCTGAATTACACCCATCAGTTCGCGAACGCTCTAAGCTGGAGCACAACCCTTAACTACACCAAGGGCGACGGCTGGTACGACCAGTACAAGACCGACAAGAAGTTCAAGAAATATGGTATGGCTGACTACGCTCCATCTGGCTTCAAGACCTCGGACTTCATCATCAACAAGTGCATGGACAACTGGTACTTCGTTGCGAAAACAGACCTCAGCTATAAGAACGATTTCTGCAGCATCTCCGGTGGAATCAGTTGGTCACGCTACTCCGGCGGCCACTTCGGCAAGGTTCTCTACAGCGAAGTCCTCGGCACCGACTGGCAGGCTGCGGACGGTATGACATACGAGAAATTCAATGCCAACAACCTCTGGTACTACAACAGCGCTCTCAAACAGGAGTACAACGCTTATGTTCGTGGCGAGTACAGCCCGCTCGAATGGCTTACGACCTACATCGACCTTCAGCTCCGCAATGTGAATCTGTGCATGTGGGGACGTGGAGACGAGGACAATCTCGACATGGCCTACAGCAACAACTGGCTCTTCTTCAACCCTCGCGCGGGCGTGACCTTCCATAAGGACGGACATCGTGCATATATTTCTGCGGCACAGGGGCATCGTGAGCCAGGTCGTCCTGACATAAAGGAAAACATCGAGGCCGGAAGTAATATGGGCGTGCGTCCTGAGGAGATGGTCGATGTGGAGCTCGGATATGAGTGGACATCGTCGAAGTTTGCCGTGGGCGCGAATTTCTATTTTATGGAATATTGGGACATGCTCCTTGAAACCGGCCGACTCTCCGACACCGGCTATCCGATCAAGGACAATGTCAGCCGCGCCTTCCGTCGAGGAGTGGAGATTTCGGCTGCCTACGACCCATTCAAGTGGCTCTCCCTTTCAGGAAATGTCACTCTCAGCATGAACAAGGTCATGAACTACAAAGAGTCGTTCCAGCTCTATGACGCGAGCGGTGAGGCAGTGTATGACGCTGACTGGAAGCCGGTCCAGAGGGAAGTGGACTTCGGCAAGACAACTATGCTGATGTCCCCGTCTGTTGTTGGTATGCTCCGCATAGGTTTTAAGCCGTTTGCTGCTGTTTGCCACAACTCATTGAAGACCACGACACTCGCGATCGACGGCAAGTATGTCGGCAAACAAAATGTCGACAATACGCAGAACGACAGCCGCTCTATTCCCGGCTATTTCGTCTCCAACCTTTCCCTCACTCATGAGTTCTCCCTCAGCGGACGCTACGGCACTGCATTCGCGCATGGCGGAGCCATCCGTCTCGGCCTCTATGTCAACAACCTGCTGAACAACCTTTACTATGTCGACGGCACCTGCTGGTATAAGGGCATCAAGGAGGACGGTACGCAAGTGAGTGGTATCGGCATATTCCCGCAGGCTCCTGTCAATTTTATGGGCAAAATTTCTTTTGCCTTTTAGCGGGGCGCATAAAAAGCGGTCTGCTGCGTTGGTGGTTTGATGAAATCCTCACCATCTTATTGACCCCTCCCGTCCCCTCGAAGGGGAGGTGGTGCTCCGCGAGACCCTATCCCACTGGCCTGCGCTTCTGTGCGCTGCGCACGGCGCTTATGCGCCTTGGGGTTGCTGCGGTATTCATCTTCACCATCCGCCTTGCATCCCATCTTTTTATGCATCCCCTTTGACTCAGTGCTTTTTTCTTGGTAATTTTTATTATTTTTGCAGTTCCGTCTTTCGGGAGGCGGAACTGCTTTTTGTAAACATATAAATATACACATAATTATGACGGAGAAATATCTCGAAATCGCATCGAAGTTTGACCTGGAGGGCCAGATTTGTGAAATCAAGCCTCTTGGAGAGGGATTCATCAATGACACGCTCATCGTTAAGACGGCCGGTAACGACCCTGACTACATCCTTCAGCGGAAAAACAAGTCAGTCTTCCCCAACGTGCCTGGAATGATGGAGAACATCTGGAAGGTGACGAACCACATAAAGAAAAAGGTGGCTGACCCGATGCGTGAGACTCTGACCGTCATTCCTGCAAAGGACGGAAAACTCTATTATGAAGATGCTGACGGAGAATATTGGGCAGTCTGCGTTTTCATCGGCGACACTCTTTCATATACACAGGCAGACACTCCGGAGCTTGCCTACCAGGGCGGCAAGGGAATCGGGCGCTTTCAAGCTTTGCTCGCGGACTTCCATGAGCCTCTCGTCGAGGTCATAAAGGGCTTCCACAACATGCGCTGGCGTTTTCAGCAGTGGGACGAATCCGTTGCCCGCAACGCTGCAGGACGTGTTGACTCCTGCCTTGAAGAAATAGAATGGATTGAGTCCCGACGCAAAGAAATGCTCGATTTCGCGACACTCATCGAGAATGGCGTCATTCCTTGCCGCGTGACCCACAACGATACGAAGATCAGCAACATCCTCTTCGATGCGAAGACAAAGGAGGTCCTCTGTGCCATTGACCTTGACACGGTGATGTCAGCTTCCGTTCTCAACGATGTCGGTGACGCTCTCCGTTGCTACACCAACACCGGTGCCGAAGACGCGCAGGATCTCTCAACCGTCTCCATGTCTCTCGAAATGTTCACGGCCTACATCCGAGGCTACCTTTCGGAGATGGGATCTTCCCTCTGTCCTGCTGAGTTGGACAACCTCGCCTTCTCCGGTCGCTACATCACTTTTGAGCAGGTGCTCCGCTTCCTTATGGACTACCTCGACGGTGACACCTACTATAAAACGAAGTATCCGGAACACAATCTCGTCCGTGCCCGCGCCCAATACAAACTTCTTCAGTCGATGGAGGCGCAGTTCCCGCAGATGTGCGAAATCGTCGCTGCCCTGCGCTGACAGACGGACGTTCGACCGCCCATTGGCTTACCGACGGGTTCAAATTTGTTTCACTTTCATAAAAAATAAAAAAATATCTTGTGAATTTGTTTTGAATTGAATACTTTTGCGCCCGTTTTTCCGAACGAGATTCGGATGTTGTATAAGGTGAGTAAAAAATGAGCTTCGGCGTACTGAGGAAGTTATGTCTTGCGCTGGCGTTGATTATGTCCGGCGTGGCTACCATGGGGCAGTCAATAGATAGATCTGTCGAAATACATTTCCGGCAAGGCTCTTCAGTATATGACCCGAACTACCGCGGGAACGCGGAACGTCTCCAGAAATTTTCAGACGAGATAGTATCCCTTCATGCGCGCAATTATGAGATTGTCCGCGCTGAGTTCCAAGCCGGCACATCGCCGGAGGGGCCGGAGCGTGTCAATGCCCGTCTTGCAGCAGAACGTCTTCGCAATGGAATGTCGGCTTTCCTGTCGGTCATCGGTGACGACATCGTCCTCCAAGGTGAGGAACTCACCGTATCTTCGGCATCCGCCGGGACGTGGGAAGATCTTGCTG
>UQYV01000053.1 GCA_900545245.1 uncultured Bacteroidales bacterium
GATTGCAAAGGTACGCCTTTTTTCTTTACCTGCAAATTTTTTCGCAACTTTTTTTGACTTTTTTGCAAACTTTTTTTGCCCTCAACGCACCCTGAAGCCTTAACAGACTATATTACACGGCATTACGAAACAGTGTCCGAAAATGAAATTTCCAAACAAAAATTTCCGCCGGAGACGATAATGCCACCGACGGAAAAAATATTTGATTTCAACACTACTTTGCAGTTGCGTAAGGAACAACGAAAACCAATTCGTATGTTCCCGGCTGATAGAATTTGACATTGGTACGGATACGAACATACCATCCGTTCTTTCCGCCGTCATAGTCATCAGCCGGCCAATTTGCATTCTTCGGAGCAATCCCCGCTATGTTATCTTTCTTGAGTTTTTCCCAATCGAGATTGCTAAAGTCTTTGTAAATCGCCCCGCGTATATAAGAATATGTCAGCCCCACTGGCCAAGGGGTATAAGGAAACTCCAAATATAGCCCTTCCTCTGCTTTGTTCGGTTTTGCCGAATTGTAGTTCGCACCGACTTGAGGAAGATTCTTCCGGTTCACAGAGTAATCGATATAACTCGTAGTGGTCGAATATGTGGCATATTCCTCAGGATTGAAGAGCTTGCCGTTCTTGTCGTACATTTTCACATAGACGCGGATTCCCACAGATGGTTCGTCGCTGAGTTTGCGGATTGCCATATTCTTCTCCCTGCCGTTGTCCTTGTAGATATTATCCCGTCGGGTGGAGAAATTAGCGGCGGCATCGTTTATCTGGTCGTAGTACGGGAAAGTATTGGAAGGCGTGCCCTTGTCATCCTTACCGACGATGCAGATTCCGTTCACCATGTCCGTGAGTTCAAAATCCACCGCGGACTCGCCACCAGTTCCCTTCTCGATCTTGAGAATCGCATAGTCCTCAAGAAAGACAGAACCTTTAGAATTGGAAACGCTGACATCGACGTGATAGATGTCACCCTCCTTGAGGCCGATGTTGGCGGTCGATTCCATTGCACGGAGCTGGCCGTTAGTCTCGTTTATCATCAGCGGAGTAAGCGTAGCATCAGTGAGTTTGGACATCACCTGTTCGAGGGTCTTGTCCGTGAGGTAGTCGTAAGGAGCCGCCCAAAGCCTCGTCGGGAATCCCTTGAAGAAGCCTTCGACGCGGTTTCCCTTCTCGTCGCGAACATTCTCGATTCTGAACTTGCACGGACGGGTGGAATTGTCGAGCCACGCGGTGCTGGAAGCCACCTTGGCGCCGAGCGCGACATACATCGTGTCTGAACCCTGAAGCCTTATGCCTTCGCCGATATATCCCTGTACCTTCGGCTCCTTGAAGCATGAGGATATAGACAGGATGAGGACAAATGCCGCGAGAATATATTTAATCGTATATTTCTTCATATCCATAATATATTATATGTTATTTGTCGTCGGCGTGTTTGCCGAAGAAGAAAAGACTGTGATAGTAGAAGTGCTCGTTGTAGCTGGAGTCGCCGCAATAGACGATGTGAATCACGCCTGTGTTCGTGTGAATATCGGAGACCATCATCCTGTAGCTTTGGTCGCACTCGTCGTTGTCCGGAGTGAGGGTGGCACGCTCAAGGTAGGTGAGTTCCCAGTTTGTACCCCTTTTGAAGAGAACGTGGATGAGCTTCGGGGTGGTGAGCAGGAAGTTCGAGTACTGGAAACCGGCGCCCGCCACATTACCGCCGTCGTAGGCCGAGCCTGGGTCGGTATTGGTTTCGTCAAGGGTGAGGTGAATCTCCTGCTTCCCGTCGATGGATGTGAGATAGACTCCCTCCTCAGGGATATCCTCGCGTCCCCACTTGCCGGGATAGATGTACATTCCCATCTGGGAGAGGTCGGCTGCGGTCATATCCTCAAGTTTGAACTCCACTGCGCCCTCGACACCGTTGCGGAATCCGTAGTTCTTGCGGCGGATGTAGCGGTTCACAGAGTATTTAGACGGGCTGATGACCGTAACGTCGCCGTTTATGGCATCCTTGAACCCCGCCTTCTCGAAAAGCTGGGCGACAACTGTAGTATTCTCGTCCTGAAGCAAATATTCGTAGGTCGTCATATCGAACTTGTTCGTCTCGTTTATCGTGCCTCCGATGACGTCGGTGCGGCATGATGACAGAACCGGAGCGATGACGGCCGCAATAATCATATATTTGAAAAATCTTTTCATATTCCTATGCGTTTAATTTGATTACCACCTTGTCTTGCCGTCCCAATATGGAGTCTGGCTTATGAGAGGATTCATCTTCATGATTGACGAGGATACCGGCCAGTAGTAGCCTTCCTGCTTGTATTTCGCAGGGGCCATGAGGTGGTCGTTCGGGAAATAGTTATTGCGGACCATGTCGAAGTAGAGGCAGCCCTCTCCGAAAAGCTCGGCTATCCTCTGCTGCATGATTTCGTCGGCGAGGCCGGAGTCGTCGCCCTTGTAATCGCCAATCTTCGCTCTTCCGCGGATGTCGTTCACGATGGCCGTGGCCTTGCCGTACTGCTTGTTGCGGACATAAGCCTCGGCGAGGAGGAGCATAATGTCGGTGTAGCGAAATACGGGTATGTTGGCCTCAGCGAAGTAGGCGACATATTCATCGACCTTTTTATCCTTGTCGGCCGTAAACATCGCATATTTCGTCAGCCATGTGACCTTTGTTCTGTCGTTCTCCGCGCCACCGGTATCGTTCACAGGCTCGTTGTACTCGGAATCCCAGGCATCAAAGAAGAGTTTCGGACGTATGTCGCCGGTCTGTGTCGCAAAATCATATTCCGGATACATCTTTGCCTTCTGGCTCGCCGGGACCCAGTCAATCTGTGTTGAGCGGTCCTTCATCGGGTCGCCATCAAAAGACTCCATCTTGCAGGTTCGGGCTGTGACTCCTGCCATATCGGCACGGTAGGACTCGCTGCTTTCGGTGGAGATATTGAGTTCGAACACAGCCTCGGTGGAGCCGCCTCGGTACATTGATTGAACGGATTTCATATCAGTGTACTGCACATAGGAGCGGTTGGAGTGGTCGCGGAAGTCCTCAAGAGCGGTGACAGCAGCCTTTACATAGTCGGAGGCGTTGACTCCAGGAACACGATCCCTGCGCACGAGGAACCACATCCACATGTTCGCGTGTCCGCAAAGGGCAAGTGCAGCCCCCTTGTCGGCGGTGATGCCCCAACCGTCTCCTCCCGGAGCATTGAACTTCAGGAGTTCGACCGCCTTGTTCACGTCGGCAAGGACATTCTGGCAAATGTCAATGTCTTCGGTTCGCGGAATTACCACCGGAGAGAGATCCTTGTCTATGACCTGACTCGAGGACTCAATCATATCGCTGATGTACGGAGCGTTGCCCCAGATGCGGAGGATATTGAAATATACAAGGGCGCGGAGGAAGTAGGCCTCTCCGAGAATGCGGTCCTTTTGCCCCTCCTTAAACTTGGAATCGGGTATCTCGTCTATCTTGCGAATGACCATATTGGCCTGGGCTACGACTTTGTAGAAGTTGCTCCAGTCGGAGTAGTCTTCAAGCGAGCCCCACATCTTGCTCGGGTTTGCGATGTCGGTGTAGATTCCGTTGGTGTAGAGATACTGGGACGAGCCGCCGTTCCACCCCGCGCGGATGAATCCGGTAGTCGCATCGGCGCGACTGTACCAGTTGTTTGAATTGGCCATCAGCCCCCTATAGAGGGCGTAGGTACCGGAAAGTCCGACCTCTGCGTCCGTCTGTGTCTTCCAAAACACTTCGTTGTAAATGAGATCTACCTGCTCCGGATCAAGGAACTTCGAGCATCCACAAGCGCAGGCGAGGGTCAGGATCAGAATTGCTATATACTTTTTCATCATATTATCATTATATATAATCATAAGTAAGCGTTAAAAAAGACTATTAGAACTGAAGCTGAACGCCGAAGACTATCGTGCGGGAAATCGGGTAGCCGGAACCGTTGTAGAATCCGGTACGGGACACAAGACGAGGGTCGAGCACAGATGATTTCTTCCACATCGCGAGGTTCTGTCCAGTCACATAGACATTGATTCCCCTCATACGAATCTTGTCTAGCCATTTGTGAGGCAGATCATAGGACAGGGTCACGTTGTCGAGACTCCAATAGTCGCCCGGCTCGATGAACATAGAGGACATACGGAACGAACGCGCTCCACCGCCTTCCCAATAGTTTACGTAAATCATCGGATAGTACGAGCCATCGCCGGGAGCCTTCCAGAACTTGGAATCGTCGAACTTGTATAGCGCGTATTGGTAGAAGCTGGCAGCATCGTCGAAGCGCGAGAGCTGCTGCTGGAGGGTGCTGTTCACGATGTAGTGTCCGAACGCGAAGGAGGTGTTCACTCTGAGAGAAAGTCCCTTCCAACGAAGGGTGGTGTTGAGACCGCCGGTCACCTTCGGCTCAGGAGTCTTTCCCTCAATGATTTTCATGTCGTTCTCGCTCTCATATCCCTCGATACGATAGTCTCCGTTCACGTCGGTGAAGACTGGCATTCCCGGGAATATGCGTCCTTGAAGGTTCCTGGCAAGACCGGCATCGGCTCCGTTGTATTTAAGAGCCTCGCCGGTGAACGGATCCACTGGAAGGTCGGAGTAGTAGTCGAGAGTGCCTTGATATTCATACATATAGTACTGAAACGCAGGAGCTCCCTCGATGAAGGCATAGTAGCCTCCGCGGTTGATGTAGTCGCGCCCACCGTTTCCGAGCTTGGCAATCTTCGTGGAGTTGTTCGCGAGATTGAGCGTCCAGTCCCACTGGAACGCGGAGGTTCTCGGGAAAAGGTAACCGGTGAGGGAAAGCTCGAATCCGTGGCTCACCATATCGACGAGGTTCGATGAGAGTTTGTTGTAGCCCACATAAGACGGGAGCTGCGATGTATAGACGAGGTCGGACATATATTTTGAATATATGTCACCAGAAAGATATAGTCTGTGGTTGAATAGTTCGAGGTCCAGACCATAGTTGATTTCCTTGGTGCGGCTCCACGAGAGATCCTTGTTGGCAATTTTGTCGAAGTCCGCGATGAGGGCAAGTTTGTCTCCGTAGGTCTTTATATCCATCTTGTCACTGTACATGTAGCCTAGTCCGCCGGTGATCGAGCCGAGGGACACGAGCGAGTTATACTGGAGAAGAGGATCGTAGTAAATCTCGCCGGAGGTGCCAAACGACACGCGGAACTTTCCAAAGTCCATCCATTTCTTCGTAGCCTTCATCCACGGCTCTTCGGAAAATGCCCAGTGAGCCTTGATTGAAGGGAAGTTAGCCCATTTATTGTTGGCTCCGAACCTTGAGGATGCATCGCGGCGGAAGACTCCCTCAATCTTATAGCGGTTGTTCTTGTAGCCGTAGGAGGCCATGGCAAATACCGAGAACATATTTGAGGTAACGATGTCGGAGTAGGCGTAGGTATTCTCCTTCTTGTAGCCTTGAATGACCTTGAGGTAGTCGGACATTCCGTCCTCGGCCTCGGCGCGGAGCTGGTTTAACGTATTGGTGTTCACCTCAACTCCGAGCAGTCCAACGACTCCATGCTCGCCCTCTTTTCCGAATGCCTGGTTGTAGTTCAAGACGGAGTTGGCATTGATGGTGGTCGTCACACCTGCCGAAGAGTGCGCTACGCTGCGGTGGTCGTCACGGGCGACGGACGGGAGAAAGTAATCGCGCTTTCCGTAGTCGAGAATCATGGACGCTTGGTTATCCCAGCTCAGCCCATCGAAGAATTTTACTCGAAGGGTCTCGCCGACTGATATGGAGTGCGTCCTGTTTTTGTTGTAGGCGTCGCCGAGCTGGCCGCTCATCATGCGAAGTTCTTCATCGGAGCGATAGAATAGGGACGAGGGGAGTTCGGTCGGAGAGGTAGGCATGGCCTTCATGAGGTCGTTTAGGCCGCCCTTGCGGTCGAGGTAGGTGTACCTCATCACAAGTTCATTGTGCAGGTACTTGTTGAGGTCCGTTACGAGGCTGGTGTTGAGATTTGTCCTCTGTACGCCGTAGCCCACGAGCACGCCGGTCTCACGATAGTGGCCGATGCTGACGCGGTAGGAGTTGCTGTTGTTTCCGCCCTCCATCGAAAGGTCGTAGTTCTGGGTGGAACCATTCTGATAGAACATCTCCTGATAGTCATAGGCATTGTTGAACGCCGGGTTATATTTGTCCGTGAGCACCGCCGGAAGGGTATGCCCCATAATCTCGACGGCTGCGGCAGGACGGATGTCGAACCACTCCTGGTCACCGAAAAGGTTGCTCAGGGTAGTCTCAATCATGCCAATCTTCGCCTCACGCTCCTCGTTGCCGAGATAAACGGCAAGTTTGGAAGGCTTGGTGATGACTCCGTAGCTGGCTCGAGCAGTCACGCGTGGAGCTCCGCTAGTTCCCTTGCGGGTGGTGATGATGACAACGCCGTTCGCGCCTCGTGAACCATAAATCGCGGTCGCCGCGGCATCTTTGAGGATGTCGATTGACTGCACGTCCTGAGGGTTCAAGGTAGAAAGGAAGTCATTGTCGGTCACATTGTAGCCGGCAAAGTCCTGAAGAGCCATCGGGATGCCGTCGATAATGTAGAGAGGGTTGCTGATGCCGGTGATGTCGTTGGCGGACGAGAGGGAGTTGTTGCCTCGGATGACTATTCCGGAGCTTGCTGCGCCCGGAACTCCACTTCTGATTACAGTCTGGAGACCGGCCGCCTGCCCGGCGAGCATGTTCACGAGAGAGACCGACTGGGTGTTCTCGATTGCATCCATGTCAATCTTTGCCACGGAAGCAGAGATGTCACGCAGATTCTGCTTCGTGTAGCCGATGGAAACGGACTCGCTGAGTCTGAGGTTGTTGGCCTTGAGGACAACATTCATCTTTTCAGTCGCCGGAAGGCGTTCATCGTCACAGCCGAGATAGGAGAACACGAGCATCGTACCCCTCGGGACCGTAATCGTGAATTCTCCGTCAACATCGGTAACGACTCCTCCCTTACGGTTATTCTCCGCATAAGCGGCAGCACCGATGAGAGGTTCTCCGTCGTCACCGGTTATGACTCCGGTAACCCTAATGAGGTCTTTCTGCTGACCCGCAGCGGAGAAAGAACCCACGCACCCGAGGAGTGCCGCAAGCAGCACGCAGAGGGCAGTCTTTAAGAGTTTCTTCACCATAATTCGATTGGTTAACAGTGATTTAAATTATTGGTTGATAGTTTCATTTTCCCGAAGACCCGGGAATATATTTCGTTATTTTCGGAATATCACTGGGAATTCGGAAATCCTGAGCGTCGTGCATCCGTAAGGGATGAGACGGATGGTTTCTTCCTTCTTGTCGCGTATGACTGGGTTTCCGTACATCCGGCTGTATGGAATCGGGCCTGTCATGCCGTTGTAGAGCGTCCAGTAAGGAATGCGCTTTGCCTTGGCCGTGATGACTATCGGTGCGGACTCAAGGTTCCAATACCAGTGAGAATCGAGCTTACACTCATCGACAGTGACCGCGAAGTCCTCATTCGGGTCCTCGAAATCCACCAGACCGTAGTTCCACGGAGACTTTGGATGCACCTCCCAATAGAACTCTCCGTGAATAGGGTCGGAAGAATTGTCCTTCCTGACCCATTCCTCCTGAATTTCAAGAGCATATACGAGCGGACCACGTTCCACGGAAATGGAGTTCTCGTACCATGTGTCGGTCGTGATCTTCATCGGGAAGGAAAGTTCAACGATGTCGCCGTCAGACCATTCGCGACTTATGACAGTCACGCTGCCGGGGGCAGAAGCCTCGACGGGGCTTCCGTTCACCGTCACCGAGGCATTCTCCGTCCATGACGGGATGCGCAGATGGAGAGGAAAGGAAGCCGGAGAATGAAGAGAGACGAGCAGTTTTATATTTCCTTCCATGGGATAGCGTGTGCGCTCCTCAATCGTCACCTCTTGTCCGCCGGCCTGAGCCGTGACGCGACAAGGGGAATATGCAAGAGCTGCAAGACCGCCGTCAGGTGTGGAGTACCAGAGGTTTTGGACAAACTTCGGCCAGCCCTGATGGAAGTTGGAAGTGCAGCAAGGGTAGCCGGTGAGAAGACCATAGACAAGGTCGGACTCGCCGTGGCTTATATCAAAGTTATGGATGCAGTGGCTCACGTCCACTTGATTGGCCTGTTGGAAGTATTGCCGCGCCATGAAGTCGTCGGTGAGCTGGGTCGGAAGCGCGTTGAAAGCGATCCTTTCGAGATGATCGACAAACGAGAGGTCTCCTGTTATCTTAGTCATTTCCTCAAGCGAGAACATCAATTCTACCGCCGTGCAGAGTTCTGAGCCCTGGGTCGGGTTGTTGCCGTGGAGAAGTTCATCACCGCCGTACATTCCGGACGGGACGCCGTTATACTTGCGAATATCGGCTAAAGCGGTGTGAACGGCATCGAGATATTTCGGCTGCGGGTCGCACTGCCACCACACGATCGGTTCCTTAATACCCTGCGCGAGATTGACGCAGTGGATGGTGCCCAAGCGCGAAAGTTCATCTGTTTCGAGGAACATGTGCACATAGTCGTGGCTCTGCTCGTGGAGAGTGGCAGCAAGGTCAAGCAGCCACTCCTCGCCTGTGAGGCGGTAGAGCCAGATGACTGAGGACAGGTTGTCACATGCACGGTAGGTCGCCCATGAGGTCCAGTTGCCAAGAGGACAGGTCGGGAGGGTGTTGAGTTGGTAGCGGAAATATTTGCGCATGAAGTCAATCACACGAGAGTCACCTGTCGCCGACCAATACTGCTGCATGAATTTGAGGACGACCATTCTCGGCCACCAGTCATGAGCGTTATTGCGCTGAAGCCCGCGCTCGTATGGGTAGTCCGTGTCGGGTCCGAAGAAGCCGTCCTCCTTCTGGCTTGCAAGTGCCCATTCTACCCATGGTTGAGCCTTCTGTTTGAGGACATCATCGTCAAGAATCCAGGCCATCGGGATGAGTCCGTCAATCCAGTATGGTCCCCTCTCCCACTGGTCACCGTCGCCGCCGAGCCATCCGTTGCGCGGCCCCATGACCTCAGGATAAAGACTGTCCATCTGCGAAGTCATACCGTTGCGCTGCCTCAGAAGGGTCTCGCGAAGCCAGCCTTCGGGCTTTATGGAGCCGAGACGGAGCTCGCTGTATGCGAGCGGCTGAATCTTGTCGGACTTGGAATGTCCGCATGAAGACATGAGAGTCAATGAAGCCATCAAGGTGAGTGTTATTAAAAGTGTGCGTTTGGCAGACATAATTATATGGTGTAAAGTTATGTTTGCAAAGGAAGCGTCCGTCAGTCACATACGCCCCATATTATCGTTTCAAAAAATCGAAAAAATGAATCTATCCTATAAATAAACCTCAAATTTTCAGTACATATTTATTTTTATATTATGACGGTAACTTCCTTCTCGCAATATGGGGTCTGCCCATCCTGCGGAAAAACGATGTTCAACTCAAGGATGCCATCTTCGAAAGATACGGCTTCCTCCGAAACGCTGTCGTAGCCTCCGGGAACATAAAGGCGGAGACGATGCTCCGAACCCGGACGGCCTGAGACTGTAACGGAGAGCTTGCCGTCAGAGAAACTCTGGTCAATCAGGCGGAATCCTGAGGATTGCCCTCCGCGCTGTGCTGGCACATAAATCGGGAGTGCCCCAGCTCCGCTGCTAGAGCTGAACTCTACTATCGTATCATCTTCCGAAAGCCTAAGCCGAAGGACAGGAACCACATAAGCGGAAGATTTGTCTATGCTGAACCTGACTTTCTTCCCGTTCACTTTCACGCAGGTAATCTCGGTACCGGGTGCAAATGCCGGCGAAAATGTGCACTTAAGGCCGGCTCCGCCACCGATTTTCCAGAGAGTTCTGTTTTCGTCGCGCTTCATCTCTATGGATATACGCCCCTCGCGCACACGCAGCCCATTGGCTTTGAAATTGTTCCAGTTCAACGGCAGTCGCGGGGCAAGACAGAGGCGCCGGGAGTGCGCGTCGGCCGAAAAGCCGAGAGTACCCTCAATGAACGGCATTATGGTCATGGTCTCGGACCAGCACTGATGCTGAGTGATTCCGTTGTTGCGATAGGAATCTGCATTGATGACCTCAGCTATGTGTCCGGAACTGAACGACTTGTAAGTCATCAGACTCCCGTAGAGAGAGGCGAATCCCTGGTCGAAGTAGCCTTCGCTGTACTCCGCGAGCGATTTCCAGCCCGTAAAAAGCGGCCAGACATTGCGAGGATGATAGGCGCCTCCACCCGTCGCGTCTGAGGTCTCGAAGATTGTCCTTGAGCCCCAGTCGGTCGAGAGAAGTGGGCTGAGGTAGTTGCGGGACATAGTCTTGGAGCGCTCAGGATCGAGCACTCCAAGGAAGACAGGAACGGCGGTGAGCACGAGAAACTCGTCCTGATAGCTTCCGTCGGCATTCATCGCATAGTTGTACCAGCCTTTATCCTCGTTCCAGAACTTCTCAAGCGGCCCGTCCACTGAGCGGGATGCGCGGCGATAGCGCAGTGCTGACGCATCATGACCTATAGCGGACGACAGGTAGGCAGCATCGTCAAGAGCCGCCTTCCAGAGACCGGCGAGATAGAACTCGGTGCAGAATCCCCAAAGGTTTCCCCCACCTTCAAGCCAGCCGTGACCCACATTGCTATTCTCGATGAGTCCGTCGCCGTCGCGGTCGGTGGAGAAACAATAGTCCATTGCCAATTTCATCGCTCCATAGCGTTCCTTTATAAAAGGAAGGTCACCGGAAATGCGGAGATATTGGGCCATAAGGCGGACGAGAAGAGGGGTGGAGTCGGCTCCGTCGTAGTGGGTGACGCCGCTTGTAGTGAGCTCATGATAAATTTTTCCGTCCGGAGACTGATACTTTATGAGAAGGTCTATACAGTCGCGGACGGTCTTGAAGTCGCCCATATCGAGGAATGCGAACGCCGCCCATTCCGAGTCGCGTCCGAAGTACCAGGCATATCCTGGACGGCCGCTGACCCTGTGATTTCCTCCCCAGCCCCTTCGGGACGACGAGAATCCGGCAAACAGAGCCGTGCCAAGTTCCGGTGTTTCGCTAATGAACTGCGCTGAACTTATCTGCGCCCAGCGGAAAGCGTCGTTGAAGGCGCTGTCAGGTGTCTCGACGTTTACAACGGAAGCGAGCCAGTCCGAATAGTGGCCACAAGAGGCCTCAACGACAGAGACGGGATTCTCCATAACCTCACGGTATGCGTTCACGGCATCGTCCTCGCCCGTGCTAGCGGCGGAAAGGACAAAGTCCAAAGCATCAAGCCCTTCCGTGTCATACGAAACGACTGCTCCGGCCTGAAGAAGGGATGTAGGGAGACCCTGAATCCGGCCTCCGTCGTAGGTAAAATCCGAAAACTGACCCGAAAGCACAGGATGCCCAGGGACATTGGCTCCGACTATGGAGACGTGTTTCTTCGCGGCGTCGCGCACTACTATGGCGTTCAGTTCGGGCGACCAGCTGTAAAGAAGCGAGCCAAGAGAATATTCGTCGTAGGGCCACATCATGCGAAGGTTCGACTTGAAGTCGTTGTAAATCCGCTGCGGAGCAGTGCCGTCCCATTCGTAATGAACTGTCGTGACGGCATATTCCGGAGACGAGGACACGATTTCGCGAAGTTTCAGCCCGTCAAGTTCATATCTCCTAATCACCGCATGAGGATGCACCTCAACTGTCGGGACAAGAGAATTGAGACAGACCGGAGTATTGGCATCCTTAGGCTCGACCCACACGCGCCAATCTCTCACAGACATGATTGGCTGGGACCATATCTCTTCGATTCCGCCCCTTTCCGGAAGGATTGCCATAGAATGTGGGGATATGACATCGGTATATTCCCCAGTGGCCTCGCGGACAATCGACATTCCCATGTCGGGAAAATTCACTTTCTGCGGAGCCGGCGGCATGACTGGGTCATATTCCGCTGCACAGATGCGGCAGTTGCCGTCATGATGCCCGTGCAGACGGATCACCTCAGGCTTTTCGTTCTCCCAGAAGTTCGCCTCAATCTCCGTCGAAGCGCGACCGGTCATATAGCGGACGCAGGAACGGGTAAAAGCGTCAAGTATGGCCCGGTCGTGGTTCGGCCGGTCAAAGTAGAGACAGCCTCCGATTGCCAGAATCGAGCCCTTGCCTACCGGAGTCTCCCAGATAAGTTTGAGGTCAGGACGAAGGAAGACATATTCCCACTGACAGGCTATGACCTTCGCGCCCTCTGCAGATGGGAATTCTTTGTCGTCAAAGCCATTGAGCCGACAAATATTATCCTCGGTTCCATGCCATGTGTAGGCACCGCCATGAAGGTCCCCGCCAAAGAGAGGATGGCTGAAACGGGAATGGAAACCGAGTTTGCGGCCGAAGCCCTCATCAATGCACTCATATTCCCAACTTTCTATTTCCGAAGGCTCGATGCCCCAAACATTGAGCAGGCGCACCGCGTCCATGGAGAGGACAAGACGTCCGCCGTCCTCAACATATTCCCTAAGCCCGTTCTCCCACGCCCCTGCATGCTCGGCGGAGAAGGAGGTGTCGGTGGAGTGGATCCAAACCATGTCGCAGCCGGAGGCCTTTTCCGGAGATATGCGCACCGTACACGCGGCATCGCCGACAGCCTCTGTGAAACCACCGGCTTCCGCATCACTGATGATTGTTCCAAGCTTCGTGTTGTCTCCGCAGCGGGCAGTCATGAGCAGAGTCACCGCAACGGCAATAGCATATTTGTACATATCGGCATTTGTCATTTTTCAGCCTCCGCGGGCTTTCTGTCAGGATCTGGAATCTATTCTCTATTCTTCGTAATTGTTCCGGAGTTCGCGCTCATACTTCTTGGCGGCATTCCAGTCCACAACATAGTACCACCAATTGTTCAGATGGAGATCGTTCACATCCTCGTTGATACCCTTGAAGTGAGGCATGTGCGAGAAGAAATACATCATCCATCCCTGCTGACCGTTCTTCCACTCGGAACTGTTCACGCGACGGGGATTGGCCATCACCATCTTAGGGTAGTCGTACCAGCAGTCTGCGTAGGTGTAGACATAATCGGCGCGGTTGTCGTAGTCGTAGTCATAGCGTCCGTTAGGCGGGAAATGGGTGCAACCGATCTGGGCGTGTCCCTTCTCGTAACGGTCGTATTCGAGATTGTGGCAGGCATAGCGCTCCCAATTGTTGAGTTCGGCTTCGCGGGCGGGCAGGTTGTTATCGGCCCGGTTACGCCAAGAACCATAGACCTGCTTCATGATGGACTCAAAGCGGTGGCCGTAGCTGTGGAGGGCGAGATCGGTGGTGCGCTCGTAATTGCAGAACATCACGGTCACGAGGTCTTTGCAAGGCGCTCCAACTGAGATTCCCGGAGAATTGCACCAGAACGCGCCATCGCCGATGAGGCGGGACTCGTACATTCCGCAGCCCGGGTGGTTATAAACCCATACTTCCTGTATCTCACCGGCGTCGCGCATTTTGTCGAATCCGTAGTACTTGAGCATCCCCACATAGTCGTACTCAACTCCCGAACCGATACCAGGGCACTCGTGTCCGTTAGCATAAATAACGTCGCGGAAGTACTCTATGGAGAAATATTCCTTCTCGCTGCCAGTCTTGGTATTGTCGTAGCTGAAGAGCCTCTCGGCGCGGACTTCCTTCACTACCTCGTACTGAATCACGCCATGGGAAGCCTCCTCAAGGTCAGCCTCGAACTTTTTGGCCTGCTGAACAGGATCGTTCCACCTGTAGCCATTGCCACCGACAGTGCAGACCTCGTGCATGTATTTGTCAGTTCCCGGCATAATCGGGTCTTCGTACAGAATGGCGACCTTCACCGTGATAGGGTCGGCTATTCTCTGTTCATAGGGTTCCTCCGGTCCTGCCGGCAGGCGCTTCACGGTGAGAGAGCGGACCTGCTTGTCGAACTTATCCTCTTTGTCAGATGCGATGACGCTCCACCAGATTGTTGCGGTTTCCTCATTCTTCACACCGAGAGCCTCAAGGAATCCGTCGAATGCCTTGTATTTGTAGGAAACAGGATTCGACATGGCGCGCACATCATAAGGTTTGGAAAGGTCTGCGGAACGGCTGAAACGAATCTTGTATGAGTTGACACCCTTGGCATTCTTCCAGGAGAACACGACGGGCTCGGCATTGACGAGGTCAATCGATGTTCCGTTTTCCGGCGCCGTGAGGACAATCGGGACGAGTTCAGCCGGCTGTTCCGGCTCAGGTTCGGTGACCGGTGACTTTTCGCAGGCGACGGAAACGAATATTGAGCATACGAGTGTGGCGACCGAAGTCACGCAGAATCTTATATTTCTTTTCATATCTGTTTTATGTGTTTGTTTTTATGTGTTTGTTTGAAACCTTCAAAAAAAATTAACTTTCTTTGTTAGAGGCAAAGGTATCGAGGATATATTCCCTATCTTGAAAATACTGTCTCATTAAATTGTAAAATCGTATTTTGAATATCTTTTTGGTATCCTCAAAAACCTGATTCAAAATTGCCCGGGTATATATTACTTAAAATCTTTGGGCAAGACGCCGAAATGTTTGTAGAAACACTTGGAAAAGTAGGAGGAGGAACTGAAGCCGACGATGTAGGCAATCTCGTTCACACGGTACTCCTTTTGGCGCAGCAGTTCGGCTGCTTTCTTCAGGCGTATCGTGCGGATGAAATCGTTCGGGGTCACACGAAGGACCTCAGAAGTCTTGCGGTAGAGAGTGGCGCGAGACATGTTCATCATCGAGGCGAGTTTGTTTATGTCAAGATCCACATCCTCAATGTGGCTCTCAATCATCTCAATGAGCATATTCATAAACCCGTCGTCGGCCTTAGTGAACACGAGGCTGTCTGAATTTTCCTCTGCGGTGAACTTGGCGGCCTCTGAGATGTAGTTGGCCTTGAGGAGATTGGATATGCAGGCAATAAGGTACTCGTAGTAGAACGGCTTATCGACAATCTGATCTGCACCGCAGGCGTAAGCATCGGACTTCGACGCTGGCGCGGCCGTCTCGCTCGATAGTAAAATGATAGGAATATGACGAAAACGCAGGTCGGACTTGAGGCGAGTACAGAGGGTGCGACCGTCCATTTCTGGCATGACTATGTCCGAAATAATCATATTGATGCTACGCTTTTCGAGCAGATCCCAAGCCTGACTGCCGTTGGTGGCACGGATAACTCGGAACTTGGATTCGAGCAGGCGGGAGATGTAGTCAAGGAACTCCACGTCGTCATCTACCATCAGAATCACTTTCTTGTCCGAGTCGAGAAGGCTGTCATCCCGCGAAGAGCGCGTTTCCACCTCTATCTCGCGCTCGCGGCTCCGGTCAAGATTGAAACTTCCGGCGTGAACAACCGGCATACAAAGTACGAAGCAGGTGAGGGGCTCTGAATTCTCGTAGAACCGAACGGAGCCGCCGTGCAGTTCGACTAGCATCTTCACGAGGGACAATCCCACGCCGAAGCCGTCGGAACTCTTCTCCACTTTAAAGAATGGGGTAAAAATCTCGTCGGAGAGTTCCTGTGGAATCCTGTCTCCGTCATTGGCCACGGTCAGCAAGAAATCCTGCGCATTGTCATCAATGAGAAGATCTACGACTATCCTTGTTCTTGCGTGTTTTAGGGCATTGTTCATAAGGTTGCTCGTCATCTTGACAAACATCTCCACATCAACGTCGGCACGGAATCCCTCCGGGACATGAGGCTCTATCGTGATTCCCTTTATCTTGGAGGAAGGGGCGAAGCGGGAAATAACACTACCTATAATCTGCGAGAGGTCCGATCTGACAAAGACCGGGGCGTGGTTCTGCGAGCTTACATTGCGGAAGTCGAGCAGCTGGTTCACAAGATTCAGAAGGCGATCGGTGTTGTCGCGGATTGTCAGCAGGTTACGATACTCCGGATCCGTAGTGAGGGTCTTTTCGATGATTTCGTTCAAAGGAAGTTTTATGAGGCTCAACGGGGTGCGAATTTCGTGGGTTATGTTAGAGAAGAAACCAAGTTTCGCCTCATAAATCTCACGGTCCTTTTCCTCGTTTATCTTTGCCTGACGTCGTTCTTCAGCGGCACGCATTCTCTGACGGACAAACCACACGGAGAATGCGGCGAGTCCTGACAAGAGCAGCAGATAAATCATCCACGCCCAGCCGGAGCGCCAAAACGGAGGACGGATGACAATTCTTAGCGTAATCAGGTCTTCTGCACCGTCGTCGCCACTCTCGCGCACACGCAAGCGGTAACTTCCGTATGGAAGGTTGGAGTAAGTGATTCTGTCCAGAAGACTGAGCGGCATCCACATTCTGTCCCAGTCGTCAAGACGATACCACCATGTCCTGTTCATGGATGGGGAGTAGTTGATTTCAGTAACACCGAGGCTGAAGGTGGAAATTGACGGCGGGATTACGAGTTCCTTCGTGTCAGTTATGGATTTTTCCAACAGCGGGAGTTCGGGATCGTCCACCCTGACCTCACGGTTGTTCACATATAGGGAACTGAGTAGCAGGCTGCCGCGAGAGAAGGACTTCGGGAGATCTTCTGGACTGAAAGAGACGAATCCTGAGATGCCTCCGAAATAGAGTCTGCCGTCAGAATCCATGTAACCGGACTTGAAGTTGAACTGGTCACAAAGCAGGCCATTGTCCTTGGTGTAGCAGGTGACGGCGAGGGACTCCGGCTCTATGCGGAACAGGCCCTTGTCGGTACTGCCCCACAAAGCTCCACTGCGGTCCGTCACCATACTGTAAATCACATCATTGAGTAGTCCGTTGCGAGAACTGAACCTTTTCACGAAACTATCGGTTTCCTTGTCATAGGCAAATACCCCATCTCCGTCCGTTCCTGCCCAGACCCTGCCGGAACGATCGAGAGTGAGACAAGTTGCCTTCAGCAGGGAGGCACTACTGCCGGAAGAAGGCTGTCCGTATCCGGTCCAGCGGTCGGAATCGCGGTCGTATGACCAGACTCCGTCCCCGATGGTGGCGAACCAGAGCACGCCGCGCCAGTCTTCCTTGATGTCATTGACCTGACTGATGATGTGCTCGCGATTAATGCTCACGAAGCGGTCGGATGCAGGGTCGTGGCTGACAAGCCCGGAGTATGTGCCGAGCCAAAGAGTGCCATAGGAGTCGCGAAATACCGAATAGACGTCGTTACTCGGGAGTGAGCCTATTTGGTCTGTCGCCTTGTAATGCTTTCTGGAGCCGGTGCGCAAGTTCAGAAGATAGAGCCCTTCGGAGAAGGTTCCGACCCAAAGACTTTCCCTGTCTGAGAGAAGTGCATGAACATTTGAGGCCGGGACTGCTCCCGAGGTGAAGATTCCGGTGGCAAGATCGAGACGATTCAGTCCTGCATCCTCGGTCGCAATCCATAGAGAGCCGTGTCCATCCTCGCAGAATTCGCTGATGCAGCGACCGGAGATGGCGTTCTCGCCGGGAATCGGATAGTATCTGCGAAACCAGTTCGACTTGGCGAAGTAGTTCACCCCTCCGAAATAGGTGCCGACCCAGATGCCTCCGTCACGGTCCTCGGCAATGGAATGGACGGCATTGTCGGAAAGGGAATAGGGGTCGCCATAGGCATGACGCCACGTTTCCACCGAGTGGTCACGCGGGTCAAGGACATGAACGCCGGACTCAGTGCCTATCCAGACTCTTCCATCGGATGCCTTGAGCAGGCAGCGAACATAAAGCGAGCCGGCCACCGTGCCGGAAGCCCCATGCTGCCGGAACACTCCGTTGGAGACCGCATTCCTGGAACCTTCGGGAAAGAATCCGCTGAACTTTCCGGTGTGCCTGTCGAAGGAAAGCACTCCGCGAGATGCAGTGCCGACAAGCAGACAGTCCTGCATATATGGAATTATGCAGGTGGTTTCGTTTAGACTTCCCCCCCCACCGGACTGAAAACCGTCACACTTCTGTCCTCAATATTCAGGCGAAGCAGTCCGGCACCTATGGTGGCAAGGTAAAGTCCCCGTGTGTCCGAAACGACATCCCGCACCGACAGTGCATTGGGATCAAGCCCGCAGGAGTCTGCCCAGTCTCGGAGGCTAAAGTCAGAGAGAGTTCTAGAGTTTCGGTCGAAACGCATGAGAGACGCCCCGTCTCCGGCAATCCAGACATTGCCCTCATCGTCACCCGAGATGTGCCTGACGCAGAAGTTCACTTCGACACTCTCATGCGCCGAGACTCCCGAGACCGTCGTTCCGGAAGAAGATACGGCAAATTCGGAACTGTCGAAGCGGCTAAAACGATCAAGCTCAGGGTTATAGATACTGATGCCGTCCTGCGTGCCGAACCAGAGCCGGGAGGCAGAGTCCTGCCAGATGGAAAAGTAGCGATCGCTGCCGGGAGAGCCGGGCATGTTCGGGTCGTGACGGTAGGTCTTGACTGTTTTGCCGTCGTAGCGGTTGAGCCCATCCTGAGTGCCAATCCAGATGAAGCCACGGCTGTCTTGAAGTATGCAGTAGGCCATGCTCTGCGAGAGCCCGTCATCGACGCTGAGCGATTTCACGCCATAGGATGCTGCAGTCAACAGGAGAGGCTGCGAGACGGAAAGTAGCATAGTCACGGCAATGGCTGCCACGATCTTGAGTATAATAATTCTGGATGTCAGGACTTTGGCTGTCTTCGGCATGGTTTCTTTGAGATTATGGACTACGAATTGTGGTGTTTACGCTGTCAAATTTAGTGTTTTCTGTCCGCAATATCAAGACAGGGACTGCCCGGAAGAGGACAATCCCTGTCAAATCAAACCTTATGAAATTCGGGGAGAATTATTGAAGGGATGCCTTGTACTCTTCCTCGCACTTTGCGGTGTAGGCATCCGCTGCAGCCTGGTCCCAATCGAGCATTTCGCGAGGGATGGTAACTCCCATACCAGGGTGTCCCATATTGGAGAAATACCATGCCCAGCTGTCAAGATCTGCGTCAAAGCCTTCAGCAGTCGAACCGCAGAGGAGACGGAAGTCACTCCAAACGGAAGTGTCGCCCTTCTTTGCCTCAGGGTCATACTTCTCGTAACGGGACTGCCCCCAGCCTTTCTCGAAACCAAGGTAAGTGCATTCTGTCGCGCCGCCGAGTTTCATCTGGGTCTTATCGCCCTGAGATTTACGGTCCTGATTGAAAATCACATCAAGAGAAGCAGGAACAAGGTAGCCAAGTTTTGCATTATCTTCAGTTCCTTTCGGGAGAGTAGCAGACGCTGAAACATTATTAACATTTGCCAGAAGGACTACTTCAAGTGACTTGGAAGCCCAATTGTGTGGAAGTGCTCCGAAAAGTTTGTTCTGGTCCATATAAATTTCGGCAAGAAGCGGAGATGCGGCGAGACCGGCAGGAATAGGTCCTACAAGACCGCATACAGACAGATTTATCTTCACCAGTTTCGGAGTATCCCATTCCTTAGGAAGGCGTTTTCCTGTCAAACCGGCCTGACCACGCATATTGATGATTGTAAGCTCAGGCAGCACCATCCTCTCCGGGAAATCGGTGAACGCAGCGCCGTCGAATCCGGTGACATAGAACTTGCCGTCCTTGTCCGTCATACCTATACCTGGGAATGCGCCCGGATCAACATTGTACCAATCAGTAACTTCCGGAGTAGCCTCACCGAGCATATTGCCTTCGACAACAGCCTTGAGGAATTCGAGGTCGCTCTCGTTGACATTTGACTCCTTCTTTGCCTGCGAAACGAAAATCTCCACAGCATCATAGTCGCCGATTTTCACATAGAGTGAAACCGAACGCGCCTTACCACTTTCATTGCCCTCGGCATAGAGAGAAATCTCTGCGTTGCCGGTTCCCGAAGTAGGATTCACTGAAAGCCATGTCTGCTCCTCTCCTTCCTCGATGCGCCATTCCTGGGTGTACCAGTCCTCGGCGGCAACGAGGCTGTAAGTTTTTGTCTCGCCGTCAGGGGCGATGGTAACTTCAGCATTCACAAGCACCGGCCTTGGCTTTTCCGGCTCCGGCGGAGTTTCCGGTTCCTTGTTGGGTTCGCTTTCCTTTGCGCACGAAACGGCAGCAAGCGCTGCGGCCGTGAAGGCAAGAACTGCCAGTCTGAAAATCTTTTTCATAAACGAAGAAAATTTTGGTTATTGTTTGTTAATAATTCGGCTCTTTCCGCAAAGTCCGCATATTAACGGGCTTTTCACTTATTGCCGCAAATTTAGAGGGAGAGAGATTACCGTCTTGACAAATTCGTATCATAAAAACGAAAATCCGTATCATTCCGTTTTGCGATAAAATGAGACGGAGGACATATATTTATATGTATGAATCGGATTATCTTTGCATCGACAACGGAATATCCGGGAACATGAAAATATAGCCACGAATGAAAACATATCCATATATGAATGCACTTGAAACAATAATCCATCTCAAGTTTCGCAAGTATTCTAACTTCTTGCGAATATTATATTTATCTCATTTATCAACCTATCAAACCCCACGCACTTTTTCTATCCACGTTACCCCTCTCCTAAATCCTCTCCCTCGGGGAGAGGACTTA
>UQYV01000054.1 GCA_900545245.1 uncultured Bacteroidales bacterium
ATGAGATAAGTTTAATATTCGCAAGAAGTTAGAATACTTGCGAAACTTAAAATAAAATAGGAACAATGCAACTGGATCTTCAGCTGTTGAACATGATAAAAGGGTTCTGCATCGGACTGTGCTCTTCGGCTCCAATAGGGCCGATTGCCGTCTATGTCATCCAGCAGAGCCTCAGCAAGGGACACAAGGCCGGATTCATCACCGGGCTGGGCGCAACTATAGTCGACACCGTATTCGCATGCATATCCATTTTCGCCCTCGCCTACGCGCAGGAGTTTATGGACAGGCACAGCGAGTTTCTACTCGTGGCAGGCGGAATCACCGTCACGATCATCGGAGTGATAATGATTTTCACCAACCCGATTGAACGAGAAGCACGTCTGAGTAAAGGAAACGAGCGCATCACGAAACTCGCGAGTAAGAACAATCGCGTGACAGTCAATGACTTCATCAAGTCTCTGCTCATGGGGCTTGCAAACCCGGGCGGCATACTCGTGCTCTTTGCTCTTTTCACAGCATTTGGAATCGACACGACAAACAGCCAAGACTGGACGGCTGCACCTACAATCCTCGCAGTCGCAGCAGGAACCATCTTCTACTGGTTCTTCTTCAGCTGGGGAGTCAGCCACTTCAGGAAATATGTAAAAATGCGCACTCTGATCTGGATCACAAGAATAACCGGAGCGGTCATCGCCATCCTCGGACTCGCCCTTTTGAGCGAAGGACTCTTCAGGGTTCTTTTCCAGGGTGCTAAATTCTTCTGAATCGAAGCATAGGATTTGAGAGTTTGATGTTAGAAACTTGCGAAACTTGAATATTTGATAACATGGGCAAGATAAAATCTTTTTTCGGAAACTGGATAGTAAAGAACCTCCTCGGGGCAGTTGTCGTGGTGGCGGTGCTCGTCATCGTGGCGTCAGTGTCACTTAACCTGCTCACAGGACACAACAAGGAACTCGTCGTGCCGGACCTCACGGACATGAGGGTAAAAGATGCCGAATTCGAGGCACACCAGGTCGGGATGCGTACGGAAATAGTGGACTCAGTCTATGTCAGGAGGCTCAAAAGAGGATATGTGTACAAGCAGAATCCGGTGCCGGGCTCAAAAGTCAAGAAAGGACGTCGGATTGCTCTGACAATCAACGCCGTGACTCCTAAAAAGGTGAGTATGCCCAACCTTGTGGGATATTCGATGAGGCAAGCCAAGGCAGAACTCGGAACGAGAGGTTTGGTTCTCGGCAAGCTCGTGTATGTCAACGACATTGCCACAAACAATGTGCTACGTCAGCTGCACGGCAATATGGAAATCGAACCGGGCACCCCGATTGAGAGCGAGTCGGTGATCGACCTCGTGGTGGGTCTCAGTCCAGAAGACAACATGACGAGCGTTCCTGACACGAGAGGTCTCAAGCGCAGCAGCGCAATAGATCTCATACAGGAGAATTCGCTAAATGTCAAGAAGATAGTCTATGACAAGACAGTCAAGACATACGAGGACAGCACAAAGGCATTCGTGTGGCGGCAGGCCCCGGAACCTTCCGAGCTGCCTTGTCTGATGGGAGGCGATGTCTCGATATACCTTACAACGGACCTCGCGAAGAAACCGGCAAAATTCTAAATAACATGAGCGTATTCGACGATGAACTGCGTGAGGAATTCCTCGATGACGATGCTGCGGCAGGAGATTTTTGCGACTCGGAATCATCGGCAATGATTGAAGATGCGGAGAACTCTGAGGAAATGTTCGAGCACTACCGCTTTGACGTCGACAAGGGGCAGACTCCTGTAAGAGTGGACAAGTACCTCGCCTCCCACATGGAATACACCTCACGACACCGTATTCAACTTGCAATAAAGAAGGAATATATCCGCGTAAACGAAAGAGTCGCAAAGGCGAACTGTATCGTCAAGCCTGGGGATGTAATTCAGTTCGTGATGCCATATCAAAGGCGCGGGCTTGAGATTCTGCCTGAAAATATCCCGCTTGACATAGTTTATGAAGACGATGACGTCCTTGTGATAAACAAGCCTGCCGGAATGGTTGTGCACCCGGGTCACGGGCATTTCAACGGCACACTCGTTAACGCCCTCGCCTACCACCTCGGCATTTCGCAAGGCCCTGACGCCAAAGATGAAAGAATGGGTGTGCTTGTGCACAGGATTGACAAGGATACATCCGGACTGTTGGTGGTGGCAAAAAATGACGAAGCACAACTTGACCTTGCCAAACAGTTTTTCGTCCATTCCATTGAAAGAAAATATATTGCAATAGTTTGGGGCAACATCCGCGAAGATGAGGGAACGATAGTCGGCAACATCGGCCGTGACCCTTCCGACAGGATGAAATTCCGGGTTTTCCCGGATGGAGACCACGGAAAGCACGCAGTCACACATTACAAGGTGATTGAACGATTCGGCTTTGTGACAGTGGTCGAGTGCATTTTGGAGACCGGACGCACGCATCAGATTCGTGTCCATATGAACTACATCGGTCATCCCCTCTTCAACGACGAACGCTACGGCGGCTCCGAAATCCGAAAGGGGACGATTTACGCCAAATACACCCAATTCATCCGCAATTGTTTCAAACTTCTCCCTCGCCAGGCTCTGCACGCGAAGACTCTCGGATTCGTACATCCACGCAGCGGAGAACTCGTCCATTTCGACTCTCCAATCCCTTCGGATATGCAGGAACTGATTGAAAAATGGAGAAAATATTCCGAAAATATGCCTTTGGAGGAAGAGGAAGATTAGGTTTCGGGGGTATGGAGTTTTGAGATTGACAGATTATCGTTCGGTAAGAAAATCCGTAATGGCCGCTTCATCAATGGTGAGGCGGTCATATTCTTTTATGAGTGCGCCGTTGTCGAAAAGACAGACTATCGGCATCGAGCCATTGGTCAGGGGAATGAATTGGAGGGGATATATCCAATGAAACGGAAGTTGCAGTCCCTCACCGAATTCATCGAAAAAGATGGAGACTGGAGTGGACATATCGACATATTCCTGCATAAAGAAGCAGAAAACGGAGTCGGTCGGGATGGCGTGGCGGCGGATGATGCCGGCCATTTTTGTGGCGCAGTGGCGGCAGTGCTCGCAATTTATTGAGTAGAAACAGACTATCTTACGCCCGGTGCTGACTCCAGTGCTGTCGGCATAAGGACAGAACTCCGCTTCATTAAGTTCGTGGGATTCGCCCCTGGTCCAGCGAAACCAGCAGTCAGGCGGATTTATTATCAGGATTGTCAGAGCCGCAACAACTGAAATGACCGCGGCAATGACAGCGCGGTGGAGATAAGTCCATTTGAAAAGGCGCACTGCTCTACCGTCTCCGACGGATTCTGCCGAGCCGGCGGCTCTTGCAAATAACTCTGTCGGGCAGCTCCAAGCGAACGCAAGTACAGCCAGCGCGACGACATTTTTCACGAGCGACTGAGTCGGATTCATCTCCACAAGGCTTCCGAAGCAGTGGCAACTACCCTCGTCCCCAACAGTCATTCTCCAAATGAGAAATCCCGAAAAGCCGACCAGAAGCAGGGCCGTCACAGAGTTTACGAAATTGTGCCACCAGCCGCTTACAAGTCCCAGTCCCAGAATGAGTTCCCCAATTATTACAAACCTGGCTGCAAGGGTACACAGGTCGAAACTCGCGAAGCCGAAAGAGAAGATATAGAGTTCGAAGTCATTGACTGAGACGAGCTTCAGAACGGCCGAGACACAGAAAAACAGTCCCAAGAGTATTCTCAGGACTGTCGCAATCAGTTTGTATGATTTACTACTCGTGATGGTTCTTGCAAGTTACTTTAATAGCCTCGCTTGCATCAATCTTCAAACCCGCGAAATTAATGTCGCTGCTCTTCATATCGCTGCAATTCTTGTCTTCAGGTCTGTCAACTACAATCTCCTGCGGTTTGATGAGTTTAGTCTCATAAGTACATTTGCATTTGTCGCTCTTGCAAGAAGCAACAGAAAGCATTGCAACGAGTGCAAGTGCCACGAAAGATACTTTCTTCATAATTTATTGAATATTAAATTGTTAATGTATTAATTACCACATTTGACCGCGTGCCCCCAGTAAGCGCGCCTATAATAAGATGCAAATTTAATCAATATGTGACAATAAATAAAAAGCCTTTATGCAAAATTATTTACATAAAGACTTTTTTCGTTTACATTTTCTCGGATTACCGCCCGGGAAAAGTCCCGGAGGGACCCGCGCCAGAGGCGCGAAATACCCCTAACAGGGGTCGCAGACGTTAGTCTGCGGGGGTTAAGAAACCCCAAGGGCCTCCTCACGGGCTTACCGCCCGGGAGGAGGTCCCATAGGACCACCGCCAGGACCACGACGTGCTCCCTTACTGGCGTTGTCAAAATTACCGAAACGATAAGTCAGCGAAACAACGATATAGCGCCCGAGTGTATTGTTCCTCACCTCTTTATGATAGTTGGACTCGTCAGTCACAGAAAGATTCTTCGACTGGTTAAGAATATCGTAGGCCTTCACCGCAAGGGTAAACTTCTTCTTGTAGAAAAGCTGGGTAATTTCCGCGTTCCAGATGAACTCGTCCGACTGCGGAGTCGTGTAGCCGTTATACCAGTTGTAGTCCAACTGCGAAATGAGATTCATCCCCCAAGGCAGAGTCCAGTTCATAGAGCCGTTCACCTGATTGTTGAAAGTGGCGTTTGTCGCAGCCGAAGCAATTGTGTACCAAGACTTTGAAATCCGAGTGCGTCCTCCGAGAATAAGTTCCACAAAATCGTTTCTGTAGGTAAAGCGAAGACGCTCCGTGAAATTCATACTCTGAGTCCTGTTCGTCGTGAAATCATCAGAATGGAGAGAGAGGTCAGTGCCGTAATCATTGTTGAACTTGACATAGTCAAACTCCGCCGTCGTGCTGTCATAATAGTCCGCAGCCTTTGCCGCAAAAGCTGAAGTTCCGATGTAAGAAGTCGATTGCGAATACCTTGCAAAAGTCGTAGAAGACATCGAGAAATTCGATTTTCCGAAAGGAATGTTAGCCATCAACCTTGCATCCACATTGCCCGTCCCCTTGGTGTTCACCGGAATGTTGTATTTCACACTGTTGTTGTCATACCAAGTTGCGCTCGTAATCGCATCCTGCACAAAGTTTCCGCCAAAAAATCCGTTCACAGAGATGAAATTCTTCTTGTTCGAATAGCGGAACATCCCCCTGAGCCTGTGGCTGAAATAAGGATTGAGGTAGGGATTACCGAGCGAAATGTTCACAGGATCCGAATTGTCCGGCACCGGCATCAACTGCGAGGTTGAAGGCTGCTGCGAACTTCCGAAATAGAAGAAACGGATGTTGGAACTTTGGGACATATCATAACTGAACGATGCCTGCGGAGACCATTTCACGACCGTGCTCTCATAACTCTTCCCATTAGTCATATTCCTGGTTATCGTAGGATTCGCCGAAAAACCGAGCTGCGCCCGAATCTTATCCTTCTGCCACATAAGGTTCGCTCCCGCCGAATGGTTTTGCGCGACATTGCTGATGTCGTTGGAATATGTTTCGTCAAGAACCTCATTTTCAGAAATATACTTAATGTCGTCAAAACTTCCCGGCGTCAAAGTAGAATAGTCTCCACTGTTGTAGGCGTTCTTAACAGAGGTATTCTTATTCCATCCATAAGAATAGTTCGCCTCAAGAAAGAAATTCTTTCCGAGCGGTTCGGTGTAGACGAGCCTTGTGTTTACGGAATATCCTTTTGAACTCCGGTCAATCCTCTGATTCACGAAATCCGTTCCCGGAGCGCTGCCGAAAACCTGAGTGAGAGACTGGTTGAATCCGTCGAGTTCGTTGCCGCTGAAACTGTAGCGTGTGTTCAGGGATATGGTTCTTCCAGGCTTTCCGAGCTTTTGACGGAAAAGCAGGAAACCGTCAGTCGTCCAGTTCTTGTTGTCACCGATATTTCTGGTCGTACCCTTGTTGGTCGTTAAAGGCTCGCTGCCGTCTCCAAGGTCTTTATTTATCTCATAATCAGAGTATTCCCCATAGTTTCCACCACCGAAATTCACCCGGGGCTCGAAAAGTATGGATGTATTCTCCGAAAATTTGTGCTCCAGACGAATGCCGAAACGATGTCCGTCGGTGCGGGTGGTATTATATCCGGAATTCGTGGTTATAAGGCTGCTTCCGTCTTCGAGATAGTTGGTGAGTTTGCTGTCTTCGGTGACATATTTGTCGCTGCCGTTATAGAGGTAGTTTCCGGCAAGGTCCATATTCCCGTCAAGAAGAGTAAATGCCCCGTTGAGTCCGCCCATCCAAGAGGTAGTGATGCCGTTTCCGCGTCCCCAGCCGCCTTGTCCACGGCCCATTCCGCCTCCGCGCATATTGCCCATCATAGAGCCTGCGAGGTCGTTGAATCCGCGATTATTGGTATTGTTGCCATTGAGAATGAGACTGATTTGGCTCTTGTCGGTGAATCGTCCCACCATAGCAGCGCCCTGATAGCGCCAATCGTTCATGTCATTGCCTGCGCTCGGCACGTCATGTCCACCACCGGCCATAATGTTTCCGAACCAGCCCTGCATCATTCCCGGTTGGATGGAAAGGTCTATCACAGTCTCCTCATTTCCGTCGTCGATTCCCGTGAACATCGCCTGATCAGACTTTTTCTCCACAACCTTCACCTTCTGGATTATCTTTGCCGGAATGTTTTTCGAGGCAAGCGAAGGGTCATCAAGGAAGAATGTCTTGCCATCGATGGTTATCTTCGATATGGTCTGGCCGTTTGCGGTTATTGAGCCGTCTTCGGAAACCTCGACGCCAGGAAGTTTCTTGAGAAGTTCCTCAAGCATGTCGTTGTCCGAGGTCTTGAACGAGGAGGCATTGTACTCGATGGTGTCCTTTTTCACGACAATCGGATTTCCCACTGCCGTAACCTTCGCTGCATCAAGGACCTCAATGTCCTCCGACATCTTCACATCTCCAAAATCCACAGTCTTGTCAATCACGACATCCTTCTCATAGCTCTTGTAGCCCATAATCTCGGCCTTGAGGCGATACTCCCCCTTCGCAACCTTCGCGATGGACGCCGCACCCTGCGCATCCGTAAGCACATAGTGCTTCGCCTTCGTCTGTCCCTTCGGCGTCAATGACACCGTCGCGAACGGCACCGGCTCACCGCTGTTCTCCTCCACAAGTTTCAGCTTCACCGTCACTCCCGACTGAGCCGTCGCCGGCACAGCCGCGAAAATGACAGCTACCGCCAAACACACTACACAAAATAACCTTTTAACCAAATTCATAATTAATTATCTTTCACAAGATTTATGTCTCTTTTTAAGTAATCGTAAAAAAACAACCGAGTATTTAGACAATCCTTTCCCTCAAAAGATTAGAAACATGAAAAAAATAAACTGCGTCAGATTTGTCAATTATTTTCGAGTATAGATTTCTTTTGGAAGAAGGAGTGTACTGGAGGTACACGACTGATGAGAAAATAAATATAGACCGAAAAGAATGAGAAAGATGATGCAGGTTATTTTTTGAAGGTTTCTTAACAAACTCACTTGACACGTTCCGGATGAGCCTCAATAAACTTCTTCCAATCGCCCCCTCCGGAAAGCTTGCCGAGAGGACTGAGAGACTCGTGATAGTGGCAAAGCGCGATGGCAAGAGCGTCCGTGGCATCAAGATGCTTAGGCAGTTCAGGCAATCCTAACTGCCTCTGAATCATCAGCGCCACCTGCTCCTTTGAGGCCGCGCCGTTTCCGGTCACGGCAATCTTCGCCTTCCTCGGAGCATATTCATGAACAGGGATGAACCTCTTTATCGCCTCCGCGATGACAATCCCCTGCGCACGCCCCAATTTCTGAATCACCTGCGCATCCTTTGCATAAAACGCTGACTCTAGCGCCAATTCATCAGGAGCATACCTGTCCATCAGCACCGATATCTCCGATGCAATCACAGCCAGCTTCCTGAAATGGTCGGATTCCTTCCTCAAATCCACGATTCCCATATCCACGTACTCCGGACGATGTCCGCCACCCACAGAAATGACCCCGAAGCCAAGTATGTTGGTTCCGGGGTCAATTCCCATTATTATCTTATCTGATTCTTGCATACAATCTTACAATATGCAATCAATATGCCTTACACACTTTATGCGAATATTTTTGTAAATTTTTCAGCAAAATTTTTCAGCAAAATTTTTCTTCAACAAAAAAAACGCTCAGGCAAAGGGGATGAAGAAAAGGATGGAGTGCAAGGCACCCGGCGAAGTCAAATACCGCAGCAACCTGATGGTTGTGAGGATTTTGACAAGACGGGGAACGCAGCAATCCGCCTTTTATTCGCCCCGTCAGTCAATAACATCAAATCCGGTGTAAGGACGAAGAGCCTCAGGGATTATGATCTTCCCATCCTTCTGGTTGTTCTCAAGCAACGCCGCAACCACGCGAGGAAGAGCAAGAGAAGAACCGTTCAGAGTGTGTGCAATCTCGATCTTACCATCCTCAGTCCTATAGCGAAGTTTCAGACGATTTGCCTGATAGGATTCGAAATTGGAAACTGAAGAAATCTCAAGCCAGCGTCCCTGGGCAGCTGAATAAACCTCGAAGTCGTAGGTGATGGCAGATGTGAAACTCATGTCGCCGCCGCACAGACGAAGGATCCGGTACGGAAGGCCGAGGCTGTTCACGATGCCCTCGACATGCGCAATCATGTCGTCCAGAGCTGCGTAGGAGTTCTCCGGCTTCTCTATACGGACAATCTCCACCTTGTCGAACTGGTGGAGACGGTTGAGCCCGCGGACATCTTTTCCATAAGAGCCGGCCTCACGGCGGAAGCAAGGGGTGTATGCCGTCATCTTGACAGGGAAGTCGTTGTTGCCGAGAATCACGTCACGATAGATGTTGGTAACAGGAACCTCGGCTGTCGGTACGAGATAGTAATTGTCAACTGTCGCGTGGTACATCTGCCCCTCCTTGTCAGGAAGCTGGCCTGTACCGAAGCCTGAAGCCTCGTTGACCATCACCGGAGGCTCGACCTCAAGATAGCCGTCCTTGGTGTTGATGTCAAGGAAGTAGTTGATGAGAGCTCTTTGGAGACGCGCTCCCTTGCCTTTGTAGACAGGGAAACCTGCTCCGGTAAGCTTCACTCCGAGGTCAAAGTCGATGATGTCAAGCTTCTTTGCGAGTTCCCAGTGAGGGAGCGCATCCGGACCAAGGTCAGGAATCTTGTTACCCATCTTGACTACCACATTGTCAGCTGCGGTCTTGCCCTCCGGCACCGCGTCACAAGGTATGTTCGGAAGAAGAACCATCAGTGAGTAGAGTTCATCCTGTGTCTTCTGCGCCTTCGTTTCAATCTCGGAAGAACGTGCCTTAAGAGCCGCGACTTCGGACTTCACGCCGTCCGCCTCTTCTTTCTTTCCCTCCTTCATAAGAGAGCCGATCATTGAGGCCATCTTCTTCTGTTCGGCAAGGCAACCGTCCAGTTCTGTCTGCAGCGCACGCCTGTCTGCGTCAAGAGCATTGATTTTCTCCACGATTTCCTTCGCGTCGAAATTTTTCACAGCCAGTTTCTTGATCACATACTCCGGCTGTTCACGAAGCAACTTAAGTGTAAGCATATTGTTAATCTTTAAAATTTTTCCACCTATATTTTTCTGAGAGAATTTTGATGAGAAAAAGATGGGATGCAAGGCGGGCAAGAAATTGAAACCGCAGCAACCTGATGGTTGTGAGGATTTCAATTATCGAAGCCCAACGCAGCAGACCGCTTTTTCTCGCAAAATTCAAAAAGAGGTCTGTCACTCAGGGAGCAACAAACCTCTTCTATAATCCAAGCATACAATCCCCGAGTTAGTTCTCAAAAGGAATAACCGAGACGAATGACTTGTTCTCTGCCTTCTTGCAGAATTTAACCCTTCCGTCAATCAGTGCGTAAAGAGTGTGATCCCTACCCATTCCGACGTTGAGACCCGGATTGTGAACCGTGCCCCTCTGACGTACGAGGATGTTGCCTGCCTTTACAGCCTGATCACCGAATTTTTTGAGGCCAAGTCGTTTGCTTTCTGACTCACGACCGTTCTTTGAACTACCGACGCCTTTTTTATGTGCCATAATTAAACCTCCTGATTAAGCGATCTCGTTGATCTGGATTTTTGAAAGATACTGACGGTGACCATTACATTTCTGGTAACCCTTGCGACGCTTCTTCTTGAAGACAAGGACTTTCTTGCCTTTGCAAGAATCGTCAAGGACGGTAGCTTTCACAACAGCGCCCTCCACATACGGTGCGCCGACCTTGACTTCTCCGTCATTGTCGAGCAGAAGCACCTTGTTGAACTCGACTGCAGTGCCTGTAGCCTCTGCAAGACGATTCACAAAAATTTCTTTGCCAGCCTCAACCTTAAACTGCTGACCTGCAATTTCTACGATTGCGTACATATTGTTTGTAAAAATTTTGGAACTGCCCTCACGGACAAGTTCCGCGTTTTAACTGCAAGCGGCCGGACTCGTCTCACCGGCTCTTCAAGGAGCTTGTCAGCCATAAAATAAAAAATTGCGATTACTGCTCGTCCTGAAGCTGCAGATGCTGAACGTAGATGGCTTTCATCTTCGCCTTTCTTGCCTTCACGGACGGTTTCTCGAACTCTCTTCTTGAACGCAACTCACGGATTGCTCCGGTCTTCTCGAATTTCCTCTTGAACTTCTTGAGTGCCTTCTCGATGTTCTCGCCTTCCTTAACAGGTACTATAATCATATAAAAATCACCCCCTTTTTCTTTTTGAGCGTGCAAAGATACGAATATTATTCTGATTTCAAAATTTTTTCAAACTCACCCACAGCTTTTTCACAGCATTTTCCTCCTGAACCAGAACTCGAACAACGGATCAATAACCACAGGCTCATCCTTGTTCGTAAAGGTCAATATCTCCTTTTTCATCAACGCATCCCTCACTCTCTTCACATTTGCAGAAGAGTGGAGGTCATATTTTTCGATGACATCCGACGCGCTGAAACGGGTCTCTCCTCGTAGCACCGCCCTGAGAAAAGACATCTGGAACACTGTGAGGTCCGCGACAACCATCCTGAAGCGCGGTTCGTTAAGGGAGATGACGGTCTCGATGGAATCCCGTATGGTCTTTTCGTTGATATAGCCGATTGCCCTCGCATTGCAGAACGAGGCCATCAGATTGATATACCACATATTACCTCCAAAAACACGGTAAGGAGCCTGTATCAGGTCCTTCTCTATCACCTTTCCCGTAGGACGGAAGCCGTCGACGATGTGGTCAATCACCTCCTGTTCAGTTATAGGCGACATCGGGAGAACGGCGACATTCCGGAAGAAATATTTCTTGTATTCAAACATCCATTTCATCGCGTTCACAGAAGATCCGCAGAAGATATAGCTCGCTCCTGAACCCGCATTGTCGACCGCAACCCGCTCCATTTCTTTCAATATGGATTCGAAGCCGTTGATTTCCATTATGTTCTGAAACTCGTCAAAAACAACGCACAGATTACATGCACGTTCCGAAGCCACACGGTACGGAAGCGTCAGGGCCTCTGTCACATCGCCTGCGGAAACGTCTCCGCAGAACACGGCAAGATTCCCGAAGTCTTCGTACAAAGCCTCATCGAACGCGAAGCCGGTGCCGGAGAGAAAATGTTCCATAAAATCCGCATAATCGGAAGGGCCGTCGCACAACTGTCTCATCAGCGACGAAACGAGAGAGGTGACAAACTCACCGACGGTACGGACACCGGAGAGATCACAAGACGGGACTTCCACGCCTACACCCGATGTCTTGAGATTTATCAGAGCCTGATGCACGAGGGACGTCTTGCCGCTTTTCGGAGCACCATATATGCACACATTCTCGTGGTTTGCGACAAGGTTTCCAAGAGCCGTACAGTCAGAACGCCGTCCGACAAATGCCCGTCCTGTCACATAGTTGTCAAAAACGAATGCTTCGTCCATACTTTATAAGTTTATCGTTTCAAGGCATACGGGGTATTCCGAAGCCTCATCAGAGTGCAAATTTAGTATAAAAACAAATATGTTGTATGCTTTCTGCGCGAACAAATAACGAAATCAGAAGGCACAGACTGCCCTCACAACACCATCGTAGCTCTTTTTGACGGGAACCGCATAGCACTCTTCGAAGTTCATAAGGTAGGCTCCGCCGTTAGATATATCCTTGTGACTCTCCGAAGATGACCAATGAATGTTTTCCACAAGGTCACCACCTGCTGCACTGAGGGAAGTATTGACTATAATTCGTGTATCATTAAAAGATTCGCCAAATACGTTCATAATATTATCCACATCCTTGTAACATAGGATATGCAATTCTTTCTCTGACGGGACAAACCAACCGGTACTGCCAGCCGGGGCTTGGTTGGTTTTCTCAAATTCATCGAGAGCCACAACGGGTTGAACTGCATATTTAGCTTTGCCGTTGGCGTTGCAATGGGCATTGTAGAGACGGAGCAGGACAGTATTCTGATAACCGTAGATTTTGTTGATATTAGCAAAAGTATCCGTGAGGGAAGCTATGGAAACAAAATCAGAGCTCATTGGATGGCTGAAACCGGCCCCTGCCTGCCAATCGCTCACAGATTCGACAAAACCTTCCGATTGCCATTGAGTACCATCATTAACATTCTTAATGGCAAGAGCAAGGCCGTGGGTACAATGCGGATGGTAGGTGGACATAATTTTGTCATCTGTCAATCTGGCAGGGGTAAATCTGCCTTCTGTCGAGGTCTCAAAGGGCGACCAGAAAACGATGGCGGAAACCTTCGCTTTCTGTCTTGTGGTCAGCTGATTATCCTTGCTGACCAATGAGCCGTCCGAGAGAAGGAAATCTCCCCGCTGCAAGTTGTGATTCTTTTCCGTGACAGGCGCACCATCCACCTTGTAGATTTTGTAATTGGAAGGTTTGATATTCGGGGAAATGACAAATTCCTTATTGCGATCGACAGCTAGACCTTTGACAACAAATCTACCCTTGATCGTTGGCACTTGGTCGCCATTGGGTCTGACAATGTAGCGGTACACACCATTTTCAAAGTTGTAAGGCAGGACGTCGCCCTTGCTGAAATCGACCGGAGACGAAGAAATGTAGTCAGGCACTGTTCCTGTCGTGTTGGTGAACTTATAACGCGTCGTAGGCATCCGGATCTCTGCCAGTGCCATTTGGTGCGACATAGAGAAATGGAGCGTAGGTTTGCCCTCCGCATCCGGTATTACCTCGCCAATTGCTGTCATCAAGTCGGAGGCCGTGTAGGATGCATAGTCGCTTTGGTCGGCCGCAGGCTGCCAATTGTCGATAATTTGCTTAAAAAAGTCCATATCATCCCCGGCGAAGGCGTTCACTTCACCTGCAATGTTCTCCCTGTAGGGATAGTAGAGGAAATAGGCCTCGGCATGGAGTCCCCCGTTAATCTCCACGCCTTCGTCCGCTTGCCAAATGAGTCCGCCCTCGCCCCGCTTGGCAGTAAGTTTGACGTTTTCATAGACTAATCCTCCTACGCGCACGAGGTAAAATCCACAGGCATCGCCCTCTATAAACTCTGTATTGTATCCTGACTCCACGGCACGGGTCTGCGGTTCTTGCGGGTTTTTAGCGTCAGAGTCAGTGTGATAGCCGCTGTCTGTCACGGTAATGGATAGCGAAACGGCTTTGCCTATATCCGGCCGGGGAAACTCCTCCTGCTGGCAAGATACAAGCAGAAGCGCAGCCACCCAAAGTATATGTGTGATATTTCGTTTCATTGTCATCTGTCTATGGTTAATATATTAGTTTTGCATCCACATTCTCAGAACCATCATAAAACCATTTATCTACTAAATGAATATCTTCAACTGAGAGTGCCTTTCCACTGAACGACATCGTGAGAATGTACTGACGTCCCCCCACCAATTCGTTTTTGGCGTCCGCACCATCCTTTTGACGATTTGCCTCAGTAAAGTCTATCTTTGCATCCCAATTATTTTCACCTTCACCGACCGACTGTGCTGAGAAGGATAATGGGGAATCAAATTTCTGCGGAAAGAAGATGAGTGAGAATGTCATAGCGCCGGAAGCGTCATCAACAGTGACAGGTGCATTGTTGGTGGGATCGAAACTATCGAAGAAAGCCCAGATTTCCTTTTTGTTATCTTCCAAGGATGTGCTGCCGTCTGAAATACTGAAAGTTCCATTATGCATTAAGCCCAGAAACCAAAAACGTTCTATCTTCAAGTTCTCCAGGCTGACACCGGAGGCGAAGCGGATTTTCAGAATCAGATTTGCCATCTTGTGCGCGAAATTGAAAGCGACCTCTGGAGAACCCTTCTTGCTGGAAGCCTGCGCCCAAAGAAAGTCGAAACTCTTCTGTTTTGATTGCTCTCTTGTGTCAGCGCTGATTGCCGTCACACCCCCGACGATGTTCCAGGGATAGTAGGCGGTGAAGGTCACTTCTTCATTAGGATTGAAATAAATCTCGTAGCCGGGCGTTTTTACGGAGAATTTGCCGTCTCCATCTTTAGTCAGATAGCATATATTGCTGTAGCTATCGGCGCTGATGCCGATTTCGTCGCCCGCTTCCCATTGCCGGTCAAATGCGCGCGTCTTTACTCCGTCGATTGTCGCCGTAAACTTGGGGAGAGACATCCCGTCACCGTTCGCATACTTTCCATTTTCCTCTCGGCTACACCCGGCAAACGTCGCAAGACACAGGACGGCAGCGACAAATGGTTTCATTTTTGTTTCCATTTATCATTAGTGTCCGGTAAAAAATCATAAAAGTTCTTTGAAAATATTGGAAGTTAGGT
>UQYV01000055.1 GCA_900545245.1 uncultured Bacteroidales bacterium
ACAATTATGTTCAACCGCAGGTCTTCGCTTTTCATTTTGTGTCAATTTTATGACACAAAAATAGCTGCCCGCAGGCAGCTATGAAAGGACACGGATTTACGCTAATTTAGGCAATTCGTCAATACAGACCAGAACCACCAAGAACATAAGGCTCCAATAAGAATGCAGAGGGCGGCTATGCCAATTCTGATAAGTACAGGATGCTCTTCTTCCCCGAAAATTTGTGGATCAGATGGGTCTCTAATCGATTTTACTATAAGCACCCCCAATGTCCATAGACAAAAGAACGCGATGATCAATGGTGGAATCATTAAAATCGCGGGAATACCGAACAGGATTATAAGGATAATCCCCACGACAAACAGAAGCACTTTCCCACTTCCCTTAATCAATCCACAATATATATCATAAACGGACATACTCAATCATTCTTAAAGTTTGACTAGTAAAAATCACTCCTATAACAACGCTGCCCGCAGGCAGCTATGAAAGGACACTAAATGTCGTGTTTCCAAGGTTCTTTTTCTCGCTCTTTCTTCCGTTTGTCAAGAAAAATCATAATTGGAATAAATATAACAACCGCTACGCCAATTATTATCCAATCTGTTCCAGAAAATGAGCAGAAAGAATTGAACAACATTATAAGCACCCCAAAACTACCAAACAAAATTACTGCACTCAATGCGCAGGCGCCCGATAATTGAAATATTGATTTTATGAAGTCGAACATAGTGGTACTTTTTTATTCTCCTTGCAAAAATCACTCCTCGCAGAAAATTATCTTGTGTTCGAGGTCTTTGTGAAGAATATAGGACAATGCCTCGTCGAGGTCACACTCAAATCGAGAAGCGGGCGAGGCTGGCGGCGGTCACGAGCGGACTTTCGCGGAGGGTGCCGGCGATGAGTTCAACGTCGTCATGTGAAATGATGCCCTTGAACTCCCATTTGGCAAAGGTTTCGGCGCGGACAACTATAAGCTTTGAACAGTCCACGAAAGAATTGTGATCAAGGAACGGATAGGCTGATTTCTTGATAGGCATCTGCAAGTCCTGAAGGGCAACCGGGATACGGTCGTTGATTCTCGAATTGATTACCACACCGCCATAGATATTGCCCTCGACGTCAAAGCCCAATATTACGAAAAATTTATTTCGGGAGTCATCCCCTGCTTTTGGTGTTATACCGTTCTCCGGCAAGAGTCTGATTCTCCACACGTCACCAACGGAGACCGTCGAATGCGTCAGAGAATTGAGGACATCAGAGGAAAGAAAATCCGAAAGGTTCATCGGGCACAAGCGCTTTGAAGTTCAAGGCTGTCCTTCAGATAGGCGATGGTGCTTTTGTCGGCGTCGGCGGCTTTGGCCATAAGCACCGGATCCATATACTTCCGTCCTGAATGCTTGCTGTAGTAGGCCTTATTCCATGCGCTATCGTGCGATTTGTCCTTGAGTTCCGCAAAGGAAAGGGACGAGTTTTCGGCAATCGAACGGTCAAGTTCCTCAATCTCGGACTTTGACAGATAGTTCATGTCGGGGTCGCGGCGTGCAGTGAGAATGTAGGCTGCATCGTCACTTCCGTTCTGCACCCCTTCCTTCAGAAGATTCTGGAGCCCTGGGCACTCGCGACGGCCGTGACCACGCAAAGCATCGTACAGGAATGTAGGCACAGGACCGTTTTCCAATGCACAGAACCGGTCGGGAATCATGCTGCTTCCCCATTTCGCAAGATGGTTCTTTTCTGCGAAATAGAGAATCTTGAACACCTGATAGTATCCGATGCCCCCGGTTCTCTTGAGAATGTAAAGAACCGCCTCCAATAAAGATTTCTGTTCAAATGCGTCCATAAACGTTTCCTAATGTTCCGCAAAGATAGCAACAAAAATTTATTTATTTATATATTTATTAACACTTTGCGTCAGATAGATTCATTTTCAATCTGTTGGCGTATGGCAGCGGCGACCTCGTCGGTGAACTCGTACATCAGGCGTTCGGCGATGCGGGAGTAGGCGCCGAAGACATAGCGGTTGTGGATTCTGCGGCGACGGGAAACCACCTTGGAGCCGTAGCGGAGACGGCGGAGGTCGAGGAAGCGCTCGTAGGCGACGTGCTGGAATGTCATCTTGCCGTCAAACGAGTCGGAGCCGGAAGAGACTGAGACCGAGCGGGACTTCTCCAAGGTTCCGGTGCGCGTTTCAAGCTTGGAGAGTATGGCGGTGCCCTGACGGCGGAGCATCGATTCTCCCTCTTCTTCCAGGATGTTGCGTATGAATCGTGCCTTCACCGACATAGTTTCTACTCGAATGAAAGTTCAACGCTATAACCGAGCCAGCCGCCGAAAATCGACGCTTCCGGGACAATCTCGACAGCCGCGAGCGACATTCCGGACAAAAGTCCGCAGGTGCCGGAGGTGGAATCGGCGGCCACCCGCTCGACAATCTGTGAGGCAATGTCGAGAAGTTCACCGTACTGCTTTCGCTCGCGCTCCGGAGTGCCTGCCGGGCCGAGCCCCTTGGCAACGACGAAGAACGCCGTCGAGAGTACGGAACTGTAGGAATCCGAGTCGCCCTGCTGACGGCATTCCGGACGCGCCGCAAGCACCTGGACGCCTGAAAGATGCTGGAGCTTCGAGGTGGCGTCCGACTGCGCTGTCGTCACAATGGGGCTGATGCCAGGAAGGGAAAAGCCCTCGATGTACTCTGTGAGGCTAATGAGTCTTTGAAATCGCTTCATATCGTTTCTGTTCCTTGAAATTGTGCCACATTATGCCGAGAATGGAGAATAGCGGTTCTTCATCCACGCGCTCGATGTTGCCTATCGTCTGGTCCTTGGCAATCTGCACCACGAGGTCATTCCACCCGAAGCCGTATCCTCCTTTCTCGTCCCCGTCGCCAGCAAACAGACGGCTGAGCTCCACCGTCTCGCCGTTGATGACTATGTCCTGCGTCTGAAGAAACTTGAGGCAGGATGCGAACCAGAGTAATATGAGGTTTTTCTGCCATGGTTCAATCCGCGCCACAAGTATTGTTTCCCTCTCGATGTTCGAGGAATCTACCGCGATTACGCGCCGTCCGGCCCTATTCGGCTGCGAGCATCGCCGTCTGTAGAGAAAGACAATGCACTCGTCAAGGTCGCCCACCCTGCCGGAATGCAGAAAGGCATTCATCGCCACGGCAGCGTGCCTGAACTCCCCGAAAGTGAGGTTCTGTAGCAAATCAGACGGGCCATAGAGCCGGAAACGTCCGCTCTTCACCATAGGCAGCGGGTTTGTCACGGAGTCGAAGGTCAGCCGGCACTGGAGCGTCTCCGGCTCCACGTCGAGAAGGAATCCTAAACATCTGTCACAAAGCATCGCAAGATTTTCGTCAAGCCGTGTCGTCTCATCGCCCGCAAGGCTCTCCACAAGCGCCGTCCTCAGTGAAAAGCGCAGCCCCAGAAGATGACAGAGCACTCTGACGTTGAACTCCAGCGGAGAACCACCGCGCAGGATGCACTCGCCATAAGTCCGGAACACAAACTGCACCTGTTCTGGAGTCATCTCATCCCAGGACGAGGGCAACGAAACACGTTCCCCAGTCTCATATATCCCAATCTCCGTCATACCACCGTCGCAAATTTGTTCGCAGGGTCGTTCTTTGGCAGAAGTTCGGCTTCCCCGGACGCCCCGGCGAGTTTCTTGAGTTCGTCTTTCACCTGCGCAATCTGAGCATTGGTCTTGTCAATGAACCAATCGATTTCTTTCGTTTCCGCAGCACGGCTTTCCCTATTTCCTTGGTACGACGGGCTGAAACGCCTTGCAACGGAAAGAGGGAGGATGTCAAGAGACCACCTTCGAGCTGCTGTCACAAGAGCCGTGAGGACGGAAAGGAGCGCAGCCCTGCTACGAAGGCGCATCGCCGTTTCATCAGACTCTGCCACCTCCGGATAGATGCGTTTCCAGACTTCTTCACCGACAAAAGGCTCCACGGCGTTCTCCTGCGCCTCGACGATGAGCGGGACAAAGAGGTGGAATGCGTAGCTGCTGCCGTCCACAGGGTAGAATCTCTCGAATTCATTGAGGTTTCTGACGATGCAGCGTCCGACAAGGTCGCGCACCGGTGAACTTAGCCAACTTGCCGTCTGCTTTTTCTCCAGAAAGCGGAAAAGAGAGTCAAGAGCCCTGTAGTAGCGGTCAAGCATAGCCCTGTCATCCCGGTCAATCGTCCACTCGAACGGCATCTTCTCATTGTCATCCATCTTCACCTTTCGCCCCGTTCCCTCGTGGCTCACGCCCGAAAGCTGAGCATAGCGTGCAATCGCCCGGAACGCCACGGGAAGCCGCACCGCATCCACAAAATCGGGGTCTGTGCCGCCAAGATAGGCCTTTTCAGCGGCTTCAACCACCTCTGAGCCGACAACAGAGCCGAGTTCCTGCGCGGCGAAATCAATCTCGGTGCGTATGAGATAGAAGGGCGTGGATGCGAACCACTGACCCGTCAGGGAGTTCAGTTCCTCTGAACCATTCTGTACTTTGTCAAACAGCATAACTATTGATTTTTAACTCGTTTGTCAGTCGGAACCGCCTCTTCCGCCTGAATCGTCTGGTGATAGAAAGCCAGCTTGAGGTTACGTCCCGGGAAATTGAAGGCGATGGCCTGGTTTATCGGTTCAAGAATGCAATTTGAGGCAATCTCCGTGTCTGAAAGAAGATAGAGTTTGAAGGCATACAGCAACTCAGAACCCGAAGCCAGCTTGCCGTTCACCATCACGTTGCTCAAAGACGGATGCAGTCCCATTCCGGAGGTGATGGCCGATGCGGAAGCTTCTGAAATCTTGAGCTGCGAATCCACAAAATCCTTTATCTTCTGGTCAATCGCCTCAATCTTCCACGACACAGCCCCGCTGCCGTTCTCAGACGGAATATCCACCGTGTAGAAAAACTTTCCGGCGTTCTCCTTGCCCGAAAGCACCTCCGTAAGCTGCGTCAGGAGCTCCGAAGTGAGTCGACTTATTTCTTTTTCCACCCGTGCGTCATCCCAGTCCGGATGAATGTTCTTCAGAGTGTCGCGTTTGGTGTCCCAATACTCGTTAGGGGCGTGAATGTGGTACGCAAGATTTATCCCGTTGTCCGTCACATACTTAAAGATTGTCGGAATCTCCGAACCTCTGACAATCCAGCGGAGCGCTCCCCAATACTGTGGCACAGAGTAGAAGTCGCGTGCGAATGAATATGTATGGTTATATGATGCCGAAGCGCCATATTTCCCTGGATTACGCCTGTCATAAACGGGATATACCCGCACCCCAGTCCTCACACAAGCATTCTCGAAATCTCCGACGATGATGTGGCGCACATCTCTGATGTCCCGGCTGTCCGTCCATTCGAGACGGGCGTTCTTCGCAGGGATGTGCTCAAGGCAGGAAATCCTCGGATTGCGCCCGATGCGATGACCGCGTTCGAGATACTTCGCATCGAAGAATCCCTTCAGGTGCAGGTAGTCTGTCATGCAGCCCTTGATGTAGGAGACATAGTCCCAACTTTCCAGCCAGTCCATGATTTCCCTATCTTCCTTCCACTGCCGCTCAATCTTGCCGCCCTCGAAGGAAAGCTGTGAAAGATAGAGCCCTTGACCGAACAGGAGTCCCATCTGGCGTTCGAGTATGCCGGGACCGAGGTTGTTCGAGTCGAGGATGTCGCGCAGGCGCGTAGGCAGTTGGTTGTCGATGCCGTAGGGTATCACCCTGTAGCCTTGAATCGTGTGCGGGAGATACTCCCAGTTGCGGTCCTGCGCCTGCCAGAACAGCGAGTCGAGGCTACTGTCCCTTCTGTTCGAGAGGGTGAAGCACCGCCCGTCCTCAAGGTGCAGCGCATAGGAATGGTCCGAAATCTTCTTAACCGTATTCTTCATCTCAATGTAACTTTTTCTCCGTTGAAGGTCATCAGAAGCGGCTGGTAGAAACGGCGGTTTTCCATCGTGTCGAGATTGATGTATGCCTCGACCATATCCGCGTGAAGGTGATGCTCCCTACATTCTCTTTTGCGGAGCCGAGCATGCGGAACATAGACAACGCCCTCGCTCGTTCCTGCCGAAAGATTGCAGGACATGAACGAGAAGCTAAAAGTCTTTCCCTCGGAAGAGAGGCGTCTCATTTTATCTATCGCTTCATAAACATCCATAGTGCAAAACTACTCCCTCGCGCCCGTTCGTCAAAGGACACGAAATGAGAGGCCGCGGCCGATGCGCAGATTGCCCACATACGCCATCGAAACGGACAGTCTCCTATTCCGTACATCCGAAAAATTACAAGATTTCGGTAATATTTTTAAGGTATATATGTATATGTCAATGCCTTGCCACGTCCGTTCCGGAGAAAATGCTTTTTTCGCGGACAAAAAAGCCCGGCCGCGCTCATTTTCGTTTGCGGTCGCAAACGAGGAAAAAGGTGATATATGACGCGCTGACCCCGCGCCGGGCTACTTGAATTGAGGGTCGAGGTTGGATTTCGCGGCGGAAGAACGCATCGAGGCGAGCTTGCGCCTCTCCCTTGTCATAAGCAGATACTTGAACGAATCCGACGGGTTGGTGGAACGGGTAGGCAGTTCGGCCACAGGCAGGCGTTCGCTCGATTTGTCCTTAAACACAACTCCGGACTTCACCTTGGTGCGCGCAAGTTCGAGCGACATCTTCAGGTTCTTTGCGGCATAGGCGTCAATGCGAAGCCAGGGCAGGCGCGGGTTGCGCTCCGACATCAGCTCCTGCATGAAGGCATACTCCTCCGGTTGGCCGATGTTGCCTTGACGTATGGACATCAGGTGCACCGTCCATCCGGTCCTGTTGCCACCGTCCCACTCTACGGCACGCTTGAACTTGGAGACCTGATCCTCTCCCACGGACTTGTAGGCGTTGCCGGAACGATCGTAGTATAGATAGAGCACGCGGTTCTGCATGGCCGCGAAGTAGGTGCGGAACTTCACTCCGAGATCCTCGGTGTATTCCGGAGCCAAAGTGTAGAGAAACTTGAGCACTCTGATAATCTCATGTCCCTGTTCACTCCCATCTTGCCCGATTGTCATCGAGCACATATTGCCGAAATCCACACCGGCCTGCAATGGCTTGGTGCGGTTCAGATGGCGGAGCACACGGCAGTCCTCGACCTCGCGCATATCGAGACGGTCGTATGCGTCTTCGTCTATGCCGTCGTAGTAGAAGTGCCGTGCGGAGAGCGCGGTGTAGAAGCGGTCGCCGCTTTCGAGTCGCGGCTTGAGTGAAAGGATGGCAGTGTTAAGGTCAGGCAGCTTCGCGGCAATGGCATCGGAGAACCATTCCTCCGTGAGGATGTCCGCGTTCACATAGCTCGATGCGCGTATGTAGAAAGTCGATGCCTCAGGACGGCTGCGAAGTTCCGTCCACCGCGCCTTCCAGAGTTCGGCCGTGCGGAGTCTGTTCCGGCAGTCATTGAGGTCATCAGGCGACTTTGTCTTGAGCCATTTATCCTTGGCAGCCACATATTCATGCAGGGCCTCGTTATACACGAGCCCAGCCTTTATCACTGTGAGTATCGCAGTCTTGTCTACATTGTCCGCCTCTTTGTGCATCCAGTCATATTCCCCGATGTGGGAGACGTCCGCCATATCGGATGTAAAGCACACGCCTCGATAGAACACACTCCTTCCATATTCCTGCCTATAGCCACGTACAGCCTTGAGGAGGTTGGCGATTTTATCTTCACGGAAATATTTCGCCTCGTCCCCGAACACGAAGACGTATGACGCGCCCGCGAGAGTCGACGGGCGGTCGAGCGAGCCGAAGCGGATGTTCAGCCCTGTGAAGAAGATGATGGTGCGCTTGTAGGAAACGAGCCTGTTGAATGGCTTCCAGAAATGGGGCTTGAGCCAGTCCGGAAGGTTCTTTGTCTCAGCGTCGGTAAACTCCGGTGGCTGCTTCTCTATGACATAGTGCTCGCCTTCTCTGAATCCCTTACGCTCAAGTCCCTCCAATACGGAAGGCAGGACATTCGCCGTGAGGTTACTGAACGTATCGGCAACCCAGCAACATGGTGCGCCAGGCATATCGAACATTATGTCGATAAGCCTTTCAACCTGGATGTCGGTGGTCTTCGCGCTGCCTCGTCCAAGTTCGCAGTAGGTCTTCCGTGCTCCGACGAGGGCGACCAGTTGCGCGAATTTGTTCTGATATTGCACCGACGCGCTTTCCGTCCGCTCGACGTTAACTTTCTTCCTGTGCGACATTGTCCATCAATTTTACTATATCAAGGTCATCGATGCCCGCATCAACCCTCAGGCGTTTCTTCACCGCTTCCGGAGCGACTATGCCGTCAATCTGACGCGCCAGCTCATCCCTGTTCGCCCTCGGAAGCCCTATGACTTCAGGAGAAAGCGAGAGCACGCGGAACTGCTTGCTGTAGTTCTCGGCAGGCAGCTGCTGCGGGTCATCCTGCTCAAGTCTGAGCACCTTTGCCTTGCTTGAGAGGATTCCGGCGGCAATTTCAAAATCCTTCGTTGTCCTGGCATTCTGCATAGCGAGGACATAGAGGGTGTCATACTGGTCTGCCATCTTCGCCCGCATCGCCTCCTTGGAAACCTTGCGGTTTGCGAAAAACATCTCTATGGATTCGGCGTACATATTGGAAGCCTGTTCATAGGAGAAGGAGAATGGTTTGGAGGTGAGGAATTTTATCGTGCGACGTTTTCCCCACTGGCCGTCGAGGGAATATATCATCGTAAGTAGGTCTATATACACCTGCTCCTTCTGTGAAAGATTGCCCTTGCTCCCACCGGCTATATAGTCCTGTATGCGCTCGAAAGCCCCCTCGTCTTCAGGACCGCCGAAAAGATCGAGCTTCGAAAGGCTGAAACTCTTGTCGCGCACCACCTCGTTGAATTGCTTCACTGCTTCCGGGGTTCCGCTGGCTGCGGCACGCGCCACGGCGATCTCGATGTCGGCACGTTTCTTCAGCCGTCCGTGTTCGATGGCTTCACGCACCTCTTCAGGCACGGACTTCTCGTCTATACCCTCACTGATGAATATTTCGTTGTCCGGCCAGCCGAGGGCGGCAAGGTAGGCAATCCTGTCAAGGCTGTCGTCTTTCTCTTCGTTGTTCATAGTCGTCGATCATTCGTTTGACTTCCGCGAGCATCCGACGCTTTGCCGCGATGCGCTCTTCCCTCAATGGGCGGAGATGTGGTTTGTCTCCCTTTTTAATTTCGTTGCCGGCTCTCCAGATTGCCTCCTCAAGATTCTCCTTTTTCCGGACGAGTTCCATGATCGGCATCGCGCGAAGCTCCGCCGTCTGTCTGGACTCTTTGAAAATCGGATGCTCGCCGAGCACAGAGTGATGTTCCTTATAATGAGTAAATTCGGAGAAGATTTTCCGATTGTTGGAATAATTTTCCAGCACTTTTTTCGCTGTTTCGTAACATTGTTCCGGAGTGGTGCATAGGAAGAGTTCCTCGTGCGCTCTCATCGACTCCTCCCATGCCGTTATTTTGTCGGCCGCCAGAATCTTCAGTTCCTGCGGGCAATCCGGCTCCGAGAGGAATGGCCAGCTTTCGCGGAACTTCACTTTAGGCGCAGGCTGCAAGGCGCTGACGACGATTGATCTTTTTGACGAAAACGGCAGGAGCGATGCCTTCAGGAGATAGGAGAACCGTTTAGGGGCTTTGCGGACGAGGGTGTCGAGGTGGCGGTTCGGGGCATATGTACTCAAAAGCCGAAGTCCTTCCTGAACCTCGGCTCCTGAATCAATCCATCTGTCAATCTCGTTCAACATCCCTCGTTCATTTCCTCTTTGAGAAGGAATTTTTCAGCGAGCGCAGCAATGGCGGCGAACCCTTCCGGCGATGCTGCCACAAAGAACTTTCGCAGGAAAGCCTCTATGACCACATTCTCGCAAGGGTTGGCTCGGAGCACAGGCGTGATGAAGTTTCCGAACGAGAACGACACCTCCATCAGGAGTTTTCCGGCATTGTACCGCTTCAAGAACGCCTCGGCCGTATCGGTCTCGGAATCGTCGGCCGCAAGCCACGCAACGAGCCTTTCTTTGTCGAAAGTCATCGGCACGCGGCTGACCGCCTGCCTTTCCCCGTTCCGTGTCACATAGACATAGTTTCCTTTCAGAAGTTCGTCCGTGATTTCCGTACACGGGATGATGTTCGCAGAAAGAAGAGTGAACTGGTCGGCAATCCTATTGTCGGCAAGGCATTCCGCCAGAACTTCCGGCAGCTGTGCCCCGGTGTCAGTGACAACGAGATGCCGTCCTTTGTGGAATCTGTCCCAGAGGCGCGTCATCAGGGGCTCGGTTCCAGGATAGGCACACACGACCACATCGTACTTTTTCTCGGCTGCCGCTTCAGGTGCAGCAGTTTCGATGCCTGAAGCCTGAGCCTCAGCTGTCTTCTGAGGCTCAGTTTCCATAATCTGTGATTCTTTCTTTGCCATTCTTCAGATGATTAGGCAGTTTCGGTCACTGCGGTTGCAGCGGCCGCTAATGCGGGTAGCTCGCCCTCGTAGTCGGCCGGGAGGAACTTGCCGGCGATGTCCTGTTTCCAGGTAAGCTTGCGCTTGTTGGCCTCGCTGCTGTCGGTCCTCTCAACCGTGAGGAACAGAGGGTTGCACTTGTTTCCGAACGCCTGTACGCGTCCTGCCGCTGAGCCGTCGCACTCCTTTACGAGGATGACGACACCCTTATTCATGAAGGCCTCGACGAAGTTCTTGATGTCCTTCTCGTTGCCAGGGTGCTCGAACTCGACACCCTGTTTCACGCCACGGGCATCGGCGTCGCCGGAATACTCTTCTGATGCTGCGATGGTCTTAGGCGTCCCATATACGCACACGGCTTTCGCTCCCTCCTTGAGAGTGTAGTTGCCCTTCACGGTCACGTCACCGAGTGCTCTCGTAGGTTCGGTCTCGATGTCCTCGACATCCATGATTATGATGTCGGAAGACTTTGGAGACGGGCATCCAGCGCCGTCTCCATTCTTTGGAATACTTACTTTTGTATACATAGTCCTGATTGTTTTTCAGTGATTACGCGCCTTCCTGTCCGGATTGTCCGGAATCTCCGGCCGCCTTCTGTTCAGAGTCCTGGCTTGCCGGCTTGACCCCGTTCATCCACGGACCGTCCTCAGTGAGGTCTATGCCCTCGGAAAGGATGCTCTCTGAAGGAGTGTATCCGGTCGGAACGGCCGCGAACACAGCTTCGGCAATCTTGAAGCCAACCGACAGAGAGTATTCTCCGAACACCTTCACATCGTAGTTGCTCTCCTCGATGCGGTTGATGCAGCTCTCCGCCTTGGAGTAGTCAACCAGCTCGACGAAGTTCTCTTTCGGAGTGGCGAAGAGAATCGGCGAGTTGTACATAGATTCAAGAGCCACAAGGTGGAAGTTGGTGAAACGGATGGTGTCGCCGTTCTCGATGCCGGTGTACTTGCCGTTTACGGCAAAGTCTGCCCTCTTGTAGCGGGTGCGGAACTGCTCTGAGCAAAAAACGACTGCGGTCTTCGCGAAGAGTCCGGAGATGTTGTCAACGAAGCTGTCAACATACTTCAGGAGCTCCTCGTCAGAGAGCGTCCTGTAGTCCTTTGCTGCGCGGAGGTAGTTGATTTTACAGTTTTCGTCCGTAAGACCATCGACGAGGATGGTCTCGTAGCCGTCCATGGAATCCTTAGCTGCTGAACCGGCCGTACCATCAGTGAGCCCGGCAAGCGAGACTTCCTTGAACTTTCCCTTTCCAATCATCGAGAGGGTGATGTCGTCGAGGGTCTTCGGAAGGATGTGCTCCTCGATGATATACTTGGTGATAGGCATCTCAGCCTGAGTCTTGCCCTGCTCGTAGAGGTTGAGCAACCATGACTTGATGATGTCCGTCGGACGAATCAAGACGTTGATTTTGTGACGGCGGTAAGGGATGCGAATCGGAGTGAATTTCGCCGTGCCTTTAGGAGTCCACTTAGGAGTGAACTGCTGTGAGACTTCGGTGAAGATGGCAGCAGAAGCGATGAAGTCGCGATCGGACTGGATACGCGTCATGTGCTTTGAGTCGTTGAAGCCCATATAGAGCCTCTTTGCGAGGAGGTCGAGCTTTGCCTTTGGCGGCATCACAATCTTGAACTCAGTGTTCAGATCCGCAACGTCAAGTGTGCTGCTGTCGAGGGCTGCGAAAGCCATCGGGTTTGTGGAAGCGAGCGCCTGTGCGACAATCTTGTTGTGCGCTGCGCTCATGTTCAGGACGAACTGCCTTGTGGCTTCGCCTGCCGAAAGCGGCTTTGACGGAGTCTGTGCCTGTGGCTGCGGTTCCGGTTCACGGGAAAGTTCCAGGACATCGCCCTGAAGCTTTTTCACCTGAGCGGAGAGGGCTGCTGTAGCCTCGGCTGTCTTGGCAGCAACGGCCGCGTCGAAGAGGTCGAAGGCGTCTTCGTCTTCGAGAGTGACGGACTCCAGCTTTTCGAGGAAAGCCTGTCCGTAGTTCTCAAGAACCTTCGCGCGCTCCTCAGCGGAAAGTTCAACCTTTCCATCCTTGACAGCGAGCTCCGGTTTTCCGAGAAGACGGGCAACGATTTTGCCCATCTTTGAGTTTGAGAGTGCTTTTTTGTTCATTGTACTTGGTATAAGAGGTTTGTAAGTATTTTCGTCAGATTTCAGCGAGCGCGAACGCGGCTTCTACGCTTTCCTTGAGAGTCTTCCGAGCATCGGCGAACCCGAGCTTCAGAGCGTCGTCGCAGAGGAAAGTCGCCCCGGTCAAGACGCCCTCTTTCTCCACATCGAGCATCGGGCGTCCTCTCTTGACTGCCTCCTGGAACTGTGAGACGATTGGAGACATACTGTCCTGGATGAGGCTGTAGTCTCCTTCGAGTGCCTTTCTGTAGTCGAGGTTCTTATCTGGGGACTCGCGTGCATAGACCGGAACAACCTTCACCCCGGTCTGCGGGTCTTTCTCCGGAGGTAGCGACAGTGTGCACAGCACCCCGATGGAACCTATTTCAGACATAGGGTTGTCGAGATAGATGAGATCACACTGTGATGCCACCCAAAGAGCGGCACTGCAACAGAGGTCGCAGTGAGCGATGACAGGCTTGCCGGCCTCCCGTGCATATCGGATTGCTTCGACAAGAGGGGGGACTGCGTTTGCTGCGCCTCCGCCGCTGTCAATGTCAAGCACGAGTGCGACGATGTCCTGACGGTCGGCGTATTTCCTGATGAATGAAGCAAGATCCATAGCCCCGTAGGAGCTACAGGTCTCGTATTTGGTCATTGTACCATGAAGCGGCAGAACCGCCACCTTTTTCTCGACCGTCGCCTGTGCACCATCGCCAATTTCGGAACCGTCCGAAAGCATGAATGACGGACGCGTCATTTCCTCGACATCGGCAAGAGGCGTGCGTGAAAGCAGCGCAAACACCGCAGGAAGATATGACTCCGCATCAGCCAGGAGCCATTTCCCACGGATTATCTCCGCAGCCAAATGTGATGTGTTTATCTGTTTTCTCATTGTCCGTATTTTTACGCTACAAAGGAAAACAAAAGCGC
>UQYV01000056.1 GCA_900545245.1 uncultured Bacteroidales bacterium
CGGCCAACACCGGCGGGCTAGCCCGCCGGTGTTGCACTTCTATCTTGAATCTTCAAAAATTATGTTGTAATCGTTTTCTCGTTCCTTTATATATGTAACGAAACTAACCGATTATATATAATTGAGACAAAATACGATGAAAAAAATGGACAACGAGACACTCTTCCGCTACTTCAGTGCGAAAACTACGGAAGAAGAGGAACGCAGAATCAACGACTGGCTGCTCGACGATGTCGAAAATGAAAAGAAACTGCATTCAGCCTACGACCTTTGGGAAGCGATGCTCTTCAAAGGCTCCGGCTACGACTCGGCTTCGAAAACCCCATCAAAGCGCAGACGGAATATCCGCAGGTGGAGCCTTGCAGTTCTCAATGCCGCTGCAATCGCAATGGTGTTCTTTGTCGCAAAACATCTTGTCACAGTCAGTGAAGACAACGCCCTTGCCTCGACAATCAACACAATCGAAGTACCTGACGGCGGAAAAATGGACATCATCCTCTCCGACGGCACAAAGGTATGCCTCAATGCCGGCGCAAGACTCGACTATCCGTTGCGCTTCGCCCGCGACTCCAGACAGGTCAGCGTCAGTGGAGAAGCCTGGTTTGAGGTTGCTCACGACGCGGACAAACCGTTCACAGTCAAGACATTCCTTTCCGATGTTGAGGTGCTTGGAACAAAATTCAATCTCGACGCCGATGAAAGCGCCGGACATTTTTCCATCACACTGGCCGAGGGTAGCATAAGGCTTCGTGGCGATGCCGGAGAAAAACTGATGGTGCCCGGAGAAAAAGTGGACATCGTCGGGGGGAAAATGACAACCTGCAATTACAGCCCGGAAAAGGCAAAACTTTGGATGAACGGAATCATCGATATAAGTGGGCTGACATTCCTTGAGATAATGCGTAAATTGGAAAAAAGCTTCGGGGTGAAGATTGTCGTGACATTGGACGAAATGCCGGCAATCGGATTCTCCGAGGCAGAACTCCGTCAGAGCGAAGGTGTCGAATCTGCTTTGAAATCCCTCCAGTGTGCAGGCGTACAATTCCGCTACAGCACCGATTTCAAGACCGGGACCATTTACATAAAATAAGTCGGTTTCCAATCTGACCGATTATAACCAAGCAATATAAACCAGATAACCGGGAGCCGGCCTCAAAAGAGGCGACTCCGTAAACCACAAATTATGAACACATTCCGAATCCTACGGCGGAACTGTTGTCTGTTCTGTGTGATGATACTCTCCATCTGGTCCGCAGCTGCGGGCCGAAGAGCACAAACGGAGGACATCCGCCTGACCCTACAGTTGAAAGAAGCCACTGTCACAGAGGCTATCGGCTGCATCAAAGAACAGAGCCCCTATCTATTTTTCATCAGTGCGACCAACCTCGACCGCAAGGTGACGCTTTCCGTGAAGAATGAAACCATCGAAAGCGTTTGCAAAAAACTCTTCACTCCTCTGAAAATCTCTTGGAGAATCAACGGTCACTATATCTACCTCGAAGACCTTCCAGAGCAGGAAACCCGAAAACTCAGCGGCACCGTAAAGGATGAAAGCGGAGCCGGAGTGCCGGGAGTTTCGGTCTTTGTCGAAGGCACGACGACGGGAACGACCACCGACACCGAAGGCCGTTTTTCCCTCACAATCTCGGGCGAAATGAAAAACTCCCGTCTCGAATTCAACAGCCTTGGCTATGAAATTGTCCGCCAGGCAATCGGTGAGCGCAGGAACTTCAGCGTCACTCTCCGCGAGGAAAGCGTCTCCCTCGAAGGCACTGTCGTCACGGCTCTCGGTATCAGGCGCGACCAGAAAGCCCTGAGCTACAATGTCCAGGAGGTTAATGCCGAACTGCTGACCGCCGTAAAGGACGCCAACTTCATCAACTCCCTCGCAGGAAAAGTTGCCGGTGTGACCATCAACTCCTCCTCTTCCGGAGTCGGCGGAGCGGCCAAGGTGGTCCTTCGCGGAAACAAATCCATCAGCCAGTCCTCCAACGCCCTCTATGTCATCGACGGTGTGCCGATGTATAACTTTGGAGGCGGAGGCGGAACAGAGTTCGACTCAAGAGGAGCCACAGAGTCTATCGCCGATCTTAACCCCGAAGACATCCTGAGCATCTCCGTCCTCACCGGTGCCGCTGCCGCTGCGCTCTACGGCTCACAGGCGGCAAACGGAGCAGTGATGATAACCACCAAGAAAGGTGAGTCCGGAAAGTTAAAAGCTTCATTTTCAAGCAACACCGAATTTCTCAATCCCTTTATCCTGCCGGAGTTCCAGACGAGTTACGGAACGGGACTTAATGGGAAATCCGGTTCCAGCGGGATTTACAGCTATGGCTCCTACATTCCCGAAAGTTCCCGCTACAACTACTCCCCAAGGCAATATTTCAAAACCGGACACACATACACAAATGCCTTTTCCATCAGTGGAGGAACAGACCGCAACCAGACATACTTCTCTGCTGCTGCGGTCAATTCCGACGGCATAATCCCGAACAACAAATACGACCGTTACAATTTCACTTTTCGCAATACGAGCCATTTTCTGAACGACAAACTCAGAATTGACGCCTCGGCGAGCTACATCATCCAACGGGACCAGAATATGACCAATCAGGGTGTGTATTCCAACCCTTTAGTGCCGGCATATCTCTTCCCCCGTGGAAATGATTTTGAAGTTTACCGCAGTTTTGAGCGTTACAATTCGGGCACGAAGTTGATGGAGCAATTCTGGAACGAAGACCTTGTGGGAGACCTGCGTATGCAAAACCCCTATTGGATAAACTACCGCAACCTCCGCAATAACGACAAAAAGCGTTATATGCTTTCGCTTTCAGCAAGTTACGACATTCTCGACTGGCTGAATGTGGCCGGGCGTGTCCGCATAGACAACGCAAACAATCTCTTCACACAAAAACTGTTCGCTTCGTCCAATGCGACCATCACAGAAGGCGGTAACAACGGACATTACACGGAAGCACGCACAAACGACACCCAGACCTACGCCGACATTATGGTCAATGTTGACAAAACCTTCGCACAAGACTACAGCATTGTCGCAAACCTCGGAGCTTCAATCAATTACATCTCATCCGACGAACTGCGCTACGGCGGACCGATTCAAGAAAACGGACTTGCGAACGTTTTCAATGTCTTCGATCTGGACGATGTGAAGAAACGCGCCACCAAAAGCGGATGGCACGACGAGACTCAGTCTGTTTTCGGAAGCATAGAGTTCGGTTGGAAAAAATCTCTCTTTCTCACCCTCACGGGGCGTAACGACTGGGCTTCCCAACTCGCAGGGTCCAATCAATCATCCTTCTTCTATCCTTCTGCAGGTCTTTCCTGGGTGCCTACGGGTCTATGGGATATGGGAGCACTCGGCTACCTCAAATTCAGGGGCTCAGTCGCATCGGTGGGTATGCCGTTCCCGCGCTTCCTCACAATGCCGACCTTCGAATATGACGCGACCAACAAAATCTGGAAGGACAAAACTCACTATCCCATCGGAGACTTGAAACCTGAACGCACCCTCACCTACGAACTCGGTCTTGAGGCGCGTTTATGGCAGGACTTCAGCATAAACCTGTCCTGGTATATGGCAGACACCTACAATCAGACATTCGACCCTCATCTCCCTCCATCTTCCGGCTACACCACCATCTACCTTCAGACCGGTAGTGTCCGCAACACCGGAGTCGAGGCGAGTTTGGGTTACAATCACAGTTGGCACGGTTTCACTTGGGACAGTAATTTCACCTTCAGTTGGAACAAAAACGAAATCACCTCTCTTGCTGACAATGCCATAAACCCGATTACGGGAGAGCCGCTCAATCTCGACAGACTTGAAATCAAAGGACTCGGAAAGGCGAAATACATACTCAAGAAAGGAGGTACGCTCGGCGACCTCTACACCACTTCGCGACTGAAACATAATGAAAAAGGATTCATCGACATCGATGATGCCGGACAGGTGAGCGTTTTGGATTCGGGAAGCGAAATTTTCCTCGGGACAGTTTTCCCTAAATACAATCTCGCTTGGCGTAACGACCTGAGTTATAAGGGACTGCACTTCGGATTCCTGCTCAGTGGAAGAATCGGTGGCATCGTTTACTCCGCGACTCAGGCAAATCTCGACTTCTACGGAGTTTCCAAATCTTCCGCTGCTGCCCGCGATGCGGGAGGAGTGGTTGTCAATGACAGAGCTGTGGTTGACGCACAGAAATGGTTCCAGACCATCGGTTCACAGAGCGGGTTGCCGCAGTATTACACCTATTCTGCAACAAACTTCCGTCTCCAGGAACTCTCCTTAGGTTACACTCTTCCGGGCAAATGGTTCAAAAACAAATGCCTCCTCACCATTTCCGCTGTAGGACACAACCTTCTGATGTTCTACTGCAAGGCTCCGTTCGACCCCGAGTCAATCGCCTCCACAGGCAACAATTATCAGGGAATCGACTACTTTATGATGCCTTCACTACGCAGTATGGGCCTCAATATCAAATTGGATTTTTAAGATTTGTCAAAACATAGAACAGCTATGAAATATAAATCAATAATAATATCTATCCTGTCGCTGCTGCTTCTGTCCTGCACCGGGCGTTTTGAATATCTCAACACGAACCCGAATCAGGTGAACCAAGAGCAGATGCAGGCAAACAACTACATAGTCGGGACCAAAGTGGTGGCGCTGCAAAGCCTTGTCATTCCTGTTCAGGAACATCAATACCAGTTCCAGGAAAGCCTTATGGGCAATCCGTTCGCAGGATATATGGGCTCGACCGTCGACACATGGCAGGCCCGCTGGGAAACTTTCAACCCGAGCGGTGACTGGAGACGCACCACATTCACTGATGTGATGACCAATTTCTATGCTCCATATCGGGGCATATTGAACGGCACCGACGACGAAGTGGCTGTCGCATTCGCCAATCTCTTCCGTGTCGCCGTGATGCAAAGGCTCACGGATGCCTACGGCCCCATCCCATACAGCAATGTCCTGACAAATGAAAAAGTAACCGTAAAATACGACTCCCAGCAGGATGTTTACAATGCTATGTTCAAAGAACTCGACGCCGCAATCAAGGCGTTCTCGGACAACCTGAGCACCCAGTCTTCCTCTTGGGCGAAGTATGACAGAGTCTATTATGGAGATATATCCAAATGGCTGAAATATGCCAACTCTCTGAAACTCAGAATGGCGATGAGGGTGAGTTATGTCGCCCCGGAACTGGCCCGGGAAAAAGCCTCTGAAGCCGTAGCCTCCGGCGCGCTCATCATCACAAATGCGGACAATGCCTACATCCACCCTGTGGAAAACAAGCTTGCCCTCATCTACAACGACTGGAACGACCACCGCGCGGCAGCAGACATAATCAGCTATATGAACGGATACAAAGACCCGCGTCGCGAGAAAATGTTCATCAAGAATCATCCTTCTGCCAATGAAGAAAGCGAACGTAAATATGCCGGTTTGCGTATAGGGTCCACCGTATCCAAAAAATCTGCATTCGTTGACGGTTATTCCAATATGGCAGTAAGTTCAGGCGACCCTCTGCTATGGATGAATGCTGCGGAGACAAACTTCCTTCTCTCAGAATATGAACTACGCTTCACTAAAGACAACGCCAAGGCAAAAGAATACTATGAACAGGGAGTCATCCTTTCCTTTGAAGAGAGAGGGGCAACCGGTGCGGAGGACTATCTTTCCAACACCACCGACACCCCTGAACTCTACATTGATCCGCTCGGAAACTATAGCGCCGAGAGAAAAATGAGTGAATGTAAGACAGCTTGGGAAACGGCCTCCGACGAAGAGGGACATCTCGAACAAATCATCACCCAGAAATGGATTGCCATCTTCCCGCTCGGCAATGAAGCTTGGGCGGAATACCGCAGGACGGGCTATCCTAAGCTTCTGCCGGCTGTGCAGAACCTCGGACCTGACAAACTCGACCTTGACCATCATGCCAGACGGCTCGTTTATCCTGTGGAAGAATATACGTCCAACGGGGTCAACCTCAATGAGGCCATATCCATACTTGAAAGCGAATCGTCTTCCGGAGGCGGCGACGCAATGTCCACCCGTCTTTGGTGGGATGTTAAACCTTATTAACGCAAGATTATGATGAAATCAAAGACAATAATAATCCCAATCCTTGCACTTCTCCTGCTTGCAGGATGTTCGAAATGGAACACGACGGAGCCGGTGGGCACTGACACCAGTCACCCTTGGGACCGCGACCCTCAATTGTGGGAAGAATATTGGGAGAGCCTCCGCGCCTACAAGCAGCGCAAGCACAGTCTCGTCTATGTCCGTTTCGACAATGCGGCAGAAAAACCGGGTAGCGAAAAGAACTTTATGCGCTGCCTTCCGGACTCGCTCGACTTTGTTTCGCTGACAAATGCCGGGAATTTCTCCGCCTATGACGCTGAAGATATGCAGTGGATGCGAAAAGTGGGGACCAAGGTCCTCTATCAGATAGACCTTTCCAAAGAAGTCGATTTCGGCAATGCGATAAAGATTGTCAAGGACAATTCTCTGGATGGCTTTTCGATTGTCGGGGGCATCAAATCCGGCGGCGACAAAATTTCCGATGCCCTGTCAAAGCTCCACGGCAACGGACTACTTGTCCTCGAAGGCTATCCGGCCATTCTGACGGAAGAAGAAATCGGCAAAATCGATCTGTTTGTCCTGCCATCCGAAAGGGCCGTGAACTCTTACTCCTTGAGCAATCTGATTCAGGATGCGTTGGAATGCGGGGTGTCGAGAGATAAAATCCTCCTTGCAGCCTCTTTCGGCGGCAGTTGGTACGACGAATCCAATGCCGAAAAGTCTGTAGTTCCGTCAATGGCGGAGAATGTAATCAAGTTCGGACCTCTCGCAGGACTTGCCCTCTACGACATAATGTCGGACTACTACCACTACGATGGTAACTGGCTAAGTTTAAGAACAACTATTTCAAGACTCAACCCATAACAAGATGAAACACAGAATTATAATACTTATGCTGCTTTTGGCTGCCACTTCCTGCGACCGCTTCTCGGTGGCTGACAGAGTCTTCGATAACTCGGTCTATCTCGACGTGAGCGCATTTGACCGCATTCAGACAGCTACATTCAGCAACACGGTGAATGTTGCTGTGAAGGAACTTTCAGTAAAGCTTTCCTACCCGGCCGACAAAGACATAAGCGCCACAATCTCCGTGGACGAGAGTCTTGTTCCCGAGTACAACAGCAGATATGGCACGGACTATCAGATGCTTCCTGCCACTTTCCTTGATTTTGACGGAAAAACAGTCACAATCAGTGCAGGCAAAGTCAGCTCTGAAAAAGTCGTCATCGGTTTCAAAAATCTGATGGGAGAAGGAGACGAGCAGACCGGAGCGATGGAAATCGACAAGACCTGGCTGCTCCCCGTCACTCTTCATTCCGACGACATCGAAATTATGAAAAGTTCAGCGACAGCCTACTACCTTGTCAAACGCTCTTCAGCCATCACCGTGGCAGTCCAGCTGACTGACGATTTCATTTGTTTCCCTCGTCTTGACGACCCTGCCGAAACCGAATTGAAAGCCGTCTATAACGACCTCACTGCCGTGACATACGAAGCCCTTGTTTACATCGACAAATACGACACGGACAATGTGAGCATTTCCACCATTATGGGCGTGGAACAATATCTTCTGCTCCGTATCGGTGACGCGAATTTCGAACGTCAGCAACTCCAGTTCGACGGCTCCGGAAGCGGCACCCAGTTCGGAAAGATTCCGTCCAAATCGGATGCTGCCAAAAAGCTCTCCACCGGGCAATGGTACCACGTCGCCACAACTTACGACCAGGCCACCCGCATCGCCCGCATCTACCTCAACGGAAAACTGCTCGACGAGGCCAAAGATGTCGGTGTTGCAGGCTCAAGTTCGGAAAACCGCATCAGGCTCGCGCCTCGTGTCACCGAGAACGGAAAAGCCGGAGAGGGCTACTGCTTCCTCGTGGGTAATTCCTACAACCCTAACCGTTCGCTGCAAGGCAAAATTGCCGAAATCCGGGTTTGGAGAACTGCCCGCAGCGGACAGGAAATATGGAACAATATGTACCGTATCGATGCGCCTGAATCCCAGGAAGACCTCATAGGCTATTGGAAGTGTAACGACGGCAAGGGCGACACTGTCACCGACTATTCCCGATACAAGAATCACGGAAAATTCGGTGCCAAGGAGCAGTGGCAGATTACCACAGGAATATCCGTGGAAAAAAAAGAACCCGAATGGGCGACAAATGTAGAAATACCTGAAATCAACAAATAGGAGGAATTGAGTATGAAAAAGAAAGATTGTCTCATTTTCGGAAATCACCGTCTCTGGAAGCAATTCCTTCCAATAATGCTCACGGCGGGCATCTTCCTTGCCTGCTCGGATCTTACCATCAGCGATAATGATGAAGGCAGACATCCTGAGAAGGGAATCCCCCGTGCGTCCCTCTGCGCTGAAAGGACAATCGGGAAAAGCATCACAATGCAACTTACTCTCGGAGAGTCGGCAGCTACCTCTGTGGCGGAATTCTATCTCCGGTCCAACTTGCCATTCGATCAAGGCGGCACAGTATGGCTTGAATTCTCGGGAGATGAGTTCGTTAGGGAGTATTCCGAATCGACAGGAGTGGAATACAAGCTTCTTCCGGCAGCTTTCTACAAATTCAAGCTCGGAAATTCGATTGAAGTCTCAATCGGAACAGTCGAAACTGAACGCAATGTTTTAACAGTCAGTACTAAGGATATGTTCGGCAATTTCCTTGCCCCAGGACGCTACCTCCTTCCGGTTGTCGGAAACGGCGGCTCGGTTTGCGAACTTGACGACAATCCGCTCCTTATCGACCTTACTGTCCGCGAGCCCTACACCGACCCTGACGGATATGAACTCTATAAGGGAAAGGATATGATGACTGTCTTTTATGTGAACACCTCTATGTTCGACCCGAGACTTGCGAACGATATGGTGATAATGACCGATTGGGGTGACGGCGATTCTCCAAAATACGGCATCGGAAACATTGTCAATCTGCGGGTGGCATCAGTCAGTCTTGACGAGACAAGCGGACGGGTTTCCGCTCTTCCAAGCAACGACCTGCGCTTCATCCTCGAACACTACACGGAGCGTGTGCTCCCTGTACAGGAAAGCGGACGAAAGGTCTGCATCTGCATTGAAAGCGGAGGCAAAGGCGCAGGGTTCTGCAACTTCACCGACGAACAGATTGCCGATTTCACCGCCTCGGTCAAGAGGATGGTGGAAAAATACGGTCTTGACGGCATCAACCTTTGGGACCGTGGCACCGGTTACGACAAAGAAGACGGCACGGAAATGAACACCACTTCCTACCCGAAGCTCATCCGCGCACTTCGCCAGGCTCTCGGGAATCAGAAAATCCTGACGGTGGTGGACTATCGTGAACCCACAGCCTATTTTGACGATGTTCAGAAAACCGGAGGCATCGCCGTCGGGGAGTACATCGACTACGCTTGGCACGGCTACAACAATCCGAATGAATTCCTGCAGGTTGTGGACCCTTGGGCGGAAGATAAGCCTTACCATTCCAAGAAATATCGCGGGACAAAAATCGCCGGATTAGACCACACAAGATATGGCTGTATCCATTGGGCTCCACGCAAAAGCGAAACAGGCTTTGACCTTGAACCGAAACAATGGTGTGAAGACAACAGGCTGAATGCTCTGTTCGTATTTTATGATATTGAGTCCATTCTCCAACACGGTGGCGCTGATGGAGGTTCTTTCTTTCCGGGAACTTTCTTGGGAAGTGCCTATAATATGAAGTATGCTCAAGAAGTGGGAAGATTGGCAAATCTTGTTGGTGTTGGAAATGTTACCACACAGTATGGTAAATGGTTAAAAGACTGGTAATCTATACTTGATAAAAGTTGATGTATGTTGCATAATATATATATCATCCTGCAATAATGGAGTTAATTGGCTCCAGTTTTATTAACACAAAAACTAATGTATTATGAAAAAAGTACTTAAATCTGCGACCTACGCGGTTGCGCTCGTGAGCATCTTTGCTTGCAACAAGATCAGTGAACCTCAAATGAATGAGTTCAGCTCTTCTCATCCTCCGATTACTAAAGCTATCGGAGACAAAACTCCTGTGATGGCAGTCTATGTGGAGACGAATGATGTCAATCCACTAAATGCAGGAGACTATTACTTTACTGACGATGGTAAAAAGTTTATTGACATTGTTGAACTCTTTGCCGCGAACATCCACAAGGAAACCGTGAATGGGCAGGTTCGTCCGACGCTTTATCTCAATGACAAACTAACCAATGTCCTTGAGAATGGTGGCGTTGCAACATATGTTAGCCCATTGCAAACTATAGGTATCAGTGTGCTTCTCACAATTCTTGGAGATCACCAAGGAATAGGTCTTGCAAATATGACTGATTCTCAGGCAGACCAATTTGCCACTATTCTTGTTGCTGTTGTAAAGCATTATGGTCTTGATGGTCTTGGTTTTGATGATGAATATGCAGATTATCCTTGGGTCGGCAATGGTGTGAATAATACATCCTACAGTCGGATTCTAACAAAAGTTCACGAATTGTATGCCCAATACAATATCCCGAATAAACTCATTACTGTTTTTGATTGGGGATTTACAAACACAATTAGTGCTACAGCCGCCTCTTACATTGACTATGCTTACCACGGCTATTTCAATAGTTACAGAACGGACAGTAACATAGCAGGAATGAACAAACCAAGATGGTCTCCTGTTTCCTTTAATCTGGGTGATAGCATTTCTCTTACAAACGCACAAAATTATGCTGCAAATGCGAAAAATAATGGTTATGGTGCAATGATGTGTTTTAATCTCAGGACCCGAAATGATAGAGATGCACTTCCTGTGTTCCAGGCGTTTTCAAATGGCGCATATGGTGGAAGAACTGTCGCATGTGTAGAGAATGGTGGTAATCGAAGTCGTGATGCTGTGATTGTTCCTACTGGTTTCACCATCACTTATGACACAGCTCTTACTTGGCTTGCTGAATAGTTGATTTTTCCGGATTCCGACTCCGACCGTCCGGTCGGGGACGGGCCGGAGTCGGAAATTAGAAAACATTAAGATTATGAAGACTTTATTTAAAACATTATTTACGGCTGTTTTTGCATCCCTGCTTTTTGTCGCTTGCGAAAAATACGACGACAGCCAGTTGTCCGGACGAGTGAATGGACTTGAAACTCGTGTTGACAAACTCGAAAAACTTGTTGCAGATTTGAACACCAATGTCGCTTCTATGACTAAATTGGTGAAGGCGTTCCAGGAAGAGAGCAGAATTGAGCGTATTGAACAAATCGAAGGGGGATACAAGATTGTCCTTGCAGACGGAAAGGGAGAGATGACCATCAAGAACGGAGAAAAACCTGTTATCGGTGTTGAGATTGATGGAAGCACGGGTGTATGTTATTGGACCGTTGACGGCAAGCGTATGCTTGTTGACGGCAAGGAAGTGCCGGCAACGATGACTCCTGAGATAAAGGTTGAGGGAGGCAGTTTCTGGTTCCGTGTAAATGGCGGAGAGTGGGCGAAAGTCGCAGGCTCTGACTCGGGTGTCGGCCTTATCAAGAATGTGGTTGAAAGTGAAGAAAGCGTCACTTTCGTTCTTTCAGAAGGCGGAGAAATCGTAATTCCTAAGGTTCAGACATTCCGGCTCAATATTGAAACCGCAGAATCCGGCATTATGCCGAACTATTCTGTAAGTATTCCTTATACAATTACAGCAGGCGATGCTGCCACAAAGGTTGTTGCTTTTATCGGCGATGGCTTGACTGCAAAGGTCTTTGGAGATTCTCAAACAGGTTCAATCACTGTTACAGCTCAAGAAACAGTTCCGGAAAAGACCGACATGGTGGTGATGGCTGTTAACGGCAAAGGCGTTCAGTCGTCTAAGGTCATAACAATTGAGCAAGGCGTGTTTAAGGCTGCAAAAGATACTTATACTATCGGGGCACAGGGCGGCGAGATCGATGTGGTTGTAGAAACAAATGTGTCGTTTAATGTAATGACAGACCCGAATCCTGCAAACTCTTGGCTTAAATATATGCCGACGACGAAGGCGACACATGAGGAGCATATTACTCTTACTGCCGAAGAGTATATCGGCGGAACTTCTCCTCGAACGGCGGGTATAATGCTTATGTATGGTGGTGGAATGAAGGTAATAGTGGTCACTCAGTTACATACAGTTATTATAGATGGAGGTAGGGCTGATTTCGAAAATTTCGCTACAGAAGTATCTGGTGCTATTACTCCGATAGAAGATGAGACAACAGGAGGTTGGAAATTGAAAAATGGCTGTATTCGCAAATATTCGATGGCTGGTTATCCCGAACATAAATTCCCTTTATTAGTCGGTCTCACCGAAACGACCGGCACCTTGACTTCCCCTATTCTAAAGGGAGGCTGCGGAACATTGACTGTTGCTATGGCAGGAGGCAAATTAAAGAATTATGTTCCTAAGGGAATTAAGGTCAAAGTTGAAATTATTCAGAATAAAATTGTTAAAAAATCAACTTTTCTTGAAATAACTCAGGACGAATATGAGCAGAATCAAATATTCAACCGCGAATATGAGGTTAATGTTTCAGGCGAGTATGAGATCGTAATAACCAATGCTTGCCCATCTCAAATACCTTCAGGTACGGGTCTCAGTAGAGTAGAAGATGTCCTGATTCCGTCCGTTTCCTGGACCGGTTATTCTGAATAATCAGGCAAAGTATAAACGTCATAGAGCCGGAACAACAATTGTAATTGTCAGATAGCCACAAGTTTATACTCTACCTCGGTTATTGAACAACAGCGACCTCCCGAAAGACGTCAGCAACATCCGCTGCCCTCTTTCGGGAGGTAACTTTTCGCATCTGGTACATCATGCGAAGGTTGCACTTGTAGAGAAGATGATGTCATATGGGTGGTTCAGAGATATATACAATGCAG
>UQYV01000057.1 GCA_900545245.1 uncultured Bacteroidales bacterium
ATATATCACCCGAAAAACAAAAAAAGAGCGACTAAATTACTTTTTAGTCGCCCCCCCAATATAGAAATCTCAAGATTTCAAGTAATCATCTAAAGCTTAGGACCAGCCTTTACTAACGACTTACCAAGATCGTTGGTAGTGAACTTCTCAAAGTTCTTCTGGAAGCGTGCGGCCAAATCCTTAGCTTTCTCATCCCACTGAGCTGCGTCAGCGTAGGTGTCACGTGGATCGAGAATCTTCGGGTCAACTCCAGGGAGCTCGGTAGGGACCTCGAAGTCGAAGTAAGGAATCTTCTTGGTTGGAGCTTTCTCGATTGAACCGTCAAGGATTGCATCAATAATTCCACGAGTATCGCGGATAGAGATACGCTTGCCTGTTCCGTTCCATCCTGTGTTTACGAGGTATGCCTTTGCACCGGCTGCCTTCATTCTCTTCACAAGCTCCTCACCATACTTGGTCGGGTGGAGTGAAAGGAACGCTGCACCGAAGCAAGCGGAGAATGTCGGAGTCGGCTCAGTGATACCGCGCTCTGTACCTGCGAGTTTAGCTGTAAATCCTGAGAGGAAGTAGTACTGAGTCTGCTCAGGAGTAAGGATTGAAACCGGAGGAAGAACACCGAATGCGTCAGCTGAAAGGAAAATCACCTGATGAGCGTGAGGGCCTTTTGAAACCGGCTTTACGATGTTGTCGATGTGATAAATCGGGTATGAAACACGAGTGTTCTCTGTTACGCTCTTGTCTGCGAAGTCAATCTTGCCTGCCTCGTCAACTGTAACGTTCTCCAAAAGGGCGTCCTTGCGGATTGCGTTGTAGATGTCAGGCTCAGACTCTTTGTCGAGGTTGATGACCTTTGCGTAGCATCCGCCTTCGTAGTTGAAGACTCCCTCGTCGTCCCAACCGTGCTCGTCATCACCGATGAGGAGTCTCTTAGGGTCAGTTGAAAGGGTGGTCTTACCTGTTCCTGAAAGGCCGAAGAAGATTGCTGAGCTCTTGCCTTCTTTGTCTGTGTTGGCTGAGCAGTGCATTGATGCGATGCCGCGGAGCGGGTTGAGGTAGTTCATGATTGAGAACATACCCTTCTTCATCTCACCGCCGTACCAAGTGTTGATAATTACCTGCTCCTTAGAAGTGAGGTTGAAGACAACGGCTGTCTCTGAGTTGAGTCCGAGCTCCTTGTAGTTCTCAACCTTTGCCTTTGATGCGTTATAGACAACGAAGTCAGGCTCACCGAATGAAGCAAGTTCCTCTTCTGTCGGACGGATGAACATATTCTTCACGAAATGTGCCTGCCAAGCGACCTCAACGATGAAACGAACCTTGAGGCGGGTTGCAGGATTGGCACCGCAGAATGCGTCGACAACATAGAGCTTTTTGTTTGAAAGTTCCTTAACTGCGAGTTCCTTGAGAGCCTTCCAAGTCTCAGGGGTAACAGGTTTGTTGTCGTTCTTGTATCCCTCTGAAGTCCACCATACGGTGTCCTTGCTGGTCTCGTCCATTACGAAGAATTTGTCCTTAGGCGAACGTCCCGTATAGACGCCTGTCATCACGTCAACGGCTCCGAGTTCAGTGAGTTTGCCCTTCTCAAAGCCCTTAAGCTCAGGGTTAAGCTCGTCCTTGTACAGGCTGTCGTAGGACGGATTGTAAACGACCTCAGTCGCACCCGTGATGCCGTACTTGCTCAAATCAATTTTACTCATAGTGTAAAATAGTTTATAAATGGTTTATAATAAATAATATCAATCTTTGTTCGTCTTTTTGGTCTATATTCCTTTTCTTTGGTCACATACACACGGTACACTCCCGCGTCCAAAAGAAATCTATCCTCAAAAATCCTTCACAAATCTTTTTTCTTAATTCTTATTTCAACCTGCAAAAATACAAATTTGCAGCCGACTTTCAAAACAAAAAGTAAGCCGAAAAGAAGTGAAAGTTTCACACGTGAAGAAAAATGTATAATTTTGAAGAAAATTATTTAGATGTCGCGGCTTTGTGGTCAAGAAGTATGGAATTTGCAATCGCTGCCGACGATAGAAGTATTGAAAAATATAATACATATATGATTGAGAAACATAAACTTATATCGGAATCAGACGGATTGGAAATATCCGTGCTGACTTGTGTTGACGACGTCGCTCCGAAGGCCGTGTTCCAGATTGTGCACGGAATGTGCGAGCACAAAGAAAGGTACGTTCCGTTCATGGAATTTCTCGCGTCGAAGGGATATGCAGTGGTTATTCACGATCATCGCGGACACGGCGAAAGCGTCAGGTCGGTCGAGGACCTCGGCTATTTCTACGAAGGTGGCTGGAAGGCGATGATTGATGACATCCGCCTCGTCAACCGCTGGGCGCACGACCGCTGGATGGGACTTCCTCTCGTTCTTTTCGGTCATAGCATGGGCTCTATGGCAGTGCGTTCATACACAAAGAGATATGACGACACACTCGACGCCCTCTTCGTCTGCGGCTGTCCGAGCTTCAACTCTGGCGCCGGCGTTGGCAAGGCGCTCGCGAGGGCAGTCGGCGGCCTGAAAGGGGAGCGTCACCGTCCGAGGCTCATCCAGAAAATCGCTTTCGGCAGCTATTCCCGCAACTTCAAGGGTGAGACCTCGCCGAACTGCTGGGTCTGCTCCAACCCTTCTATAATAAAGGAGTACGACGCCGACCCGCTCTGCAACTATGTCTTCACCGCAAACGGCTTCCGCAACCTCTTCGGCCTCATGCAGGACTGCTATTCCACCAAGGGCTGGAAGGTCTCACGCCCGTCAATTCCCGTTCGCTTCATCTCCGGTGCAGACGATCCGTGCCTCATCTCTCCTAAGGCCTTTGAAAGTGCGGTCGAGAATATGCGCAGGGTTGGCTACAGCGATGTCTCAGGCCGTCTCTACCAGGGAATGCGCCACGAAATTCTCAACGAAACTGACCGTCAGAAGGTCTGGGACGATGTCGTGGCTACAACGGATAAAATAGTAGAAGGGATGGCGTAGTGGCCGATGGGGCGAGCTTTGTTTCACCCTATAACCCACGGCCCTATCTCGTACAAAATATATTATGACAGCAAAAGAGGTTCTGAAGAAATATTGGGGCTACGACAGCTTTCGTTCCAAACAGGAGGAAATAGTGCAGGCGGCAGTGGAAGGCCGTGACGTGCTCGCCATTCTCCCGACCGGTGGCGGTAAGTCCATATGCTTTCAGGTTCCGGCCATGATGAAGCCTGGACTTGCCCTTGTGGTAACTCCGCTCATAGCCCTAATGAAGGACCAGGTCCAGAACCTGTGCGACCGCGGTATCCGCGCCATAGCCGTCTATGCCGGAATGACAAAACGCGATGTCGACCTCGCTCTCAACAACGCCACCTATGGCGACTACAAATTCCTCTATATATCCCCCGAGCGTCTCGCCACGCGCCTCTTCCAGCAGTACCTCCGTAACATGGATGTCTCCTACATCGTCGTCGATGAGGCGCATTGCATCTCTCAATGGGGATATGACTTCCGTCCGGACTATTTGAATATAGGTCGGCTTAGGGACTGTATCGATGCTCCCGTGATTGCCGTCACCGCCACAGCGACTCCCACCGTAGCCGACGACATCATGACCCGTTTGCGATTCCGGGAGAAACTGCTGATAAAGAGCGGCTTCGAGCGCCCGAACCTCTCCTACATAGTGCGGAGCACCGAAGACAAACTCGGTCAGATAGTCAGCATTTGCGAGTCCGTTCCCGGCACAGGCATCGTCTATGTGCGCAACCGTAAGAAAGCGGAGGAACTCGCCGCGTTTCTTGTGCAGAAAGGCATCTCTGCCTCATTCTACCACGCCGGTCTTGGCACGTACACCCGCACGCAGAGGCAGGAAGCTTGGAAAAGCGGGGCAATCCGTGTGATGGTTTGCACCAACGCCTTCGGAATGGGCATAGACAAGCCCGATGTGCGCTTCGTTCTCCACTACGACATTCCGGATTCTCCGGAGGCCTACTTTCAGGAGGCTGGGCGAGGAGGTCGCGACGGACTGCGTTCCTATGCTGTCCTGCTATGGAACAGTTCCGACGTGAGGCGGCTCCATCAGACCGAAACCGTCTCGTTTCCCGACACGCAATATATAGAGGATATATACCAGAAAGTCCACATCTTCCTCGGCATTCCCTACGAATACGGTGAACTCTCCCAACATAAGTTCGACTTCGCCGCCTTCTGTTGCCAATTTAAACTTAGTCAGACAAGTGCTTGGTATGCAATAAAATACATAGAAAAAGCCGGGCACTGGACACTCAACGAGTCGGTCGATGTGAAGACGCGGGTGATGATTGCAGTCGATCGCGCCGCATTCTACAACTATCATTTCGATGACCCCGTGCTCCCGCGTATCCTCGAGATCCTGATGCGGAAATATTCCGGAATCTACAGCGCCCCCGTTTCAATTGATGAGGACGAAATCTGTGCCCGCCTTGGCCTCTCCGAAGCGGAACTCCACCAGAAGCTCTACTCCCTCTCTCTGCTCCACCTTATCCGCTACATTCCGAGCAGTGTTTCCGACGTCCTCTTTCTTAACCACGAGCGCCTGATGCCAAAGAACATAGACCTCAAGCCGAAGACCTATGAGTTTCTGAAGAAATGCCAGCACGACCGCATCGAGGCGATGATTGACTATGTCACCGAAGAGACCGAATGCCGCAGCCGCCACCTTCTCCGCTACTTCGGGCAGACCGACTCCTCCGACTGCGGGACCTGCGACATCTGTCGCGCGAAAAAGACTGCCGGGGAGCCGTTGGAGACAGCCTCGCCCTCTTACGCAGACCTGTCAAACCGCCTCTCTACCTATATAAACAAAGATCTTCACGGCATCTACGATCTCAACGTCCTCAAACGCCTCGTCAACAACCCGGCTCAGGACCCCATCCCGCAGCAGATTCTCGACATCCTCCGCAACCTTGTCGACTCCGGCACCGTCCCTCCGCCGCAAGTTTGAGCATGCGCTGCCGCTTTATGATAAAAACAGTGCTAAGCGAGCACCTTTGCCATTCTTTCGAGAGCTTCGACAACCTGGCTTCGCGGACAGGCTATGTTGAGGCGGATGAAGCCTTCTCCGTCGTACATGCTGCCTGAATTTACCATAAGTTTCTGTTCGTCGAGCAGCCTTGAGGTGACCTCGTCAGAGCTGAGACCCGTATTGCGTATGTCAATCCATACGAGATAGGTGCCTTCAAGTTCCGTGACCGGGCAGGTTGGAATGTTCGCGGCGAAGAAATTCCGCACAATCAGCCAGTTCTTGTGGAGGTAGTCCCGCAGTTCGTCGAGCCACTGTGCACCGTCGGGGGAGTATGCGGCGATGGTGGCCTCGACTCCGAACGGATTGACGTCGCAAACCTCGTTGATGTTGATTGCCTTGTCGATGAGTGCGCGGATTTCATTGTTTGCGGTGACGATGTTCGCAATCTGGAGCCCGGCGATATTGAATGCCTTGCTCGGGGATATGCATGTTGCAGAGTGGAGCCAGAATTCTTCTCCGAGAGAAGCTAACGGAGTGTAGTCGTGCTCAGGGTATGTCAGCTCGCAGTGAATCTCATCCGAAACCACGAATACATTGTGACGCAGGCATATATCTCCAACCCTTCGCAATTCTTCCTCCGTCCAAACGCGACCTGCGGGGTTGTGCGGGTTGCAGAGAATCATCACCTTCGCGTTCGGATCTGCAGCCTTGGCCTCAAGGTCATCAAAGTCCATGCTCCATGAAAGACCATTCTGAACGAGGCGGCTCTGGAGCATCACGCATCCGTTGTTGCGAATCGAAGAGAAAAAGCAGTTGTAGACCGGTGGCTGCACGATGACCTTGTCGCCTGGTCGTGTCAGAGCCTTTAGTATCGCAGAGAGTGCCGGCACAACGCCGCTCGTGTAGATGAACCAGTCACGCTCGAAGTGCGCTCCATGGCGGGTGCTGAACCAGTTGATAACGGAATCGTAGTAGGCTTGGGGTACTTTTATATATCCGAATACCCCGTGCTCGACTCTTCGCCGCAGCGCGTCAATGATGCAGGGTGCAGTTCTGAAGTCCATGTCCGCTACCCACATAGGGAGCACGCCCTCAGCAGGCGTATCCCATTTATAGGAATTTGTCCCGCGCCTCGGAACAATGTCATCGAAATTGTATTTTCCCATTTTTCATCGAGTCTTAATTACGCAGTCGGCCGGAGCCTTTATATTTTTGTCGATGATTATTTCACCGATTTCGTCAGCGACAATGCTTCCTGTCCGAGGATTCTTGACACTGCGTATGCCTCCAACGATGGTGGCATGCACGCTGCTGTACTCGAAGGCGAGGTCGCAGTCCTCGGCGAAAGTGCAGTTCTCAAGCACGAGGTTTTCCGCATAGCACAGAGGCTGGGTTCCTGAAATCCTGCAGTTCACTAACTTGAGATTGCGAGAATGCCAGCCGAGATATTCGCCACTGAGTTCAGAGTCGTAGACTGTCACGTTATCGCTCTCCCAGAGCGCGTCCTTGGTCGTGATTTTCGCGTTGCGCAGTTCGAGGTTCTTCACATACTGGAATACATATTTGCTGTCGCTGATGAGTCCATCGATGTGAAGGTCATTGCTGAACATGAACGGATAGGTCCCGCCGTGTAGTTTCAGTTCCTTGACATTCACCCTGTTGCATCTCCAGAAAACTTCATCTGCATCGGTCATCTCGACATTCTCTATCTCGATGTCGCTCATTTCCCGGAACATCTTCGGAGCCGCAATCACAGTGTCCCTCATCTTCAGATGGTCAGAATACCACAGCGCGGAACGCCCTCCCACATCGAAAAAGCATCGTTCAATGAGAAAGCCGTGCACGTGCCAGAACGGGTAGTTTCCTTCAAAACGGCAGTCGACCGCCTCAATGTCGCTGCACTCCTTTATCGCTGACTCTCCCTCGCGTATGACGACGTTTTCAAGCCGCAATCCATGTGATTCAAACAGAGGACGTTCGCCTCCAAATTCCGCATCCCGTATCGTTTTCATATATCCCAAAATTTCGTGTATTCGTCTTTCGCATATCCGTCATACGGCAGCGAACTTTCCTATTTCCGAGTGCAAAAATAAGGATAAAAATGTAAATATGACATTGCCGTGAAAATAAACATCGTATGCGGACGAAATGTCACGGAAAGTGGGTATCTTTGCTGCGTTTTGGAAAAATCGGGCGTTTGTTCGCCTGCTGTAGAGGGATTTTGACCATATATGGAATTTGACTTTCTCGGAATATTCACGCTCGTCACGGGTGTCCTGTTCCTGATTCTCGAAATCAGGCAGAGCAATTGGATGTGGGCCTTTCAGCTGCTTTCGGCTGCGGCCGCAATGGTGTCTTTCTTTATGGGCGGGCTGTACGCATCGTCCGCGCTGAACCTCTACTATGTTGTGATGGCGTTTGTCGGCTTCGTTCAATGGAAGCGTGATGACAGGTTGAAAGATGTCTCGGCTGCGATTGAAACGCCAAAGGGAAGTGCTGAAATCCATCTGCGGCATCTGTCACTGAAGACGGCTCTCGTCAGTGCATTGACATTTGTTGCCGGCACTGCGGCGCTGTATTTCGTCCTCCGCCTGGTCAATGATCCGAAATCCATAGGAGACGCGAGCGCGACGGTTTTGAGTTGCATAGCGACATGGTGGCTCGCGAAATCATATCCCCAACAATGGATTCTCTGGATTTTCGCCGACGCCGTATCCGCCATGGTTTGTCTGACACAGGGAATGACCGCAATGGCACTCCTATATATAATATACGCCCTTTCCGCGATTTACGGATATATCCATTGGACCCGAAAGGGAAGGTATATTGATGAAATCGGATGAAACGGAGGTATGTTTTAAGAAACGAAAATACGATGAATACAAGGGAACAGAAATTGGATGCGTTCGGGCGGCTGCTCGACATCCTGGATGAACTTAGGGTGAAATGCCCGTGGGACAGAAAACAGACCAACGAGAGTCTGAGGCCTCAGACGATTGAGGAAGTGTATGAGCTGAGCGATGCTATTCTGAAGGACGAACATGCCGAAATTTGCAAAGAGTTGGGAGACTTGCTGCTTCACGTCGTATTCTATGCGAAGATGGGCGACGAAAAAGGGGAGTTCGATATCGCTGATGTGTGCAACCGTCTGTGCGAGAAGCTTATATATCGTCATCCGCATGTGTTCGGAGAAACGAAGGCCGCTTCTGCCGAGGATGTGATGCGCAACTGGGAAATGCTTAAAACCAAGGAGAAGGACGGCAATAAGCGTGTCTTGAGCGGGGTTCCTGATTCTCTACCGTCAATGATAAAGGCTTATAGAATCCAGGACAAGGCCCGTGGAGTCGGTTTCGACTGGGAAAAGAAAGGGGATGTCTGGGCCAAGGTCAAGGAGGAGGAATCTGAACTTGAGACGGAGCTGAATGCCATTGACGCCGCCGTCTCGGATGAGGAGAAGGCTGCAGCGAAGGATCGTGCCGAAGAGGAACTCGGGGACATGATATTCGCTCTCGTGAACGCCGGCCGCCTCTACAAACTCAACCCGGACACGGCTCTCGAACGCACCTGCGCCAAGTTCCGTCGTCGCTTTACCTACCTTGAAGAACACACCATCCGCGAAGGCCGCGATCTCCACGACATGACCTTGCAAGAGATGGATGCGATTTGGGACGAGGCAAAAACAAAGGGACTGTAAAACAGCCCCTTTGTTTTTGCCTCTTGGCGCTTTTGCAACGAAGCAGACCGCCTTTTAGGCGCCCCGCTATTCTTCTTCGCCTGCGGCTTTAAGCCTTTCAGCATTCTCCGCAATCTGCAGTTGATCAAGCAGTTCCTGTATGTCACCGTCCATAAAAACCGGCAGATTGTACATCGTGTAGTTGATGCGGTGGTCGGTCACGCGGGACTGAGGGTAGTTGTAAGTGCGGATTTTTGCCGAACGGTCTCCGGTGGAGACCATGGTCTTTCTCTTTGCGGAAATCTCGTTAAGATACTTCTCGTACTCCATATTGTAGAGCCTCGTGCGGAGCTCTGCAAGAGCCTTGTCAAAGTTCTTGAGCTGCGACTTCTCGTCCTGACACTGCACCACGATTCCAGAAGGGATGTGGGTGAGCCGGATTGCCGAGTAGGTCGTGTTCACGGACTGTCCGCCCGGACCTGATGAACAGAAGGTGTCCTTGCGGATGTCGTTCATATTCAACTCGATGTCGAACTCGTCCGCCTCGGGAAGCACTGCTACCGACGCTGCCGAGGTGTGAACTCTGCCCTGTGTCTCTGTCTGTGGCACGCGCTGCACGCGGTGAACTCCGGACTCGTATTTCAGCACGCCATAGACCCCCTCTCCGATGACCTTTACGACGATTTCCTTGAATCCGCCGGCAGCGCCCTCCGATTGGCTGTTGATTTCCATCTTCCAGCCGCGACGCTCGAAATACTTGCTGTACATCCTGAAGAGGTCTCCCGCGAATATTGCCGCCTCGTCACCGCCTGCACCTCCTCTGATTTCAAGAATCGCGTTCTTGCTGTCCTGAGGGTCGGCCGGGATGAGCAGGAGCTTGATTTTCTGTTCCATCTCCGGAAGTTTCGGCTCAATCTCCGCAATCTCCTCTTTCGCCATCTCCCTTAGCTCCTCGTCCTTTTCTTCCGCGATGATTTCCTTAGCCATATCGTAGGATTCGATGAGTTTCCGGTACTCCTCACCGGCCTTGATTATTGGCGACAGCTCCTTATATTCCTTGTTGAGCTGCACATATTTCTTCATGTCCGAAATCACCTCAGGATCAGCGAGCTGGTTCTGAAGCGACTCATATTTGTCCTTAAGTCCGAGAACTTTTGCAAGCAATGTGTTGTTGTCTGCCATTTGTCGTATAAATAATTATGGATGAACATATCCCCGTAAAATCCTGCAAATTTAGGATTGCTTTTGCTTTTTTACAAAAAAAATCCTCGTTGGAGTATATTTTTTTTGAGAAAGCGGAAAATATTCACAAAAAAGTAATTTTTTCGTCATATAATGTGCTCGAAACATTGTCTTTTTTGAAATCAGATTGTAAATTCGCGGTCTAAAACGTCTTGTACGCCTTCGTCTACTCGGCGGAAAGCAAGAGAAACTGAATATTATATGAATTTCGGGTTTTTGGAAATTCTTACCCTTATAGGAGCCGTAGGGATGTTCCTGTATGGGATGAAACTTATGAGCGAAGGTCTCCAGAAGGCGGCCGGAAACAAGTTGAGAGACATATTGGCGCTGATGACCAACAACAAGTTCCTCGGAGCTTTGACCGGTATCTTCATCACCGCACTTGTCCAGTCTTCATCGGCAACGACAACGATGATTGTTTCGTTTGTTAATGCCGGACTTATTTCCCTCCAGCAGTCAATGGCTGTCATCTTCGGTGCCAATGTGGGTACGACATTCACAGCTTGGGTCATCTCACTTTTCGGATTTAAGGTGAATATTGCGGCATTCGCTGTACCGCTTTTTGCGTTCGGCGTGCCGCTTCTTTTTATGAAAAAGTCCGTCTATGCGAACTGGGGAGAGTTTCTCATCGGATTTGCACTACTCTTCCTCGGACTCGACTACCTTAACAACTCCGTGCCTGACCTTCAATCCAACCCTGCGGTATTCGATGCTCTGCGCCGGTGGTCCGATATGGGATTCTGGTCGATTGTGGTCTTCGCACTTGTCGGAATGGTGCTCACGATGATTGTTCAAGCCTCAAGTGCTATGTTCGCCATAGCCTTGATTATGTGCAGTAAAGGTTGGATTACTTTCGAACTCTCCTGTGCACTTGTTCTTGGAGGCAGCATCGGAACCTGTATCACCCCGATTCTCGCTTCAATCTCGGGAGGAGTGATGGCAAAACGGGCAGCTGCGGGACACTTGCTCTTCAACCTCATCGGTGCAACCTGGATGCTTGCGCTCTACGGCCCTTTCCTGAAATTCATCTCATTTATAACGGGCGCCTGCTTCGGCGACCCGCACGCTCTCTACAATTTCACATGCACGGCTGACCCAGCCCTCGTGGCATCCCTTGCAGACGGGACTTTTGACCGCAGCACTCCGGAGAACGCCGCTCTTGCAGCGCAGTTTGCCAATGATAGGGATGTTGTGTCTTTCGGTCTGTCAATATTCTATACTATATATAAGGTGACCAATATCTCCATAATGATATGGTTCACAAATTTCTACGTCAAGGCAGTGACCTTCCTTGTGCCGTCGCGCAGAAGCGATGACCTTGAGGATGACGGCAAGTCGCATCTCGAGTTTATTTCAGGTGGTCTTATGTCCACTTCCGAGCTTTCCATCCTTCAGGCACACAAGGAAATAGTCCTTATGAGCGACAGGACGTACAGGATGCACGAGATGATTCAGCAGATGTTCTCGGAGTCGGATCAGGACGAGTTTTCGTCGCTGTTCCTCAGGGTTCAGAAATATGAAAACATCAGCGACAATATGGAGGTGGAGATTGCGACCTACCTCAGCAAGGTGGCTGACGGTCGTTTGAGTGATGATTCAAAGCACTCGATTCAGTCGAAGCTCCGCGAGATTTCGGAAATCGAGAGTATCGGCGACAGCTATTACAATATGGCGCGCATACTTCAGAGACGAAACGAAAACAAGATAGTCTTCACCCAGAGTATGAACGAGAATTTTGCATCAATGTTCGCTCTCGTCCGCACGGCTTATGACCGAATGGCGGCAGTGCTCAAGGATGGTGGACAGGATGTGGGCGAGCTTAAACTCACTCTCAAGACCGAGCAGGACATCAACGATATGCGCAACGCTCTCAAGGAACAGAATATTATCGACCTCAATGAAGGGAAATATGAGTATGCGACAGGTTCCGCGTATATGGATTTGATTGTCGAGTGCGAGAAAATAGGGGACTACATCGTCAATGTTGTCGAGGCGCTGCTGAATCTCAAACCAACCAGGGGAAATGATTGATTTGAAAAAAAATAAAGATTTTTGATAAAAAATCCGAGCTTGTGCAATGGTTTTGCATAAGCTCGGTTTATTTTTGCATCGTAATTCAGAAGGAAAACTCTTCGGACAGATTCTGAAAATTGGATGTAAAATATTAAAAATCAAGAGATATGCGTACAGATTCAATCATCAGCCTTATGAATGTTTTCATTTCATCGGACAATTCATACGAAAGCGTGAACGCAATGGTCAGTGAACTCGGTCTTGAGCTTCGTTCGGTGGAGTTCGCTTAGTTTGCGATTCTCTTTACGGGCTATAGGGGACGGATGATTTTGCCTCTTGCTTTTGCACAAAGCCGGGAATTCTTGTTAACTTTGCATTTCCAAATTATAGGATATGAAAGTAAGGATTATCAACGATTCGCCCTGGGATGCTCCGGGTTATGCGACAGAAGGCTCCGCCGGGGTCGATTTGAAGGCAAACATCGAAGAACCAATAACACTCGCCCCTTTTCAGAGAGTGATTGTGCCAACAGGTCTTCGCATCGCTCTTCCCAAGGGCACGGAGGCTCAGGTGCGCCCGCGCAGCGGTCTTGCGGCGAAGCATGGCATCACGGTTCTCAACACGCCTGGGACAATAGATGCAGACTATCGCGGTGAGGTTGGAGTCATACTCATAAACCTGTCTGACAAGGACTTTGTTATCAATCCCGGAGAGCGCATAGCCCAGATGGTACTTGCGCGTTATGAGCGTTTTGAGTGGGAGGAGGTTGAGCAGCTTGACAGTACGTCCCGCGGTGAAGGTGGACTCGGTTCAACGGGACGCTGATTTTCATTTTGGCGCGTCATTGTCATTTGTGGACGATTTTTCGTCTCGGCTAAGAAACATGAAAAAAATAAACAGCGTCAGATTTGTCAATTATTTTCGAGTATAGATTTCTTTTGGAAGAAGGAGTGT
>UQYV01000058.1 GCA_900545245.1 uncultured Bacteroidales bacterium
AATGACTGCGGCAAAACGGGCAGCCGGTTCTTCAAACCTGTCAGTAACTCCAAACCGGCTTTCCCACGCCAACAAATGTTGATCAAATTTACCGGCAAGGTTAATAACGGAGTCGCTTTTCCAAAAGTGGATTTCAAAAATAATTTCACTTTTCTAAAAGTGTTTTGTATCTTTGCATTGAGAAATGCAATGAATTATGGAACTGGCAGACATTCGTCCTATAGTGGCGTTTTACCATAGTAAACTCGCCAAAGCGACACTTGATTTCAAACGCTATCTATACCATAAGATCGATTGGGATGCACGTGTTATTGGTATAAAGGGAGAGCGCGGTGTCGGTAAGACAACCATGCTTTTACAGCGGATCAAGAAGAAGTATAGCAATCCTGATGACACGTTCTATATCTCCCTGGACCACTTTTGGTTTCGGACGCACGAGCTACAGGATCTCGTCGAGTTTATGTATAGAAGGGGTATAACCGAGTTCTACATTGACGAAGTCCACAAATACAAGGATTGGAGTATCATTCTCAAAAATCTTGTGGATGAACATGACGACCTCAGAATTGTCTACACCGGTTCCTCCTTGCTTGAGATAGACAACGCTAAAGTGGATATGTCCAGAAGACAGACACCGTATACGCTTAAGGGAATGTCTTTCAGGGAGTATATGGAATACGAAGGCATTATGAAAATGAATGCGGTCCCTTTGGAAGAGCTCCTTAATAACCACGTTTCCATTGCTATGGATATCTCAACCAATACTAAGATTCTGGTAGCTTTCGAGTCCTATCTGCGCACCGGCGTATATCCTTTCTACAAGGATGCCGGTCAGGACTTCCTTGTGCGCCTCAAGGAAGTCGTGGACACTGTTATAGAAAGTGACCTGCCGGCCGTTGAAAAGATAACCTTTGATACCATCGAGAAGTGTAAGAAGCTCCTGATGATTATTGCAGAAAATGTTCCTTTGCAGCCAAATGTGGACAGATTGGCTGCATCGTTGGGAACCACCCGCGACACGTTGCTGAAGCTTCTCTACAAATTGGACAAGGCGGAAATCTTGGAACTCCTGACCGTCGAGTTGAAGAGCTATAAGAAGCTGGTCAACCCGGAAAAGATTTATCTGGGTAACACCAATCTGATGTACGCCTTATCACCCAAAATTGAAGTAGGGACACTTCGGGAGACATTCTTTATTGATCAGTTTGCATCAGTCGGAACTGTTCAGATGCCCACGAAGGGAGACTTCCTTGTGAATGACAAATATCTGTTCGAGGTAGGCGGTGAGGGAAAGAGTTTCGAGCAGATTGCAGATATCCCCAATAGTTACCTGGCCATTGATGGCATTGAGAGCGGATATGGAGCACGCGTACCCATATGGATGTTTGGCCTCCTGTATTAGCCGGCCATAATTGGGCAACTACTCTTTCAGCCGACCTGCCAGCCGTCGACGGTGTGGGTCTCGGAGGAGAAGTTGATGCCGAGTCTGATGATTTGCTTGCCGGAGGCAAGGAACGGTTTGTCGTAGCCCTTTTCCTCTATCTGTTTGAGAGCGATTTCCGGAGACTGGTCACGCTTGAGTTCGATGATATAGACATATTTGTCGGTGTCGAAAATGATGTCTATGCGGCCTCTTGAGGTGTGGTATTCGGTCTTGACATAGAGTCCCATCATCTTGAGCATCACCGACATCGTGTTCTGGAAGTAGAGTTCGAGGTCACCTTGGATTTCGTAGTCGTTTCCGGAGAGGAATGCGGTGAAGCGGGTCATAAAGGAATCGACGTCGCCGCGTTCGATGTCATCGACAAAACTATAAACCGAGAACTCGTCGCCAATAAGAGCCGGAGCGTAAAGCTGGCTGAGCGAATGGAGAAAACCTGCTGCGACCTCCTCGTTTGGGTAGTCGAGATTGTAGGCATTGAAACGGGAGTCATATCCCTTGATTGTCAGATAACCGGTCTGGTACATCAGAGTTATCGGAGCCGGCCTTTCACTGTTCGTACCTATCAGAGCCCATGATGGAACGCAGTCCTCCGTAATACTATTAAGATTATTGCGCTCTAGTTTGAGGCAATGCGTTATGAATTCAGGTATTTGGGATTCGTATAGAAAAGAACCGAATTCATTGGTCCTAAAGCAGTTCAGCAGAAAAGACGGATTATATACACTATGAACATTCTCACAGAAATGATAGCCACCATACTTGGCTTTCAATTTGGCGTAGCATTCACTTTTTGTGAGTCCATTGTTTTCAGCGAGTTTCTCCACACTATCGTCGAAATACGACTTCAATTCATCCTCCGAAACACCGCAGATGTCAGAATGCCTCAAATCCATTGATATATCCATCAGATTGTTCAAAGAACTGAAAACACTCATCTTGCCGAGTTTCGTCACTCCTGTAAGGAATGCAAAACGGATGAAGCCATCCTTGCCTTTAATAACGCTATAAAAACCCTGAAGTTCGCGACGAAAACTGTCCATCAACTCCGGATTATCAATATTATCAACTACCGGTTTGTCATACTCGTCTATGAGAATCACTACTCCATTGCCCGCCTTTCTGTAGGCGGCCTCAATGACTGCGGCAAAACGGGCAGCCGGTTCTTCAAACCTGTCAGTAACTCCAAACTGGCTTTCCCACGCCAACAAATGTTGATCAAATTTACCGGCAAGGTCAGCAACGGATGTATAGCGGCTCCCTGTCAAATCCAGATGTAGAACAGGAGATGCCGTCCAGTTCTTTTCCAGTTTCTCAATAGCCAGTCCCTTAAAAAGTTCCTTCCGTCCCTGAAAATACGCCTCCATTGTCGAGACAAGCAGGCTCTTCCCGAAACGACGCGGACGACTCAAAAAATAATAGCTCCCCGTTGCAGCAAGTTTATAGATCTGAGCAGTCTTGTCCACATAGACAAATCCGCCTGTCCTTATCTTCTCAAAATTCTGGATTCCAATCGGGTACAACATAATCTTCAGAGTTTTATCCAACCGACAAAGTTAGCAAACAATTTTCACAACTCAAGCAGGGAACTATTGGATATTGATTCAATTATACGTCGTGCTAATGCGCTTGCGTAAAAGGTCAAAGCGCAGTAGCTCGTGTTTCTAAAAGGCGGGCAAAATAAAGGAGGTTTTAGTAAGCGTAAAAATAAATTGAACTAAATTTGCATCAGATTTATGAGGATAGATTTCACAAAATAAAGAATTTCGGAATAACCAAATTTGAGAAATTATGACCAACGACAGGAAAACGACGCCGGAGCACGTGACTTCACTCGCAGAAAACGAAGTTTTTGTGTTTGGCAGCAATAAGGAGGGACAACACTGGGGCGGAGCTGCCAAATTTGCTTATGACAATTTTGGCGCGGAGTGGGGTGTCGGAATCGGAATGACAGGTCAAAGCTATGCAATACCGACTATGGACGGAGACCTCGAAATAATCCGCAGGTATGTGAAAGACTTCACCAATTATGCGAAAGCGCACCCGGAACAGACATTTCTGGTCACGCCTATCGGATGTGGGATTGCTGGATGGAGGGCGGAGGAAATCGCGCCGCTTTTTAAAGAAGCGTCAAGACTTGACAATGTGTCCCTTCCGGAATCGTTCTGGAACATAATAGAAATGACAGCTATCGAGGCCATACGGAGAAGACATTCGGTGCGAAGATACCGGACGAAGCCAATACCTGACGAGATACAGGAACAGTTGCGTCAGGCCATTCAGAAGGTTAACGAAGAGGGCGCCCTTCACGTCCAACTTGTAATCGGCGAGCCGAAGGCGTTCAGCGGCCCGATGGCATACGGGAAATTCTCCGGTGTAACGAATTATCTTGTTATGGCGGGAACAAAGGCAGACGACCTTGACGAGCGCATCGGCTACTATGGGGAGCGTCTTGTTCTGCTCGCCCAACAGTTGGGTCTCAATTCCTGCTGGGCCGGAGTAAGTTATAGAAAAATCAGCGGGACATACGAGCTCAAACCGGACGAGAAGATTGGCTGCTACATCGCTCTCGGCTACGGGGAAACACAGGGCATACAGCACAAGTGCAAGTCCGTAGAAGAAATCAGCAACGTCAGCGGCAGGACACCATCGTGGTTCTATGACGGAGTCGAGGCTGCCAGACTTGCTCCGACAGCGGTAAACCAGCAGAAATTCTTCATAGAGTACCTCGGCAAGGTAGACGGTAGTCTTCCCAAAGTCCGCATCAGCAAAGGATTCTCTATGATCGGCTACACGCAGATGGATATGGGTATCGCCAAACTGCATTTCGAAATCGGCGCCGGAAAGGAGAATTTCGACTGGGTTACGGAGTGATTTCAAAGACACAGCCGCCTCCTTTCTAATTTGAAGGGAGACGGCTGAGATACGGATGGAAACGAGCAAACTACCGCAACTCTATCGAGTTCTGTAGTACCCTTTAATATAAACCCGCTTGCCCTTAATCACTCTGAAATGACCCCGGACAAAAACCGGCTTACTTTGAGCGTCGCTCTTGCACTCTATGCAAAGGCGCTCTCCAGCACTTGTTGTAAATAGGATTTTAAGCATAATAATGTTTATTACAAAGAGTTGATGAGAGGCGGGAGCGGCTTCCCAAGCAGTACATCATCCGTATATTTCAAAAAAAACAGAGTACACATTGTCTTACGAAAATGAATACTCTGTTTTATTGTGCGAGAGCGCTTGCTCAACTCTCTTACTTAAAATCCTGATGCAAAGGTAGGGAAAAAACTTTATGAAACAATGACATTGAGCAATTTTTTCACTCAAACAGCCGGGAGAGCCAGAAGTCGTGGTCGTTTTTGAGGGAGTGGGTGCCTTGGTAGCCGCGGTAGCCGTGGAGACCGTCGGGGTAGAGCATCAGTTCGAAGTGCTTGCCGGCTTTCTGGAGGGCGTCAATCAGGAGTAGAGTGTTCTGATAGTGGACATTGTCGTCGCCGGTGCCGTGGGTGAGGCGGAGCATTGCCGGGTCGTTCTTGAAATCTGACGGGTAGTTATTGACATAGTTCAGGGCGCAGGCTCTTGCGTAGCCCTCCGGGTTGGTTTCCGGGGTTTCCATATAGCGCTCGGTGTAGTGGGAGTCATAGAGAGCCCAGTCGTAAACACCGCCACCGGCAATTCCGCAACAGAACTTGTCGCTGTGGCGCATCACCAACATAGTCGTCATTGTGCCTCCGAACGAAAAGCCCTCGACACCGATGTGCGCGGCATCAATATATGGAAGGGAGGCCAACCAATCTGCCCACTCGCAAAAATCGTTGACAGGCCAACTCGTGACATCCTCATAGACCATATCCTCCCCTGCCCTGCCGTTGTGTCCGGCTGCACGCGAATCACAAACAATCTTGATGATTCCATTCTCTGAGAACCATTGATTTGCGGCATTCGGGGCACGCCACTGGTCGCGGACATACGGAGTGTCGGGACCGCCGTAAATTTCCATCACCACCGGATATTTTTTTTCTCCGGACGGGTCGAAATCTTTCGGATATGTAATCATTGCCGGAAGCTCGAATCCGTCTTTTGTTGTCATCGAAATGAGCTGAGGAAGAGCATATTGGGAGGCATCAAAATTCTCCGGAGCGGAGTCGCTGAGAATCTCGGAGGAAGCGATTTTGCCCCGTTTGAGATTGTAGCGGATTTGCCTGGAAGGAGTAGTGGAATTGGAAATATATGCCGTGAACGAAAGTGCGTCATCGGAAAACGCAACTCCTGCGGCATTCATTTCAAGCGGAGTGAGAGCCTTCAGACTTGATGCCGAGGATGCAACCAATGCTGAAGAAGCACCGGCAGAGGCGGCTCCGGAGCCAGTCGCCGGGGAAGACGCTAAAGCTTTGCGGGAAGCCTTCAAGGCTGTGCGCGGAATGTCCACAGAGAAAACTGTCACCCTCGGCGCCCCGTCAAGTTTTGCAGAGAAATAGAGTTTGCCACCGGATTCATCCGCCTTCAGCACAGTTGCTGCCCACAAACGGCTGTCGGTCAGACGAAGAACTGTCTTGCCATCGTATGAAATGTAGTAAATCTGGTCCCAGCCGGTCTCGAAACGCCGCGCCACATAAAGGCCGTTTCGTCCGAACTCCATACTTTCGAACCAATCCAGCCAAGTGGGGTATTTCTCATTGTAAATCAGCCTTTTGACTCCCGTTGTCGCATCCACTGCAAAGAGATTGAGGTCGTTCTGAATCCTCGGCAGCGTCGGGACATAAAAATCGCGGCTGTCAGCGCTCCAGAACGGGATGCCGAAATAGCCGTCGCAGATATTGCTCTCGGCGTAGGAGGACGCAGGGGTGCATCCTTCAGTCGCGGTACCGGACGTTCCGCCCATAAGCGGGAAATCCGCCCAGACGATATTGCCGGAACAGTCTAAAACAGTCTCCGCCGTCAAGGAGGAGCCGTCAGTGTCTATCTGAGCCGGAGATTGAGCAGCGCCGCAGGTCGCCACGGCAGAGTTCAAATCCACAATCCCGATGCGGACAAGAGGATTTGCCTGCCCCGCCTTAGGATAGCGTGTGTTATTCAGGTGACCCGGATACCCGGTATGGTCAGGCGCGGAGACATCGTACCCGGCAAACGGAGAATATATCGGAAAATATGGAACAGCTGTGTTGTCGAAACGGTAGAATCCTATGCGACGGCTGTCGGGAGACCACCAGAAAGCCTTATAGCGGGACGGTCGACCGAGAATCTCCTCATAATACACCCACGATGCAAATCCGTTGAGTATCAACTCACTTCCATCAGAGGTCAAGCGGCATTCCCTGCCCGTCGCGAGGTCCTCCACCCAAAGGTCATTGCCGCGTGTAAACGCTATTTTCGTCGAATCCGGTGAATATGTAGGATTCACTCTCAACTGCGAACTGAGTTTCCCGTCACTCCCCTGTGCGGCCACAGTCCAGAATAACACCACAAAAAATATAAACTTCTTCATATACTAAAAATTTCAATTATATCTGCATCAGGGCAATAAAGATGTTGGCGTGCGTGCTGTGGCCACCCTCGGCCACATAAGAGGGAGGGGCCCAAGCTCTGCTTGGGAGGGGTCTCGCATCGCGAGACGCTAAGCACGCCAACATCTTTATTGCCCGTCATCTTCAAAGCCCTACCTGATTAAACAACTCGTCCTTAAAATTTACAAGATAAACCTTCTCGACAGCACGAGTGAGCGCCGTGTAGAGCCACTTCAAATCGTCCAAAGTCAGGAAATCCTGCCAGAAAGCATTGTCGATGAAAACGCATCTCCATTGTCCGCCCTGCGATTTGTGACAGGTCAGCGCCTCGGCATACTTGAGCTGAAGGGCATTGAAATACTTGTCCTCCCTCACCGCAGCCCAGCGTTTGCGCTTCGAACTAATGTGCGAATAGTCCGCATCCACACCGATATAAAGCTGATTCGACTGTTCGTAGCTGAGCGAGGCCGACTCCGAATCGAGTGTATCCAAAATCACTTTTGCCGTAAACTCCTGATCATTATAATCCGGAAGCAGCAGGCGCGCCGAGGCAAAATGCAGCCCGTAGCGTTCCTCATATTCCGAAATCTTCAAAAGTTTGGCAATATCACCATTTGCAATATAATCCACGCCCTCCAAATCCTCACAAAACTGATAGCAATTCTTCACAATCATCAATTTATCCCCTCTCACAAGCCTCTCTTCCTTAAACTGCACCATCGAGCGCACGCCCATATTGTATTTTATTGCACGTTTGTTCGAACGGCAGAGAATCACAGTATCATCCTCTCCATAACGGGAATATGCGTCCCCCAGACACTCAATGAGTTCCCCGCCCCCTATCCTCGAAACATCGTCATATCCCGCTACCGACAGCCCAATATCCTCATATTCAAACATATCCCCGCCATACTCCGAACGGGTTATGAGTTCACGGAGCCTCGTCGCGTTCGCAAGAATCCCGGACTCTTTCTGCTGCCGCACGACCGTCGTGAGAGTACAGAACACCGTTCCGCCCATCATCGCCATATACTCGCGGGAAAGTGCCGGACTACAGTCCATCCCAACCGGAGGGAGCTGCGCGGCATCGCCTATGAGCACCAGTTTGCAATCGACACCGCTGCGCACGAAAGTCACAAGGTCGTCAAGCAGGTTTCCGCTGCCGAAAGATGAAGTCGATTGCTGCTGCCCTCCCTCTATGCCTATGAGCGACACCTCATCGACGACGAAAAGCGTGTCCTTGTCCTTGTTAGGAGAGAGCGAAAACTGTCCGTAACCGTCTCCGCCGACAGATTTCTGACGATAGATGTGCTTGTGTATAGTGGCTGCCGGACGCCCTGAATAGTTCGAGAGAACCTTTGCCGCCCGTCCCGTAGGAGCGAGGAGCACTGTCTTGATTTTCAGTTCATTAAGCGTGTTGATGACAGCGGAAATGGCTGTGGTCTTTCCTGTGCCGGCATAGCCGTTCACCACCATGATGTCATCGTCCCGACCGACAAACTCAGACACCAGACGGAGGAAATTGTCCTGACAAGGAGTCGGGTCATACCGCAGATGGGAACGGAATCCCTGATAGAGAAAATCTGACTGCCCCATTACCTCGCCTTTCTGTTAAAGATGAGATAGAAAACGATCAGCACCGGATAGATTTCCACACGACCGAGGAACATATTCAGGCAGCAGACAAGTTTGGCGGCGACAGACAGACCGCTCATTACCCCCGTGCCGATTGCGCTGATACCCACGTTTCCTATTGTCGCTATGGCAATCGAACTGGCGTCCGAGCCGCCCAAACCTGTGGCGATGAGCGCAAAAATTGCAAAAGTCGCAAGAATCGCATATACGACAAAATACATAAGCACAGAATTCACTGCGTTGTCTGAAACGAGATGGTTGCCAAGTCTCACCGGATAGACGGAATTGGGATGAAGCCTGCGCCGAATCTCACAGCCAGCCGCCTTGAGGGCTATAAGCACACGATCAGACTTGATACCTCCAGAGGTCGATCCTGAACATCCGCACTGTATTCCGCAATAAATCAGCATGACGGAAGGAAATATCGGCCAAAGATATGGATTACCAATGGCAAATCCTGTTGTTGTAATAAAGCTCACGACGTGAAACAGAGACGTCCACAATGCATTCCCGACGGACTTTGTCGCGCCTTCAAAAAGCAGTCCGAACGCGACCAGCAGCGTCATTACGGCAATTGTGCCAAGATAGAAGCGGACGACAGGATTCTTGAACACCTTGAACGAACCGGTTGTGGCGAAATGGAATATCATCCCGAAATGCATCCCGGATATGACCATGAAGAAAATGACGATGCCTTCAATGATGCGCGAATCGAAATATGCAATCGAGGTGTTCTTTGTGCTGAAACCGCCTGTAGCGATTGTACTGAAAGAGTGATTGACCGCATCAAAGAGACTCATCCCTGACACCCAAAGCAATATAGTCTCTACGATGGCAAGCGATAGATAGACAAGACAAATTATCCACACTGTGCGCGAAGACCTGTAGCGGTAGCCTTCCCGAGAAAGCGAGGACAGTTCAAGATTAGTCATCTTCAGACGAAAAGGACTGCTGTCCGGAATCACAAGAAGAAGGAAAACTATCACTCCGAGCCCGCCTATGAAATGTGTCGAAGACCTCCAAAAAAGCAGGCTTTTCGGTAAGACCTCCACATCTTTCACCACAGAGTATCCCGTTGTCGTGAAACCGGAAACGGACTCAAAGAGCGAGTTTATCAACGAAAACTCCCCTCCGTAGAGGACGTATGGCAGCATTCCGAAGATAAAAGAAAGAATCCAGGAGATGAAGATGATGAGATAGCCGTCGGTCATAGTTATCGACGGGACCTTTCTGACAAATATGAATGGGAACGCTCCTACTATGAAAGTTATGAGGAAGCTGATCGCAAGAGGGCCGAAAGCGGCGTCCATACCGTTCACGATGGATACCATCATCGACAGGAACATGAACAATGCGCTCACTAGGAGTGCCTTGCCTACATTCACCGATATGACCTTTACATCCAAAATTGTGTTTCTTTAGAAATCAGGACCACCTTCTTCTTCCGGTTGCTGTTGATTCTGCTGCTCAATCCTCGTGCGTAGCAGTTTCATCCGTCTGCTGAGATCTGCGTTTTCTTCAGTCACTTCCGACAGAGACTCGTTGAGTGCGGCGAGTTCGTCATCTCCGTCAAAATCATAGACATATCTCCTGCCGGTGGCACGATAGGCCGTCATGCCGTCGTTCATCCGCCGTATCGGATCGACGAAATATGACAGGAAAAAGAAAAGCAGAAGCAGCACAAGCAGCAGTCCGGCGGCAACCGAAACGACCCCGGGCACAATGCTTCGGTAGAAACTCTCCTGAAACGTCTCGGAGTTGGCTTCAAGGTCATCGTAAATCGCGGCATTTAGCGCCTCCAAATCAGAATGCAGACGATTGAAACGAGGTTGGAGTCTCTCGAAATACCATCCGCGGGAATCAATAAAATCCGAAGATATGACATTCTGAAGTTCGAGCGAAGTCAGCATGTAGGCGGAATAGGCGTATGCCACGGAGTCAGCAAGCGGAAGTGCACGCCGTGAGGTCAGCGACTGCTTTAGACTGTCGCAATGACTTAGGAACAACTCACGGTCGAACTCCGGCAGTATGTTGGAACTCTCGTCTCCGATGAGTGCCAGAATCTTGAGGTTGTAGCTGTCCGTAATGGTCGCGAGCCGCTGCGAGACATTGAGACTGTTGATGTTGGAAGCGATGAGATCGGAGACATAGTTGCTCATCCTCCTGTACTCCAACACCGAAATGATGCTGGAGAGCATAAGGATGGCAGCAATAGAACTCATTCCGAGGATGAACTTGCCCTTCATCGTGAGCCTCCGTTCCCCTCTCCGACCTATTTTTTTCCAATCAATCATTATCAGAATTTAAACGAATCTTTAAGCGCAGTAGTCTTGTTGAACACAAAGTGCTCCGGTGTGCTGTCCAAATCTTTGAAGAAGTAGCCCACGCGCTCGAACTGAACTGCAAGCCCTGAATTATCCTCAAGAAGCGCAGGCTCGGCAAAGCCTGAGGTCACCTTGAGAGAATCCGGATTGAGATACTCCTTGTAGTCCTTTCCCTCAGGAATAGAGCCCATCTCCGGCTCGGTGAAAAGCTTATCATAGAGACGGAGCTCCACCTCCTTCGCGTGAGCGGCACTCACCCAGTGAATCGTACCCTTGACGGAACGCCACTCCCCGGAACCGGGACGGGTCGACGGGTCGTATGTACACTTCAACTCAACCACATTGCCGTCGGCGTCCTTGACAATCTCGTTGCACTTTATTATATAGGTATATTTCAGACGAACCTCGCCATCCGGCTTGAGGCGGAAATATTTCTTCGGAGCGTCTTCCATGAAGTCCGCCCTTTCGATAAGCAACTCGCCTGTGAACGGGACCTTCCTTGACGGACCTTCCGGAGCCGCGGGATTGAGAGGGGCGTCGAACCACTCGACTTTGCCCGGTTCCCAGTTGGTAATCGTGAGCTTTATAGGGTCCTGTACCACCATATAGCGGTTCGATCTCTCGTTAAGGTCCTGACGCACACACCATTCCATAAGCTGAAGGTCAATCAGCTGCTCCCTTTTCGCGAGGCCCACCTTGTCAACGAACATCTTGATTGACTCAGGAGTGTAGCCACGACGGCGGATTCCGCAAATGGTCGGCATACGAGGGTCGTCCCATCCGCTGACATAGTTGTTGCGCACGAGTTCGAGGAGCTTGCGCTTGCTCATCACGGTGTAGGTGAGGTTGAGACGAGCGAACTCATATTGATGAGAAGGGAAGATGCCAAGTTGCTGGATGAACCAGTCGTAGAGCGGACGATGAACGTCGAACTCAAGAGTGCAGATGGAGTGGGTGATGTGCTCGATGGAGTCGCACTGGCCGTGGGTGTAGTCATACATCGGATAGATGCACCATTTGTCGCCAGTACGGTGATGATGAGCGTGTACGATGCGGTACATGATAGGGTCGCGGAACATCATATTCTTGCTGGCCATGTCAATTTTCGCGCGGAGCACCTTTTCGCCATCGGCATATTTTCCAGCCTTCATCTCTCTGAAAAGGCGAAGGTTCTCCTCGACACTGCGGTCTCTATACGGGCTGTTCTTTCCTGGCTCGTTTACGGTTCCACGCCCGATGCGGATTTCCTCCTGAGACTGGTCATCGACGTATGCAAGTCCTTTCTTTATAAGTTCCTCTGCCCATTCATACAACTGGTCGAAATAGTCCGAAGCATATCTTTCTTCTGCCCACTGGAAACCGAGCCACTTGATGTCCTCCTTGATTGAATCGACATATTCCGTGTCTTCCTTGACAGGATTGGTGTCGTCGAAACGGAGATTCGTCTTTCCGCCATACTTCTGCGCAAGCCCGAAGTTAGTGCAGATACTCTTCGCGTGTCCGATGTGCAGATAGCCGTTAGGCTCCGGCGGGAAACGTGTGATTATGCTGTTGTACTTGCCGCTGGCAAGATCCGCTTCGATGATTTCCTCAAGGAAGTTCAGAGTCCTCGGCTCCGTCGCTTCCGCTGTCTTGAAAGTCTCTTCCATTCTTCGTATTATTATTTTTATGCAAAACAAACTACAAATATAGGAGATTTTTTAGTATTTTTGCGTCGATTTCGGGCATTTATCAATCTATGATTATATATCCCGACAAAATA
>UQYV01000059.1 GCA_900545245.1 uncultured Bacteroidales bacterium
ATGAATCGGGTAAGGGCATTATGTCTTTACTTATACTTTAAATGAAAGAGCCGTGGCGGGATGTCCGTTGTTGTCAGAGTGATACGTTGTGGCAACTGAGTTTCTGGCACGGCTGCCGCCCGTGTCTCTTTCGGAAACAGAACCACCGTCAATACAGCTACTACGAGAGGAATTTTCGTCAGTGAGATTTTAGTCATTAGTATAATTTATCTGTGATTTTTTGTATTTCACAAGTTAGACACCTATCTACGATTCGCTATTTCATCGTGACACGGTACTCGTTGTCGGATATTTTCTCAAAGTTCACCGGTGCGAGGAATTCGAGGTTCACGAGCGCCGTATCGACCCTTGTCCGCAGGTCAAGCTTGCCTGTGATTGGATAGGCATCCTCTGGCAGTCCATCGTGGCGGATGCAGATGCCGTAGTAGTCCTGAATCTTCAGGATGACCTGTCCCACGGGAAGTTTCTCGAATTTTAGGTAGCCGTTTATCCACGAGGTGTAGTCCTCTGTGGTGACATGGGCGATGTTTCCCGAACCATCTGACGGGTTTCTTGAGAACCGCTGTCCCGGTACTAGCCTATAGCTCAATGTTTCCTCATCGGTCTGTGAATCGACTTGGACAGCACCGCGTACGAGCACTACCGAGTGCTCGTCTCCCTTGCTGTTGACGTCGAACTCTGTTCCGAGGACACGCACGGCTATTTTTCCGGTCTCGACTATGAACGGACGCATTTCGTCCCTAGTAACGTCGAAATACGCTTCTCCGTAGAGCCGGACGCGCCTTTCGTTTTTCTTGTAATTGATTATCTCCAACTTTGAACCGGCATTGAGGCAGATCTTTGTGCCATCGGAGAGTATGGACTCCGTGATGAGACCCGCCGGCGCGCTGAGAGTTTCAACGGCGATGGACGTGTCTGTTTCATACTGTCTGAACCCGAAAAAAACTCCCACAGCAATTGCGGCGGCCACGCCGACAGCTTTAACGGCACGCCTGAAGATGACGGCACGTCTCTTCTTGCCCAATTCATTTTGAGAGGCTCTTTTCTCTAATTCCCAGTTGAAAATCAGAGTATTACAGAGACTGCGATATGTCATCAGTTCTTTCCTGTTGTCTTCGCTTTCCTCCGCCCAATGCAGGACTTCAAGACGTTCTTCGTCAGAAGCGTCTCCATTGATATACTTTCTGAGTGTTTCTTGTGTCATAATTTTGCGTTTTCAACATAATAGTGTACGCAAAACATGATTACCCTATGAAATTCTAAGAACTTTTTGAAGGTTTCTAAGAAACCTTCAAAAAATAACCTGCATCATCTTTCTCTTTCTTTTCGGTCTATATTTATTTTCTCATCAGTCGTGTACCTCCAGTACACTCCTTCTTCCAAAAGAAATCTATACTTGAAAATAATTGACAAATCTGACGCAGTTTATTTTTTTCATGTTTCTAACCTACAAGATGATAGAGGTTGAAAAACAACAGCATGGGCAGATAGTCCTCGAGGCTCACGCGGAGTTCCTTCAGGGCTTTGGACATATGATATTCGACTGTTTTCTCGGAAATTCCCAGTTCAGCGGCTATTTCCCTGTTGGTTATGCCTTCGAAGCGGCTGAGGCGAAAGATAGTTTCCGTGCGTTCTCCAAGATGTTTCAGAGTGTCGTCTATAATTTCCTGTATGTCGGCTTGATAGAGTTTGGAAGGGTTGCATTCGTTCAGTGAACAAAGCCGCAGTTGAATTTCGCGGTCGCGGTCCGAACCCATCCCTTCCCGAGCACGTATGTCGGCCTGCTTGTGCTTGAGGTAGTTGAGCGCGAGATTGCGGACAGTCGTGAAAAGGAACGGCATCAGTCTTTCAATCCGCTCGCCTTTCTGCATTCTTTTCCATAGGATTACCATCGCTTCCTCAGCCATGCACTCCGCCTGTGCAGTGTCATAAGTGTATGACTTCGCGAATATTATGCACCGTCGGCAGCATCGCCTATATTCGTCGCTGCTGCTGAAAACCGCAAATCCGTCTATATCAATTGTCGCCATAATCCGCAAATCGTTATCGACAACAAAAGTACATCTTTTGTTTCAGATTTTAAAGTCTTTGCCTATTTCTTCTTCTTCCATTTCCTCAGGCGTGTCATTATAAGAAAAAATGACTAATTTTGCCGGATAAACTTCGTTTTTATGCAAAGGGATCAGGACGCTCTGTTTTCAAAATATGTCATTGACGGCGTGAGGCAGGATGTGACCCCGGCCGAAATGCTTGATGAGTGCATGCTGCCGTCGGATGTCGATGATGAAAAGCCGGTCGGCGAATGTGCTGAGATATGGGACGAGGCCGTTGATTTGCCGCCGGAGAATCTGGCGTATTCAAAGGAGGATATACCTATATATATAAGGCGTGTCAAGGATTTGGCACCGGCATCGCAGGACCGCGAGTTCAACCTTCTCTATCCGGAGAGCTTTGCCCGTCAGAGAGTTGCGTCGGCTTTGATTGACACACTTTGGCTGGACGGAGAATTTCGCTTGGACGATTTGAGGATATGGGCCGAATGGTGCTGGAACTCCGGGGCTGTCGGGAATATGTCAGCATTCTACACATCCGTGCGGTCTGTTACTGACTATATCTATGACCTCGGAGTCGAAATCCAGGGCTACTTGTACGACGACGGGGACGGGGAGTGCGTGAACTCGTATTTTACGACCCTTGCCTCGTTCGGAGACGCCGAAGATGATGATGCTGCCGAGGATGTGGCTGAAATAGAGGATGTTCCGGACAAGGATTGGGAAGAGGATGATGCTCCGGGCGAGGAGAAGTTGTGGACGGTCGGAGGCAGTTCGGACATAAACATCGATGAGAATAGGGATGTCTGGATGGGAGATGAAAGGAAGTGCTCTGCGCGGCTTGCCAGAGGGTATGACGCTGCCAGAACTTTTGACATGGAGACCTCATCTGCGACCTCTGACAGTCCTGCGAATGGCTCTTTCCTGGTGTATGTCCCGTTCGACACTTGTTCCCCGCGTCTTGGTGGCTCTCTTTTCGCTAAGTCTCTGGGCTGCAACGGCGGAGCACCTCTCAACATAGCCGATCCGGACTATTTCATCGACTGCTACGAGGTCGTCCGTGACCTTGTCTCCGACGGGGTGGTGCTCTCGTCAAGGACCGTCTGTGACGGAGGTCTTGCAGTTGCCGCTGAAAAGCTTGCTGCCGCCTCCGGACTTGGCATAAGGCTGAATGTAAACGGGATATGCGCAGCCTGCGGGGAAACCGACATCGTGAAGGTCCTCTTTGCTGAAATCCCCGGTGTCCTGCTGCAGATTGCCGCTGACGACAGTGACTACATCGACTCCCAGTTCCTCTTGCAGGATGTCGCCTACTATCGTGTGGGCCGTCCAGACCCGTCGTTTGACGGCGTCGAGGTCGCACCGGAGAACAACGGAATAGACCGTGTGCTGTCTGCCCTCCTTGACGAAGCCTCGGAAGGTGAAGATTAACGACGGGGCGCATCCTCTTTCTTTATATGCGTTTCATTTGTAAATATAATGACGAATCGTTACAAATATTTCGTGAATCGCATAAATTTTGTTAATTTCGCGGCGCGGATATGGCGTGCGTGAAATTTTGCGTCGTCGTCGATAATATTTACGAAAATATATAATTATCTAAATACCAAATAATTTTATGGAAAACACAAAAAAACGTGTCTATCGCTTTGGCGGCAAAACCGCGGAAGGCAATGGAACAATGCGAAACCTTCTTGGCGGAAAGGGTGCCAACCTCGCTGAGATGTGCCTTTTGAACATTCCTGTTCCGGCAGGTTTCACCATCACGACCGAGTGCTGCGCAGAGTACTATGCTCTCGGCGGCGGTTATCCTGATGAGCTCAAGGCTGAGGTTGCAGACGCCCTTAAGGCTACTGAGGAAATCATGGGCATGAAGTTCGGTGACAAGACCAATCCGCTTCTCGTAAGCTGCCGTTCCGGTGCCCGTAGCTCAATGCCTGGCATGATGGATACGATTCTTAACATCGGTCTTTGCTCAGACACGATTCCTGGCATGATTGCCAAGACAAACAACCCTCGTTTCGTCTATGACGCGTATCGTCGTCTCATCATGATGTACTCCGACGTCGTAATGGAGAAGGCAGAGGGCATCGAGCCTGAGGACGGAAAGGCAATCCGCCAGCAGCTTGACAGGATGATGGAAGACCTCAAGGAGGCAAAGGGCTACAAGTCTGATACTGAGATTACTGCTGATGAACTTAAGGACCTTTGCGACAAGTTCAAGGTTCGCGTGAAGGAAGTTCTCGGTGTTGACTTCCCAGACACAGCAGAGGCTCAGCTCTGGGGCTCAATCGGCGGCGTGTTCAAGTCATGGAACGGAAAGCGCGCCATCGCATACAGAAAGATCGAGGGCATTCCTGACGATTGGGGTACAGCCGTGAACGTTCAGTCAATGGTGTTCGGAAACATGGGCAACACATCGGCGACCGGTGTGGCTTTCTCACGTAACCCAGCAAACGGTGACAATAAGTTCTACGGTGAGTGGCTCATCAACGCGCAGGGCGAGGACGTCGTTGCCGGCATCCGCACCCCGAACCCTCTCAACGAGGCCACCAAGACTCCTCACAACGCAAATCTCGAATCTCTCGAAAAGGCAATGCCTGAGGTCTACAAGGAACTTGACGACATCCGTCTTCACCTTGAGCAGCACTTCAACGACATGCAGGACATCGAGTTCACTATTCAGGACGGCAAGCTCTGGATGCTCCAGTGCCGTATTGGAAAGAGGACCGGTCTCGCTGCGCTCAATATGGCGATGGACATGCTTGCAGAGGGCATGATTGACGAGAAGACAGCAGTAATGCGTGTTGCTCCGGCTCAGCTCGATGAGATTCTTCACCCAATCCTTGACCCTGCTTCAGAGAAGAAGGCAACGGCAATCGCCAACGGTCTTCCGGCATCTCCGGGCGGAGCGGTCGGTGTTGCAGTGTTCTCATCTGAGGCCGCTATGGCTGCCGCTGCAAAGGGAATCAAGGCTATCCTCATCCGTGAGGAGACTTCTCCTGAGGATGTTGAGGGTATGCGTGCCGCTGCCGGTATCCTCACGATGAAGGGCGGTATGACCTCTCATGCTGCACTCGTTGCACGTGGATGGGGCAAGTGCTGCATCGTGGGATGCGAGGTAATGACCATTGATCTTGCTGCAAAGACCGCAAGTTTCAAGAGTGGTGCGGTTATCAAGGAGGGTGACGCTGTCAGCCTCAATGGCGCGAAGGGCCTTGTTTATGCACAGAAGATTGACACTATGGATGCTTCAGAGAACCCTAGGTTCGTGAAGTTCATGGAAATCGTCGACAAATTCAGAACACTCGGCGTGCGCACAAATGCCGACACTCCTGAGGATGCTGCACGTGCACTCTCATTCGGCGCAGAGGGTATCGGTCTGTTCCGTATTGAGCATATGTTCTACGGCAAGAACTCCGAGACTCCTCTTGCAAAGCTCCGCAAGATGATTCTTTCCAAGACTGACGATGAGCGCCGCGCTGCCCTCGCCGAGCTTGAGCCTTACATCAAGGCAGCTGTGAAGGGCACGATGAAGGTCATGGACGGCAAGCCTGTTACCTTCCGTCTCCTCGACCCGCCTCTCCATGAGTTCGTTCCGCAGGGACACGAGAAGAGGGAGGAGCTTGCTGAGGAGCTTGGAATCAACGAGCAGGAAATCGAGAAGAGGGGCGAGTCCCTCCACGAGGTCAACCCTATGATGGGTCACCGCGGAGTGCGTCTGCACATCACCTACCCTATGATTTCTGAGACCCAGTTCCGTGCAATTTTCACGGCCGCTGCCGAACTCATTAAGGAAGGCTATCATCCGAAGCCTGAAATCATGATTCCGGTCACCATTTCAGAGCGCGAGCTCAAGTTCCAGAGGGCAATCTGCGCCAAGATTAAGCTTGAGGTTGAAGGCGAGACTCACCAGACAATCGACTATAAGTTCGGTTCAATGATTGAGATTCCTCGTGCAGCTCTCACCGCTGACAGGATGGCCCGCACGGCAGAGTTCTTCTCATTCGGTACCAACGACCTCACTCAGATGACCTTCGGATTCTCACGTGACGACGTCGGAACTTTCATGGGCGACTACCTCGGCAACAAGATTCTTGACGCCGATCCTTTCAAGACTCTCGACACCAAGGCTGTCGGCAAGCTCATCAACTACGCTGTCAAGGAAGGCCGTGAGACCCGTCCGGATCTCAAATGCGGTATCTGCGGCGAGCACGGCGGTGACCCTGCGTCTGTAGAGTTCTGCTACAAGATCGGTTTGAACTACGTTTCTTGCTCACCGTTCCGCGTGCCGATTGCACGTCTGGCTGCGGCGCAGGCTGCTATTAAAGCAGAAAAGAACGCCTAAATACGTGGGAGGGGACAATAGCGGTCTGCTTTGTTGGGCGGCTTGAATCCCCTCTTTCTAGATGTTATATTAAGAGGGAGGGTGACCAAAAAGTTTTTTGGCCACCCTTTTATCGTCCTAACCCCCGCAGACTGGCGTCTGCGACCCCTATTAGGGACGTATTTTTTGCGCTTACTAAGTTATTGCGTATATAATATTTGCCGTAATTTATTTACGGATATGCATTTTTTTGTACCTTTGTAGCTAAATTAACCTAATCAATATTGTTATGTTAAAGAAATTCGCAGTTAAGAACTATAGAGGCTTTAAGAATCGCATTGAGTGGGATTTGTCTCATCCGAGCAATTATGCATTCAACAACAATGCTGTTCTTAATGGCATCGTAAAGAATGGCATAATCTATGGACCGAATGGTGCTGGTAAGTCTAACTTTGGGTTGGCGATATTCGATATTGCGAATCACCTTTCTCACAAGTGGAAGAAGCCTGATTACTACTTGAACTATGCTTGCGCTTTTTGTCACAATGAACCTGTGGAGTTCGCTTATACATTTGATTTTGATGGTCATATCCTATCATACAGTTATAGCAAGGTGGCATTTGAACTTAAAGGCGATATTATTAGCGAGAAGTTGACTATTGATAACAAAGAGGTTCTCGTTAAAGATAAAGGAGTATTGGAAATTTCAGAGGATTTTGGTTTGACTGACGTTGCCATTCAGAATCTTAAAGATAGTGCCAACAATATTTCAATAGTTAATTATCTGTTGGGCTCTGTGCCACTCCCCAAAGACCACGCTTTGCTGCAACTTCGCGATTTCGTAGAAAATATGCTGTTCTTTAGGAGTCTTGATTATCGCGAATTTATTGGTTTGAAGGAAGGTGGAAGTAACGTGGAGGAATATATCGTAAAAAACAATCTGGCTAGCGAATTTGCTGCATACTTGAAAGAGGTAAGCGGTCAGGAGTATGAGTTTGCGCCTAACACGCAGGGTGACAATGCTCTCTTCTGCATAATGAATGGTGTCAGAATCCCGTTTCAATGGGTCGCATCCACTGGAACAAGAAACCTAGAGTTGCAATATTACTGGCTGAAAGAGATGAATAACGCTTCATTTGTCTTCATAGACGAGTTCGATGCTTTCTATCACCACGAATTATCATATAAGATTTGCAAGCGTTTGTTTGAAGGAACTAACCAGGTGTTCGTAACCACCCACGACACGTTCCTTCTTTCAAATGATTTGCTTCGTCCTGACTGTTTTTTTATTCTTAGAAACAACGAAATAAAAGCTATTTGTGACTTGACGGACAAGGAACTTCGTTTTGCTCATAATTTGGAAAAACTGTATCGAGGCGGAACTTTTGGATTATGATTCTATTTGTATTTGAAGGCGATGAGCGTGAGCCTCGTCTATATAGAACATTGGAAAGACTCTATTTCCCGAAGGTAAATGACAATATCATTTGTTCTTTCGGAAATAATATATATGGCCTTTACAATGAACTGAAGGAATATGAAGACAGTGGAGATATTGTTTCTCTTATGAGAGAACATTTGGCAGTAAGAGGTGACTCCACCTTGAACGGCATTAGAAGTTCAGACATTTCGGAAGTATTTCTTTTCTTTGACTATGATTTTCAAAACTCTCATCTTTCGCTTGAAGAAATCAATCAAAGGCTAGAAGAGATGCTGGTGTTGTTTGCTGATGAAACCGAGAACGGAAAACTCTACATCAACTATCCTATGATTGAATCTATCCGCTATACCAAGGAACTTCCTGACCCAGATTATACCAATTATATTGTTAGCAGAGAACAGTGCAAGGACTTCAAACGTCTGTCTCGTGATTTTTCGGCTTATAATAGTCTTGACCACATATTGTTCAAGGATGGTGAAACACCGACAAAAGAAAAGTACATTAGGGTGAAAGATAACTGGCAATATCTTAAGCAGATGAATGTCTGTAAAGCAAACTTGATCATAACCGGAGAAAACTCGATGCCGGCAGAGAAGTCTGTCATCAATCAGTTATCAATATTCAAAAGGCAACTCTTGCTCTATGTCAAGCCTAATAAAAGTGTTGCTGTATTAAATTCTTTTCCCATTTTTATCTACGAGTATATTAGATAGGCAATGTAGCATAGATAATCGGGTCTGCTTTTTCCATTCTTGTCTTTGACACTTAGAGAGAGCTATATCTATGATATATCAAGTTTCTTGTAAATGAAGCAAGTTTTTTTTGTGAGTGTGGCCAAAATTTAAAATATGGTGATAATCCGTTTTTTTTGTACTTTTGCGAAACTATAACCGAACGACATTATGAAATATTTAAAATTTTCGACTCTTTTTACGGCATTTGCTCTCTTCCTTATTGGCTGCAATAAGAATGTGGTCGTTCCTGTTGCGGGTGTCAGCCTGGCACCTGAGTCATTGACAATAGGGCTTTCTGAAGACAATCTCGGAAAATTCGATTTGATCTTCACGCCAAAAGATGCATCCAATAAGAATGTAACTTGGTCTTCTTCAAATCCGGAGGTTGCATCAGTGAGTTCGGATGGCATCATCAAAGGACTGAAGCAGGGGCAGACTGCGATAACCGTAACCACAGAAGATGGAGGATTTACTGCTTCCAATATAGTGAATGTTACGGATGAGATTACAAATGATTTTGATCCTTTATTCCGGCAGCTCTTGTACAACGACGGGTATATCAAGACCACTAAACATATTACGAAAAAGGATGTCTCCAGCATCTTCAAATTGGAATTGTCCACCAAAAAGTTGAATTCTCTCAATGGAATAGAGCATTTTATATCATTGACAGAGTTATATTGTGACAATAACAATTTGACAGAACTTGATCTCAGCAGGAATATAAATCTGGACATAGTCAAGGCAAAGAACAATAAGTTAACCAAAATTAACGTGTCTCATTGTTCAAAGATGACTGAGCTGTATCTGGCCGAAAATCAGTTGACTACAGTCGAAATCGGTGATTTGAAAAGCCTTTTGACATTAGATCTTTCAAGGAATCCTATCAGCAGTCTTGACATACCTGCGGGATTGAAAATTTCGAGATTGCTTCTGCGCTCCGCTGAACTATCAAGTTTGAATTTAAGCAATTTGAAATCATTGATCTTTCTATACATCATTGATTCTAAGAATTTGGAAAGGTTGGATTTAAGTAATCTGCCAAAATTGCACCTGGCATTTCTGGAAGGGGAAAATCCTGGTTCCTCATCTTTGTCCAGCGTTACGTTTGGCGGAAATAACGACTTGGCTATATTGTCTATCAAAAATGGAAATTTCAAATCGTTCGACATAAGCAAGTTAAATCTGTATAGATTTTTCTGCGAAGGGAATCCTGGAAAAAACGGCAAATTCACAGTCACGGCCAAGTTTAATGGTTCCGCGTCTAGCACCGAAAATATCCCTTCCAACTTCACGCAGACAGACTGGAGCTATAAAGGCAGCCCTGTTTCAATAATTTACAAGAAGTAACAGCTCTTATATCTGGCGCATTCCAGGCTGTTCCCAAGTCCCGAAGGGACCGCACCAGCGGCGCGAAATACCCCTAACAGGGGTCGCAGACGCTAGTCTGTGGGGGTTAGGAAGTCCGAAGGATGGTGAACAAAAAGTATTTTGTTCGCCATCCTTTTTTTGCTTTGTTGTTTTAACTTTTTTACCTTTGCGGCTCGTTTCATTTTAGTTTTGTTATGAAGAGCATCAGGGAAATATACAGGATAGGGAAGGGACCGTCCAGCAGCCACACTATGGGGCCGCATCAGGCATCGAAGGTTTATCTGTCACACCACGGAGATGCTCACCGCTTTCATGTCCGTCTCTACGGCTCTCTTGCGGCGACGGGAAAGGGGCATTTGACCGATGTGGCAATCAATGAGGTGCTTTCACAGGCCGGACCTGTGGAGATTGAGTGGCTTCCAAAGGTGTTTATGGACGAACATCCTAACGCCATGACAATTGCAACAGTGGACGATGATGGGCACCTGCGTGACGAATGGACGTTTTACAGCATCGGCGGAGGGGCTATCCGCTGCGACCAATTGCCGGGTGTCGAGTCGCCGGACATCTATCCGCTTAACACGATGACGGAACTTCTCGACTGGTGCAACCGCAACGGGAAGGCCTATTGGGAATATGTTGAGGAAATCGAGGATGGGGACATCAACGACTATCTGCTTGAAGTCTGGAAGGTGATGCAGGAGTCCATTGAGCGTGGACTTGACCGCGAGGGCGTGCTTCCGGGACCGCTGCATCTGCGCCGTAAGGCAGCCTCGTATTTCATCCGTGCCGAGGGCTATAAGGATGTTCTTCGCACCCGTGGACTCATTTTCGCCTATGCGCTTGCCGTGAGCGAGGAGAACGCCTCCGGAGGCACCATCGTGACAGCTCCGACCTGCGGCTCCTGCGGTGTGCTTCCAAGCGTGCTCTATCATTTGAAGAAGGTCTATGATTTCAGCGACCGTCGGATAATCCGTTCACTCGCTACGGCGGCTCTTGTCGGTAATGTGGTGAAGACCAATGCTTCCATCTCCGGTGCTGAAGTAGGTTGCCAAGGGGAGGTCGGTGTTGCCTGTGCGATGACCGCAGCTGCTGCAAACCAGCTTATGGGCGGCACTCCGGCTCAGATTGAATATGCTGCCGAGATGGGACTTGAGCATCACCTCGGCATGACCTGCGACCCTGTCTGCGGCTTGGTTCAGATTCCTTGCATCGAGCGGAATGCCTATGCGGCAGCCCGGGCTTTGGACGCTAATATTTATGCTTCTTATACGGATGGGTTGCATCGGGTGTCGTTTGACCAGGTGGTGCGTGTGATGAAGCAGACTGGGAAGGATCTGCCTTCGCTTTATAAGGAGACTGGCGAAGGCGGTCTCGCGGCGGAGGTGGAATAAGGGGTAATCTGCTTCGTTGGACGGTTTGTCAAAATCCTCACCGGGTCGAGGCTTGGAGAATCATAGGTATGGATTTTGCGAAACTGAGGATATCGTGTAAAACCATATAATACTATGAAACACAAAATTTTAGCCACTTTGCTGGCCGTAGCGGCCGCGGTGGCATTCGCTCCTCGTGGATTCGCCTGCACGGGCATCACGCTCAAGGCTGCGGATGGAAGTACGGTGATGGCTCGAACAATCGAATGGGCCGTGAACGACAATCACAACCGTTATGTCGTGGTTCCTCGGAATCACATCTGGTATTCTATCACTCCTGGAGGGGAGCAGGGTAGAGCTTTCTCCGGAAAGTATGGTTATGTGGGTTTCGCCGTCGAGCAGCCGGAATTCATCGTGGAGGGACTGAACGAGGAGGGGCTTTCCGCAGGGCTTTTCTATTTCCCGGGATATGGAAAATACGAAGATTATTGTCCGTCGCTTAAAGAATCGAGCATTGCGGACCTCCAGCTTGTCCCCTATATCCTCGGAAGTTGCAAGAGCGTTGATGACGTCATAGAGGCTGTAAAGGCGGTTCACGTCCACAATGTCGACCCGCGTGCCTCCACAGCCCACTGGCGTTTCGCCGACCCGTCCGGTCGTCAGATTGTTCTGGAAATCATTGACGAAAAATGCGTGTTCTATGAAAATACGCTCGGAGTCCTCACAAACTCTCCGTCTTTCGACTGGCATCTTACGAATTTGAACAACTATGTAAATCTTAAGTCCGGTGCGGTAACTGAGAATACCGTCGGAAGCCTTGAACTCCACTCTTTTGGTGGAGGCGGCGGGATGTTAGGACTTCCTGGCGACTTTACACCGCCTTCCCGATTTGTTCGCGCCGCATTTTTCCAGACTACTGCCCCGAAGCTTGCCGATGCCGAAAAGACCGTCATTCAGGCTTTCCATATCCTGAACAACTTTGACCTTCCGATAGGAGTTCAGACCGCCGCCGGCACCACGCCTCCTGACATTCCGTCGGCAACCCAGTTCACCACGGCAACTGATCTATGTGGTCGCAAGATTTACATCCGCACGATGTTCAACAGCCACATCCGCGTTGTCGAACTAAACAAAATCAACTTTGCCCGCGCCAAGTTCCGTTCCGAACTCCTCGATCCCGACCACCGCGAACCGGTTGAGCCTTTGTTCTGACGGCACTTTGCTGCCGCTCATCGAAGTTGAAACCGCAGCAGACTTTGCGGCTGTGAGGATTTCAACGGGGCGAAGAAACGCCGCAGCCC
>UQYV01000060.1 GCA_900545245.1 uncultured Bacteroidales bacterium
AATATAGACCGAAAAGAATGAGAAAGATGATGCAGGTTATTTTTTGAAGGTTTCTAAATCGAAAATGCGTCAAATCCGCCGTCAACAACGCAGACGGTTCCGGTAACTGCTTTTGAAGCGTCGGAGGCGAGGTAGTGAAGCGTGCCCACAAGTTCGTCCGGCTCAAGGAAACGTCCGATAGGAGTGTGGGAGAGGATTGTCTCAGAACGCGGAGTGAGCGAGCCGTCCTCGTTGGTGAGGAGGGAGCGGTTCTGGTTCGAGAGGATGAAGCCCGGAGCAATCGCGTTCACCCTTATTCCCTCTCCGAACTTGAGCGCAAGCTCCGCACAAAGGTATTTTGTCCAGTTAACGACAGCTGCCTTTGCAACCCCATATCCGGCGACGCGGGTGAGCGGACGCAGAGCGGACTCTGAGGCGAAGTTGATTATTGAGCCCTTGCCGCTCTCTGCCATCGACTTTGCAAAGACCATAGTCGGAAGAACAGTTCCGAACAGATTAAGCTCGGCAACTTGCTTCACGGCGTCAAGGTCCAGGTCGAAGATGGTCTTCTCCGGCGGAACCGTAGCTGCCGGCATATTGCCTCCGGCGGCATTCATAAGTATGTCTATCCTGCCATATTTCTTTATAATCTGCTCATAGTTGCTCTCCAGCACGTCCCTGTCAAGCACATTGGTAGTAAGGAAACACGCCTCGCCTCCAGACAGGCTGATTTCCTCAACGAGTCTTTCCCCTTTTTCGGCTGAGCGGCCAAGCAGCACCACCTTGCAACCCTGGGCCGCGAAATACTTTACTATCGTGCTCCCGAGCACGCCGCAGGCCCCGGTCATCACCAAAACCCTGCCCTTTACATCAAAAAGATTCTGTGTCATATCATTATGTAATTTTAAAAGTCTATGTTTAAAGTCTCTATCTAAAGTCTCTGTTTAAAGTCTCTATCTAAAATTTTCTCATACAAGAGCTTATCCACCGAAGTTAAAGATGAAGATGGAGTGCAAGGCTTGCGAGGAGTTAAAACCGCAGCAACCTAATGGTTGTGAGGATTTTGACGACGAAGCATAACGCAGCAAGCCGCTTCGGCCTTTAACTTCGGATTATACCTTCCTGAAGGCCACGCAGCTCAGCCAAGCTGCGCATGCGCCCGTAGCAGGAATAACCCGGGTTGGACCTGCGGCCAAGGTCATCGCACATCTGATGGCCGTGGTCCGGACGCACGGGAATACTCACCCCGCGTCTCTGCTCGACCTCAAGCAGTGCCTTCATCATGCCGTACATGTCCACGTCGCCCTCAAGCAGGTTCGCCTCGTAGAAATTGCCCTCGGCGTCGCGCTTTGTCGTGCGCAGATGGACGAAACCGACCCTGTCGCCGAACTCCCGCATCATGGCCACACAGTCGTTATCCGCCCTAACTCCGAACGAACCGGTGCAGAGGCACAGCCCGTTCGATCTGTTCGGAACAGCGGCAATCAGTTTCCTGAAATCCTCCGCAGTGGAGAGGATGCGTGGCAGTCCGAGCAGCGAGTAAGGCGGGTCGTCGGGATGGATGACCATCACGGAGCCGCACTCGTCAGCAACCGGGCAGACCTGCTGCAGGAAAAATATGAGGTTCTCGCGCAGCTGCTCTTCTGTCACCCCGTCATAGCGGGACAGCGCCTGACGGAACTGCTCAAGAGTGAAACTTTCCTCACTTCCAGGCAAACCGGCAATCATATTCCTTGTAATCAGCTGAATCTCGGCCTCATCCATCTTCTCGTAACGGGCCTTCGCCACCGCAATCTCCTCCTCAGTCCACTCGTCGAAAGCCGCCTTTCGGCCGAGTATGAAAAGATCGAACGCCATGAACGCCGCCTTCTCGAACCGCAGCGCACGCGAGCCGTCAGGCATCTCGAATTGGAGATCGGTTCTCGTCCAGTCGATAACCGGCATGAAGTTGTAGGTTATGATGTGAATTCCGCACTCGGCGAGATTACGTATGCTCTGCTTGTAGTTCTCTATATATTTGAGGTATTCTCCCTCGCGAGTCTTTATATGCTCATGCACGGGCACGCTCTCAACAACGCTCCATTTAAGCCCCGCCTCAGCGATGAGTTCCTGCCTTTTTCTGATTTCCTCGACGGTCCAGACTTCTCCGTTCGTGATATGATGCAGGGCATGGACGATGTCGGTCACTCCAGCCTGCCTGATATAGCTCAAGCTCACGGGGTCATCAGGTCCATACCACCGCCAGCTTTCAGTCATTCGAATCATCATTAATTATATATATTATGGTTAAACAAAACTCCCCACGAACGCGGGAGATATAATTGCAAATTTAACAATGTTTTTCAGTTTCCGTGTGCGAACACGGAGATATTTTCCCTCAATCTGCGACAAACCGATGTTTTTTCGTATATTGCACGATGTTTTAACATGCAGCCGGATACAGATGAAGAATTCAATAGTTACGATAAGCGATGTGGCAAGGGCCGCCGGAGTCACGAACGGTACGGTCGACAGAGTGCTGCACGAGAGGGGTGAAGTGTCGAAAAAGACGCGGGAGAAAGTGCTCAGAGTCATCGAGGAACTCGGTTATCAGCCGAACGTCTATGCGTCGATGCTGGCGAAGAACAAATCACACAGGATTGCCGTCCTGTTTCCGAAATATAGGAACGGCGAGTTCTGGGAACTTTCGCACATAGGCGTCGAAAAGGCGATGGAACATGCCGGCCGCTTCTCCGTGAACGTCGTGGAGTGTCTATATGACCAATATGACGTCGATTCGTTCCTCTCCGAGTGCCGCAGGGTCATAAAGGAGGGCTATTCCGGAGCGATAATAGCCCCTATGTTCCTCGACGCCACACGCACAATGGCCGTGGAGTTGGAAGAGGCAGATATACCCTATGTCATATTGAATACGAGCGTGAGCGGGGTCTATGGCCATCTTGCCTACTTCGGTCAGCCTATCTATGACAGTGGAGCGTTCTGCGCGGACATGCTCATGTCAGGCTCGGCGGAAGATAACCGCGGTACCGTCCATCTCGTGAGAATCGAGCGCGACGTCAAGGGGCTGTCTGACCCGTCGCAGGAACGCCGCCGCGGATTCATGGACTACCTCACCGCACATTTCCCGGAGACGGAGGTGCGAAACGTCGTCATAAACCCGAATAATCCTGAAGAGGCGCACAAGGCGATGGACGACGCATTCACTGCCATCACCGGATGTCCGAACGTCGTGACCCTCAACTCCCGCATCTACCTCGTCGCCGACTATCTGCGCGAACATGGGCTCAAAGGATGGAACGTCATCGGCTACGACGTGCTCGAAAGGAACATGACTGCCCTGAAGGATGGCTATGTAAAGTATCTCATCGCACAGCACTCCGACCGCGATGCCCATGACGCCGTCGCCGTCCTCACCGACTTCCTCATCCTCGGCAAGCGTCCCGACCACCCAGACAATTTCAGCTCCATCGATCTCCTCTCCCGCTACAATTGCCGGTTCTATTAGTCAGGTTATTCTGTGTGCAGAATAGAATTTGGCCATTCTTATTTTGTCGACAGAATAAAAATGACGCAATTTTGTTTTATCTATGGAATAAAATCATTATTTTTGTCAAAAATTAAGGCTGTATGGACAAAGAATTGTTGAAAACCATATTATTTGACAATCAGAATGATGTCATGAGATGTGAGGTCTTGGAACGTGATTTCAGATTCGAGGAATTCGGGAATTATGTCTTCACAGGAATCCGCCGCGCAGGAAAATCATATCTGCTGTTCCAACGCATCAAGCAGTTTCTTGCTGCCGGAACCGGATGGAACGAGATGCTTTATGTAAACTTTGAGGACGAGCGTTTGGGCGGAATGACGGCAATGGAACTGAACCTGCTGCTGGAGACACACATGGAAATGTATGGGAAACGTCCGATACTGTTCCTTGACGAGATTCAGAACATAGACGGGTGGGAAAAGTTCGCGAGACGTCTTGCTGACAGTAAATACAGGGTATATATCACCGGAAGCAATGCGAAAATGCTCAGCGAGGAAATCCTGTCGACGCTTGGCGGAAGATATATAAATGTAGATGTATATCCGTATTCATTTGAAGAATATCTCAGGGCAAAATCCGTCACCGTCACACCGGCATCCTTTTATTCCACGGAACAAAAGGCCGGGCTCCAGCGCATTTTCGACGATTATTTTCGGTTCGGTGGATTTCCGGAAGGGAGCGTGCTGGAGGCAAAGCGGGACTACCTGACAAGCGTCTATCAAAAGATTTATTTGGGGGACATTGCCGCAAGGCACAAAATCGAGAACACGGTCGCTCTGAGGATGATGTTCAAAAAAATAGCGGAAAGTCTGAAACAGCCGGTTTCCTACACCCGCCTCGCGAACATAATAGCGGCGACGGGGATAAAAATCGGTACCGCCACAATAATAAACTACATCGACTATGCGAAGGACGCATGGCTCATCACTCCAGTGAAGAACATCGCCGGAAAACTTGTGGAAAAAGAAACGTCGCCGAAATATTATTTCACGGACAACGGGATATTGAATCTTTTTCTTCTGGACGCGAACACGTCACTGTTGGAAAACCTAGTCGCGGTGACTCTGTTCAGAAAATATGGAAGAGAGAATGCCGTCTTTTTTTACAATCACGGCATAGAACTGGATTTTTATGTCCCTGAAGCGAAGCTTGCCGTACAGGTGTGCTATTCTCTCTCCGACAGCGACACATTCAAGCGGGAGACGACATCGCTGCTCAAGGCGACGTCTGTTCTGGAGAGCGAGACTCTGCTTATAGTCACCCGTGACGAAGAGAAGACGATTGAAATTTCAGGAAATGTCATACATGCCGTCCCTATCTGGAAGTGGTTGTTGAGCCAGAGTTGGAATTGACGCGGATTGAAGAATCTATGCCGTTTTTAGCGCAATTCTGATTTTTTGCAAAATTAAGAAAATTTCTCACAACATCACCTTATTCTGATGAAAACTGTGTTATCAACCGTCTTATTATGCATATAACAGATAGGACAAACTGTCTTATTATGACACAACCATCAATTCAGATCACCTTATTGTGACGGAAACGGCTCTTCAAATCACCTTATTATGACGAGCTATTCGACTTCAACGACCTTGTAACGCGGAACAAAGGATTTCATCAGGAGCCATCCTATGAGGTAGGCGAAGGCGCAGATGCAGAAGACTATGAAGTAGCCGGCAGGTTTACCCTCGAAGCCGAGGAAGCGGAGGCCGACCTTGTCAGACCAGACAAAGAGCTCGCCTGCGAACTTCTGCATAATCATGGAGCTGATTCCGCCCGCCATTCCGCCGATTCCCGTGACTGTGGCAACCGCAGATTTCGGGAACATGTCGCTGACAGTCGTGTAGACATTGGCTGACCAGGACTGGTGTGCGGCGCATCCTATGCCTATGAGGATGGTCGGGAACCACGGGGATATGGTGCCGAGGGGCTGGGCGAGAAGGACACATATCGGGAATATGGCGAAAATGAGCATCGCCTTCATCCTTGCCGAGTATGGGTCGAACTTGCCGCCTTTGCTCATCGCCTTGTTGATGAAGATGGTCGGGAGTTTGCCTCCGACAATGGAGAGCATCGTGATGGCATAGAGGGTGAAAATCAGCGCCATGCCAAGTGGTTCGGTTGTCTTTATGCCGAATTGGGAATTGAGGTAGGACGGAGTCCAGAAGAGGAAGAACCACCACACGCCGTCAGCCATGAAACGGCCTGAGATGACCGCCCAAGTCTGGCGGTACTTCAGAGCCTGCCAGATGGAGATTTTTTTCGCGGAATCCTGCTCCACCGGCTTTTCCACTTCAATGACGGATTCGACGGTCTCAGTACCGCCGTCTTCAGATGTCGCCTCAACAACTGTCTCAACTGCCGCCACCGGCTCCGTCTCTATGAGCCTGTCCTGCTCAATGTACTCGAGCTCGGCGGCGTTTACGAACTTGGACTTCTTCGGCTTGGCATAGACAAACACCCAGATTCCCATCCAGATGAACCCAAGGACTCCGATGATGATAAATGCCATCTCCCAACCGCAGGCCTTGGCGAGCAGAGGAATCGTAAGCGGGGCTATGAGGGCACCGATGGACGCACCGGCATTGAATATTGACGTTGCGAACGCGCGGTCTTTCTTAGGAAAATACTCCGCCGTGGTCTTGATTGCCGCAGGGAAGTTGCCGGCCTCACCGAGCGCGAGCACGCTGCGGGCCACGAGGAAACAGTACATGCTGACCGTAGAAATCAGAACGGCGGTGTCACCCGTTGCCTGCATGAGCTCCGCAGCGCTGTGCAGTCCGACGACATTCTCGGTAATGATTCCGCAGAGAGCGTGGAGACAAGCTCCGGCAGACCATATTCCAATGGCCCAAAGGTAACCCTTCTTCGTGCCCATCCAGTCGATGAATCGTCCGGCGAAAAGCATGCACACGGCATAAACTATTGAAAATATGGATGTTATCGTTCCATAATGGGATTCATCCCAATGAAATTCGGGCTTTATAAACTCGTCCCAAGTGAGGGAGAGCACCTGACGGTCGAGATAGTTGACGGTGGTCGCGAGAAAGAGCATCGCGCAGATTACCCACCGGAAGTTGGTCATTTTGTCCTTACGGGCCATAATATTTATTAGTGCTATGTGTGGTTAAAGAATGTGGCTCCGGAACGCATCTGCACCGGAGCCACAAGATTTTGTTACTGACGCACTTCAGCGATGATCTTCAAAGATTCGCTGCAAAGTTTTGTGACGGTTGCCCAGTCGCCTGCCTTCACTACATCCTTAGGGAAGAGGTTGCTGCCCATGCCCACGCAGGAAGCGCCGGCCTTGAACCAGGCCTTGAGGTTTTCAGCTTCCGGCTTCACGCCTCCGGTCACGAGAATCTGAGTCCACGGCATAGGAGCCTTGACGCCCTTGACGAATGCAGGGCCGAGCACGTCGCCTGGGAATGCCTTGCATATGTCACAGCCTGCCTCCTGAGTCATCCCGATTTCAGTTGCCGAGCCGCAACCAGGGATGTAAGGAACACAGCGGCGGTTGCATATCGGGGCAATAGCCGGGTTGAAGAGCGGGCCGACAACGAAGTTTGCTCCTTCCTGAAGGTAGAGAGCCGCAGTAGGAGCGTCAATGATTGACCCCACGCCGAGAATCATTCCCGGAAGTTCCGCATTTGCATATTTCACCAGTTCCGAGAACACCTCGTGGGCAAAGTCGCCTCTGTTTGTGAACTCGAATACACGTATGCCACCGTCATAGCAAGCCTTGAGCACCGCCTTGGAAGTCTCCACGCACGGATTATAGAACACCGGCACGAGCCCAGTAGAAAGGGCTGCCTGAATAACCTGAATCTTACTATATTTAGCCATAACAAAAATAATCTATCTTGAAACGCGCCCTGAACCATTACCTTTCATCAAAGTCTCAACCTCAGCGACTGAAACCCGGTTGTAGTCTCCCTCAATAGTATGCTTGAGGCAGGATGCAGCCACCGCAAAGTCGAGAGCTTTCTGGTCGTCACCCTTGTAGTTCAACAATCCGTAGATGAGTCCGCCGCCGAAAGAGTCTCCGCCGCCGACGCGATCGACGATGTCCGTAATGTCGTAGCGCCTTGAGGCGAAGAGAGTCTTGCCGTCATAAAGAACCGCTCCCCAAGTGTTGTGGTCGGCATTCACCGAGCCGCGAAGGGTAATCGCCACTTTAGAGGCCTTCGGGAACTTCTCCATCAGCGACTTTGCGACAAATTCGAACTTTGCGGTGTCAATCACTCCAGCTTCGGCGTTGAATCCCTCCGGCTTGATGCCGAAGACCTTCTCCGCGTCCTCTTCATTGCCGATAATCACGTCGCAGCCCGCCACGAGAGCAGGCATAACCTCGGACGCCGTCTTGCCATATTTCCAGAGATTCTTCCTATAGTTAAGGTCGCAGGAAACCTTCACTCCATGACGGGAAGCTGCCTCAATGGCCTCCAGGCAGACATCTGCCGCGCCTTGGCTGATTGCCGGTGTGATGCCCGTCCAGTGGAACCAGTCCACGCCCTCGAACACCTTGTCCCAGTCAATCATACCGGACTTTATCTCAGAAATTGAAGAATGCGCACGGTCGTAAATCACCTTGCTCGGACGTGAAACTGCCCCTTTTTCGATATAGTAGATGCCGACCCTGTCACCGCTCTCGATGCAGAATTCAACACCTACTCCAAGTCCGCGAAGTTCCGCGAGACATGCCTTGGCAATGTCGTTCCCCGGAAGTGCCGTCACGAAGTGCGCATCCTCACCATAATTTGCAAGCGACACCGCGACATTTGCCTCTCCACCGCCGAAAGTTGCCTCATATTCATGAGCCTGTGAAAACCTGAGATGTCCAGGCGTTGCAAGCCTGAGCATAATCTCTCCGAATGTAACTATTTTTGCCATATATATGAAATATTTATGTCGACCCCAAGAAATAACCGATGACAAAATTAGGAAATTTTATTCAATCTCCGTGTGCGTACACGGAAATATTTTCATAGAAACTGTTTAAATTTTTTGTTCAGTTATTTTGAGATGTATTTTTGAGTCAGATTTTTCTTATTTTGAGAGGAGTTTAGCGGTGCTAAATGACGAGCAAAATGGGAAAATATGGCCAAAAAGACAACAAAAGAACGAACACATAAAAACAAATGCACGAAAAATTTAAACAGTTTCTTAAATTTGTGAAAACTCAGGAAATATGGAAAGCTTAATCAACGAAGATTTTCTTCTCGGGAACGGATATGCCCGCGAACTTTATCACGAAAGTGCTGAAAAACAACCCATTATAGACTACCATTGTCATCTGGTGCCGCAGCAGGTCGCCGAAAACCACCGGTTTGCCGACATCACTGAGGTCTGGCTCGGAGGTGACCACTACAAATGGCGCGCGCTCAGGGGCAACGGAGTCGGAGAAGACTTCATCACAGGAAACCGCAGCAGTTGGGAGAAGTTTGAGAAATGGGCGGAAACCGTGCCCTACACCATGCGAAACCCGCTCTATCACTGGACGCACCTCGAACTCGCGAGAGTTTTTGGGATTTATGACATTCTGAAGCCTGAGACCGCACGGAGCATCTATGACAGGTGCAACGAGATGCTCGGGACGGAGGAATTCCGTGCACAGGCGCTGATGCGGAAGTTTAATGTGGAGACCGTCTGCACCACCGATGATCCGACGGATTCGTTGGAATGGCACAAGCAGATTGCGGAACATCCGTTCGGGGTGCAGGTACTGCCGACATGGAGGCCGGACAAGGTGATGGGAGTGGATGCACCCGAAAGTTTCGCGACATACATCGGAAAGCTCTCCGAGGTCTCGGGAGTCGGAATCACGGGCTATCAGGACCTGCTTGACGCCCTCCGGAAACGTCACGAGTTCTTCGCCCGGATGGGCTGCCGCCTTTCAGACCACGGCCTTGACACCTTCTATTCGGACGACTGCCCACGCGAAGAGGCAGACCGCATCTTCCGCAAGGTCCTCGGCGGTCAGGTTCCCGACGCTGTCGAAGTCTCGAAGTTCAAGAGTGTCGTACTGTTCGACCTTGCGGCCATGGACTGCGAAAGCGGATGGACCCAGCAGTTCCACGTAGGTCCCAACAGAAACAACAACCGCAGGATGTTCGAGAAACTCGGCCCGGACACGGGATTCGACGCCATCGACGACAAGCCGGTTGCGGCTGCCGGTCACAGATTCTTCAGCAATCTCGCCTACGAAGATAAACTCGGAAAGACCATACTCTACAACCTCAACCCGAAGGATACGGAGGTCTTTGCGACTATGGCATATACCTTCAATGACGGAAGCCTGCCTGGAAAGATGCAGTATGGTGCAGCCTGGTGGTTCCTAGACCAGGAGGACGGTATGCGCAAGCAGATGAACGCCCTGTCGTCCCTCGGACTTCTCAGCCGTTTCGTCGGTATGCTCACTGATTCCCGCAGTTTTCTCTCCTACCCACGCCACGAGTATTTCCGCCGCATTCTCTGCGCCCTCCTCGGCGATGATATTGCCTCAGGCCGTCTCCCTAAGTCCGAACTACCGTTCATCCACAAGATGGTCACCGACATCTGCTACCACAACGCCAAGAGCTACTTCCAGTTCTGACATAACCAAACAACATGACTGGGGATAAAACAAAATTCAGGAGCCAATAAAAGGTCACTGCATTAAGCGATTTTTACAGAATTTAGCTTAATGCAGTGACCGAAATCATAAATATTTTGGTCACTCCGCGGACAATCTGGAGTATCCGGTCGGAAAGAAACTGCCGCTGTGGATTGTTGGGCTGAACTACTGACATAGCCCGCACAAAAGACCTATGGATATCCCGAGGTACTTCCTGCGTAGCAGCTCTACCGTTTGGTGCCAGATTTTTTTCGCACAGGGATGTTGAACGTCTTCTCTGCCAAATCTATCATCGTGCTGTAGGCTTCGGAGCGGAGTTTCTCCAACTTCAATGCTTTGCTCAGACGCTGGTTCTCTGCCTCCAGCTCATGTATGCGCTCCTCGGGAGTTCTTTTTGCCATATCTTCTTCGTTTTCCGGCAAAGATACTAATTCCCGTTCGTTTACATATTTGTCCATCCAGTTGAATAGGACCTGACGGCTGCTTATGTGATACTTCTCCACAATCTCTTGAGCCGGACGGCCGCCTGACACATACTCCGACACAATGGACATCTTGTCCTCTTCCGTAAACTTGTACTTCCCGGTCGCAATCTCACGTTCCTCGTACCAGCCAAGGGACTCGTTCCAGACCCTACGCTTTGCTCTTTTTTCTTCCATTGACTCTTTTGCTTTGGTCTCGCATAGTGTCAACCAGACGCACCGTATTGTACACGGTACGCTCCGACACTTCCGGTAGTTCAGGAAAATGCTCCTTCAGACGGTCATGGATCTGGGCTACAGACAAGAAAGGGTAGTCCTGCAGTAACTGCTTGATGAAGCCTTCGAAGGCTTCCAGCTTGCGTTTCCGGCGAAGGATTTCGCTGGAAATCAATCCCTCAAACTCCTTCTCGTTCATTTGCTGGTAGCGACGGACCGTGTCCCTGCTGATGCCCAACTTCATCGCAATCTGCATCTGACTGAAGGATTTTCGGGATAATTCATTAATTTTGCTCCACATAGTGACAATTGAAATTAAATTTAACTGTGTCATGGTTGTCTGTTTTCAGACCTTAAGCTTTTCTAAAATAGACAACCATGTTCTTTTTTCAAAATCTCACTGCAGAACTCATTATTCACGAATCACCTGACGACTCTTATTTTCCGAAATCGGGTGGTTCTAATTTTCTGAAAACTGTCGGTTCTCATTTTTCTGAAATCTACGGAAACAAAGTTACTGCTTACAATCGTATCATCAAATTGTCGGTCATACATCAATCCTACCGCTTTGGAAGATATTATATGAACGCCTTCCACATTCGAAGCATTGATACACAAACTATTCGATGGCGTCAAGCTGCAAGTTACTGTCGACGGCCGCCACCCTAAAGAATGGTTCATTGTGCCATTCAAAGCGATCGAAGAAGTCGTAAACGCAATAATCGCCGGTAAGCCAATAGAATACAATCCGCAATTTCAACAAATCATATATAAGTAAACCATTCAGTTTTATGTTATGAACATAGACACGACAAAAATAAACGAGTTGATGGAGTTTGTTCAAAAATCTCCTGCGATTCAAGACCTTGAATCCTATTTATCTGCCATAAGAAACGGCACTTGCCATACTGTTCCACACAAAGTTATTGATGATGTCTTTGACGCATTTGGCATAATTGTAAAAGAAAATGACAGATGATCCGGAAGAAATAGTTGAACTACAAAAGCATGCGACCAAATACTGGTTGTGCAGTGCTATAGTCGCAAACAATATCACTATAACAGAGGATTAACAAAGACAAATACCACTTAATTGAAATTTCTTGAATTGCACCCAGGATTTCAGTTCTTCCTGACTTTGACAATGAGGCACCCTACGCGAAATTGGGGTCAATCAGCGGCC
>UQYV01000061.1 GCA_900545245.1 uncultured Bacteroidales bacterium
GTCTGCGACCCCTATTAGGGGTATCTCGCGCCCCCGGCGCGGTCCCTTCGGGACTTTTGGGTCAGCCCCACAGATAGGGGGTCTTGTCAGACACTACAAAGAAGGAGCCGTCATGGGCTTCACCGAGGTACTCGCCAAGGCGGGCAAGTTGCTCGGCAACCTCAGGCGCTGCAAACAGGACATTCTGGATTTCGCCCCCGACTGCGTGATACTCATAGACTATCCGGGATTCAATTTCAAGATTGCCGAATTTGCCCACAAACACGGACTTAAAGTGTTCTACTACATAGCGCCGAAGGTTTGGGCGTCCCGCGAAGGCCGCATCCGAAAGTTGAAGAAATATGTCGACAGACTCTATATAGTATTCCCTTTTGAAATCCCCTATTTCGAGAAAAAGGGCGTTCCTTTCGTCTACAAGGGCAATCCTCTTGTCGATGCCGTGGACAATTCCGTGGCGATGAAAGAGACACGCGAGGACTTCCTGAAACGCTGCGGACTCCCGAACAAACCGATAATCGCCATGCTTGCCGGCTCGCGCAAGAGCGAAATCAGCACAATGATGCCTGTTCTGACAGAATTCGCCGACAGGATGCATGCCTTGCCGCAATACGAAGGATGGCAGTTCATTGTGGCCGGTGCCCCGAGTCGGTCGTCGGAAGACTATCTCCCCTATCTGCATGGCCAGGAATACATCAAGGTGCTTTTCGGGGAAACAGAGTCAATCGTTCGCCAGGCAGAAGCTGCCGTGGTCAACTCAGGGACAGCCTCGCTTGAGACTGTTCTGCTCGGAACTCCTCAGGTTGTTGGCTTCATAATGGGCAGCCGTCTCACCTACGCAATCGCGAAACGAATTGTAAAGGTCAAGTACATCAGTCTCGGGAATCTGTGCGTCAACAGGTTTGCATTCAAGGAGTTCGTCCAGGACGACTGCAACCCGGAGGCTCTTGTGAACGAAGTCCGCGCACTCATTGAAGACAAGGTCTACAGGCAAAAGATGCTCTCTGACTATGCCGAAATCCGCGCACTTCTCGGGGGCTCCGGCGCCTCCGCCGCCGTCGCAGATGATATAATAAAAAACTTATTATTGCCATCCGGTAAAACTCTTTCAACCATAGGGAGTCATAACCGATAAAGACTCGGAGGTAACTGACGTCGTCGTCAGGGTGGAGCCACATCAGGCCAAGTATTTCCGCTCCCTACCAAAGCACCGCAGCCAGAAGGAGACCGATCCTATGAACGGATGGCCGGTGTTCACCTACCGGCTCGTCCCGACCTATGACTTCAAACAGGAAAAGGAAGCCCCTTTTCCTTAAGCATATTCAAAAACAGATGAAGATACTTTGTTTCTTTTCCATGACCTCCTTTAGGATTAAGGAACTCAGCCAGAATTGCAGAGTGAGTGGTCTCATAATGGTCCACACCGCACACACGAAAGATATTGAATTTTTCACCTTTTGAATAGCTTTCATGCTCTTTAACTCTGGACTTTTGCAGTACCAAATTCAAGTCACCTAATAATTTTCCAATGTCGTTCAACATACAAAATATAGTTTAGCATTACATAATACACACAAAGAGCAAGAGGCATCCGCTCATTCTCTTCCAATTGAATTTTCCAGATTCGTATTCGAGAATAAACCTAAACATCCGTATCGCTTTAGTTTTAATGTCGCAAAGTAAAGGCACTCTGCTGCAAAATGATAGCAGTGAGGTCACAGAGAAACACGTGTCCTCCCCAAAAGAAATATAGCAAATAGCAAATTGTTTGCAAAAAAGTGGTAACTTTACCACGAATTAGAAAACATACGAATAATGAGATACCTTAATATCAACAAAGCTATAGACGCCTGGAATGGCATCCAACCGATTTCGGAACGTGACCGTGAACGACTGAGCCGCAAATTCACCGTTGACTTCAACTTCAACAGCAACCATATAGAGGGAAATACGCTTACATACGGACAGACAGAGTTGCTTCTTCTGTTCGGCAAAGTGGTCGGCGAGGCACAGATGAAAGACCTGGAAGAAATGAAAGCCAGCAACGTAGGACTCAAGATGATGCAGGAACAGGCCGGACTGAAGGACATGCCGCTGACGCAGAATTTCATCCGTCAGCTCCACAAGACGCTCATCCGCGAAGACTACACGGTACACACAAAAATGCCGGGAGGACAGCAGGGCGGCTACGTCATCCACGCAGGACAGTACAAGACACGCCCGAACAGCGTGATTACCCGCTACGGAGACAGGTTTGAATATGCCTCTCCAGAAGAAACCCCGGCTCTGATGGCAGACCTCGTAAACTGGTACAATGCAGAAGAACAGAGCAGGAAACTTTCCGCCATAGAACTGGCCGCGCTGTTCCACTACCGCTATATACGCATCCACCCGTTCGAGGACGGAAACGGACGTATCGCCCGTCTGATGGTCAACTACATACTCTCACGCCACGATTATCCTATGATTGTGGTCCGCAGCAGAGACAAGCAGAACTATCTGGAAGCGCTGCATCAGTCAGACCTTGAAGTCGGTTCCGCGCCAAGTCTCGGAGCGCACGCGCCACTTGAACACATACGCCCGTTCCTCAGGTACTTCTCCGCACTTGCGGCAGAGGAAATCTACAACGACGTTCGCTTCATTACAGAGCCTGACGAAAATGTATGGTGGTACGATGGACAGAGAGTGGCATTCCGCACGCCGAATTATGCGAAGATTCTCCGTGCAATGCAGACCATACCTTCCGTCACCATCGAATCGCTCAGAGAACTCACTGGCATCAACAAGTCCGCAGTACAGCGGCTCCTTGGCAGCCTCAAAGAGAAAGGATATATCGAAGCAAAAGACAACGCCGGAGGATGGAGAGTGCTTATTACTCCGTCCGTATGAGTTTCCGTTTTCTATAAATCACCTACTGCTCATCAATGGGGTCTCCGCAGAATTTGCGTCTGAGACAGCCTTTGCAGCGCATTCCGGACCACACTCCATCGAAATGGTCCATAGCAGAGGCAACCAGTGAGGGGTTGACAGTGAATATGCCGGCCTCGAAATTGCCACTGCAAAAACATAGCAGCAGAAAAATGGCAATAGTCTTCATTCCTCAGGAGCGATTGTATTAAACCCCTACAAACCTGCGGATTCCGGGGATATGAGACAGAAGTTCCGCCGTCAGAGCACTACAGACAATACTCTCGCTCTCCAAATATTAAAGTGCCGATGCGGACTATGGTCGCGCCCATGGATGCAGCTATCTTATAGTCGTCGGACATCCCGAAAGAGAGTTCACGAAAATCTTGCGTGAGGTTCGGGCAGATGCCGACCATCGGCTGCAGAGAGGCGTTCATAGCAAGTAGTTTGCTAAAATCCGAACGGATAACCGCTTTGGTTCGTCATCTTCGGCAACGGCCGAAGCGGAGCGAGCCATTTCCCAATTTATACGCCACATATCTTTCCAATATCATATCCGACAAAGTCCATACGTGGCACTATCTGAAATCACTGCCTTGGAGTTGAAAGGCCTACATTTAACTGATTGACATCAATCATCGGCAGCGGATACTTGGCGAAACTGGTGCCGGCAGTCTTGACGACCAGAATACCACGCATCGTCCCCACGGCAACACTCAGTAAATGAGGCATTATATGGTTCACGGTTATATTCTGGTCTTCATCGAATATGATGAACTGCTTGAGGTCTTTAACGTCAAACACAAACTGATAGATACTCTCGAGTATCGGTTCTCCTGCCGTCTCATAACGTACACCGAACACAAGGCTGAACCGATCGTTTTCAATGTCCGGATGAATCTGGCTTGTGAAGCCAATCTGGACATCTTCAGGTTTCACATCGTCCCCCAACTTACCGGGAGACATCATAAAGCTCACTTCGCTGACCGATGCAAGCCTCATCTGAATATTAACATTGTCTTCTGCCATAACTCTTAATTCGCATATGCCATTCGGCAGTAATTATCTTTTGTATTGTTGTACATTCCATCTTTCGCCTCATTTGGTGTCACAAAATCAGCGATCGGGATATACACATATTTGACCTGAGGTTCCCGTTTTACTTCCACCACAGGCTCGCCAAGAACAGCCGACATCTTGGCAAGAGTGGTTGTGGTGAATCCATGAGAGCCTGTCAGCCACCGGGAAATCTCGGACTCGCGCTTGCCCATCAGCACGGCAAATTCGCGCTGGGTCATCTTCTTCGCCTTTAGAAGGGCATAGATCCGGTTGGCGATGTCCATATTGAGACGGACCTCCTCACGAGTCTCAGGCGCTACGCCTGCAAGACATTGTTCAAACAAAGGATTCTTCTTCATATCGTGGCTATAGTGTGATGGTTTCAATGATTCTCTTCAATGCGTCAAAGTCTTCAAAATCTGTGTCTGCTTGCTTTACAAGACGCTTAATATGAACTTCTATGTCATGAAGCTCTCCAATTATAGTCAGCAAAACAGGGTCATCTTCATACCTTTGGGAAATGGTCACTGCACCGCCTCCAAGAATCAAGATCTGCTCGGAAAGCCTGAGACAATAGAGCCTCATCTTCCCGATTTTCTTGTTCATTTTCGGTATATCTATATATGTGGGAACCGCCTTAATATTTCCACCTTCAGGTCGAAAATAACGTTCATACGCACCCGTCTCCCCCATCTTCTCTATGACAGAAAGTATGGCATCAAAGAATTTCTTGAGCTGAGGATGAGTCTGACTTCTGTTGGCAAGAAGGAATTTCTCGAACTCATTGTTCGCCTCTCCATCGAACTTTGGCGAATACATACTGACCTTCTCTGTCTCCATTATGAGTTCCAACTTTCCCATGTGCGCACGTTTGAGGCCGCAAAGGTACGGAATTTTTCTGACCCACCAAAGAAAACTTCACTTTTTTGTTAAGTTATTACACAGTTCTTTCATTTAAAACATGCTTGCCCTGCATCAGAAGGAAGGGAGAGAACTTCCTGATAGAACTCAAGGCCAATCAGCAGGCACTGTTCTATGGGATAGAGACGAAATCAGGACGCGCACGCCGCTGCACTCATAGGGGGAGGGCTCGGAATTGAGACACGGATGAATCGAGACCCGCACATCCTATGCCAAGAAAGAGCCGTGCGTGCCATAAAAAAATATACCTGGCAGTGAATTGTTTACAAAAAAGTGCGCTCTCCAAATATTAAAGTGCCGATGCGGACAATAGTCGCGCCCATGGATGCAGCTATCTTATAGTCGTCGGACATCCCGAAAGAGAGTTCACGAAAATCTTGCGTGAGGTTCGGGCAGATGCCGACCATCGGCTGCAGAGAGGCGTTCAGAGCAAGCAGTTTGCTAAAATCCGAACGGATGACAGACTCGTCGTCAGTGTTGGTCGCCATTCCCATCAGTCCGCAGAAACGGATGTGAGGCCAGCGAGCCTCCCCTGTAAGCACAGCCAAGGCTTCTTCCGGAGTAAATCCCTGTTTGGTTTCTTCCCGGGCGATGTGACATTCCAGAAGAACATTCACACGGCTTGTGACGGAGCCCATCTCTCCGTTCCCCGAATCCTCCGCTCCGGCAGCACGGAATCCCGGATGTCCAGAACACCATTGTTCAATTGCGTCAAGCAGTTCCACTGAGTCAACCGACTCAAGCATTGCGGCATACGGCAGGACATATTTCAGTTTGTTCTTCTGAAGATGTCCGATGAAATGCCATTGCACATCCCCAGGCATCTGCTGCACCTTGTCACGCATTTCCTGCGGACGGCTTTCCCCGAAGAGCCTTTGCCCCGCATCATAGGCCTCACGCAGCGCTTCGACCGGGTGGAATTTGGAAACTGCCACCAGTTTCACTCCTGATGGCAGTTCCGACTTTATTTTCTGTATATTACACTCTATGTCCATTGCCTCAATAAATAACTTGATGGAAATGAGTGCAGAAGAACAATCCGCTTCTTCTGCGCTCATTTCCTCCGTTTTTGCTGTTCACGCATCTGCGCCTGCTGCATCTTCTGCGCCTCCTCAAGCCTCTGCTGCCACTTTGACTTCGGAAGCGGCTTACCCTTGGAAGCCTCCACCTGTGCAAGAATCTTCTCCGGCTTCACGACCCATTTCTTGATGATGAAGGTCTGGAGCATAGTGAGCAGGTTGGAGATGAAGTAGTAATAGGAAAGACCTGAAGACAGGTTGTTGCAGATAAAGAGCATCATTATAGGCATCAGCCAAACACTCATGAACTTCATGCTTGCCATTTGCGGGTCATTCGACATCTGGCTTGAGGTCATCTTCGAGTAGAGGAACATCGACACGGCCATCAGCAGTGCAAACAGCGACAAGTGGTCACCGAAAAGAGGGATATTGACGCCAAAGTCCCAAATTGAGTCGTATGCGCTGAGGTCATCGGCCCAAAGGAACGACTTCTGACGAAGCTCGATGGATGCAGGGAAGAACCGGAACATTGCCCAGAGTATAGGGAACTGGAGCAGCATCGGAAGGCATCCGCCGAGAGGCTTCACGCCGGCTCTCTGATAGAGTTCCATCGTGGCCTGCTGCTTCTTCATCGCGTCCTCCTGCTTAGGATATTTCTCATTGATCTTGTCCATCTCCGGCTTCAGTGCTGACATTTTAGCGGAAGACATGTAGGACTTGATAGTGAGAGGAGAGATGACAATCTTCAGAAGAACGGTCATAATCAGGATGATGAGACCGTAGTTGCTGATGAACCGTCCGAGGAGATCGAAGCAAGGGATGATGATGAACCGTGAAATCCAGCCGACGAGCCAGCCGCCGAGAGGGATGATCTTCTCATATTTTCTGTCGTATGATTTCAGTGTGTGATAGTGGTTCGGTCCGAAATAGAAGTCGAACGGTATGACCTTGTCTCCGGCCTTCATCATGTCTACACCGGCCCTCGCATGCGCTGAGCATGCCATCAGGTTGCGGTCCACGTCATCCTCCGGAAAATACTCGACACCGAACTCTCCAGACTCGAATCCCTCCGGAGCCGTGAGAATGGAAGAGAAGAACTGCTGCTGAAATGCGACCCAGTCGAACTTGGCGTCAAGCCTCTTTGATTCGTTCTTTCCATTTCCCATATCTTCCGGAGACTTCTCGCCCGGAACATAATAGTCTATCTTGGAATACTGCTTCTCATTCTTGTAGCCCTTCTCAAGACGAGGCACGACAGTCTTCCAGTTCAGGTCTACCGAAGAGACCCTGCTTGGGATGACTGAATCCATACCGACGAACGAGAGCTCGTTGTGAACCATATAGCTGCCCTGCGAGAGAACATATTTCTGCTGGATGTAACCGCCCTGCGCAAACGGGAGACGCATTACGATGGAACTGTCAGAAACCTCAGCGACATCGAACACAAATTCCTTGGTGTCAACCGATTCGCCGGCAAAAACATTCACGTTGAACTCGCTTGCCTGCGGGGGAATGAGATAGAGTGAGGAACTGTCATACTTCACATAGTCAAGCAGTTTCACTGAATATGGCTGCGCACCTTTCGTCGTGAAAGCGATTTCCATCTTGTCGTTGGAAAGCGTCAGGACAGAAGCCTCTGCCTCACGTGCCTTCGTAAGGTTATCGTCCTTATAAGGCTTCAGAGTCGGCTTTGTGCTCAAAACCACCGTCGTAGCCGCATTGTCCAGCGTGTCGCCCGACGCTATGCGATTCAGAGAATCAAGGGCGTAAGCCTCCAGCCTCTCCGCCTGGGCGATGGAATCCAGCTGTGCCTGATACTCCATCTGTTTCTGGTACTGGTGCGACTGATACCATGTGAATCCGAACATTATCACGCCTATCAGCGTGAAACCTATAATTGTATTTTTTGTTTCTGATGTCATCTATTTTTAATTTGCGGGGCGCATAAAAAGCGGTCTGCGGCGTTGGATGGTTCGATGAAATCCTCACAACCATAAGGTTGCTGCGGTATTCATCTTCACCATCCGCCTTGCATCCCATCTTTTTCTTCATCCCCTTTTCTTTCAGGTGTTCCTTTTAACTGTTTCTTTCTGCTATTCCGTCAGCAGTCCTTTCAACTGCTTTTTTCAGCTTACTCCTGCTGGGTGTCCAGAGTTCTGATTTTTTCGGCAAGCTTTGCAAGTTCTACCTTTGCATCGTCGATTCGCTTGCGCATTTGGTCTACAAGAGCACCGGAGTTCTTTCCCGTTGAGAAGAAACCGATGTTGTTCTCGTAGGTGGCGATGTCCTGCTGGAGTTTGGTGAACTTGTCAATCAGAATTTCCTTCTCGGAGCGCTGAGGTTTTCCGCTGCGTCCACCGCGCCTTTCGGCAGTCGGTTCAGAGCCGAACTTTGCCTTCATAGCCGCACGATAGGCTTCGTTTATTCTGTCCTTATCCTTGAACGGGACGAATCCGATTGCCTGCCATTTCTGATGGAAGTCAGCCTGTGCTTTTGCATCGGTCGCCGCGTCAACATTCTGATATTCCCCGATTTCCCTGATTATTGCCTGTTTTGCCTTAAGATTTCCGCGAAAATCGTTTTCAGGCTTGACGTTCTTGTCCCTCTCCGCAAAGAACTCGTCGCAGGCTCCACGGAATCTCTTCCAGATCTGTTCAGATTTCTTGCGAGGTACAGCACCGATTTCCTTCCACTGCTTCTGAAGAGCAATGAACTGGTCTGAAGCCTTCTTCCATTCTGTGCTTGTCTTCAGAGCTTCCGCTGCCTCGCAAAGCGAAATTTTCTTCTCGAGATTGGCATTGAGACTATCCTTTATTTCGGAATAGAATTCTCTCTTGCGGGCATAGAAAGCATCACAAGCAGCACGGAAACGATCATATATCTTCTGGTTCTCCTTCTTAGATGCGAACCCGATCTTTCTCCATTCCTGCTGGATCTCCTCAATCTCCTTCGAGAAGGCGGTCCACTCGTTAGAGCCGCTCACTTCCCTTTTCGCAATCTCCTCGACCTTCTCACAGAGGGCTGTCTTCGCCGCAAGATTTTCCTCCTGCTGCTTCTTTATGTCCTCATAGAAACCCTGATACTTCTTATTTATCACGGATGTAGCAGCCTTGAAGCGATTCCAGATATCTTCGCGGTATTCCTTCGCCACCGGACCATATTCCTTCCACTGCTCGTGCAGTTTCTGCAGTTCCTTGAACGCCTCCACGACATTTTCGTTCTCCGCAAGTTTCTCCGCCGCCTCGCAGAACTTCTCCTTCACCTCAAGGTTCTTCTTGAAGTCCAAATCACGCAGCTCGCGGTTAATCTGCACCATATCGTAGAACCGTTCCACATAAAGCTGGTAGGTTTCGTTCAGATTGCGGAACGCCGTTGCAGGCACCGGCCCGATTTCCCTCCAGCGGTTCTGAATCTCTCGGAACGCAGGGAATGTCGCATTCACATCTTCCTGTTTATCAAGAAGTTCCTTCAGGTCATCTATAACCTTCTGCTTCAATTCCAGATTATGCTCGCGCTCCTTCTCCTGTTTCTCATTGAAATCGGCACGTTCCTTCTTATACTCGTTATATACGGATTTAAAGCCCTCCTCTATCGCAGCAAACGGGCTCTCGACAGCGTCCAACGCCGTATCCGCCATCTCCGCAAGCTTCTGCATCGCGTCGGCCTTCTCTTTGCTGAGTTTCTTGTAGAACGCAGTCTTGATGGTCTCGACATTCTTCGACAGAGCCATCTTCATATCGCTCGTAACTGTCTTCTGAAGCGTCGACACAAGCTCTGCAAGGGACATGTTCTGATAGTCCGGAGTCTCGGCCTCCGGCGTAACTTCAGCCTCGGCAGTTTCCACATCAGCGGACTTTTCCGCATTTTCTTCAGCGGAATTTTCCACATTCCCTTCAGCAGGCGTTTCAATATTCCCTTCAACGGAATTTTCCACATTCTTTTCAGCGGAATTTTCAGGTACAGGCTGTTCCGCCGCAGCATTCTCCTGAACCTCAGGCACTACATCTGAGACATTTACCTCAGGAATGATCTCTTCACTCATAATCTGGAGTATTAAGTTTATAACACTATGGACGTGACCAACCTTCGCGTATGGGCGCGTCCAGCCTGCAAATATATTAATAATTGAGTAAAAAACACTAAATTTGCCGTGCGAATATTCCAGAAACGTTGAAAAATATGAGAATTGACATACTTACCGTCGTCCCGGAGCTCCTTGACAGCCCGTTGAGCCATTCGATTGTGGGACGCGCAAGAAAAAAGGGAATTGTAGAAATCCAGGTCCACGACATAAGAAAATATGGCCTCGGCCCACACAAAAGGGTCGACGACTACAATTATGGACCGGATGCGGGAATGGTGATGATGGTGGAGCCGATTTTCCGGATGATCGAGGAACTGCGAGCGGAAAGGGAGTATGACGAAATCATCTATATGTCCCCCGACGGCGAAGTGCTCACCCAAGGCATAGCCAACGAGCTGTCGCTCAAGGGGAATCTCATCCTTCTGTGCGGTCACTATAAGGGCATCGACCAACGGGTCCGCGACCACCTCATCACAAGGGAAATCTCTGTGGGAGACTACGTTCTGAGCGGAGGAGAGCTTCCGGCAGCCATCCTCGCCGACGCGATTGTACGCCTCATTCCGGGAGCCATCTCCGACGAGACCTCAGCCCTGAGCGACTGTTTTCAGGACGACCTTCTCTCCCCTCCCATCTACACCCGCCCGGCAGACTTCAACGGCTGGAAAGTTCCGGACATTCTCCTCTGTGGCGACCCGAAGAAGATTCAAGCCTGGCAGGACGAACAGGCTCTGGAACGAACAAAGAGACTCAGGCCACATCTGCTCGAAAAATAGAGGAAAAACTTACACATTCGCAATTTCTTGTACAAAATGATGCAATAAAATTTTGTTATTAGAAAATAAACCTTATATTTGCAATGTCTTAAACGAGATGTAACGTTTAAGGCCACTCATCTCTTCATAATCTGTTTTATGAGGAGCTTGCTGACCACTAATAATTAAAACACTACACTACTAACCAAAACAGCTCGCAGTGATGCGGGCTGTTTTTAGGGGAACTTCCCAAAAATGTCTCCCCTAAAAACAACAAATCATAAACAAGATGATTTTAAAAAGCCCCTGCCGCGAAGCGATTCGCGACAGGGGCAAATTATATTGTCCGGTCTTCTCCAGTAAGAAAGTCTAAGACAGGGGTATTAACTTCGTAGTCAATAATCTATCTTTACTCATAAAAGTGATACTGTTTCAAAAAGTGTGTCTGAGTTGAAATAAAAAGAAAGTCTACGGATTT
>UQYV01000062.1 GCA_900545245.1 uncultured Bacteroidales bacterium
TGAATCGGGTAAGGGCATTATGTCTTTACTTATACTTTAAATGAAAGAGCCGTGTTTCGGAAGTCGTCACTTCTGTCAAACAATATCAAATAATGTCGTCACCAAGTTTCCACACATAGAGTTTTTGAAGAAAAATTTGACTATATTTGCGGCTTAATTCGGAGACGGGATTTCCTTGTCCGAGAAAAGTGGTCACATAAGATGAAAATCAAAGAAGCGCTTTTTGCTGGAAGCAGCACACGTGTGTCAGAAAGGCCGAAGCAGAGGTTCCCGGAATTCGCGTTCATCGGGAGGTCTAACGTCGGTAAATCGTCTCTCATAAACATGCTCACCGCCAACAGAAAACTGGCAATGACTTCGGCGAAGCCCGGAAAGACCAGGCTCGTAAACCACTTCCTCATAAACAGAAGCTGGTATCTCGTCGACCTTCCCGGCTACGGCTACGCCAAGGCTTCGGCTTCAGAGCGCCAGAAAATCCAGCAGGTAATCAACAACTACATAAACCTCTCCCCCGACATGGTCAACCTTTTCGTGCTCATCGACTCTCGTCATGACATCGGCAAGATTGACCTTGATTTTCTCATGGAACTCGGAGAGAGGAGGATTCCGTTCGCGATAATCTTCACCAAGGGCGACAAACAGGGTGTGAATGTGTTGGCCGCGCAGATCGAGAAGGACAAGAAGCAGCTTCTGGAGTTTTGGGAGGAACTTCCTCCGTGCTTCGTGAGCTCGTCGGAAACGGGAGCCGGACGCGAGGAGATCCTAGACTACATCGGAAGCGTGCTGGACAGCCTCGGGAAAGACGATGATGGCACGCCGCAGAATACCGATGTGAAGTCTGCGGAGAAAGAGTAATGAATGGAGAGACAGTTTAACAACAATCAAAATATAGAGAAAGATGGATAGAGAGCATCAGATCAAATTGTTTGCCTGCAGGGCATCAAAGGATTTTGCCGAGAAGGTGGTAAAATGCCTGAATCTTGAACTTGGACAGTCTGAAACGGTTACGTTCAGCGACGGTGAATTTCAGCCGGCCTACCTCGAGAGTGTCCGAGGCGCGACCGTATTCATCATCCAGTCAACATTTCCTCCTGTCGAGAACCTTATGGAGCTTCTGCTCATGTGCGACGCTGCACGCAGGGCTTCCGCCTACAAGGTGGTTGCAGTGATGCCGTACTTCGGCTGGGCACGTCAAGACAGGAAGGACCGGCCAAGGGTATCAATCGGAGCAAAACTTGTCGCAAACCTTCTCCACGCAGCAGGATGTGACCGTGTAATGACCTGCGACCTCCACGCCGATCAGATTCAGGGATTCTTCGACTTCCCGGTTGACCACCTCTATGCAAGTTCCATCTTCGTCCCATATATCAAGTCACTTAACATCGAAAATCTCGCCATTGCGGCTCCGGATATGGGAGGCGCAAAGAGGGCACTTGCCTACGCCAAGCATCTTGAATGCCCTGTCATCATCTGCCACAAGTCACGCGAGAGGGCAAACGTGGTGGGTTCAATCACGGCAATCGGTGACGTCGAGGGAAAGAATGTCATCATCGTGGACGACATGATCGACACTGCAGGAACGCTCACAAAGGCGGCGAACGTGCTGAAAGAGATGGGAGCGAAGAGTGTGCGCGCATGTGCTACACATCCCGTTTTCTCTGGCAACGCCTATAAGAAGATTGCGGACAGCGCCCTTGAGGAAGTGATTGTATCCGATACAATTCCGCTGAGCAAGAAGCCTGAGGATGACAAGAGCAAGATTACGGTATGCTCGATGACGGGGATATTTGCTTCTGTGATTGAGAAAGTTTACAACAACGAGCCTATAAGTACCGGCTTTATATACTGATTTCAGAAGCGGCGCATCTGCTGCGTTGCACTTCGATAATTTTAATCCTCACAACCGTAAGGTTGCTGCGGTTAAAATTTCTTGTGCGCCTTGCATCTGCACCACTTCTGAAATCAGATGGCTCAGATTTTAAGAAAGCACCTGCTGCGTTGCACTTCGATAATTTTAATCCTCACAACCGTGAGGTTGCTGTGGTTAAAATTTCTTGTGCGCCTTGCATCTGCACCACTTCTGAAATCAGATGGCCCGGATTTTAAGAAAACATCTGCTGCGTTGCTCTTCGATAATTTTAATTGAAATTCTTACTATCTTTGTAGGATTTTAGGAGACACTTGATTATGAAAATTTTCATCGCAACGCTTATTCTTGTCGCATTCTGCTTCATCGGACTGGGATTCAACATCATATTCCGCAAAAACGGAAAGTTTCCGGAGACGGAGATCTCGAACAATAAGAATATGAAGAAGTTGGGAATCAAGTGCGCTAAGGAAGATGAAATGAAGATGTGGGGAGACAAGAAACGCGCGGCGGACTGTGAGAGTCTCGGATGTAGCTCGTGCGCAGGATGTGACCTCCACCCGAAAACGAAGGCGTGAGCCTCGGATATTAACAACAGCCGGACATTCCCGGCAGAAACAAAGAAAAGGCAATAATGAGTTTAGTAGCTATTGTAGGAAGGCCGAATGTCGGCAAATCGACGCTTTTCAACCGTCTGGTCGGGATGCGCCAAGCAATTGTCGATGAGACCGCCGGAGTCACGAGGGATCGTCACTACGGAAAATGTGAATGGTGCGGGACGGAATTCTCGATTGTAGACACGGGAGGATACACCTCAAACTCCGACGACATCTTCGAGGAAGAAATTCGCAAACAGGTCGTACTCGCTGTGGAAGAATCTGATCTTGTGCTATTTATGGTCGAGGCTTCCGCCGGAATCACTGACTACGATGCGGAAATTGCCGACATGCTGCGCCGCAGTGGAAAGCCCGTGGTACTCGCAGTCAACAAGGTGGACTCCGGAGAGAAGGTTTACGACACTTTCCAGTTCTATTCTCTCGGGCTCGGTGAAGTCTGGAGCATATCTTCCGCAAACGGAGGCGGCACCGGAGACCTTCTGGACGAAATCGTGCGCCGTCTGCCGGCAGATGCTTCCGCTGACAACGACGAGCATCCTGAACTTCCGCACTTCGCCATCGTTGGGCGCCCGAACGTCGGCAAATCTTCACTCACGAATGCTCTGCTTGGCATTGAAAGGAACATCGTAACCCCGATTGCCGGCACCACAAGGGACTCGATAGCTACCCTCTTCAACAAGTTCGGTCACGAGTTCATGCTCGTCGATACGGCTGGAATGCGCCGCAAGAGCAAAGTTCACGAAGACCTTGAGTTCTACTCAGTGATGCGTTCCATCCGCGCCATCGAACACTCCGACGTATGTATTCTCATGGTGGACGCCCAGAACGGCATCGAGGCTCAGGATATGAGCATCTTCAACCTCATCCAACGCAACCGCAAGGGATGCGTGATTGTCGTCAACAAGTGGGACGCGGTCGAAAAGGACAGCAACACAATGAAAAAATACACCGAGGCAATCAGGGAACGCATTGCCCCGAACAACGACATTCCGATCATCTTCACCTCTGTCCTCAACAAACAGAGGATAATGGACGTGCTGGATGCCGCAGAGAAGGTCTATGCGAACTACTCGAAGAAGATTCCGACATCAAAGTTGAATGAGGTCATGCTTCCGGAAATCGAGAACTATCCGCCACCGGCATGGAAGGGCAAATATGTCAAAATCAAGTACATCACCCAGCTCCCGACCCGCAGTCCGTCCTTCGCGTTCTTCTGCAATCTTCCGCAGTACATCCGCGAACCATACCGCCGTTTCCTCGAAAACCGTCTTCGCGAGAACTTCGACTTCACCGGCTGTCCTTTGCAGATTTTCATCAGACAGAAATAAACAGGACTCCGAGAAAGGAGTCAAAAGTCAGATGGCAGCGGACACACGATAAAACGAGATTGCCAAATTGCACAAAAATCTAAAACCACAAACAATTATGACTTGGAAAGAAGCTATCAGAAAAGTCTTGCAAGAAGAAGGAGGTCCATTACATTACACTGACATTACAAGCCGAATATTCGAAAATGGATACAGAAAGAAAGAAGAGTGCGGAGCCACTCCAGACCAAACCGTATGCGCGCAACTCGCAACAAAGAAAGACATGTTCCTAAAACTCGGGAACGGTATATATAAGTTGGCTGACAAGAGCGAGACTATCGCAGATAAACAGTCCGAAACAAAAGAAGACAGAAAACAAATAGCCGAAGAAGAAAAATTGATTTTGAAGGACAATATAATCAAAAACTTCGGTATGTATTGGAACCGTTGCGATGTCAATTGGAAGACAATGAACCTTTACGGGACAAACGGAGGGGCAGTCATTGTAAACTTCAAGGAACAGAAAGGAATATACCTTTTACATGATGCCAGAGAGGTCATTTATGTAGGGCAAGCCGTAAAACAGCCTATTTCAAAGCGACTGGCAGACCACTGCAAGGACAGACTGAACGGACGCTGGGACAGATTTTCTTGGTTTGGATTCTATGGCGTGGACGAGTCCGGAAAACTGCTTACGGAAGACTTCAAGAAAACGAATTTTACAATGGAGAATCTCGCCAACGCGTTTGAAGCAATACTAATAGAGGGACTTGAACCCCGACAAAACCGTAAAGCGGGAAATGATTTCGGGTTTGAATTCATACAAGCGCAAGACTCAGAGATGGAAGAGAATAAAATGAGACTTGACAACATGAAAAAACTTCTCAAATGATATGAACGTTGGGTTCAGAGCCACCGTACGAAGGGCTTTCCGATTCTGACAAGTATTGGCGTGCCGAATCTGGAGTCAAATGATAACCGCTAACATACTGCGACCGCTCCCGGATTCGAATAAGGTCTTCTCCCAAGGCCACTGACAACTTTGCCAAAGTTGCCAATGTATAGTTCGGAAAACCGCGAGTCCAACGTACAATCTGAGTCTCATTGCATCCGATTGCCGCAGCAAGTTCTCTTCTGGTCATTCCCTTCTCTTTCAGAAGATGCTCAATACGGTCAACCAGCTCAGCCGACCATTCCATTTCCTTTTTTACTTCAGGAGATACTTTCGAAAGCTGTTCCTGAAACAAAGCATTGTGTTTCATATCTGAAATACTTTATCATCAATACCTTCTATCGTTTTCTCTTCAATACATACTGAACCTTCTGCCACACATTTTCTCAAAAGACAGTCGAATTTCTGAAGGTCCATAACATAACCATACAAACTCTTGTCCTCCTGATATGTACGAGTATGCTTGATTCCACCGTTCCCGATTATAAGAATCTGGTCAGAAATTCTCAGACAATATAAACGAATCCTGCCAGCCTCAATCGGTAAAGCGCAAATATTGTCAGCCAGTGTCCCTTCCGGGCGGAAATATCTCTCCAGTGCTCCGTTTTCCAATATCCACTGCAACGCATAAATTATCTTCTGATAATCTTTGTTCAGTGTAGACTCCGACTCAAATTTGCACATAAAACGCTCAAATTCAGTCGTATGATCCATTTCAAAACTAATCGAATACAAACTTACCTTACTCGACTGTTCAATCAATTCCAACGTAGTGTTCTTTTTCATATCGCAAAGATAGTAAAACTTTACATTTACGTAAAGTAATTCTAAGAAATAAACTGCGGAATTTGATTCTATCTATTTCGGTGCAATGCGGTAGAGCACGGCCGCGATGATGGCAAAAATTATGTTCGGCAGCCACAGCGCCCAGCCAGGCGGAAGAGTGTCCGTATAGACGAACATTTCGCTGAACTTCATGAAAAGGATGTAGGAGAAACTCAAGGCGATGCCGATGCCTATGTTCCACCCGATGCCGCCGCGCCGCTTTTTCGACGAGAGCGACACGCCCATAATTGTGAGGATGAATGCCGAGAATGGCAGAGTAAAGCGCTTGTGCTTCTCAATGAGGGAATACTTCACGTTGGCATCACCCCTCATCTGCTGCCGGGCGATGTAGCGTTCAAGTTCCCCGTAGTTCAAGGTCTCGACAGTCTTCTTGCGGACGTAGAAATCGTCAATTTTCAGAGCGATGACAGTGTCGAGCTGCTTTCCGCTCCGGATGCGGTCGGTCATGTCGTCGTAATAGTCACGGATGAAGTAGTTCTTGAGTTTCCAACCTCCGAAGGTGCTGTCCCACACCGCCGTTTCCGCAGAAATCTTGGATTCGAGCCTGTTGCCGTCAAACTTCTCGAGAGTGAAACGGTAGGCCGTATTGTTCCATGTGCTGAACGACTCGACGAAGACAAATTCGCCCGGTGAAATCTGGTAGTGGACATTTTTCGTATTGGCGATATATCCCGACTTTATATACTTCCCCTCAAATTCAACCCTAGTCTTGTTGGCATCGGGGATGATAAAGAGGTTCAGACACAGTGACAGAATACAGATGAGCGTTGCAGCCGCCATATATGGAACCATCATCCGGTGGAAACTGATGCCGCAGCTGAGAATGGCCACGATTTCCGAGTTCGCGGCCATCTTCGACGTGAAGAAAATCACCGTAATGAACACGAACAGAGGCGAGAACATGTTCATAAAATACGGAATGAAATTCATATAATAATCGAAAATGATGGCCTTGAGCGGAGCTTCCTTCGCGACAAAGTTGTCAATTTTCTCGCTGATGTCGAAAATGATGACGATGCCGATAATGAGCACTATCGCTACAAAGAAGGTCAGTATGAACTTCTTGAATATATAGACATCCAATTTCTTTGGTCTCAGAGAAAATTCCATCGTCGGGGTATTCCTTAAATTCTACAATCTTGTCATTATCTTCTTGACAGTCACATCTTTCCACGCCGCAAAGTCGCCTGCTGCAATGTGCACACGAGCCTGCCGCACAAGGTCGAGATAGAAGGCGAGATTGTGTTCCGAGGCAATCTGCGCCGCAAAAATCTCTCCTGCAATGAAGAGGTGACGAAGATACGCCTTGCTGTAATAGTGATCTACAAACGACGTCCCGCTCGGGTCGAGTTCGGAAAAGTCGTCCGCCCACTTGAGGTTACGCATATTCATTATTCCGTTCCATGTGAAAAGCATCCCGTTGCGTCCGTTTCGGGTCGGCATCACGCAGTCGAACATATCCACTCCCCTCGCAATGCCTTCAAGTATGTTCGCCGGAGTACCCACACCCATAAGGTAGCGAGGCTTGTCCTGTGGAAGAAGCGGATGCACGACTTCAAGCATCTCATACATCTTCTCGGTAGGCTCACCCACCGCAAGTCCTCCTATTGCATAGCCTTCGCGATCGAATTTGGCAGCGTGCTCAACTGCCGCACGGCGCAGGTCCGGATAAATGCAGCCCTGGATGATTGGGAAAACCGTCTGGGAATATCCGTAGAGCGGCTCCGTCTCATCGAAATGTTTGAGGTAGCGCTCCAGCCAGCTCTGGGTGAGCTTGAGGGATTTTTTTGCATACTCGTAACTTGCATCGCCGGGACAGCATTCGTCGAGAGCCATCATAATATCCGCGCCAATAATGCGTTGTGTATCAACATTATTCTCCGGAGTAAAGCAGTGTTTGGAACCGTCGATATGGGAACGGAAAGTGCAGCCATCCGGAGTGAGTTTACGCATCTGTGTGAGCGAAAAGACCTGAAATCCACCGCTGTCCGTAAGTATCGGGCGGTCCCAATGCTCGAATTTGTGGAGTCCGCCCGCCTTGCGCAGTATGTCCAGCCCCGGACGAAGATAGAGATGGTAGGTGTTGCCGAGAATTATTTCGGCCTTTATGTCTTCCACCAAGTCTCTGTGATATATGCCCTTGACCGAGCCGACTGTCCCGACAGGCATGAATATAGGAGTCTCTATCTGTCCGTGATCAGTCGTGATGATTCCGCATCTTGCCGACGAACCTGGATCCGTTGCTGTAAGTTTGAATGTCATGTACCTTGTAATTATCTGAATGCGTCCGACACATCATAACACTTCCCGCTCATCGCAAAACCTGAAATTTGTCGGACAAATCGCCTTCAAAGATAGTAAAACTTTTTGTACCTTTGCTCGATTGCGTTAGTATACGAAAGAACATACTGACAGAGAATAATTCATAACACATTAATAAACAATAAAATGGGCAAAAATATCAAAATCAGACTCATTGTGATGAACATCCTGCAATGGGCAATCTGGGGAGCTTATCTGACCTCGATGGGACAATATCTCGAAAATGTGGGACTAGGAAGCAAAATCGGACTGTTCTACGCTATGCAGGGAATCGTCTCCATATTTATGCCGGCTCTTATGGGCATCGTTGCCGACAAATGGCTCGGTGCAACAAAGGCTCTGGCACTCTGTCAGTTTATAGCAGGAGCGACAATGCTCGGAGCAGGACTTTATGCAGCCGGTGTCGAGTCTGCGGCAATAGCCACCGGAGCGGCAGGTTCCGAGCTTTCCGCACTCATCGCAGGGACATTCAGTTTCCCTGTATTTATGATTCTCTATACCATCAGTGTGGCATTCTATATGCCGACAATCGCGCTTTCAAACTCTGCGGCATTCGGCATTCTTGAACAGAACGGCTACGACACGGTTAAGGATTTCCCGCCGATTCGCGTTTTCGGAACAGTTGGATTCATCGCGAGTATGTGGATTATGAATTTCTGCCGCACCGGCGCAGGAGCCTCATTCCAAACCACCTACCACCAATTCATCATCTCCGGAATAATCGGACTCGTGCTCGTGGCATACTGCTTCACGCTCCCGAAGATTCAGAAGATGCAGTCGGAGGGGCAGTCATTTGCAGACGCCCTCGGACTCAGCGCATTCAAATTGTTCAAGGACAAACAGATGGCTCTGTTTTTCATCTTCTCTATGCTACTTGGCGTAGCACTTCAGATTACCAATGGGTATGCGACACCTTTCATTAAACATTTTCAAGCGCTTCCAGAATTTGCCGATTCTTGGGGAGCAAAAAACGCGAATGCAATTTATTCAATTTCACAAATTGCCGAAACCCTCGGAATCCTTCTGATTCCGTTCGCGATGAAGAAGTTCGGCATCAAGAACGTGATGCTCATAGCGATGTTCGCGTGGGTAATGCGTTTCGGACTTTTCGGTCTCGGAGACACAGGAACGGGCGTTTGGATGCTCATCCTTTCTTGCATAGTCTATGGCGTGGCATTCGATTTTTTCAACATTTCCGGTTCGCTCTATGTCAATCAAAGGACTTCCGGAAAGGTTCAGAATAGTGCTCAAGGGCTATTCATGCTCATGACCAATGGCATAGGCGCCACAGTTGGAACTCTCAGCGCGCAAGTTATAATCAATAAATTCACCGTACATAAAGAAATGTTTGCCACAAAAACTGGAGAACTCTTAGAAATGGCGGATTACAACGCTTTGACTGCAGCAGGAGAGATAATTGACGGCAAACCCGAAGGATTTATGATGGGCGACTGGAGCACTTGCTGGTATATCTTCGCGGCATATGCACTCGTGGTAGCAATATTCTTCATGATTCTCTTCAAGTCACCGGACAAAGACGCCCCGAAACTGGTGTAGAGTTTGTCGGAAATTCGATTCCTACATATAAAAAAGTGCAAGATCTATAAAAACAGAAAAACTTTCATATAAAAATCGATAAATCTTCGATTATCTATTGACACAATACAGGTTTGTGCGCAACTTCGCCCCACAAACCTGTATTGTTTATATGAAAAAGGACGCACTTAAATCATCGTTTGTGGTCGGGTCGATTGCGCTGGTATTCTTGATTGTAGGGTATCAGGTGGCGGTATTCATGCATAGTGCGGCGGTGGCAAAGATTGCTGCGGACAGGGACTGTCCGGACACGGTGTTTGTTGTCGTGGGGGATGAGAGTGGAGGCGAAAACTTTACGCCAGGCACAAAGACAGGAAACGCAAAGATGCCGAATGCTTATTCGCATGGCAAGGGTGCAGACGGGAGAGTCATCGAGCGACGGAGCGGGGCAAAGAGTGCGGTCGGGAAGATAGTTCGGGTGAATGTGCCGAGGCGGAAAGTCGAGTCGTTCAGGTTCAACCCCAACACCGCGAGCGTAGAAGAACTGCAGCGGCTCGGATTCTCGCTCAAACAAGCGCAGGCGATAGAGAAGTACAGGAACAAGGGCGGGAGGTTTCGGAGAAAGTCCGATTTTGCCAAGTCATTTGTGGTTTCAGACTCGATTTATAGGCGGCTGGAACCTTACATCGACATTCCGAAACTCGACATCAATCTGGCGGACTCGGCGGCATTCGACACTCTGCCTGGCATCGGTGGATGGTTCGCACGACAGATGATTGAATACAGGGAACGGCTCGGAGGGTATTCATATCCGGAACAGCTGATGGAAATCCGCAATTTTGACAGGGAAAAATTCGACAAACTGAGCGACTTGATTTTCATCTCGCCGCAGACGGCTGTCCCCTATCCTCTCTGGACACTCCCGGAAGATGAGCTGAAACGACATCCGTACATCGGAAGCTCGGCACATGGAATTGTGCTATTCCGGAACTCGCAACCAAAAGAGAAATGGAGCATCATGGAACTTGAGCGGAACCGAGTGCTGCCTCCGGAAAATGCCGGGCGGCTCGAAAGGTGTCTGGTTGCCAATCCATAGAGCTTACATGTATTTCGTACACCTGACAGCTCTTTATAGAATTTATTACAAGAAATTCAAAAAGCTTATTCAAAAAGAGCCGATGAATTTGCAAACATTTTTTTATATTTGTGATAGTGTGAAGTATTTTATTTGACTATCAACGATTTGTAGTAAA
>UQYV01000063.1 GCA_900545245.1 uncultured Bacteroidales bacterium
TTTAATTGTTAAACTTTATAATAATCGTCCGGAACTTTTACCGGACAGCAATGATATTATTATTTCAATTCGAAGTTCGCACGTAAAGGATATCAAACTGAGAATGGGCTCGACTTTTCTCTGACGGATGATACCGACGAGGGCAAGGAGTCATCTTACGACATTCTATTCAAATACATAAGAGTCATCGATGACGACATTGTTGGTACCAGTTCGCCTAAGGATAATATCAAGCATCTGCAAGGTGCCGTACGACTTATCAGGCGAGCAACGACAGATTTGAATCCTGCTCTTGATTTCCTTAATGTATATTGTCTTACCTATCTGAAAGTCGGTGAGAACAAAAATCTCCAGGAGGAATTGAAGAACAGTTATATCAGGGGTTATAAAGAATTCTTCAAGCGCAGCGACGACAAAGACGATTTCTATCGCAAAATGCGTGAGTTCAAGGAATCTTTTAATGCCAATGGCAGGAATGCCGCAACGGTTGAGGAAATCGAACAGATGAAGGAGTGGGATTTACTCTGCGAAGTCGAGCTCCACACAGAATGGCTCAATAAGTTCAAAAACAATTACTTAGAATAAAAATAAAGACATAATACGATATGGAAGCAAATGAAATACTGACATCGCTGGCAAAACTTGAGGCCAGTCTTAAAGAAATTGAATCTGCCAAAGAGCAAGTTCAGAAAACAGTTGGAGCATACTCAGCTGTCCAAAAACAAATTAGCGATTACACAAAGACTTTAGAAGCAATATCTAAAAGTATCACAGGCATTATTGCAGATGTGCAGTCTCAACGAACAGCACTCAATGATGATACTGCAAGTGTATTTGCCTCACTCCGAGAAAAGTCTGATGAGATAATCTCAAACCTGAATTCTTCAGTTTCAAATAACTTGGAATCCCTTAAATCTGCTCTTGAGGCTATCAAGGACTCTTTTACCAAAGATTGTACAACGGCAACCGACTCATTGAAGAAGAACACAAACGAAGAAGTAAAAAAACTCGATGAAAGAATCGAGGATTTGAAATCTTGCGCAGCTAATCTGAACACCCTTCATGAGAACATAAAAAACACTTTGGGCAAAATCATTGAGGTGAAAGAAAGCATCAATGACCTGAAGGCTGAAATGCTGAAAACACAAGGAGAACAAGACACATTATTGACTCAAATCAAAGACGGTATTTCTTCACTGTCATCGGAGCTCGGCAAAACGACAAAAAAGATTTCAGATCAAATACTTAACAGCAGTAATACATTAAATGCTGCAACATCGGCAGTTCGTGACAAGGCCATAATTATTGATGAAAAAGTTGAAAAGACAGCTAAGAAACTTGGTAACATCGGAATTGTGATTATCATTCTAACAGCAATTAATTTACTTGTAAGTATCTACTCTGTTCTGATAAAGTAGTTCACAAGCTTCATTCTATACGAAAATACAGTTCGTAGCCCTGAAATAACTTTGTGCAAACGACAAGAGAGAACTACTATGCCATCGAACAAAAATGCTATCATAAGCAAGCATTCAAGACCATCAATCGGACCAGTAAGCAGACCATCATCCGCTCCTTGCTCAAAGAAAAGCGGTCAAGGTGGTGTCCCACAGCTGAAGCTGCGTGCCACCACCTTGGTTCCAGCCCCTACGCCCCTCTCGCGTCTTCGTGACTTCCACTTTATCCCCACCGCACAGAAAGACTCCGAGCCTCCCTGGGAGGAAGTCTCCGAGTCTTTATCCAACGCACAAACGAAACGCCCGGAAAGACAGTGGCCATTGCCGAAAGATCGGCACTGTCCACAGACTTTCCTTATGGGCAGTGCGGAACCGGAAGATTGTCATTCCGCCTCCGCAAGCTACAGCGGAACGCCAAACATCCGGTCTGTCTATGCTCGCTCCGCTCGGTTAAAGAAAAAGCGGTGTCGAGACTCAGGACATTATTCCCCCGAAAATTGCGGTCACTACGCAACTTTCCGCGATGCTCCAAGCAGCTACGTTCCTGATCGCAATTTCCTCCTCCTAAAGTCCTGAGACTCGACCCTGTTATCCCCCACCGCCCCAAAGGGACTGAAATCGACTCCGCTAACGACAGTGCAATTCGTAGGAACTACCTCTGAATCCGCGAGTTAACATAATCTATCGAGATTGTGTAACTTTCGGGGCCCCTACCCAAAAAGTTTCCGCTTCGCACACAATCTAGATTATGTTAACTGGCTCTGTTCGTGCAGATTAGAGCCTTACTCCGTTGTACCCGCGGAGTCAAGGCGTATTCGGATTTTGCAGGGACTGCAGAACAGCTGGAGCAGGCAGAACTGCATAGGAGGGCAATCAAGGTCTGGCAGAGTCTTCCCCACGATACACAGATGATCTGGAGAAGTATGGTCAGAGGTGTTGCTTCACATCGTCCTCCTTTCGGGCAGAAGAACAGCATCAGTGGCTACAATCTATTCGTATCGGCATATCACGGCTTTGCTCAGCTGGGAAATGAACATATTCCGGCTCCGGTGATGTTCGAGCCGTTCCCGATATTCAGTTTGGACTATCTGGATTGTTCAACAGCTGACGGAGGACTGCTCAAGTTGCGTTTCAGGTTAACTCTTTGCGGAGCGAACGATGCGGGTAGATACAGGGTGCTGGGCAAGTTTCAGCTTGGAGAGCCTGGATGCGGTCGCAACCCCGGGCTGATGAGGAATTGCCTGTCGGAGTCAATCCCTGCCGGAGACTGTTCCGTGATTGAGTTTCTAGTCCCTGATAACGCACTAGCATTGGAGATGAAGCAGCTGCATCTGAGGTATCTGCTGCTGGACACGAAGACCGGGTACAGGTCGCAGTATCATTCATTGTCGGCAATAGCAAAAAGTTTTGGCGAATAAGAAAAAAGTTGTACATTTGCAGTGCTAGAATCCGCCACGCGAGCCGAAAGGCAGCGTACCAGGGCGGAACTTTTGTTTTTATATGGTCTATACAAACACGCCACTTGACACCTCTGACATCATTATTCAGTTGAAAAACAGAGGTTTGATGATATCTGATGAGTCGTTCGCATCAGACTTTCTGGAACACGTCAGCTATTTTAGATTTGCGGCTTATCTCCGCCCAATGGAAATTGACAAGGCGCACAATTACAAGCCCGGAGCATCATTCGACAATGCAGTGAAACTGTATAGGTTCGACACAGAGTTGCGTCATCTGATTTTCTTTGCAATCCAACGCATAGAAATTTCCCTCATGGCAAAAATTATCAATAAATTCGCTCTAAATCACGGTGCAATGTGGTTTCTATGCCCTGAATTGGCTATTGACAAACATAATTTCACCGATAATCTCTCCACCTTAGAACGCGAGTTGAAACGTTCCAAAGAAGATTTCATAAAAGAACACATCAGCAAATATGGCCAAGATGAATATCCTCCTGTATGGAAGTTATTGGAATTGGCATCGTTTGGCTGCCTGACTAAACTATACTTCAATTTTTCCGATACAAAGACCAAGAAAACCATCGCAAGACAATACTCAGTACCGCAGCACGAAATATTGGAAAGCTGGATGAAAGCCCTTAATGCGTTAAGGAATACTTGTGCTCATCACGGGCGTGTGTGGAACAGGACTATGCCAGTGATGCCTCAACTTCCAGCAAAACTCACCAATGACTGGATATTAACAAAGCCAGCGCCTAACAAACTATACGCAACGTTGTCTTGTATGGTGTATTGGCTTGATGCAATAGATTATTCCAATTCCTTCGTAAGTGATTTTAAAGCCCTCATTTCACGATATCCAAATGTTGACACTGCGGCAATGGGCTTCCCGTCCGGATGGGAGAACGAACCATTATGGAAATAAAGATGAGCTTCCCAAATCGGGAGGCTCTTTTTGTTAAAATAAGGAATAGTCTGCCTTGTTTTATCTTAATGTCATACTTTACATGAATTATTATAACACATTGATTTGTAGTTATTAAATAATTTCGTATATTTGCAATGGAAACGGTGGCTGCTGCAAGATTTTGTAGCATGAAAGTTATACCGTCCATAGCATTCAACGAGTTCTCCGGTTCTGCAGGAGACGTGACCGCAAGAAGCGTAAAAGGTCGCACGCTTCTCAACCACAAAGCATATCAGCCGAAAACGAAGACCCCCGCTCAGGCGTCTTCACGAAATAGTTTGTCCAAGATCTCCCGGGCATATAAGCAGCTCACCGATTCCCAAATGCAATCCTGGGAGGTTTTGGCCAAGCATCTCAAAGGAATCTCTACTTTCGGCAAGGCTGCCGAACTCACAGCACATAATGCATTCGTACGCATCAACACTAACAGCCAGATGGCTGGCGAAGATTTGCTAATTGATGCTCCTTCCTATTTGTCAGATATTCCCGAAGTGGATTGGGAGTCAATCTGGGTTACTCCATCCAGAGTCCTGCTTACCGGCATAGCCAATCCTACCGGTACATACAAGCTGGTAGCCAAGATGTCGGCCGGTCAAGGAACCGGAGTTACATGCGGCTGGAGTAAGACCGTAGTCATCACTCCGGGTATGGAGGATGACTGGGGCGATGCAGGCCTTACGGAGCTCTACACCGAGAAGATTGGCTATATGCCTACTATAGGAGAGAAGGTATTCATTGAGTTGTATTGGCTTGACCCGACAACTGGCTTTGTCGGAGAAACGATGCGCACGACTGCAATCTGTATGTCTGAATCGCAGGCAAAGGTGGAAGGATTCACTCCACGTATTCAGTTCTTCAATGATATGTTCGAAGACCCGCAGGCACACCTTGTATCCGCTGATGTCGAGATGCCGGGAGGTACTTCCCAGATAGTTGTTGAAGGCGTTACGGACATCAAGGGATTTGGCTCATACTTTACCCTGTATTCGGAAGATACTCCGGAAGAGTTCTTTGAGGGTGACACTATGGTCTTCAGCCGCTCGACTGCAAGACCGGATTTCAAGCCGGGTATATTCTCGGTTTCATTCCGCAAGGAGTATAAATCAGGCAAATATCGTCAGGCTATGTCATTCTCCCACCGGGCCGGTGGATATGACAAGAAGAGTGAAGTATTCGGCTCCAACCCAATAATGAGATAGAGACTATGACAACTATAACAGCAACAGGAAATAACTTCGGAGCCGGTGACATCAGCTTTCAGGCTTTCATTGAAGAGAATTATCTGATACTCAATTCAGAAGTATCCTTCGACCCATCAAACGCAGCCTACCAGGCCGTTTCTCAGCTGGAAATCTATGTTCCGGACCTGCCTATCGGGAAGAGTGTCATCACCGGTATGCTGATGTTCGGGACTCTCAACGGAGAGAAGAACGGCACGGCAATCAAGGCGTGGATTAAAGACAAGAACACAATCGCAGTTGAGAAGGTCACAGCCTGGGATGACAATGAGACAATTACCCTGGTATTCTCCAACTCATTCGTTCCGAGGAATGCCAAGGGCAGCATTGGAGTACTCAAGTGGAATTACATCTCACTTCTGTATAAGGTCGGCAGCATCAGCACCTACCAGAGCTATTGGACATTCACAGATGATTGGGTGTTTATGGCCATCACTTTCTCCAGCATCGAGCAGACTGACGCAGAGACAAAGGTTTCGTTCAGAATCAAGGACCTGCCAGAGGTTGAAGACTTTGACGGAATTATTATGGATGACCAGGCAATCTCTCCGTCAGTCGGGGCCAAGATGTTCCGCTTCAAGATTCGGGACAACGTGTTCACCGTAGAAATCATCAATCCAACTTACTCCTGGCATTCATCCCAGTACTGCGGATTCATCTGCTACGTTCCAAGAAAGACAAACTCCACAGAAGCACAAACTTCACCATCATCCTCGCCTCTCTGCTGTGTGTGGCCTGCGCTTCCGCCAGGCAGGTCACACCCTCAGAGAACACCCGAGTGGAAGTCCGCACTGAAACGGTCTTCCAGAAGGATACAGTCTATCTTGAAGTGCCGGTACTCGTGGAGAAAGTCAAGACTCTTGACACAATGTCCGTGCTGGAGAACAGATATGCCAAATCCGAGGCCATTGTCAATGATGGAGTTCTGGTCCACTCCCTTGCCACAAAGCCTGTCAAAGAGCCCGTATCGGTCGAAACAAAAGTAGTTTACCGCGACTCTCTCGTCTATGTGGACAAGATTATCAAGGAGACCGTTGAAGTCGCAAAACCGTTGTCGGGGTCAAGCAAGTTCTTCCTTGAGTTCGGGAAATGGGCATTCGTAATCCTGCTCGGATTCGGCTTCTGGAAACTGTTCAAACTCACTACTCGCTTTTCAAAATGACAATAGCAAAAGTTATCATATTTTTTATTGTTTCACACCTAAAATCTTCAAGCTATGAAGTACATTCCATCAATCGCCTTTGAGGAGATGTCAGGCTCCGCCAAAGGAGTGACCGCAGCTCCGAAGGTCTTTCTCCGCTACTTCTTCGTCAACACGAAGACCGGAGAGAAGTCCGGAGAGATGCTCGGACAGATCAGCCTGTAGGCTTGTACCCTTCTCTCGGTTATCCCCGTCGCCATACGGCTGGCGGGGATTTCTTTTTACCAGAACACCCTCAAATCAGACAACCTATGAACACCGTGTTGCAGTGCTCACTCTCCTTCGCTGCAAGAAGCTAAAATGCATAGACCGAGAGCCGCCTTACGGCTCTGAAATCAATGAGGAGATTGAGCAATGAGATACGAAGGACAAATCACCGAAAACTTCAGCTGGGAGGAATTCCAGCGCAGCGGCAAGGCAGAAGAACTCGCCATAGACAACAGCATCCCGGACGAAAGCATCGCATCCCAGATCCGCTCCCTTGTCGTGACGGTTCTTCAGCCGCTACGCTCAGCCTTCGGCAAGCCATTGCACATCAACTCCGGCTACAGGTGTCCGCCCCTGAACAAAGTTCTCAAAGGAGCGAAGAACTCCCAGCACACCAAAGGCCAGGCAGCGGACATCGCTTCTGACAGTCCTCACGAACTAGCAGAACTCGTACTGCAGAGGAAATTGCCTTTTGACCAGATGATTCTTTACAACACGTTTGTGCATATTTCTCACAGAGGGGTGGTGCTGTATGATGATGGGTATGAGGGAGAGAGAATAGCAGACACAGCAGACGGACAAAAATAGCCGCCAAACCATTAAAGGTCGAAAAGATTCACTATCTTTGCAGATTGGGATAGCATACGGTTGCAACCCATTATATACTCACAGTTTATAAGTTCTTTGAAGGCAATTTGCAAGTTACATTTAACTTACACATTTTTGGATGCGGTTTTTAGCAAAATTACACGAAATTTTTGTTACTCGCTTGTTACTTCTACCAATCCAACAACCATCAAAGACCACTTTATACATTGATTTACAATAAAGTATGGCAGATAGCAATTTTATAGATTACGTCAAGATTTTCTGCGCTTCGGGAAACGGGGGCGCGGGGTCGATGCATTTGAGGAGGGAGAAATATGTTCCTAAAGGAGGGCCGGACGGAGGAGACGGAGGACGCGGAGGGAATGTCATTCTGCGGGCAAATCCTCAGTTCTGGACATTGATTCATCTTAAGTATCAGAAACATATACGCGCAGAGCACGGAGAGGCCGGAAGCGGGGCACTTTGCAACGGCAAGGCTGGAAAGGACGTCTATCTGGACGTGCCGCTCGGGACTGTGGCTAAGGACGCGGAGACGGACGAGGTTCTGCACGAGATGGTGGAGCCGGGAGAGGAATACGTGCTCGTCAAAGGCGGGCGCGGAGGATTGGGCAACGCCAACTTCAAGAGTCCGACAAATCAGACACCAAGGTATGCTCAACCGGGGGAACTAGGTTCCGAGGGCTGGTATATCCTTGAGTTGAAGCTGCTTGCTGATGTTGGACTTGTAGGCTTCCCTAATGCCGGTAAATCCACGCTGCTTTCGACAGTGTCGGCGGCAAAGCCGAAAATCGCCAACTATGCGTTCACGACATTGGAGCCGAGCGTCGGAGTGGTGCGCTACTATGACGACCAGTCGTTCGTTATGGCCGACATTCCTGGAATCATAGAGGGGGCGCACGATGGCAAGGGGCTGGGAATCAGGTTCCTCCGGCATATTGAGAGGAACTCCGTGTTGCTGTTCATGGTTTCGGCCGAAGAGGAGGACATAAAGAAAAGCTATGAGATACTTCTCGATGAGCTGCGGGAATACAATCCGGAACTGCTTGTGAAGAGCCGCGTACTTGCCGTGACAAAATCGGATATGCTTGACGAGCATCTTGAGGCCGAGATTGAGCCGATGCTGCCGGAAGGAGTGCCGCACGTGTTCATTTCCTCATTCAGCGGAGAGGGGATACAGCGACTGAAGGATCTCCTGTGGGAAAGCTTACATAAATAACGGAGGGGCGCTCCATCCTTTTATGCATCCCCTCCACGAACTGCTTACATAAGAAAACAAAGATAATTATGATACAACACCTTACTACGATGCTCGAACAGCTTGAGATGCTGGACAAGGAAGCGACACTCGCAATCAACACCAGCGGCGGAGTATTCACGGATGCCGTGATGCCTGTGTTCTCACATGTAAAGGTGTGGATTCCGCTCTACATTGCCGTGCTCGGGATTGTCATCTACCGTATGGGCTGGAAGGCCGGGCTTATAGTCACGCTCGCTCTCGTGCTGAACGTTGTCTGCGCAGACCAGCTTGCAAACATTGTCAAGCACACCGCAGCGAGGTTGAGACCATGCGTAGATCCGTGGATGACGGCGCATGGAGTCAGGGTGCTTGAAGGCGGAGGTGGATACGGATTCTATTCAGGACATGCCGCAAACGTGTTCTCCTTCGCGATATGCTCGATGCTCTGCTTGTCCTTCATAAGAAGCCGCAAAGGGGCGATGGGGCGAGAAAGCAGCCGGAACAGAAAAATATTTCTCGGGATATACGGAAGCGTGATCTTTCTTTGGGCAACGGCAGTCAGCATCAGCCGAGTCTATTGTGGTAAACACTTTCTCGGAGACATCACTGTCGGAGCATTCTCCGGCCTCATCACAGGAAGCCTTCTGGCCCTCGCGGCGATAATGACGGTCAAGTACATAAAGGCAATCCGCGAGTCCATCCGACCAGGAATAGCATAAAGAACTCTGCAGTTTTGCCCTACAGGATCGGAACTACCTTTTCCATCCTCGTGCCGCGCGACCCCTTTATGAGTATTGCTGCGGAAGAGAACTCGGCCTCATGAGAGGCAATGTAGGCAGCAAGTTCGTCCGACGTGCGAAAACAACGCTCCGCTCCGGCCTTGCAGAACTCCTCTCCTACAAAATAGCCTTCAAAGCCATAGTCCGCGACAGAATGAAGAACCTTTGCATGTTCCGCCACTGACTCATCTCCAAGTTCCAGCATATCTCCAAGCAGGACGATTTTCCTCGCCGCGTCAAAACCGGAGAAATTGTCCAGCGCCGCCTTCATGCTCGACGGATTGGCATTGTAGGCATCGACAATGAGAATGTTACGACTCGTGCGCTGCATCTGTGAACGGTTGTTTGAAGGCACGTATGACGCGACCGCTGCGATGGCTTCCGTTTCAGGAACACCGAAGAAACGTCCAATACAGAGAGCCGCGAGAACATTGTCGGCATTATAGGAGCCAACAAGGTGCGTGTCCACCTCCCGTCCGTCGGCAAGAAGGAGACGGAGATAGGGATGTGCGGCATCGGACTCCAAGACGCGGGCTCCGGAAAAATGAAGCCCGTATGGGACAGCACGCAGCTTTTTGGAAGCGCTTTTCCGACAATCACGCCCGAGAAAAGCCGCCCTGTCAAAGGCGCAGTCCTCCGGCATAGTCACGAAGCCCCGTGAAGTTGCCATCTCAACCAGCAGCGGATTGTCCTGATTTATGAAGACAGTTCCAGCTCCCCCGCCATTTTCTGCGATGAAGTCGTACATTTCTCCTTTCGTGGCTTTCACGCCCTCAAACGACCCGAACCCCAGAAGGTGTCCCTTGCCGACATTTGTGATGAGTCCGAAATCAGGAGCCGCGATATCTACAAGTTCCTTTATGTCACCGGGATGGCTCGCACCCATTTCGATAACGGCGATTTCCGTATCGGCCGGCATTCCCAAGATGGTAAGAGGAACACCGATGTTGTTGTTGAGATTGCCGCAGGTCGCATGGGTGCGAAATCTTGCGGACAGTACGGCTTTGATGAGTTCCTTAGTCGTTGTCTTGCCGTTCGTTCCTGTAAGGCCCAGAACGGGAATGGCAAACCGGTCGCGGTGGTAGCGGGCAAGTGCTCGGAGCGCCAGAATAGCATCCGGAACAGGGATGAGACGAGGATCGTCCGCGGCCGCAGCCGAAACCGGAGAGTTACTGTCAACGACAGCATAGGCAGCACCTGCTTCAAGTGCCTTGAGAGCATACTCGTTGCCGTCAAAATTCTCTCCCTTTAGTGCAAAAAAAAGCTCTCCCCCACTGATTTTTCGACTGTCGGTCGCAACCTTGCCCCCGCAGGTGGTGAATATATTATATAACTTGTCTATGTCCATATCCAAAAGTCTTTAGAAACCTTCAAAAAATAACCTGCATCATCTTTCTCATTCTTTTAGGTCTATCTTTCGATTTCATCGCCCTTTTCTACGTTCGGCATAGCCCAAGCAAGCTTGGCTCT
>UQYV01000064.1 GCA_900545245.1 uncultured Bacteroidales bacterium
TCTGGAGACGGCTCAAAACAAGGCGGACAAGCCCCGGGGTTTTAGGGACGCGTCCGCCTTTTTTGTGCAAAAACATTTATGTTACATCTCTGTAAGGCCCTGTCTGTCCGAGAATTAAACCCTCTTGTACCGGGACAAAAACGGGACAAAAATGCCCCAAAATCGGATTTTTTGAAAAATTAAGTAGTTGATTATGAGTAAGATAGAAATCAAGAAAACCAGTCGGGGGTTCCTCTTATCTCAACGAAATCACGATTAATTGTCAAAGAAAACAGATTTTCTTTGGCTTTTCTTTTGCGGAAAAGGAAATATTGTGTACATTTGCGCTCCCAAATCGGGCGTGATGGTCTTGTGACCTATGACGAATGGTGGCAATTAATTAAATTTAAGATAAAATGAAAAAAGGAATTCATCCCGAAACCTACCGTCTTGTAGCTTTCAAGGATATGTCAAACGATCAGGTCTTCATCACAAGATCCTGCGCGAACACTCGCGAAACAATTGAAATTGAAGGAGTTGAATACCCTGTAGTGAAGGTCGAGATTTCAAACACATCTCACCCGTTCTACACCGGCAAGATGAAACTCGTCGACACGGCAGGACGTGTGGACAAGTTCTACCAGAGATACGCAAACAAGAAGAAATAGTCTTCTTCTTCGTTGTTCAGAAAGTAAGAGGCGGAACCAGTCGGTTTCGCCTCTTTTCGGATTCGTCCGGCACGAAAATCTGATTCGGACGAAATATCCTTATTCGCTCTGCAGCAACACTGTCGCCCAAACTTCGCAACCTTCCTTGCGCCCTACAAAGCCAAGCTTTTCAGTTGTCGTGGCCTTGACTGAGATTCGGTCGGTGTCGCAGCCGAGAACGTCAGCGAGTGTCTCGCGCATTTTAAGAATGTATCCGGCGAGCTTCGGAGCTTGAAGGGCGATGGTGATGTCCGCATTTCCGAGCCTGTATCCCCGGTCCTTGATGAGTCCGTTCACTCGGGCGAGGAGAATTTTGCTGTCGATGTCCTTGAACTCGTCCGAATTGTCAGGAAAATGTTTTCCGATGTCTCCGAGGGCGAGGGCACCGAGCATCGCATCGCACAGCGCGTGGATTGCCACATCACCGTCTGAATGTGCCACAAACCCTGTCGGCCCGTCAATTTTCACTCCTCCGAGCCACATCGGGATTCCCTCGGCAATCGCGTGCACGTCATATCCCTGACCTATTCGTATGTCTTCCATATTCATGTTCCAATATTCAAGTTTCGCAATCTAACGTCCTTTCACGGCAATGACCCGTCTATCGCGTGCAAAAATAATGAAAAATGTGTAAATTTGCAGGATATGTCATTTCATTCGATGTGAATGTGGGGTATCAATCAATAAAAGACGGGATTATGGGGATATTCAATTTCGGATTCTTCGGAACTCAGGAGCATCGGGTCTTTAATTATAGACCGCGCTACTATGACGAAGAGAAGGACGCCTTAAAGCAGAAATTCGGGGCGGTTGACGGGTCGCGGGAGAAAAACTATGTTCCCGGGGCTTATATAAAGGGAAGTCTTAGGAACGGGAATTATTCGAAGACGCGCGGTTCGAGTAAGGCTCAGCGAATCATAGGGATGGTTACACTCATCCTTGCTTTTGTAGTTATCTATCTGATTGCCAAATACTATTCGTTGTTGTTCGCGTGATATGGATATAAGAATACTGCCGAGTAATATAGCGAATATGATTGCCGCGGGCGAGGTCGTCCAGCGGCCGGCGTCCGTTGTGAAGGAACTCATGGAGAACTCCGTCGACGCCGGAGCGACCCAAGTCAGCGTCATCATAAAGGACGCGGGGCGCACCCTGATTCAGGTCATCGACAACGGGTGCGGAATGTCTCCGGATCAAGCGGTACTTGCGTTCGAGCGTCATGCGACCTCCAAGATTTCCTCGGCTGAGGATTTGATGGACATCCACACCTTCGGATTCCGGGGGGAGGCTTTGGCGTCAATCGCCGCCGTGGCAGAAGTTACGCTCAAGACCAGACGTGCCGGGGATGAAATCGGCTGTCAGGTAGACTTCGCTGATTCCCAACATCTTTCAACGATTGAGACGGTCACCCCTGTAGGCTCTAACTTCTCCGTGCGCAACCTCTTCTACAATGTTCCGGCGCGACGCAAGTTCCTCAAATCCGAGAGCGTAGAACTCAAGCACATAGTTTCCGAATTTCAGCATGTGGCCTACACCCGCCCTGACATCAGTTTCACGCTCATCCACAACAACCGCGAAATTTATGTCTTGAAGCCTGCCAGTTCTCTGAAGTTCAGGATACAGGACATTGTAGGCGCAGGAGTCGCCTCGGAAATTACCGACATCAGCGCCGAGACCTCCATAATGCGCGTTTCCGGGTTCATCGGGCGGCCGGACAAGGCCCGTAAGGGGTTGGGTAACCAGCTGTTCTTCGTCAACGGAAGATATTTCCGCAGTCCCTATCTCCACAAGGCTGTGATGAAAGGATATGAGGGAATGATTGCCGAGGGGACGACACCGACCTATTTCATCTACCTTGAAGTGAATCCTCACGAAGTCGATGTCAATGTCCATCCGCAGAAGGCTGAAATCAAGTTCGAGGACGACTCGCTCGTGTTCCAGACCCTTTATGCCTGCGTGCGGGAGACTCTCGGCAAGAACTCGTTCGGAACAGCGTCAATAGACTTTGAACTCGGCTCGGTTCCTGAGCTTCCTGCCGTCGGGCGCAATTTTGACGAATACCGTCCGGTCTCCGAGCCTGCAATGCCGGAGAGCGGCTACAACCCTTTCGAAAACGACGGTTTCCAGAACCAGCCTGACATTTTCACCGGTTCACATCCCGAGCAGGAGAGTGGTGCCGGACGCGTGAATGGTTACGACACCGCCTCATACGTTGACAGACGCGACGACTATGGCAAGCTCTTCGAGGACCATTTCGGCATAACCCGCAGTTTCATAACCGTTCAAGACAAATACATAGTCACCAACTCGAAGTCGGGGCTGCTTGTCGTGAATGCCCGACGCGCCATGGAGAGGATTCTCTACGACCGTTTTATCAGCGGCCGTCGCGATGAAGATGCGGACCATTTTTCGCAGACTCTTCTATTTCCGGTGTCAGTGCGCATAGGTGTTGAGAATGTGCCGGTTATTGAGGCTAACTCGGAGGTGTTGAAGGGCTTTGGCTTCGACATCGCCCCGTTCGGGTCAGATTCCGTGGTCGTGAACGCCATTCCGGCAGGATATTCCTCGGAGGAGGGACGTGTGGAAACTATGGTAGGGGATTTGCTTCTTCTGCTTCAAGACAACCACTCGATCATTTCCGAACTTGTGCGCTCGGACATGGCGGGCAAGCTTGCGGTGCTCGGGGCTTCCGGCTACGATGGGGTGAGGAACGCTGACGAGGCACAGCGCCTTGTCGATGCACTGATGGCCAGCACCAACCCGGAGTTCACGGCGGCGGGCAGGAAAACTATGGTGATAATTCCTGCGGACGAGCTTGACAGAAAGTTTTAATCGAACCGGCTGCGCTCTCAGTTCGCGGACATGGGGAGCCTCCCGGCATAAACAAAAGACAGAATGCAGTTCAGATTCGAAAACAACAGCGGAAGGGGATTCCTCAGCGCTATCCCTCCGGTGACAAGAAACATAATTATCATTAACTTCCTGATCTGGATAATTTCGGAGCTTAGTCCTGACTTCATGTACGAGAAGTTCGCTCTTTTCTATCCGAAGTCTCCGTATTTCCACTGGTGGCAGTTTGTCACGCACATGTTCATGCACGGAAGCTTCTGGCACGTGTTTTTCAACATGTTCACCCTCTACATGTTCGGCAGCGTGCTCGAAAGGGTCTGGGGACCGAAGAAATACCTCCTGTTCTATTTCGTGACTGGTCTCGGGGCGGCGGCCCTGCACACAGGTGTTGAATGGATACAGTGTCTGCATTGGGAGCACATCGTGAACACCGGGGCCGCAGCCGACGCCATTGCTGCGAACCGCTCCATTCAGACTCTCTGTATGACCCCGACCGTTGGCGCGTCAGGCGCAATTTACGGCCTGCTTCTTGGTTACGCGATGCTTTTCCCGGATTCGAGGATGACTCTTCTCTTCCCCCCGATAACGTTGAAAGCCAAATGGTTCGTTCTTATTTTTGCCGTTATTGAACTCTTGACTGGAGTAACTGGTGTCGGGGGCGGCATCGCCCACTTCGCTCATCTTGGAGGCATGCTCTTCGGCCTGATACTCATCCTCTGGTGGAAGAAGGGCAACAAGATGTACACCTATTATGACAACTGAGCCATAGGAAACCGTGGGAAAATCATGAAAAAGAAGGGCAATAGACGACAAAGGAACCTATTCGTGGGCATTTCGGCAGGAGTGCTGATGCTTGTTGCGGCCGGGTTGCTCATGCTCTCCTACATTTCCACGATAGCCAATCCCGCTAAGGTCTGGTTTTTCTCCATTTTCGGTCTGCTCTTCTTCCCGATAGCGATTCTGAACATTGTTCTGCTGATCTGGGCGGCTGTCCGGCGTTCGCGTCTTCTCATAATTCCGCTGCTCGCCGTTCTCCCGTCTCTGCTTTTTGCCGGCCGCTACATCCGCTTCGGCAATTCCGAGGCCGCTGGACAAAATGAGGTTTCCGCCAGCCCTTCAGCTTCCGTAAGGCTTCTGACTTGGAATGTCGACCGGTTTTCCTACCGCAAAGACCGCTATGCATCCCGCGAGGCATGCGCCGACTCCATTTTTGCCTACTTGCGCCGTCAGAATGCCGACATCATCTGCCTTCAGGAATATGTTACCGAAAACCCATCGCAGCTCAAGTCCTTTGTCAGTTCACGTATGCCAGGATACCATATTGAATACTATCTGCTTAAGGGACGCGGCACCTACTGCGGGAACATGACCCTCAGCCGCCTTCCTGCAGTGGGGAAGGGAAAGGTACTCTTCGAGGATAGCAGCAATCTCGCCTTGTATTCGGACTATAGCTTATGTGGACGTAAGTTTAGGATATATAACTGCCACTTCGAGAGTTATGCCATATCGATGTCGAACATCTGGAAGTCCGTGACCGGTGATCGCGAGATCCTGCAGAAAACGGAGAACAAATACCGCAGGTCCATCATCCGCCGTCCCAAGCAGGTCAATGATGTGCTCGCGCATATTGAGGAGAGCCCTATTGAGGCGCTCGTGTGCGGGGATTTTAACGACAATCCGATGTCTTACACCTACCATCGTATAAGCCACGACCTGAAGGACACGTTCGTCGAGGCAGGGTGTGGGTTTGGCGCAAGCTACTCCGCATTCTGGCCGATGCTCCGTATAGACTATGTCTTCATTCCCCAAGAGTGGCACGCGGCCTCCCACATCACAGACCGGGTAAAGCTCTCGGATCACTATCCAGTTGTCACAGACCTTCTTGCAGGTCAATGATATGGACGAAAATGGTATTTGATGTCTTAGGATGATGGATATATAAAGTGTGAGGCAACAGAAAGTATTATTAATATGAAGGAAATGACTGATTATAAGGAAGAATTGCGAAGGACGCTTGAAGTTCTTCGCAAAGGAGAAATTGTACTCTATCCTACAGACACCGTGTGGGGACTCGGGTGTGATGCAACGAATCCTGAGGCCGTGGCGAAGATTTATGCGCTGAAGCACCGCTCTGACAGCAAGTCTCTTGTGCTGCTTGCCTCTGACGTGGATATGATTTGCCGATATGTCCGGGAGATTCCGGAGATGGCTGTGCAACTGATTGAGGTCAACGACAGACCGATGACCATCATTTATCCGGGTGCGCTCCACGGCGAGGCCGGACAGCCTGCGGACAGGCATCTTCTTGCGCATAATGTCGTGGCAGATGATGACTCGGTGGGAATACGCATCCCGATGATGAATTTCTGTCGTGACCTTGTCGCCGCTCTTGGACGTCCGCTTGTGTCCACATCCGCAAACATTTCGGGTGAGCCTACTCCGAAGAACTTCTCGGAAATCACCCGGCCTGTGCTTGACGGGGTTGACTATGTGGTTGACCGCTCGCTCGAAGGCGGGGCGACAGGGCAGGCCTCGTCAATCATAAAGGTGGGGCTTGACGCCTCGATTGAGATAATAAGGAAATAACGCGGCTCCGGCAAGTGTCAAAATCAATATGGAACTTTTTTATTCAAGTGACATAAATGGCGGCATTGTCCGTCTTGATGAGGAGGAATCCGGTCATTGTGTCCGGGTTCTTAGGCATAGGGACGGAGATGAACTCAGCGTTATAGACGGCAAGGGTACGCTGATGCGCTGCCGCATAGTCAACGATCGTCCCAAGGCGGTTGAGGCCGAGATTATCTCCAGCATTGAATATTGGAACGCACACCCGTATCGTCTGACCATGGCCGTGTGTCCTACAAAGAACATCGACCGCTGCGAGTGGTTTGCAGAGAAGGCTACTGAGATAGGGGTGGATTCGATTGCTCCTGTGATTGGTGAGCACTCTGAACGCCGCATCGTCAAGACGCAGAGACTTGAAAAGATAGTTCTTTCGGCCGCCAAGCAGTCGCTCAAGGGCTCAATCCCGGCAATCGCCGAAACTGTCAGTGTTAAAGATTTTATCCTACAAGGCTCAGGCTCCGCTGATTCGCTCAAGCTGATTGCCTGCTGCTTCGAAGATGCAGACCATCCCCGCAAGTCCATGAAAGAGGTTATTGAACAATGGCTCGGCGCGAATTTTCCGTCTTTTGCATCAGTCAGACCGGAGGCATACGAGGATGGTGCGGTGCGCGAAGGTCTGAAAGCTGGTTCCCACATTCCCGAAATCATTGTCCTCGTTGGTCCTGAAGGTGATTTTTCGTCAGACGAGTTGGACCTGGCATTAGAGCATGGCTATGTCCCTGTTCACCTCGGCCCGTCCCGTCTACGCACCGAAACGGCCGCTTTGCTGTGCGTGGAGATTGTGTATAATTCGCTGATGCTGTGATATATAGATATTGTAACTGAAGAATGGTATGGGAACAGCTTTGAGCATAATATACGTGCTGTTGGTCATAGCGATTTTCTATGTCCTGCTCAAGGAACGGCGTGATCCGGCGGAAACGCTTGCATGGATACTTGTCATTCTCGTCATTCCTGTGGGCGGAATTGTCGCATATATGCTTTTCGGCCGCAGCTGGCGCAAGAGCCGGCAGTTCAGGTACGATGACGACACCGTGTCAAGACGCCTCAAGTCAATTTGCTCGGAGCAGCTGAAGGAAATATGCAAGCCTGCCTACTCGGAACTTGTCCACCGCAATTTCGTCACACTTCTGCTGAACAATGGAGAGGCCGCGCTCACCCTTGGGAACCGGCTTCGGATTCTGAACAACGGCTGCGAGTGCTTCCCTATGATGTTCGGGGATCTCAAGAATGCGGGCAAGTTCATACACATCGAGATTTTCGGCATCGAGAGCGGGGAACTCTTTGAACAGCTCTTCGACATACTTTCCGAACGTGTGTCAGCAGGAGTGGAAGTTCGAGTGATATTTGACAGCGTGGGCAGCCGTGCTCTGAAGATCCGTGATGTGGAGCGCATGCGTACGGCCGGAATCGAGGCCTACAGTTATATGCCGGTCTGGCTGCCGCATTTCGCCAACAAGTTCAACTACCGCAACCACCGCAAGATTGTCGTGATTGACGGTGAGGTCGGCTATACTGGTGGTATGAACATCGCTGACCGCTACCTCCACGGGACTAAACGAGGCGTGTGGCGAGATACGCAGATTCGCCTTGAGGGTGGCTCAGTCACGATGCTCAATGCCGTCTTCATCAACGACTGGTCATTCGTGACCAATGGTGAGCTGCTTTACGACATGAAATATTTCCCGGCTCCGCACATAGAGGCGACCCTCCCGATTCAGATTGCGACCTCCGGACCGGATTCTCCTCATGCTGCCATCATGCAGGCCTATTTTGCCGCCATCGGAAACGCCAAACGCTACATCTACATCTCTACGCCGTATCTCCTTCCTAATCAGCCTATTGTGACAGCACTGAAGGTTGCGGCTATGAGCGGCGTGGACGTGCGGATTCTCATCCCGGTGCGCGGAGACAACATGGTGGTCGCCTGGGCAGGCTATTCCAACATTGACACGCTTCTCGATTCGGGAGTGTCGGTCTATCTCTATAAAAAGGGATTCAATCACTCGAAATTCTTTGTCATCGATGACGAACTCTGTTCCATAGGTTCGGCGAACCTCGACTACCGCAGCTTCGATACGGACTTTGAGGTGCAGGCCTACATCTATGACCCGGAAACAAGCATCGAACTCAAGGGATATTTCCTCGAAGATCTGAAGGATAGCGAACTGATTACCGACGATAAATGGGAGCACCGTTCCCGCATCAGCAAGATCATGGAACCCATCGCCCGCCTTTTCGGCTCATTGTTTTAGTTTATTATTATGTTTATAGGACTTATTTCAGATACACACGGGGTGTTTGACGCCCCTTTCAGGGAATTTCTCTCGCCGGTGGATGAAATCTGGCATGCCGGGGATTTCGGTGGCGGATTCGAGACGGCGGCGGAGATTGCGGCTTTCAAGCCGCTGGTCGGAGTCTGCGGGAACTGTGACAACTATGACCTGCGCTACGACTATCCCGTCCATCGTTTTTGGGAATGCGAGGGTATGAAAGTGCTGATGACCCACATCGGCGGCTATCCCGGCAAATATGACCGCAATGCCTATGCCCTACTTATGCGCTATCAGCCGGACATCTTCGTCTGCGGTCACTCACATATTCTCAAAGTCGTCTATGACAAACACTTCAATATGATGGTGCTTAACCCTGGGGCGGCCGGTCTTCAGGGCTTTCACATCGTCCGCACTGCTCTCCGTTTCCACATCGACGAGGGGAAAATTCACGACATGGAAGTGTTCAAACTTGACCGTGAGCAGCCGACGTTGAAGCTGTGATGCCGGTAAACTTGCGTCCGAATGGCCATAGTGTCAGTGTTTGGGAGTAAAAAGTATAATTTTTTTTGTGAAAAATATTTGTTGTTTCACAAAAAATCCTGTCTTTGACACTTTGATTTTAAGATATAAAGGCTCCAGAGCGCTGTAATGG
>UQYV01000065.1 GCA_900545245.1 uncultured Bacteroidales bacterium
TAAGTCCCCTCCCCGAGGGAGGGGATTTAGGAGAGGGGTAACGTGGACAGAAAAAAGTGCGTGGGATTTGAGAGTTCGATAAAAGAGATAAGTTTAATATTCGCAATAAGTTTGAATACTTGCGAAACTTGAATTAGTAATAGAGTATTGGTTATGAAAAAGAAGACTTTTGCAGCCATCGTGATGATGGCGTGTACTGCGATTGCGGCTTCTGCTCAGGATGATGTGCAGAAGGCTGCGCAGGAAGCTGCTGAGGCGTTCGCGTCGGCCCCCGTGCAGAAAGCGACTCCGAAGAAGCCTAACTATTGGACAAATTCGCTCACGACTCAGATAAATGTGGGCCAGACGAGCCTCTCCAACTGGGCCGCCGGTGGAGACAACACCTTTACGCTGAAGGGATATGCCGATGGCAATGCGAACTGGAAGAAAGACAAGATGTTCTGGAACAACCGTCTCCAATTGGAGTTCGGCATTCTCTATTCTTCCTCCAAACCTCTTTTCCAAAAGAGTAACGACCGAATCTATCTCGAAAGTAAATGGGGTCATAGGATTCACGAGCAGCTCTATGCTTCCGCGAACTTCGACTTCAAGAGCCAGTTTGCCAACGGTTACGACTATAAGACACCTGTGGTTCCGGAAAGATATAAGGATGCATCCGGAACACTTCCAAAACTTGACGAACTTTCCCGTAAGGACCAGAAAAGCCTGTGGAAGGATGCCCGTGTCCCGAAATCCGGTTTCCTTTCTCCGGCCTACACGACATTGGCACTTGGTCTTGACTGGACTCCGGCAAATTGGGTTTCAGTGAGTTTCGCACCTCTCACCGGAGGTTTCACCGTGGTGACTGACAGCCAGTTCCGCAAGGCTTACGGTATGAAGCTTACGAAGGAATACGAGAACACAAAGGATGATTACGCAGCGTTGAAGACTAAGTTCCCAACTGCTCTTGAAGATGCTGATTACAATGCTCTTAGCGCGGAGGACAAGGTCGCTTATGACACCAAAAAACGGTACGACGAAGCCTACAAGTCGGGCACAGCATACCGTCCGGCCCTCTTCCAGTTCGGTGCCCAGCTCAAGATGGACTTCAAGGTCAACGTTAACGACAATTTCAAGTACACCTCACAGATAGTCCTTTTCACCGACTATCTGAGCAAGAAAGACAACGGCAAGTACAATCCGAACGTCCGTTTCAACTGGGACAATAAGTTCGACTGGAAACTCGCCAAATACTTTGCTCTCACTGTCACTACCAATATGATCTATGACACCAATGTCTTCAAGCCTAAGACTGAGAATGGCGTTGAGGTCAAGGATGAGTCCGGTCAGACGGTTATGGTGAAGCGCGGACTCCAGTTTGCTGAGTCTATATCGTTTGGATTTACATATACCATCGCCTCAAAATCCAAATAAGAGGCGATCTGCTTCGTTGCGCTGCGATAATTTGAATCCTCACAACCGAAAGGTTGCTGCGGTTCAAATTTCTTGCGCGCCTTGCATCTCATCCTCTTATTTGAATTTTGAATCTTAGCGTGGGCGATCTGCGGCGTTGCGCTGCGATAATTTGAATAATTTATTGAAAGATGTTATCTTCGCATGATAGCATCTTTTGTTTTTTAACGATTACTTAGTAGGCGGGATATATGGGTTTTGCAGAAAAAATAGTTTGTCCTTATCCACAGGTGATTGTGGGCGTGAGTGGGGGAGTGGATTCGATGACGCTTGCCGATATGCTTCATCGGCAGGGGAGTGTCGAATTTGCCGTGGCGCATTGTAATTTTCATCTTCGGGGGGAGGAAAGCGATGCTGATGCAGAATTCGTACGCAACTGGTGTGAGACGAAAGGGGTGAAGTTTCATCATATTGATTTAGATACCGTTGGATATGCGCGGTCGCGCAAGGCGAGCATTGAAATGGCTGCGAGGGAGCTGCGCTACGGATGGTTTGCACGGTTGTGCGGGGAATATGGATATGAAGCGGTGGCGATTGCACACAATGCTAACGACAATGCCGAAACCCTGATTCTGAACCTTGTGCGCGGAACGGGACTGCGCGGGATCTGTGGAATGCAGACAGTGTCTGTACAGGATGTGGAGGCCGGAGCGGAACTTGTCGCTGCCCTCGGGTGTCCGAAGGCGGATTTCCCGGAAACTTTGAAAATCTGGCGTCCTCTGCTCGGAATGACGCGCGATCAGATTGAGGGATATGCCCATAAGCATGGGCTCTCATGGCGTGAAGACCGCACGAACAAAGACACGGAATACAAACGCAATCTCATCCGGAACGAGATAATCCCGCTTCTTGAGCGTCTGAATCCTTCGGCAGTGAAGGTTCTCAATCGCGATATGCGGCATTTTTCGGAGGCACAATCAATCGTCCGGAGCAATTTTTCCAATCTCAATACTGCTGAACTTACGAGTATAACTTTCAATAAATCAGAAGGTTGGAGATATCTTCTCTATCTTTTTCTGGAGCAGTATTCCTTCAATAGCGCCGTTATCGCCCAAATCGAAGACTTGCTGGACTCCGGTCGCACCCTGAGCGGCAAAACCTTCTATAGCCCGACACACAAACTCACTACGACGAGTTCATCCTTCATTTTAGATCCGCTTGATTCGGACAATGCCCGTCACCGCAGTTTCCCTCGAAATCCCCAAGCTGACGCTCTACAGGGCGCAGGAACAATTGTCTCCGGCAGTGATTTCGGTGGCGCAATCCGGTCGTGCACTTCTTCCGGGGCTAACTCTCTGAGCCCGGGAGGGGTAGTGGGGATGTTGTCTCAAGTTGATGAATTCCTAATCGAGGCCCCGGGTGAATACGAAATCGAAGGCCGTTTTTTGTCTGTCGAGCTTTTCAATCGTCCCGAGCATTTCGAACTTCGTCAGCTGCAGGGAGTCACTATTTTCGATGCCGACAAAGTTCCTTTCCCTCTCTGCGTCCGCCACTGGAAAAACGGTGACTGGCTCCGCCCGCTTGGCTCCAAGGGTCGTAAAAAACTCAGCGACCTTTTCACCGACCTTAAATTCAGCCTCCCGCAAAAGCACTCCGCCCTGCTACTCGCAGCCACAAGCAACTCTGCGGCAGTCAAGCCAGGCAGCAGCCCGGGACTTGCTTCTAGCTCTTCGGCGGACGCATCCCGCATCCTTGCTTTGTTGGGCCGGCGCATCGATGACTCTGTCAGTGTTTCTCCATCTACCACCCGCATCCTGCGCTTACATCTGTACGAAGCGCTCGTCAACGCCGACGGCAAATTCACTATCACCAAAATCAGTTAACGTAAATGAAAACCCTCGTAGTCATTAACGCTTGTGTGCGTAAGTCAGATTTTCGTACACTGCGCATCGCCCGGCCCATCATTGATACGCTGTCCCAAAGACACAAACTCATCAGCTACGACCTCCCTCAGATGGATATCGTTCCATTGAATCCCGTCGTTTTACGAGAGCCGGATTGCGCTGGTGGATTGGTCCTGTATTCCAATGCAGAATTGACGGCTGTAGACCTGGTCCAGTTTGCCGGCCACGTGGGCGGATTCCAACGGGCGGCGACTGTGCTATCCGCAGACCGTCTCTCTGAAATTCTCACACAGGATGAGCCGTCTTGTCGTCAATCTCGTCAAGGGCGAGGACTTCGAGGGCGACTTCCCGGAGGACATCCGGGTGAAGATTCACGGAGTGGTGCCCGACAGCGTTTCCTACCTCCTCGAAGGCCGCATGGACTTTAAGTCCGGAGTGGAGCACCATCTCAACGTCACCCTCACCAGCGACCCCTCCAAAGTCAAAATCGACATAGGCGGCGAAGTTTCTGGCTGGAACTGATATTCGTCAAGATTTATGTTGAAATAATACTTTTTTCGACGAAAAAAGTGTTATTTTTGCATAAATTTAATGGAATATGAGAAGGTTTGTTTATACGCAACTGCTTGATTGGAAGAATACTCCTGACTGTGAACGGAAGCCTCTTGTCGTCGAAGGAGCGCGTCAGGTCGGCAAGACATGGCTCGCCCGTGAACTTGGAGCCAATGAGTTTGAGACTTTCATCGAATTGAACTTCGAAAAGCAGCCATCGCTGCGTTCGCTGTTCGAACTGGACTTTGATTTCGAGCGGATTTTCCTTGCGATAATGGCTTTCACAGGAAAAAAGGTAGAACCCGGAAAAACGCTGCTTTTCCTGGATGAGATACAATGGGCTCCGCGGGGTCTCCTTGCGCTGAAATATTTCAATGACGATGTCAAGGGACTCCATGTCGTGGCAGCAGGTTCTCTGCTGGGGTTGGTGGAACACTCCGGAGATTCGTTTCCTGTCGGCAAGGTGTCCTATATCAATGTCTTTCCGATGACTTTTGACGAGTTTCTTTTGGCAACTGGAAAGGAGAACCTGTACGAGGTGATGAAGTCGCGCGACTGGCAGCTTGTCAATGTGCTTTCGGGCAAACTCGAAGACTCTCTGCGCACCTATTACTATGTCGGTGGAATGCCGGAGGCCGTAGAAAAATTTGTCTCCACCGGAGGGAATTTCGCCAAAGTGCGCCGGGTGCAGCGCGAACTCATCAGTTCTTATGAAAATGATTTCTCGAAACATGCCCCGACCGACGTGCTTCCGAGAATCAACCTTGTCTGGAACAGCATTCCGGCACACTTGTCGAAAGAAAACAAAAAATTCGTCTATGCTGCCGTAAAATCCGGCGCGCGGGCAAAGGATTACGAGACTGCTATCGGGTGGCTTGTCAAGGCAGGACTTGTGTATAAGCATACCCGTGTGTCGAAAGCAGAGGTTCCGCTCGCCGGATTTGAGGATACGGACTCCTTTAAACTTTTCCTCCTGGATGTCGGTCTTCTCGGGGCAATGTGCTCTCTTGACCGGAGGACGCTCCTTGAAGGTTCGGACTTCTATGGACAGTATAAAGGGGCGTTGACAGAACAATATGTCCTTCAAGAGCTTATATGCAGGAATACGGATGATGATAAAGTTGAACTCCACTACTGGGCTCCGGATTCCGGACAGGCGGAGGTCGACTTCGTCATCCAGTCCTGCGGGAAAATCGCACCGCTGGAAGCCAAGGCGGAAGTCGCGGTAAAGGCCAAGTCCCTTAAGGTTTTCACAGGACGCTACAAGACACCGTTCGTGTTCAGAACCTCACTGCTCCCGTATTTCAAAGGCGACAATGTGACGGACGTTCCGCTGTTCGCTGTCTCGAAAGTTCTCGACATGATGCGGGACTGAGTAGCGTTCCTATCGAAGTTTGACATTTTCACCTGACCTATAAATGAACCTAAATGAACTTGATTGACAGTTGGATTTGGTTTTACTTTGCCGGATAAAATGTTTCCGGTTTCAGAACTCAATATACAATGAAAAGGATCAAGTTCACTTTATTCATTTTAGTAACGCTTGCAGTTTCCTGCATAAAGGTATCCAGCGCAATAAGTGTGACGGATGTTGTCCTCGATCCTAAAACTCTTACAATGACCGAAGGCGACTGCATGACCCTCATTGCAACCATATCGCCTTCTAATGCGACGAACAGAAATCTGCGTTGGTCAAGTTCCGATGAGATGGTGGCCTCGGTCGCCGATGGCAAGGTGACGGCACATAGGGCAGGAAAAGCGGTAATCGTAGTGAGTACGGAGGATGGCGGGCTTACTGCGAACTGTCAGGTGACTGTCAACTCCAAGGCTGTCCGTGTGGAGAGCGTGAACCTGGACAGAAAAGACCTTGCGCTGATGGTCGGTGAGAGCGCGACACTCACGGCGACGGTGTTCCCGTCCAATGCTACTGACAAAAACGTGCGCTGGACGAGCACCAATACATCGGTGGTTTCGGCCATGGACGGAAAGGTGACTGCACTCAAGGTCGGAAGCGCCACTGTTACAGTTACTACACAAGACGGCGGCCGGACAGCAAGTTGCCGGGTGACCGTAAAGTCCAAAGTCGTCAGCGTGGAGAGCGTTCGGCTTGACAAAAAAGATCTCACGCTGACGGTGGGCAAGAGCGAGGTTCTCACGGCGATGGTGTCCCCGTCCAATGCGACGAACAGGACTGTGCGGTGGTCGAACTCCGATGAAACGGTAGCCTCGGCCGTGAACGGACGGGTTATGGCATTCAAGCCTGGAAGCACTACTGTCACCGTTACCACGGAGGACGGCGGCTTGACGGCGAGCTGCCAGGTGACAGTCAAGTCCAATGTTGTCAACGTGGAGAATGTGAGTCTGTCCAAGACAGAACTTACGCTGACGGAGGGCGAGATCGCGACACTCACGGCAGTTGTGTCCCCGTCCAACGCGACGAACAAGAACGTGCGCTGGGTGAGTTCCAACGCGGCTGTGGCTTCGGTGGAGGGTGGCAAAGTGACTGCACTCAAGGTTGGAAGCGCTACCATTACGGTAACGACGGAGGACGGCGGAAAGACGGCGAATTGTCAGGTGAGTGTGAATCCAAAGATTGTCAATGTGGAGAGTGTGAGCCTTGACAGGACTGAACTTACTCTGACAGAGGGTGAGAGCACAACGCTCACGGCAGTTGTGTTCCCGTCCAATGCTACTGACAGAAACGTGCGCTGGTCCAGCTCAGATGCGACAGTGGCTTCGGTCGTGAACGGCAAAGTGACGGCACTCAAGGCCGGAAGCACCATTGTTACAGTTACTACAGAAGACGGCGGCAGGACGGCAAGTTGCCGGGTGACTGTTAAATCCAAGGTTGTCAACGTGGAGAGCGTTAGCCTCAATAAGAGTTCTGTCGCTATAATCGCCGGTGAGAGTGTGACGCTCGTGGTGACGGTGTCCCCGTCCAACGCGACGAACAAGAATGTCAGCTGGCATAGTTCGGATGAATCAGTCGCGACAGTCAGCAACGGTAGGGTCACTGCCCTCAAAGCCGGTTCTGCTGTAATCACTGTTACTGCTGAAGATGGCGGCAAGACCGCGATATGTCAGGTGAGTGTCAAGCCCAAGATTGTCAATGTGCAGAGCGTTAGCCTCAATAAGAGTTCCATTACTTTGACGGAGGGCGAGAGCACAACACTCACGGCAGTTGTATCCCCGTCCAATGCGACGAACAAAAACGTGCGTTGGTCGAGCTCCGATGCGTCTGTGGCTTCGGTCGTGAATGGAAAAGTGACAGCTCTCAAGGCAGGAAGTTCCACTATTAAGGTTACCACTGAAGACGGCGGTCTGACTGCGAGTTGTCAGGTGGTTGTCAAATCGAAGGAAATCAGAGTGAAAAGCGTGAGCCTCAATAGGGAAACCCTTGCGCTGGAGCCGTGGGAGAGAGCTACACTCACGGCAACGGTGTCTCCATCCAACGCAACAAACAAGAACGTGTGGTGGTCAAGTTCCGATGCAACTATAGTCTCGGTTGACAATGGTAGACTGTATGCTCGCAAGCTTGGGCGCACTACCATTACTGTAACCACTGAAGACGGCCGTCATAAAGCGAGTTGTCAAGTGGTCGTTGAAAATATTGGAGAGGGAAGCCACGAGGGAATAGGAGAAAAAGAATGGTAATTATGTCTATGAAAAATAAAACATTTATTGTTGTCGCAGCAGCGTTCTTGACATTGTCTTCCTGCGATAATACAGGTTCATACCTCGATACAGGTCGATTCATCATCTATGCAGACAGGGAGGATATACAGTCTACGAAAACTGAAATTCAGGACGGAACTTCTGTCGTGTGGAAAAAAGGAGATGCTATCGCTGTATTTGTTTATTCGGGCGCTACTAACGATATAAAGAACTACAAGCGATACAAATTTGTGTCGCGGAATGAAGTGAGTTCATCCAGTACTGAGTTTGAAGGCGATGTCAAACTTGCTTACGAGTTCACGGACGAAACATATTATGCCGTCTATCCTTATGACGCAGCGGGGTCATGTAAAAACGGCTATTTAACAGTACATCTACCGTCCACTCAAGTTGCCAAGGCTGGGTCATTTGGCGATGACTTGTTCATAAGCGTAGCGTCTTCGCCCGGAAATACAAACAAGATGACATTCAGAAATGTCTGCGGTGGGATAAAGTTTAGTGTCGATTGTGATGATATCCGTGAGGTTGTGATATCAAACAATGATGGTGGGCCAATGTCTGGCACACTGAAGATTTGGAATGGGAAAGTCGAGTCGATATCAGGCAGCCCAGATTTGAGGGTAATCTCCCCATTTGGAGAGACTTTTGCTAAAGGCGCAAGCTATTATGCAGTGATTCCGCCAATCACATTCTCCAAAGGCGTGACGATAAAGTATATAACGACGGAGGGGAAGGAAAGTTCTCCTATAGCTCTGCCGTCTTCGACTATAGACAGGTCTGTGTTCAGCCGCCTGCCGGACATTGAAACGCCGGTCAATTTTACCTACAGTCCATACCTGACCTTCGTTTCGGCCGGTGAGAGTTCGCTGTCTTTCAACACGTCATCCGCAACTCTTCAATGCTCATATGATGGAGTAACATGGAGGAATGTATCAGATTATGTTATAGATTATGTTATAAAAATGACAAAGCGGCAACCTCAAGTTTTGCTTAGAGGTATTAATGCTGGAGGACATGTGGAAATGTCTGGAGACCAGATTTCATGTCACGGAAGTGTAATGAAACTGACCGATTACCGGAAAGATGTTACAACCGTTCAGTATTGCATGTCCTTCAAAGACTGCAAGGCATTAATTCGTGCTCCTGACCTTCCTGCGACTATATTATCGGAGCGTTGCTACGAAGGAATGTTCTCCGGTTGCACGTCCCTCGTGTCGTCTCCTGACCTTCCTGCGACGACATTGGCGGAGTCTTGCTACGAAGGAATGTTCTCCGGTTGCACGTCCCTCGTATCGTCTCCGGAACTTCCCGCGACGACATTGGCGGAGTCTTGCTACGAAGGAATGTTCTCCGGTTGCACGTCCCTCGTATCGTCTCCGGAACTTCCCGCGACGACATTGGCGGAGTCTTGCTACGAAGGAATGTTCTCCGGTTGCACGTCCCTCGTATCGTCTCCGGAACTTCCCGCGACGACATTGGCGGAGTCTTGCTACGAAGGAATGTTCTCCGGTTGCACGTCCC
>UQYV01000066.1 GCA_900545245.1 uncultured Bacteroidales bacterium
GCACGACATTCCTTTCATTTTCCAATGCCGTCACGAGCCTTTCTGTCTCTTCTTTCCTGTCGCAGAAATACTCTGCTCCCTTATATCCGTAGATTACGAATGGGTTCTTCAACTTTTCCATAATTTGTGTTACATATATTATGTTACATGTTTTATGTAATAGCTGCAAAGTTAGACATAAATATCGAAAAATCAATATGTTTTAGAAAGGTATTCGTTCGGTTGTCCTTTGGTCGCGAAACACGGACTCGTAAAGCGGTTCATACCACAATGATAACAACATACGGAGTGAAGAAGAATATGTATGTGGATGACTATCAGTTTGAAGTGATGCTGGACGATTTGTTTCGATAAATTATAATTCCCGAAAAGTGCTAAAATTTTGATGATTTCGGGAATTATGCATAAATAATGGATTGCGTTGCTTAAATCGTGCTCGGTTGGGATTCGCTCCCTTTGGTCGCGGTTCCCTTACCCTGCCACGGGCAATCTTACAAGCGTTGGGGGCGAAAGCTTGCGCCGGCTTTGCCGGCTTGGCTTTTGTGTTAAAAAAGGCCTTACGGGAATTTGGAATTCCCGACGGCTTTTTTAAACACAAAAGCCCGCTGTCTCCGACAGCGAGCTTTCTCTATGCTTGTGATCCGGTTGGGATTCGAACCCAAGACCCACAGCTTAGAAGGCTGTTGCTCTATCCAACTGAGCTACCGGACCAATCCTCCTCTTTATTGGCAAGACTGCCATAAGGGAGTGCAAAGGTAGGCAATTTTTCAGAAATCGCAATATTATTTCTGCAAAAGCCGCTGCAAAAAGCAGTTGCGACGGCCTGCCTTTAGTCTCTTCTCTTGGCAACGGCCTTTCCGGCGAACTCAATACCGAAGACGAGTGCAAGACCGAGTGCGGCGAAGAGTATCGCTCCGGCGATGTGGGCATCAGCGACCGGGAATGTCACCGTGCCGTCCGCTGCGGCGAGTCCGGGGAGGGTGGGGAAGTCGTTGGCTCCGTGCCATGGCCATACTTTTACGAGTGAACCTATGATGAATCCGGCAAGGACAAGCGTGGTCTCACGGTTCCAACGGGCGAGCAGCCAGTGAAGGAACTTGGAAAAGGTCACTATGCCGATTGCTGCCCCGACAGCGAACACGCAGATGATCAGCAGGCAATGCCCCCAGCTCATCGGTCCTGTGGAGAGTCCGGCCGTAACCTCTTCTGCGCGTCCGAACGATGTCAGTCCGGCCACTGCCCCGAGCACATAGTCGTACTTCCCGAGGATCAGGAGAATGAAACTGCCGGAGATTCCCGGAAGAATCATCGCGCAGATGGCGATGGCTCCGCATAGAAACACAAACCACAGTCCGTCAGGCGTCTCGGTCGGAGTGAGTGTGCAGATTACGGCTCCGAGACCGACTCCGAAGACCGTGAGGACGACATCCTTGAACTTCCAGAGGGAAACTCCGCGCAGGATGAAGACCGACGATGCGACGATGAGCCCGAAGAAGAACGCCCATGTCTGAATCGGGTGGTTCTCAAGAAGCCAGGTCATCAGTTTCGCCAACGAGAAGATGCTGACAAGTATGCCGACGAGTACAGATACGAGGAACGGCCCATTTATGTGCTTCCAGAACTCGCGGAATTTTCCAGTGAAAAACAGCTTGAAGGCCGTCTTGTCGAAGTTGTGTATGGAGCCGACAAGTTCCTCGTAGATTCCTGTCATGAAGGCGATTGTACCTCCGCTTACGCCCGGAATTACGTCCGCTGCACCCATTCCGACGCCCTTGAGTGCCACGAGGGCATATTTCTTCAAATTGAATTTCATCTTTTACTCAAATTTCGCAATTATCATTTGACAACCATTGGCAGATACTCCAGAATGCTTTTCAAGCACTTCACGCTGTCGTGGAAGTTCATCTGAATGCTGTCGATCTGCTCGGGTGTCGTGAAAGTCATCCCGAATGGGGAGCTTTCGTAGTCGCGTCTGCCTATGCAGAACTTCGCCGGCACAATGCCGGAAAAGCAGCGCACGGCCGGACAGCAGTTGTCAACGAGGCAGATGAAAAGTCCTGCCGTATCCGCCTTAAGTTCACCGATGATTTCCTGTGGAAGTGTTCCGCAGAGCGCGAGGTTCTTTTTCAGAATAGTGGTCCTCACCCCGGTTACGATGATCTCGTCCTTTTCGTGCCTGCTCATGTCCAGAAAGAACGGCTTTAACTCAATTCCCGCCGCCGCGAAGAAATCTTCTGTAATCTTCTGGCATTCATCGAATTCCACATCCTCTACATCATAGAGAATAACAGCCCTCTTCACCTCGGATAACGGGACTAAGCCGTGCTCCCCGGTGTAGCCGTGCTTTTTCAGCTGGTGCTTGACCGCAAGGTTTGTGATGAATCCCATAGTTGCTTCCTTATTGTATCTTCAGGGCCGAGCGAGTCTCGGAGATGAGTGCCTTGATTTCCTTTTTCGCCGCCTTCCAGCGTGGGATGTCAATCTTGGTACCGATGACCTCCACGACCTTTGCCGCGATGATTGACCCTATCTCTCCGCAGACCTTGAGCGGCATTCCAAGAGAGTGCGCGTAGAGGAATCCTGCCGCGTAGGTGTCTCCGGCGCCGGTTGCGTCAATCGGATCGGCGGGCCATGCCTCTATGTAGTGGTATTCGTTGCCTTTCTTGACCATCGAGCCGTTCTTTCCGATTTTCACGATTGCCGTCTTTCCATGTGCTGCAATTTCGTCGAGAGCCTCTCTGGGCTCCTTTTTCGTAAACGCCTTCGCTTCGGTCTCGTTTGCGAACACGATGTCGACATAGTTTTCCACGATGTCGTGCAGGAAAGCCTCGTTCGACTCCACCACATTGTATGATGCCATGTCAATCGAGATTATGCACCCCGCGTCCTTGGCCATCTCCACGGCCTTGCGTATAAGCGCCTGATTTTGAACGAGGTAGCCCTCGATGTGAAAATAGTCGTAGCCTTTGAAATATTCCGGCTTCAAATCCTCCGGCACAAGTTCCAGCGCTGCTCCCATATAGTCCGCAAAGGTCCTCTCGGCATTCGGAGCTGTAATCAGGACCATTGCCCTTCCCGAAGGGTTCTTTCCTTTGAGCAGGATGGACTTGATGCCGTACTGCTCCTGGTCGCTCTTGAACAAATGTCCGAGGTCGTCGTCGCCGATTTTGCCGATGAAAGCCGAACGCATTCCGAAGATTGCCGTGCCTGTAATCGTGTTCGCTGCCGAGCCTCCGGCTACATACTGAACTCCCAACGGTTTGAGTTTCTGGAGGATACGGTCTCCTGTTTCTTTATCTACGTGCTGCATGCTTCCACGCGGAATGTGGTATTCGTTGAGGAACGAGTCGTCGGGAAGGACCGCGAGGATGTCAGTGAGGGCATTTCCTATGCCGAGGATAGATTTCATATTTCTCTGATTTTCCGAATATTTCAAACGAACAATCTGCAAAGATAGCGAAAAATTCGGTAACTTTGCATCCTTATCCTCATCCGTGAGATTGACGATGTGCTGCGGAAGGGGGAAGTTTAAAGACGCAGATATGTCCCGAAAACTGAAAAATGTGATAAAATATGTGCTGTCACTTGGAGTGGCCGCCCTGCTCATGTATTTCTGTTTCAGGGGAGTGAACTGGACGGAATTTGTCGTGAGCCTTTCCGGCTGCCGGTGGTGGTGGGTGGCGGCGAGCATTCTCGCCGGCGTGCTCTCCAATTGGTTCAGGAGCGAGCGATGGCGTGAAATCTTGCTTCCGGTGGACGGACATACGGGGCATGTTACCACTTTCAATGCGGTGAACATCGGCTATCTCGCCAATTTCGTATTCCCTCGCATCGGGGAGTTTGTCCGTTGCGGCGTCATATCCAAAGACTCGAAGGACGGGAAGGCCAGCTATGACAAGGTTCTCGGAACGGTCGTTACCGAGCGAAGCCTCGATATGATCGTGATGCTGCTGATACTCTTTGTTTTCCTTATGGTCAAATGGAACGAGTTCGGGACATTTTTCGTGGACAGGATGTGGATTCCGCTTTCGCAGCGACTGAATTTCAGCCTTTGGTGGATTGTTGTCGCGGTGGTTATCATTATGGCCGCGGTCATCTATCTTATTATACGTTACCGCTCCCGCAGCGCCTTTGCAGGGAAATTGTGGAAGTTCTGCCGAGGACTTTTGGACGGCATCGTGAGCTGCTTCAGGATGAAAGGTTGGTGGAAGTTTCTGCTGTACACAGCGCTTATCTGGCTGATGTATTTCCTGATGAGTTACATGTCCCTACGTGCCGTTCCTCTTCTTGACGACCTTTCCGGAACGGACGCACTTTTTCTGATGCTCGCAGGAAGTCTCGGTTGGGTGGTTCCGGTTCCCGGTGGGTTCGGAGCGTTCCACTACATCGTCGCCCTTGCGCTGAGTACTGTCTACAACCTTCCTTTCGAGCTCGGAATCATATTCGCCACCATATCACACGAATCGCAGTCGCTCATGATGGCCGTGACCGGACTGTCCTCGTATGCCGTGGAGACGCTGCGCAAATGAATCTGGCGACAATATATAGATATGTTAACCAAGAAACATGAAAAAAATGATGCAGGTTATTTTTTGAAGGTTTCCTAATGCTAAAAAATATGAAAAAGAGAATTCTTCTCATCTCAGCGCTCGCTATGAGCCTCGTCCTTTCACTGAACATATCAGCGCAGGACAAATGGAAATTTACGGAGGCAAGTGAACTCACTCTTGTCGGAAAACTTTTTCCGGACACTCCGGTGCCCTATCACCGCCTCGACACACTCGTCTATCATGACGGATTCACAAGCAGCGAACGTCATCAGGTGACGATGAGTTCAGGTGTTTCCGTAGCGTTCCGGACTAACTCTCCAAAGATTTCCGTGTGCCCGACTTATGGACGCATCTCCGGATTGGGGACGACAGGCGCGATTTCGCAGAAGGGCTTTGACCTTTATGTGAAGGATGGAAAGGAATGGAAATGGGCAGGCTCCACAACTGCCGGAAGAAGCGGTGAGAACAAGCTGATTCTGAACAACAATGAAAAGGGAATGCTGGAGTGTCTGCTCTATCTTCCTCTTGTGAGCTCGGTGGACGCTCTCAAGATTGGTGTTGAAGACGGGTATGACATACAACCGGCCGAGAATCCGTTCCGCCACAGGATTGCAATCTTCGGTTCGAGCTACACGCACGGAATCAGCACCTCGCGTCCGGGAATGGCCTATCCTGCACAACTTTCGAGGATGACCGGACTTCAGTTCCTCAGCCTCGGCTGCTCGGGAAACAGCAAACTTCAGGACTATTTCGCACGAGCTCTCGCCGATGCTGATGTCGACGCATACGTTTTTGACGCCTTTTCCAATCCGTCTCCGGCAATGATTAAGGAGCGTCTCTTCAAGTTTATCGAAATCATTCAGGAAAAGCACCCTGACACTCCGCTCATTTTCCAGAAGACCATCTACCGCGAGAGGCGCAACTACGACGCTGCCACTGACCGCAACGAAGCGGCCAAGATGGAGATGGCGGAGAACATGATGCGTCTGGCTTGCTCGATGTACAAGAACGTCTATTATGTGGAAACGACAAATGCGACGGCTCCAGACCACGAGACTTCGGTCGATGGCACCCATCCGGGCGATTACGGTTATCAGCTCTGGGCAAAGTCTGTCGCTAAGCCAATTTGCAAGATACTTGCAAAATATGGGATACGGTGACAATAGCTGTATTTTGTAAGGGAAGTTTATGAGATTGAGATTTGTCACAATCTTGTTGATGATGGTGTCGGCGCTGCTTTATGCAGCGCCGCATCATGATTCTGATGACAGAAGGCTCACCGGGCGAGTCACTGATTCGGAGAGCGGGCGCGGTCTTGAGTTTGTGACCGTGGCACTGCGGGACAGCTCAGCGGCTCTCGTTGCGGCGGCGACTACGGACTCGACGGGTGTCTATGTGCTGACTGCGTCGTCGGCTGCTGGCTGCCGCGTCGAGTTCTCGCTCGTTGGTTACAAGGATGCTTCGGTGTCGTTGGATGGAGTGACCATAGGGGAAATCCCGACTGTGAGCCTTGTGCCGGACACTCAGATGCTTCGGAGCGCGAAGGTCGTTGGCAAACGCCCGCTGCTTGAGCACCGCTTCGACAAGATAGTGATGAATGTCTCGGAGCTTGCCGCTGCGAAGACCGGGAATGCTACCGATGTGCTTCGCGCCGCTCCGGGCGTGACCTTCGACAAGGACGGCAACATCCAGCTCAACGGCAAGTCCGTTGCCGTGTGGCTCGACGACAGGCCGTCAAATATGTCCGGAAAGGAACTTCAGGCCTATCTCAAAGGCTCGTCCGGGGTGGCAATCGACAAGATAGAGGTAATCTCGTCCCCTTCCTCGAAATACGACGCGGAGGGTGCCGGCGGAATCATCAACATCAAGACAAAGCGCGGACTCCTGCACGGCTTCAACGGCTCGGTCAGCGGAAACGGGCAGCTGAAGTGGGAGCCGAAGGTACACGGAACGGGTGACGGTAGCGTGCGGCTCGGCTACAAGGGTGACGTCACGAACACGAACCTCAGCTACAACGGCTACATCTATCCCTACTACAGCGACGTCACCGAGGACAAGCGCTACGGAGACTCCTACGGGTCACTGCTGAGAACCGTCAACGAATCGAAAGGCCGCTGGGCGGGTCATCAGATAATGCTTTCGGAAGATGTCCGCATTTCAGAAAGCGACGTTCTCGGAGCCATAGCCAAGGTCAATCTGAACAGAAGCGGCAACAATGCCCCTAACACCGCGATGATTGACGATTTCCGGAAGTTCGATGACGCTGAGCCATATTCTTCAATGGCGAGCCGCGCTTCTGAGACCACCGGAACACGGCAATACTCAGCCAACATCAACTACACGCACACATTTGATGAGTCCCTCTCGCAGGAACTGACCGTCAACGCGGATTACAACCACACCCGCAGCGACGCCTCGAACCTCCAGCGCAATCTCTACACGGCCCTTTCCCCTGCGGCTCAGGCCGAGCGCGACGCCAGCCTTGCTGCAGGACTTGCCGATCCGTTCCATGGCAACGGTCTGAACGACTCCACTTTCCGGCGTGCAAACATCTGGTCGCTGAAAGTCGATTTCGCGCAGAACCTCTGGAGCAACACCGGACGAGTGGAAGCTGGCGCTAAGGCCGCCGTGTCCATAACCGACAACCGCTACTCCACCTACAAATGGACCCCGCCGACTCCGGAGGAACAGGTCGGAGAACTCTCGGCACGCAACGACTTCACCTACTCGGAGCAGATATATGCCCTCTATGCGAACCTTTCCAAGGCATTCTCTGAAAAATGGAACGCGCAGGTCGGTCTTCGCGGTGAATATACCGTTCCGCGCGGCGACTGGAAATCGGAGAACAGGCGCAGCGGCAAGAACTATTTCGACATTTTCCCGAATGTGTTTCTGAACTGGACTCCGTCGCAGAAAGCCATCCTGTCGCTGAACTACTCTTACCGTCTGAACCGTCCTAAGTACTGGCAGCTCAATCCGTTCCGCCGCTATATAAACCCGACCACCTGGTCAGTTGGCGACCCGGAGCTCAAGCCGAGCTACTCCCACAATCTGACGCTTTCCACCGTGTTCTTCAGCAATCTGACCCTCACGGCCGGCTACAGCCATCAGAAGAACTACGCAGAGCATCAGGTTCCGAACTACGACAAGTCTCTCGGCACTTTGGAGTACCGTTTCAGCAACGCCGGAGTGCAGCAGATGGCCTATCTTGCCCTTGCCCTTTCAGAGCAGAACATCACGAAATGGTGGACTGTCACTTTGAATGCCAACTATATGTTCACGCATTTCAGGGCCTATCCGAATCCCAACCTTTTGGCCTTCAACGACTACAGCAAGTCCTCGCAATCGTTCAACGGCTACGCCTCGACGACTTTCTATCTCCCGAAGGAGTTTAAGTTCAGCATTGATGGTTGGGGCATGACCCCAGTGACCGCCGGCTATTTCACTGTCGCTGGAATGTGGTCGCTCAACGCCTCCATCAGCAAGTCGTTCCTCGACGGCCGCGCCAACCTCACGCTTCGGGTTAATGACATCTTCAAGTCGATGAACCAGAACTTGAGCCTATGGGACGGCGATGTGGAGACGATGAAGATGATAGACCTCACCTCCAACCGCGGCATATCCCTTGGTTTCACCTACAGTTTCGGAAAGACTGTCGCCCCGCGCCGCAATGTAGGCAGCTTCGAGGAGTCAGGCAGACTTTAAAGTTGGATGAAGAAAAAGTCCATATTTTAATTATTGTACTCAAGTTTCGCAAGTGCGAAACACCACTTTTGAGCCCTTGTGGCGAGGGT
>UQYV01000067.1 GCA_900545245.1 uncultured Bacteroidales bacterium
ATATCTAAAGAGTCCGAGGGACAGGCTCCGGACACACTCGATGAAATACTACCATGGCTCCGATGAACTTCTCGTTCGCGTCCATTTCACGGTTGCCCTCATACTCCTTGAGCTGCTCTGCATCCTCGAACTGAGCCGCAGCGAGGAAAAGCCATTTTCCACCGCCTGACGGAAGAACGAGATCGGCAGCGCCGGCTGTCATATTGTTCCTGTTCATAAAGAAGAGGTTGTCTGTCACATTAGTCTCACGCGCAGCCTCCTTGGAAGCGTTTCCGTCCACAAATGTGCGCTCGACAGCTCCGAGGTTAGAGCATCCGAAGACATTGTTGCGCACGTTCACGGTCTTCAGGCCCGTCATAAAGCGGAAGCCCACTCCCATACTCTCCTGAACCTTTGTACGGCACCAGGTGAAAAGGACTGTGTTGTCGTGGAAATCCAAAGAGCAGAGGTTCTGGTCAGGAGCCATACCGCGGATTTCGCAGGCAGACATTCTGTTTGCAACGAAAACATTGTTATACACATCGAAATGTCCGGCAACGCAACCCATCTCGATTGCAAAATGGTAGCCGTTCACGAAAGTACAGTTGCGGATGATGACATTTCCCTCGACATCGCCCCTGAGGAGAGGTTTGCCGATTGGAGCGCCGCCCACCTTCGGAACAGGAGGATTCTCGCCCTCAATCAGAAGACGTCCTGTCTCGCAGCCCTCAGGAGAACCTGTGCGGGCGTCGTCCGGAGCATAGCTGCAATAGCTGTTGTACTGTCCCTTGTCGAATGCGATACCGTCGATGAGGACTGTAGAGCCGCGTTTTCCGCGTACATAAACCTCAAGGCTGGCGTGGCTGCCGCTTGTTCCGACCTGCTGTGCGCCCGGACGGATGGATGTGATGTACTTCACAGGGTTACGCTCGGAGAAATCGCTGTTCCAGCCTCCTACGAGCGATAGATACTTCTTCACTTCAACAAAGCCCTGGTCGAGCTTGCCGAGGTAGTTGCCCTCCGCGATGTTGATTACCGAACCTTCTTCTGCGAGGTCAATCGCCTTCTGGAGGTCCTTCACTGCGGTCTGTGGAGTCAGCGCATCATTGCGGTTCGAGCCGGCAGGGCTGACATAATAGCTCTTTCCCGTCGCCTGAGGGGAAGCGGCTGCGGTCTGGTTTTGTGTCATAGTTGTGGTTCTTTCATTTTTTTCCACCGCGTCCTTTGCCTTGTTAATCAATCTGTTCAACTGGGCTGACGCAGGCATTGCCACGAGCGCGAACGCTGACGCGACAAGAATTGATTTGATATGATTCATATTTATCAGAAGTAATAGTTAAGAGACAAGTTGCATCCGATGTTCTCCGTACCATAGAGCCAGGCGTGGCTGCCCGGGCTCACGAGAGAGTTGTAGTGCTCCACCTTTCCGGTGCGGGAAGAGAAACCTTCGTAGATTGCATAGGTCTTAGGCTGCCAGATGGCCATCACCGGAGTGAAAGTCATTGTGGCAGTGAGTGAAAGCCTTCCGGTCATAAACCACTCCACACCCATGTCGGCTGTGATTCCAAGACCCTGGACATAACCCACATTATACCTCTTGAGAGGACGTCCGTAGGCGATGCCGAGAGTGGACTGGAAGTCGTTGAGCGTCGGGTCTTTCGCACCCGGAGCAGGAGGCATCGTCATCGGCATCGACGACGGCACCCTGTTGAGGTCGGTGATTTGGTTGCCGTAGTTGAAATTGAGTCCGCCGCCGGCGATTGCATAGACGAGTCCGAATCCGGTGATGAATTTCAGCGAACCCTTGCCTGCCATATATTGCGCACCGATTGCAAGGCTACCGCTGTTGAGATTGGAGATGACGTCGTCCACCACCTTGTTCTCGGAGTCTGGATCAATCGCCTTTGCAAGGTCGTCCTGAACATATTCCTTGTAGTCGACGTGGCTTCCGTTCAGACCAAGTGTCATACGGAGCGCCCAGCTCTCGTTGAAATAGTAGCGCACGCGAACTGCTGCAAGCGGGTCCTGCGAAAGTATGAACATCTGTTTTTTCGCAGTGGCGTTGTCGGCGATGAACGCACCGGCATACTCGCCGTTCTTAGGCTGCATCTTGAGTTTGTAGCCGAGGGTGGCCGGGTTGAATGTGACACCGACCGACCAGTCTCCGCGCTTCGGACTGAATTTTTGCGCATCGCCCTTCGAATAGACGTGGTAGCAGGTCATACGCTGTCCTTCAGGGACTGTCTGATACTCCTGGGCGAGCGCAACAGTCGAAGCCGTTGCGAGGAAAAACGTCGTGAGGAGTGATACTTTAAGTAAATTCTTCATATAAGTCTGTTTTTGTTGGTTTTGCCGCCAGATGGCGGAAATGTAGTGAAAGGAAAACAGAGTCTTACTGTTTCAAGCCTGGGGCGCCAACATACGCAGCCGGTGTCATATCAATCGCAAAATAGGCAGCCTGTCCACCGGTGACGCTCTTTTCAACTTCAGCATATAAGTATGCTTTAGATTTCTGTGTGCTGCTTCCGGTCGTAGGTGTCCCTTTGGCATCATCGACGTATCCGCTGGCTGAAACCTTCACTGTGAGAGCTTTGCCCACCGGACATCCGAGAGCATACTCGAAATATCCATGCTGCACGGTGGTGACTGTTCTGAGAGCATAGCTTTCAACCTTACCGGTAGTTGCATCAGGAATGCCGTATGCGATGTTGACGGTAAGTCCCGGCTTTCCTGCTTCTGTTACGGCACCACCTTGGTCTTTCGTGTAGGAATACCTCACGTGTCCGCAGATTATAGATTTCACAGGAAGGTTCTCCTCTGTGAGTGCAGTCGGTTCAACCGTGCAGGAAGAGCAGGCAATGCCTAAAACTGCAACTGAAAGTGTCAACAGACCGTGTGCGGCGAATGTCGAAAGTTTGATGATTTTTTCCATAATTTTGTTTTTTGTTGGTTATTGAATATGATTTAATATTCGTAATTAAAATGAATCTCTATATTACAAGTCTTGTCTTGGGAATCGTAGAATCGGAGTTTAAAAGGTTTTTGGGGCGCTGGAGCAATATTCTTCCCGGGACGTAGCGTAAACTTATTGAGGACTGCGGGTTTATAGTCCCAGCCATTATTACTTTCATACACCTTACAATCTATATAGTAGCATTTATAATCCCAGGCAAATCCTTGATTGTCATCGGTGTTTATAAAGAATATTTCGTATTTGTCCCAGCCTTTTTCGTTGTCAATAATATAATATTTCTGGGCAGACGAGATTGTTATCTTTCGACTCGGGGGATCTTTAGGTAAGTCGTGCCACGTTGTGATGCTACTTTTCCCGTTATACTTTTGATGTATTCTCCATTTTCCGTTGAAGAAATCTATCCTTGGCTTGAAACTGAAACTCATCTGATGTCCCCAGTGGTCGGTCAAAGTCAATATTGCCTCTCTACCATATTTCTCTTTCCAAGTCACCGGAATCTCTCCAGTCCTCTGCATCATAGTTTGGTCAGTACCAATTGTGAATCCGGAATCTTCGTCGCTTTTTTCGACAGAGAATGTCACACCCGGGAGTTTTTCATATCTGGTTGCATCGGCATCGCGGAGATAGAAAGTGTCATAATAATCTGTCTTTTGACCATCCCAAGTGAAATAAACGAACTTACCCGAACTTATCTGAGTATTCCCTATACTTGATCTTAAAGTCGGGCCAGTTATCTTCGTGAAATCGATGCCCGCCCAGAGCCCTTCGACACTTATGCTATTCAAATTTGCCTTATCCACAACCTGGATATATGTTCCTTTTTGCCAAGCATCCTTTGTTGTAGTGATTTTCACCTTTGTGCAATAGCCGTTTTCATCGGGGGAAATTGGTTCGACAGTGTAGTATTCCGGCCGTCCGACTGACCATTTACCTTTATAGTTCTCATTGGAAAGCCTGAAAATTTTGGAGCCTCCGCAAGGGATATAAACCGCACCTTCTGCCTTTTTGCCGGTTTCGTCATCAATGATGTAGATGCCCTCGGAGAATATCTGCTCTGTGACGTTGATGTTGAAGGACATTGACTTGCCGGTTTGGTCTTTCACGGTGACGGTTGTGGTGCCTGTTTGCTCTCCGCATGTGATTTTTGCACCCACCGACCAGACATCATTGCCAAGTAGATACTCAATGTCCATGTTCCCTCCTTCAACAGTCCAATTGGCGAAATTTCCGTATGGTTCGATGTTAAATTCTTGTTGGGAATTTTTGTCCATCCGGTAGCTGTCACCATTTTTCAGAATCGGTCCGCCAGATACTTTCACAGCAATATCTCCCGGGATACCTTTCGGCTCGCTTGTCAATGTGAAACTGAGTTTGTGCACCCTGTTCAACAACTTGTCATTCGTGCTGACTGTAATTTCCGTGCTGCCAAACTCTTCTCCCAAACCGAGTACATAGATGGATGCGGAACTAAAGAGTTTATGGAATATGAAATCTTTGCAGACTGACGGATTTGACGAACTTATTGTTACATCTTCGGGCAGAGTGATACCATCTCCGACCTTGACTAATAAAGAAGACAAGAATATATCATTCCAAGATACTTTGTCTCCGTTTTGCACAACGACACTATTAGAGTTGTGGGAGTACGACACTTGTATTCTTTCTGTCAACTCTTTGATTGTGAGATTGATGGTTTTAGCGGTTGATTCTGATTTGACAGTCATCGCGCAAGACCCGCTCTTGAGTCCTTTGACAATAGCTTTTCCTTCTTTGAAATTCAATTCCACCATCTCTTTGTCATATTCCCAGTCCAGCGAGGAAGCGTTGGCTTTTGCCGGCTCGATTGTCATTTCGATTTCGTTTTCTAAACCGACATAAATCGTGAGCGTTTCCGGTGCAGTGAACGATGTGACTTGAACTTTAGTGACGGTGACTTCGATTTCCACTTCGGCATCGCCGCATTTTCCTGTGATTGTGGCGTTTCCGGGCGCATAGGCGTAAATCCTGTCAAACCCGCTTACGCCCGCGATTCTCTCATCACTGCTGCTCCAGTCGATGACTGCAGTGTTCAGAGCCGATGCGGGGAGGACATCATAGTAGATTCGGTAGTCGTCCCCCTGCTCCAAAGTCAGGCTTTTGCTTGCCGGGTCAGTGATGATGATTTCTTTCACTGTTGTTTCGTCTATGACTTTCTTGCAGGACGAAAAGACAGTTGCTGCTCCAATCAGCGCAGCTGCCGTCAGGCGGATGAATGTATGAGTCTTCATATATAGTAGGTTTTGATTTTTTTCTGTGGCAAAGATATGCATTCAGAATGGCGAAATCAATAAGTAAAATTACCTAGAAATGCTTAATATTTGTGGTATTTTGTTGTTTTTGACAAAAAACCTAATATATTTGTACTAATTTCTTACAAATCTGATAGAATTTAGTTCGACTTAATTTTAGGCAATGAAACGGATGTTGTTTTTCATATTGTTTTGTTCTTTATTCAACATCAATCTTTCGGCGGGGGGGGGGTAGTTCTTCCTCATCTTCTCCGGACAAGGCGGACACGCTCTATCGGGAGTGGAGTTCGTCCCGTGGCGCGACAAAGACGGAAATTGCGAACCGTCTGATGAAGACATTTTTTGACGAGAAGGATATGGACACGCTGATGGTTTTCTCCAAGCAGTCGCAGGCCCGCCAGGATGCCAGTGTGATGACATATATGACAAACCACCTTTTCTATCAAAGCCGTTTCGACGAGGCGTATCAGCTCGGGGTGGACGCTCTGCTGAAAAGTGAAAACATTGGGGAGGTGTCTCTGATTTCGGAGTGTCTGAACACATTGGGGATTATATGTCAGAGAAAAGGACTTTTCGAGCAGGCGCTTTCCTATATGAAACGTGTCTATGCGCTTGACAAACAGTGGGGAAGTCCGGAGGATATGAGCACAACTATGAACAATCTCGCGACGCTCTATCTCGGAGTGGACGACCCGGAGACTGCTCTTTCCTATGTTCTTCCATCCATTGCTTATGAACGTGAGTCCGGTGACGGGGCACGTCTTGCGATAAGGCTCGGTCTGGCTTCTGACATCTGGCTGTCGCTTGGGCATCCGGAAAAAGCTCTGGAGTTTATTGACGAGGCTCTTGGCATTGACCTTCGTGAGGGGAGAACGGTGAAGGCTGCCGTGAGACGCTCTCAGAGGACGTCGGTTTTGTCTGCTTTGGGACGCTACAAGGAGGCGAGGGCGTGTCTCGACTCGGCTGTGACTGTGTTGGAGCAGGAGTCCAATCACATTTCGCTTGCAATTTGCTACAATCTTCGCGGTGGACTTGACATGAAAGAAAAGCATTTCGCGGATGCTGTGACGGCATACAGTATGGCGAAGACGGTGGCAGAAAAAAGCGGGGGAGACTATGTGAAGTTGAAGTCTTTGCGCGGGCTTTCGGACGCTTATGGAAAGTCCGGCAATTATGCTGCTGCACTTGATTGGCTTAATGAGTATGTCTCTCTATCAGACCGGCTTGCGAAGGATAGAAGTCGTCTTGCGGTGGAGGATTTCAAGGTGCAGTACCATACGGCCGAGAAGGAGAATGAACTTGAAATACGTAAGATTGAGTCGCAGAACAGACTGCTTCTGGTGGTGCTTCTTTCTTTGCTCGCACTCATCCTGCTCGTCTGTATGGGAGTTGTCTTGCGTATGCTCTATATGAAAAAGCGTCAGGAGGAAATCCTTCGCAGGAATGATGAGGCGAAAAGCCGTCTGCTTTCGCTTGTGCCGGCAATGAAGGATCGTAAGAAGGCGGAGTTCATCAGCGAGGTTGCCGAGGAAATCGAGGGGTTGGATTCTGACAAAGAGGCTGGTGTGCCGAAGCTGACCAATCGCGAGATGGAAATCGTGCGGATGTGCTGCGAGGGGCTGTCCAGCAAGGAGATTGCGGCTCAGATGGAGCTTTCTGTCCGTACTGTGGATACTCATAAGGCTAATATTTTCCGGAAGTTGAAGATTAAGAGTACTGTGGAGCTGGTGAAGTACGTAGCTGAGACCGGCCTGCTGGGGTAGGCGTGGCGAAGAAAAAGCGGGCTGACTGCGTTGGATGGTTTGATGAAATCCTCACAACCGACAGGTTGCTGCGGTATTCATCTTCACC
>UQYV01000068.1 GCA_900545245.1 uncultured Bacteroidales bacterium
AATAAAAAGAAAAGAGGCTAACCTCAAAGTCAATTTGACTTTTTAGTCAGCCTCTTTTTGTTTTTGATTTGCCGTGAGATTTTCTACATTTTTTGCATAATCTTTGCTATTGGGAGCCGTGACAATAATTTGAAATAATTTAGAACAAATCAAAACGAGATGAAACAGAACTATCTGGTGGCCGTGATTGTTGCCACCGCTTTATTTTTCACAGGATGCGACAAACAGGAGAATGCTCCTATTACGCCGGACGATCCTGGAACAGAACAACCCGAAGAACCGAAACCGGAAAAACCGGAAAAGCCCGAAGATTTGGACGAAAACGATTGCATAATCTTCTCTGATGCAGTCTTGGAAAAAGGACTTCTTGCCATAAAGCCTTCGATTGACCTCAATGGTGATGGGAAAATTTCGCTTAGCGAAGCTGCCGAAGTGCGAGAAATTAATTTGAGTTTCGATGCGCCTCAAGACAGCGGAGAAAATCTTGTGGGAGACATATCCCAACTCAAATACTTCAGCAAACTTGAAAAACTCGGGCTTAAATATCATAAAATCAGCGACATAACTCCAATTGAAGGGATAACATCTCTCCGTGAGCTCATACTCATCGGAAATCCAATCAAGACCATAAATACTAAAGAATTGGGTAATCTTGAGATTCTCAGACTCTCAGACACAGATGTCAAGAGCGTAGACTTGAGCAACACACCAAAACTTACTGAGCTCTACCTTTCGCGCACACAAATAGAGAAGCTTGAAATCTCCGGAATGGCAAATATTTCAGAAATACTTGCCATAGGTTGCAAAAGACTTAAAGAAGTAAAACTATCCAATCTTCCGGCAATTAACCGGGTGGACGCATTAAAATGTGACGTGCTAAGTTCCATCAGTGTCACCGACTGCCCGGAACTCACTGAACTTCAGATGGACAGCAACCAACTTGAAGGCATCACGCTGGAAAATCTCCCTAAACTCCAGAGGCTCAATCTATATGAGAACAAACTCACTTCACTTGATGTGAGCGCATTCCCTGAATTACAATTCCTCTTCATTTATGACAATAAGATTCAAGAACTCGACCTGTCAAAGAATCCGAAGCTTTTTATGTTGATGGCAAGTGGCAACCTGATGGAGAGCGTAGACTTGAGCGCCAACGACAAACTTGCAAGGATCGAACTCGAAAATATGCCAAATATGAAGGTCCTCAACATCAAGAACTATTACTATGATGAAGAAATATGCGAGTACAGCATAGTTGAGGGCAACAATGCACTGGAAAAAGTCATTGCAGATGCCGGTCCAGAGTATAACGCTGTGGTCAATATGTTCAAAGGCAACAGTAAAGTCAAGGTTGTGACAGAATAGCCACCGCCTACAACACAATCAATCCGGAAGCTGATGTCCGGGGCAATGGACGCAAGGAAATTGCCCCGGATTCTATTTGGCCGGCCGCTTCCAATTCGTCCAGAACAGCCTTGGAAGCGTCGTAGGCAAGACGCGGGGTGTTGTTGTTCTCGCTCAAGTGACAGAGAAAGACATGGCGCAGGGACGGATGAAAAAAGCGGTGCAGAGCGTGGGCGCACTCATCATTCGAAAGATGACCGTGACCATTCATTATACGCATCTTCAACTCGTGCGTGTATGGGCCGCCCATCAGCATATCCACATCGTAATTGGACTCGAAAACCACCGAATCGGACTCCTTCGCAAAGGCAATCGCCTCATCGGTGACACGGCCGGCATCTGTCATTATGAAAAAATTGTGGCAACGTATTTCACCGGAAACTCCGAGCATCTGCGAAAGCGAAGCCCCTTCCGGAAGTTCGTCCAGGGGAATGCGGATTGCATAGCCAATTGTCTGTGTGGCATCGTGCGGGACGACGAAATAGCGTACACCGAAGCCGCAGACATCGTTCCAACCGTCTTCGACAAGTTTCAAAACAGTTGCTCCGAGACTTGTCAGTTTGAGAGTTCGACTGAGCAGAGCATCAGCCAAGACATCCGAGGTCCAGACCGGTTTGTTGAGCTTCTTGCAGTAGGACGCGAGGCTACGGACATGATCCATGTGGTCGTGAGTGATGAGAACTGCGCCGAAATCGTCCGTCGAAAGGCCATGGTCAGAAAGAATGGATTTTAGACGCTTCAGGCTCACGCCGGCGTCAATCAAAATGCCTCCGAGACAGTTCTCGCCGTCGAAACGCCCGAGAAAATAGCAGTTTCCACTGCTGCCGCTCGAAAGGCTCAGAAATTTCACATTGATGTCACTCATTGTCTTCCCCTCGTTTCATATAGTCTAACGCCAGATCTCCTGTCACTCTAATTCTTCTCATCCTCACAGAACTTTTTGATGACCCCGTATGCATCCCCCACTCCGAGTTCACCGGCTCGGGAAAGGTCTATGCAGCCTTTTTCCTTGTCCTTCAGATAAATCTGGACGAGTCCCCGGTTGAAATATGCATCGCCGAGATAAGGGAAAGCGGCTATGGCCTTCGTGTAGTTCTCGATTGCCTTCACAAAATCCGATGACAGGCAGTAGAGATTGGCCAGATTATATAATATATAAGGTATGTTCCCGGCTATGGCATCGGCTTCAAGCAGGTCATCAATAGCCTCGGAATAGTCGTAATGTCGCGTCACCTGATCCTTCACGCGGGCGCGTGTATTGCCGGAGTCGTCCATCGAGAGAGACTGCACATTACTCTCAATGCTGGATATAAACTCAATCATGTCGGCACGGAGCACCCCTCGATTCATGTAGTAGAATGCTCGGTAGAGTTTCTCGACATCGGTCGCCGGAGATTCAGCGATGGCGTTGTCGTAGTGGGCTCTGGCAAGATTGTACTGTCTGTCACGGCTGTCGGCAAGAGCCAGGAGAAACTCTTCCCGAGCCGGCGAAAGCCCGTCACCACGAAGTTTCGTGAAGTCTCCGGAGCATTTCACAGTCCCAGTGTTGTCGAGCGTCACAGCAACTGGAAGGCTGCGTTCGAAACGCTGTAGAAGCGGGTTTTCATAGACATGAGAAGTCATGTAGTTGCCCTCGTCAGCGGCGTCAGCAGGGACAAAACTGAACATCGGACGAAGTTTGATGTCGACGTCGCGGTGCTGGAGCATCTCATCGTTAAAGTCCTTCTTCGCGAAGTCAGCCTCAAAGGCAAGCAGCGAGCTGTATTTCTTCGTCGTATCGGCGAGCGAGTTTTCATCGGTGACGTTCTTCGCACGATATTCCGCGACCTTGCGCTGCGCCGTCTGATAGTCCGCTTTCGACTCCTTCTGCATTCCGAGAAGATTCTTGACGTATGAGCGGTTCATATACGCCTTTGCAAAATCGGGATAGAGTTCAATCGCCCGGTCATAGTCTTCGAGAGCATCGCGGTACATTCCGAGTTCGATGAGCACGGAGGCTCGGTTGAAATGTGCCAGGACATTGTCGGGATTTATGTTTATGACTCTGTCGAGGTCTTCAAGCGAGGCTTCATAGTCTCCAAGTTGCGCCATAATAAGGCCCCTGTTATAGAGAGTGAGGGCATTGCCCGGTTCGTCCCGCAGCACACGGTTGAGGTCCGACATTGCCTCGCGGTACTTTTTCTGCTCGTAGTACATCAAGGCGCGGTTGAAATAGGCAAAGGTGTTCGAAGTGTCTATCGCAATCGCCTTATCCATATCCTCTATCGCAAGATCCATCCGGTTCTGTGCCGCGTAGAGCCGTCCCCTGCGGACATAGCCTTCGGGGTCGAAACGGTCGAGACGGATGGCCTTGTTGTAGTCGGTCATCGCCTTGAGCGTGTCACCAAGGAAAAGATAGGATGCACCGCGATTGAGATATGCCGACGGGTCCTTCGGTTCTTTGCGGATGTAGCGATCGAAATCCTTCACTGCATTGTCGAACCTCTGGGAGAGGAAATAGGTGACTCCCCTACTGAAATAGAGGCCGGAATAGCCCGGACGAAGTTCGAGAGCCTTGTTTATGTCGCTCAGCGCCGCATCATAGTTTCCCGTGCGGCTTTCGGTGATACCGCGGTAGTGGTAGCCGGAGGTAAAGACCGGGTTGATGCGCACGGCGGCGTTGAAGTCCTGCTTCGCTCCTCTGAAGTCTCCGAGATTGTATTTGGCGATGCCGCGGAAGAAGTAGTTTTCATAGTCTGTCGTGTCCAGACGCGCGAGGACGTTGAAGTTCTCGATGGCCTGGGAAAACTTGCCGTCAGCGAGAGCGGAGCGTCCACGGTACATGAACATATCCTTGTCGTACTGGGCGAAGGCCGGAACTGCCGCAAACTTCATCAGAAGAATGGCGGCAATCACGTAAAGTGTGGAATAAAATGCTTTTCCCAGTTTGCTCATCGCGAAAAAATCACTACTTTTGGCGGCGTTTTGTGCAGTCGATGGCAGATGCGCCGAAACTCAAAGACACATAAACATGCAAAGATAATCATTTAGCGAGCATTTAAAAATAGATTTTATGCCCATTCGGACAAATATGATAAATTTTTCCGGAATATCAGCCGGTCTAAGAAAAAGATGCCTAACATCGGCAGCTGCTCTTGCCGGACTGTTTTCCGTCTGCATCAGCGCACAAGCGCAGCGTTTCCCGGCAAGAAACGTGGTGTGGGAAGCAAAGCTCAAGTGGCAGGTTGCCTTTCTTGCGGACAGCCTCTGCGACGGGCGGGCAACAGGCACGAGAGGTGGGACCGAGGCTGCTTTTTTCATTGAACGCAGGTTCCGCGAGGCCGGTCTTGATCCCATAGGCGAAAGCGGTGCGCAGGAAGGCTATGTGCAGTCGTTCAAGACGGAAAGCGGTGCTGTCGGGCACAATATCATCGGGTTCATGAACGGTTCGAGAAAGGTTCACGAGAGCGAGTATGTCATTGTCGGGGCACATTTTGACCATCTCGGAAACTTCGGAGGCAAGATGTATCCGGGAGCGGACGACAATGCTTCGGGGGTTGTTGCGGCAATCAGTCTCGCGGAGATGTTCCGGATTTCGAAAATCATCGGCAAGGCATATTTCAAAAACATAATTTTCGTAGCTTTCGACGCAAAGGAAAAAGGATTGTCGGGTTCAGCGGCATTCTGGACGGCACTCGAAAACGGAAGATTCCGAGATCCGTTTACGGGCAAAACAATCTGGCCGGAGATGGTGAAACTTATGGTGAACATCGACCAAATCGGATGCTCCCTCTCCCCTCTCGCATCAGGAAGGGAGGACTATCTGCTCGCGGTTGACGGAGGCACGCTCGGAAGCCGTGAAAGCGAACTTCTTGACTGGTGCAACCGCATTTTCGAGACCAATCTCGAACTCTGTCACAGCTACTACGGCAGCGAGAACTTCACCAAAGTCTTCTTCAAAATCACCGACCAAAACGTCTTTGCGCAGCACAGGATTCCGTCCGTGCTCTTCACTTCCGGCATCACAATGAACAACTACAAGCCCTGGGACAGCGCCCAGACCCTCAACTACGAGGTCCTCAAACGCCGCATCTGGCTCATCTGGCACTGGCTGGAGTATCAGCTTTACTAAGATGATCTACTTTGGAAAATAATAAGGTCTAAAAATTATTTTCCGTGTCTACTTTTCGCGTCTGGTGCAAACATAAAAAATGAAAAAGTTGAAAAGTGTTGAGTATGTTTGAAAAGTCGCTTGAAAAAGTGTATATTTGCAGTGAAAAGTCGCTTGGAAAAGTGTGATATGATCAAACCTGTCTTTGACACTTAGATAGAGATATACTTATGATATATCAAGTCCCCAGACCGCTGTAGTGGCGATTTGGGGATTATGATTTTTTCAGACTTTGTAGTAGATAAGCCTTTGGGACGCCGGACGGTCAAGGGACTTCGGACCGGTACGCACCTGTCGGTGCTATCCCTCCCACGCCTTGGCGCGGGTCCCTCCCGTTCACGAAGCCACGGGCGGCTACGCTGTCCGAAGTCCCTTGTCCATCCGGCTTCTTATTGAATATCTGAGTGTTCAGTAGTCAATTCTGAAATAGTCCAGAAGTTCTTTGTACTTGTCTTGGGCGGTGAGGCAGGTGTCGGTTAGGTAGCCGTTGATTTTACCCCATTCGCGGAGACCTCGATAGTAGAAGAGTTTGAGTTCGTCGGTGATGATGAATGGGACTATGCCGTTTGCGAGGCATTCCTTGAACATCAACAGCCTTCCTACACGACCGTTTCCGTCTTGGAAAGGATGGATAGTCTCAAATTTCTGATGCAGATCGATGATGTCTTCAAGTCTCTTGTGTTTCTTGGAATTGTAGGCAGAAAGCAGCGATTCCATCTGACTGTGCACCATTTCCGGTGGGCAGGTGGTGTTGCCGCCGACCTCATTTGGTAGTTTTTTGTAATCTCCCACATTGAACCACGGCTTGCAACTGTCGGAAGTACCGGTCTTGAGGATTCTGTGAATCTCCTTGATGAAAGCTTCGGAGATTTCATCCTGCACCCTGTCGATTATGAGGTCAATACAGCGGAAATGGTTCGTTGTTTCCAGAATATCATCCACATTGACGCTTTCTTCAGTTATGCCGATTGTGTTCGTCTCGAATATATACCTCGTCTGTTCGTGGGTGAGACGGCTTCCTTCGATGTGGTTTGAATTGTAGGTGAGGTCAATTTGGGTGCGATGGTATATGCCTCCACTGATTCTACCTTCCTTTTCTTCCCTTAATCGTTGGAGGAGAGGTGTTATAAATTCAGATTTCATTGTTATCGGCAATAATGAGTTAATACGAAATACAAATATGGCATTTTTTGCCGAAAAAGACTTAATGTTTTCTTTTTTCTATACATCAACACACGGCTCTTTCATTTAAGATTTAGTTGCTACCCTAAGAATGTTGTTATTTTAT
>UQYV01000069.1 GCA_900545245.1 uncultured Bacteroidales bacterium
CTAACTTCCAATATTTTCAAAGAACTTTTATGATTTTTTACCGGACACTAATGATTAAAAATAACAACACAATGAAAAAATCCGTTTCTCTTCTGATTTGCATAATTGCAAGTCTGAATGTCTACGCACAGGACATCATCACCAAAAGTAACGGAGACGAAATTGTCGCCAAGGTTCTTGAAGTTAATCCAGACAATCTGAAATATAAGCTCTGGGACTATATGGATGGCCCGACATATACAATATTGAAGTCTGAAATCCTACTCGTAAAATACGAAAACGGACATAAAGATGTATTCGCTGGTAAAGAATCGGCAGAGACCACGCTCGAAGGACGAAATGAGACGACAGCAGTCGCTGAAAACATTGAGACAGAGAATCAACAAGTTCTGAAACTGAATGCCTCCGCTCCGGTAAGTCCCGGAATGAGATACAAGCAATACAAAAAATTGTATAACCATAGGATGTATATACCGGAACCGGGTGACAGATATTCCGTCGGCTGGGGCGGCTGGGCATCATTCTTCATCCCGGGACTCGGTCAGATGATAAACGGAGAAGGCGGCAGAGGTGCCGGTTACCTAATTGGTTCTATTCTATGCGGAGCGACAACAATTCTGGGAGCTAACCTATGTAATGTCGGAGTCTCGATCGATGACGAAGGGATGATTATAGGAGGCCTCATTGCCACAATATGCGGTTCTGTAGCTTGGCTTTCTGTTGACATCGGAGCAATCGTTGATGGTGTTCGTGTTGCAAGAATAAAGAATATGTATTATCAAGATATTCAGAAGATAAAGAACCACCCAGAAATAAATGTTTCCATGCAGCCATACGTCTCTGCAATAAGCAGTCATATCGGAGCCGGTCTTGACACCCCTGTAGCTGGAGTATCTCTCTGCATAACATTCTAAGGTTGAGAAAGCATGGCCAAAATACTGACAACCAAAGGTATTTCAAGCAGCATCGAGGAACTAATCCGCTCTGCAAGGAAAGAACTGACAATTGTATCTCCATATCTACAGATTTCCGAGGAATTTGAGCAAAGGTTTAAAGACTTGATAAAACGAGGTGGACCGCAGATTGTGTTCATATATGGAAAACGGAAAGAGAATGAAGACACACGTAATTTCTTCATGGAAAACTCTTCCGATATTGATGTTTATTTCAACGAGAAGCTCCACGCCAAATGTTATATGAATGAAGACACGGCAATCATAACATCAATGAATCTTTATGAGGCATCGGAGAAAAACAGGGAACTCGGAGTGTTGATTGAAAAAAATTGCGACAGAGTGTTGTATGACACAACAAGAGACGAGGTAGAATCAATAAAAAACAACTCCGAACGCAAACGCTTCAAAAATGCCGATGTAAGCCCCGGATATTGCATCAGATGCGGAGCCAAAATACCATTTGACCCGGAGCGTCCATATTGCAGATCCTGCTTTGGAGTATGGGCTCAATATGGAGACGAAACATATCCGGAACATTTCTGCCATTATTGTGGAGGAAAGGCCGACACCACAATGCTGAAGCCGCTTGAACTGAGCTGCTATAGAAAACAGATGTGGTAACTATCATTTCCTATCTGACAGACCAGCGACAAACTATCACCTCGCCTACGAGGCGATGAGGTTTTCGAGGTCGGCGTGGCCGAGGCTAAGGTCCGATATACTTACAGGATTCCCGAGCAGGACAATCTGTGGGAGTACTATCTGGTTCTAATAAGAACCGCTTGTTTCGGCAGGGCTCATAGAATTGACAGTCCCCGAAAAACCAAAAAGCAGAAACCAGAAATTTATAACGACGGAAAAGGGGAAAAGGATCCTGTCCGACAAATCAGTGCCGAAATAACAGCATCTGATTACTACGCATATTCGCTCGGGAGGAACTGCTGCCAGGAGTCGAGGTCGCTGGTGTTCTCGACTTTCTGCGGGCAGAAGCGCCAGACGTCCGGTCGGCTTTCGATGAGGACACCGCCTTTCAAGGGAAGAGTCTTTCCGGACTGGGAAGCGATGTAGTCAATCAGGCCGTTATGTTTATAGGGTCGTCCGGACGGCTATCCTTAGTCTTGGTGTCGAGAAGAAAGACAACGCCGTTTTCTGCTGTGCGACAACCACTGACTTATCGGAATTCAGAGACCAAAAATCTCCGATTTATCGGAATTCACCTATTGAATGAGTTTGAATAAGAAAGCATACTCTGAAAACCGAATCGATGTAAGAACTTTATTAGTAAGAAAGTTGTTACTAATAGAATTATTACATATCTTTGTATCCATAAATCAATAAATTATGGCAGAGAAACCTTTTATTTTCGGAGTTGCCGCAGCTGGCGAAAACTTTACTGACAGAGAGCAGGAAACGGAGCGGCTTCTTGCAAATTTTCGCTATGGGGTGAATACAATCCTGATTTCTCCACGCCGTTGGGGAAAAACATCTTTGGTCAAGAAAGTCTGCGGACTTGCCGAATCGGACAAACTGAAGATTGTTTTTTTAGACATATTTTCCTGCCGCACGGAAAAGGACTTTTATGATGTGCTTGCAGAATCTGTACTGAAGCAGACTTCTTCTAAATGGGAGGAGTGGGTTGAGAACGCCAAGATTTTTCTGTCGCGTATCAGCCCAAAGATTTCAATGGGGCCTGATCCGATGACTGATTTCTCTATTTCGCTTGAACTAAACAACAAGAGAGAAGATATCTCAGAAATTCTGCAACTCCCCGAAAGAATCGCCAAAAAAAATGGCATCAGTATAGTTGTCTGCATCGATGAGTTCCAGCAGATAGCGGATTTTGCCGACTCAAAGACTTTTCAGAAAAGACTCAGGACAGTGTGGCAACACCAACAATCAGTCTCATATTGTCTGTTCGGAAGTAAGAAACACCTTATGAACGAGCTGTTTGAGAAGAGAAGTTATCCGTTTTACAAATTTGGGGATTCAATATATCTAAAGAAAATGCCGACATCCGTATGGATTGACTACATCGTAGGACGGTTCATATCGACAGGAAAGGAGATATCCCGTGAACTCTCGGAAAAGATATGTCTCACAGTCGATAATCACTCGTCGTATGTGCAGCAGCTGGCGTGGCTGACTTGGATTCATACAGACAGCATCGCAACGGAAAGCGACTTTGAGGATGCCCGTCAGGATATGATAGACCAGAATACTCCGTTATTCGAGAAGCAGACAGAGAATCTTACGGCTTATCAGATGAATTTCCTTCGTGCGATTGTTTCCGGTATTCATGGAGAGTTCTCGACTAAGGATGTTATTACGAAGTATGATCTGGGGTCATCCGCAAATGTCAGTGCCGTGCGGCGTTCACTCACTAAAAGAGAACTGATAGATGTCGAAGACCGCAAGGTAATTATTCCCGACCCTGTTCTTGAAATGTGGCTTCGGCGTGAGTTCGCAAGGTAATGGTTCGGAAAGATGATGCAATCACGATAGTCGCTCATATAGTCGCTCTAAAAATAATTTTTGCCGCTTTCGGGTTTTGTGACTAACTTAGCAAGTTTGAAAAAACACTAAATGTAGGTAAATATATAGGTAATAAAGTCGTGCCTGCAAAGGGCGGGCATTGGGAAATTATCAAGAAACAAAATTTGGGAGGAAAATGATATGGCAAAGGAGAATTCGGGGTTGACGCCTATGATGAAGCAGTTCTTTGCGGTGAAGGCACAACACCCTGAGGCTCTGCTGCTTTTCCGTTGCGGAGATTTCTATGAGACCTACGGAGACGATGCGTTGACGGCGAGCAAGCTACTGGGAATCGTGCTGACACGGCGCTCCAACTCGGCTCCGGACTCGGTTCCTATGGCCGGGTTTCCCTACCACTCCATTGACACCTACCTTCCCCGGCTCGTACGGGCAGGCTACAAAGTGGCTGTCTGCGACCAGTTGGAAGACCCGAAACTCACCAAGAACATAGTCAAGAGGGGCATCACCGAGGTCGTGACTCCGGGAGTGGCGTTCAACGAACAGCTGCTTGACCAGAAAGAGAACAACTTCATCGCCGGACTATGTTTCAACAAGGACAAGTGCGGGGCAGCATTTCTGGATGTTTCCACGGGCACTTTTCAGGTGGCGGAAGGGTCGCTGGACTATGTAATGAACCTGCTCAACTCATTCGGCCCTAAAGAATTGCTTGTGCCTAAGGGTTACGAAAAGGGAATAAAGGAAAAAACCAACGGAAAATACTACATCTCCACGCTTGAGGAGTGGGCTTTCGTTTATGACAACTCGGTCGAGAAACTTAAGAAACAGCTGAAAGTCGATTCACTCAAGGGCTTTGCGGTCGACAATTTCGCGCTCGGTGTGACATCGGCCGGAGCACTGCTGATATACCTTGAACAGACGCAGCACAGCGGATTGAGCAACATCTGCTCCATCTCCCGCATCGATGGTGAGAGGTTCGTATGGATGGATCAGTTCACCTACCGTAATCTCGAAATTTTCGGAAGCACTGCCGGGAAAGACGGAGTCAGCCTCATCGACGTCGTCGACCAATCCTCCAGTCCTATGGGGTCAAGACTGCTGCGCAACTGGCTCGCGCTGCCGATTATGGACATCGAAGAGTTGAGACAGCGTCACGATGTCGTGGAATGGTTCACGAAGAACACGGAAAGCCTCGAAACAGTGAAAGAACTCATCGGGGACGTCGGAGACCTTGAGAGGATTGTCTCACGTGCAGCGGCGGGGAAGATTCTTCCCAGAGGCGTGCTTATGGTCAAGCGAGGCCTGAGCCGGATGATGCCGATAAAAGAACTGTGCGAGGCCTCCGGATGCGGGCCGCTGAAGGAACTCACGGAAGGGCTAGAGGGTTGCAACGAGCTGATTGACTCTTTGGAGAAGACCATCGACCCGAACGCAGCCGCGATGCTCGGAAAGGGCGATGTGATTGCTCCCGGGGTGAATGCGGAACTGGACGAGCTCCGACGCATCGCCCGTCACAGCAAAGACTATCTTCTTGAAATACAGCAGCGTGAGACCGAACGCACAGGCATATCCTCTCTTAAAATCAACTACAATTCCGTTTTCGGCTACTACCTCGAAGTACGCAATGTCCACAAAGACAAAGTGCCCGAGGAATGGGTGCGCAAACAGACCCTCGTCAACGCCGAAAGATACATAACCCCGGAACTCAAGGAATATGAAGAAAAGATTCTCGGGGCGGAGGAAAAGATATATATACTTGAATCTCAGATATATAACGCACTCGTTGACCAAATTCGCAACAACATCGTCCGGATTCAACGGAACTGCGGAATCATCGCCCGCCTCGATGTTTTGGCCGGTTTTGCGCAGCTCGCTATCGAAAGACACTACTGCCGTCCGATTATGAACGACGGAATGAAACTCGACATCATCGAGGGGAGGCATCCGGTGATTGAGACAATGATGCCGGCAGGCGAGGAATATGTTCCCAACGACGTACACCTCGACTCCGACGGGCAGCAGATTATCATTCTCACGGGACCGAATATGGCGGGTAAATCGGCACTTCTGCGTCAGACGGCGCTCATTGTCCTGCTCGCGCAAATCGGCTCATTCGTGCCGGCAAAGAAGGCTGAAATAGGGTGGTTCGACAAGATATTCACCCGTGTGGGCGCATCCGACAACATATCCCGGGGAGAATCCACTTTTATGGTGGAGATGCTCGAGACCTCGATGATTCTACACAATCTGTCCGCCCGTTCGCTCGTGCTTCTCGATGAAATCGGGCGCGGTACATCGACCTACGACGGAATGTCCATAGCACGCGGAATCGTTGAATATATCCACGAATACGGCCACGGGGCGAAGACTCTTTTTGCGACTCACTATCACGAACTGAACGATATGGAGGGCATCTATCCGCATATACACAACTATCACATCGCCGTCAAGGAGGTGGGCAAGCAGGTCATTTTCCTGCGCAAGATGGTCGAGGGCGGAGTGGCGCACAGTTTCGGTCTGCACGTTGCGAGAATGGCAGGTATGCCGCCGCAGGTGATTGAGTCAGCAGAACGGACGTTAGCCGAACTGGAGGCAAACGACGGCAAGGCTCCTGTCGTTAAACCGGTCAAACCGCACAATGTCAAGGAGGGGCGCGTCGAAAGCGACGGCTCGCTTCAATTGAGTTTCTTCCAGCTCGAAGACCCGCTGCTTTCCTCCCTCAAGGAAGACCTTGACAAGGCCGACCTCAACTCGATGACTCCCCTCCAAGCATTTGACCTGCTGCGGTCGATGAAGGAAAAGATGGGACTATAAAAAGGGCTCTGATTATCACATGATATTGGCCGCCTGCCTGAGGGTCGGGCGTGCAAAGGTGGTTAAATTTGCGAAATACCTGCCGGAGGGTAGCGACAATAGTCACCGTTCTGTATCATCACATTGTGTTTGTGCAGCAAAAATTAAAGTGTATCTTTGCAGCAAGGATTAACGTGTAACATTCTAAGAATATGGCAATACCTTCAGAAAAACTTGCACAGTCTCTTGACGTCTTAAGACAG
>UQYV01000070.1 GCA_900545245.1 uncultured Bacteroidales bacterium
CGTAGCTCTTCTTTGCAGCTGCGTAGCTGAAGTTAAAATGGGCGGAGGCACCGTGACAGTGACACCTGAACCTGAACCGACGCCTGAAGAAATGCCGGTGAAGCTTCCGCTGACTATGAACTTTTCTGCTGATGATGCTTTGGGAGCGAGATTCAGCGAGGGGGATGTGGTCGGCTTGTTCGTCGTTGCGGAAAGAGATGATGTGTCGGAGGCTTCGGACAATATGTATGGCAATGTGCAGTTCACCCTTGAAAACGGCAGGTGGAATCCTTCGGAAGAGATGTGGCTCACGAAGAGAAAGACCGGTGCGGACATTTATTGCTATAGCCCCTATTCAGGGGAGGTGACCACAGATGGTGTTCTTGGAACGGGAGTTAGGACGGAACAGAACACGGAGGACGGGTATGTGGCTTCGTTTGTCTTGTGGGGAAAGAAGACTGGTGTAAAGCCGTCCGAGAAGCCGGTCAGCATCGCCATGAGCAATCTTATGAGCTGTCTGAACCTTGTCGTCAAGGCTGGAAACGGTTGGACTGCCAAGGAAATGCCGGCTGCCGTCGTTCATTACTGCGCTCTTGCAGCCAGGGCAAAAGTCAATATCCTCAACGGCACTATTGCCGCAGACGGAGACGTTGAGGAGATTACTGCCAGAAATAATGGTGACGGCACCTATTCAGCCATTGTCGTGCCTCAGACCGTAAAGGACCAGGAACTTGTGAAGATACGCTTCGGCAGTGATGAGTATTTGTTGAAAACATCCATAGACCTGCTTCCCGGCAAGGTGCACACTTGTGAAATAACTGTTTCAAAAACGAACGGAAGTTTTAATGCAACAATCGTCGGCTGGGAAACTGACAATAATGATTATGGAGGGCCTGTTGATTAAGACTTATTTAGAAATATGAACTATATGACTATTCGAACGATATGTGGCACTTTTGCCGCCTTGATGCTTGTCGCCTCGGGCTGCGCCCGTGAACCATTCGGCGACGTCTCTGATGGCTCTGATGCAGTGAAAGTTCCACTCAAACTTTCCGGAAGCATCTCTCAAGTCTATCAGACGAGGGCAAACGACAGCGGCTTCGCTGACGGGGACAGAATCGGTGTATATGTCGTTGATTATGAGGATGCGAAACCGGGGACGCTGAAGCCGTCCGGCAACAGGGCCGACAACGTCTGGTTCAAGTTTAAGGAGCGCGCCGCTCTCTGGGAGCCGGCGAGGGACATTTATTGGAAAGACAAGAAAACTCATGTGGACATATATGGCTACTATCCGTTCACATCTGTGGAAGACGTCGCATCTCTGTCATTCGAAGTTCGTAAGGATCAGTCCACAGAGGCTAACGGAGGAGAACTTGCTGGCTATGAGGCGTCCGATTTTCTTTGGGGCAAGGTCGAGGATGTTGCCCCGACGTCAAGGACCGTGACGGTTTCGTTCACCCATAGGCTCGCTTCAATCAGAGTGTCGTTGAAAGAAGGAACTGGCTTCGCAACTGGGGAGTGGGAGGACGCCTCAAAGTCGGTGCTCGTTACCGGAACGAGTCGGGAGGCAACGATTAATATGGCTACCGGGACAGCCTCAATGAAGGGCGACCCTGACGGCTCCGGCATAATTCCATATAAGCATGGCGACGATTGGAGGGCAGTTGTCGTGCCTCAAACAGTGGCCGCCGGAGTACAGATTGTTGCCATCTCCGTTGACGGTCTTCCTTACAAGTTCAGCCGAAAGGAGCCATTCACGTTCTCTCCGTCTAAACAGCATAATTTCACGATTACGGTCAACAAGAAGCCGGATGGTGACTTCGAATTCGTTCTGACCGATGAAAGCATCACTGCCTGGGAGAATGACTCTGTGTCACACGATGCCGTGGCGAGGGAATATGTCGTCGTCAATGTCCCCAAGGCCGGAACTCTTGAGGAGTGCATCGCAGCTTCCGGCAAGGATTTGACAAAGATTCGTAACCTTAAGCTGACCGGAGAAATTAATTCTGCCGATTTTGCTGTGATGAGATTTGCGATGACATACCTCACGGCACTAAATCTTAAGGAAGTGCGGATTAAAAGGGGAACTAATGGCTGGTTCCACGGGAACAGTTCCACGACCTATGAATATCATGAAGATGACTGTATCCCGAAGCATGCATTGGATGCGAAGGTATCTCTGGTCTTCCTCGTCCTTCCGGATCGGCTTCTGTCTATCGAAGACTCCGCTTTTTGTGATTGCCTCTCATTGTCTGGAAGCATAATTCTTCCGGAAGGTCTTGTTTCTCTTGATGTTGCAGCCTTCCGACATTGTCCGAATTTAATATCAGTCAGTTTCCCGAAGTCACTGACCAGAATTGGACGTGAAACAGGCACAGCCCATTGGGATGGCGTTTTTTATGGTTGTACTGAATTATGCTGCGAACTTGCGCTTCCGGAAAATCTGGAAGTAATAGGTACAGGTGCATTCTATAACTGTCCTGGTTTGTATGGCCAACTCCACATTCCGGAGTCCGTGACGGCAATCGGATCTGACGCTTTCGGCGGCTGCACGGGTCTGACCGGCTCATTGAAAATCCCTCAGACCGTATGTATAATTCACGATGGAACTTTCGACAACTGTGGATTCAACGGGACGTTGACTTTACATAACGGAATAAAGGTAATTGGGGCCAGGGCATTTAAAAACAGCAAATTCAAGGGAGAGTTGAACCTTCCGACGGAACTGGAGCTTATATCCAACGAATGCTTCTGGAACTGCGACTTCAGCGGCAGGCTCGTCCTCCCCAAAACACTTCGTGCGATAGGAAGCCGGGCTTTTGAAAACAACTGGAGACTTTCGGGCATCGTTGAGATTCCGGAGGGCCTCATGAACATCGGCGCCGGAGCGTTCGCAAGATGCCGCAGCATAGAAGGCGTGATACTTCCAGAAAGTCTTGAGACTATAAAGTACGAGAGCGGATGGTCTGAAGACGGTGGGGCATTTCAGGATTGTTTCGGCATCAACCGTGTGGTATGCAAGGGAACGGAGCCGCCATATATTCAGACAGGGGTTTTTAACGGCGTGTCAAAGGAAAACTTCACCCTTGAAGTCCCTGAAAGCGCGATAGTCCGCTATCAGACTGCTCCGGGTTGGAAAGACTTCAAGCGGATTTCCGCCTACCGCAATCTTTCAGTTGTCCCGAACACGGCCAATGCACTCAACTCCAGAGCCACCCGTGACTTTGTCCTCTATGCGGACGACGAATGGGAAGTGACGGAATGTCCGGAATGGATTGTCTTAAGCCAGACCTCAGGCAAGGGCAAGACAGCGATGCGTCTCTCATTTTCGCAGATGCCTCAGGGAGACAGACGCGAAGGCAAGGTTGTGTTTAAGCTGAAGGACAATGACTACAGAGTGGCTATGACCGTCAGCCAACACGACTACAAGTATGCCGAAGACGAAATCCTGACACTGCAGAGTGCCTCCGAAGGCTGCGGCATCAATCTCGTTTTCCTCGGCGACGGCTACAATGCGGTTGACATTAGCGATGGCAAGCTTCTGACAGACATAAACAAGGCCGTCGAGAATTTCTTCGCCATCGAACCGTACCGTACATATAAGAAATATTTCAATGTCTATACGGGCATATCCGTGTCTCCGGAGTCGGGAATAGGAAGCATCAACACTATAGTCTATAATCGTTTCAACACCACGGCAAAAGGCGGCGTGACGCTCGGCGGTCGGAATGACAGCGACGTTGCGGAAATCTTCCGCTATGCCTGCAAGGCTCCGACAGTAAACGAGGACAACCTCAGCCGTACGCTTGTCGTCATGATTCCGAACACATCGGATTATGGCGGCATAACCTATATGTATGATGATGGCAGCGCGATTGCCTACTGCCCCAAGAGCGACTATGGCTACCCACTCGACTTCCGCGGTGTCATCCAGCATGAAGCCGGAGGACACGGATTCGGGAAGCTCGGCGACGAGTACATCTACCACAATACGTTCGTTGATGCCTGCGGCTGCTCCTGCTGCGGCCATGCGGGAGAACTTGCTGCCGCGCGTGAAAAAGGCTGGTATGAGAACCTCTCCCTCAGTGGCAAAGCAAACGAAGTTCCTTGGAGTCATCTTCTCTATCACGAGAAGTACAGTGGGCTCGTTGACATATTCGAGGGTGGGTTTATGCACAATAGAGGAGTCTATCGTTCCGAGTACAACAGCTGCATGAACAATGAAATTCCCTATTACAACACCATCAGCCGCGAATCCATTGTCAGGCGTATAAAAGCCTATGCCGGTGAGGAGTATAGTTTTGAGGATTTCGTCGCAAAAGACAAGGTTGAGAATCTGCCCGAGACTGCGGCTGCCATGAGCAAGTCCGGAATAAAGGCTCATTCAAAAACTGATATGAGGAATGAGCATCATCATTCTCCTATTTTTATGGGAAAGCGCCCGAATTTCGATATTGACGAGTAAATGACCGATATGACTATGATTATGAAACGGATTATATATGTCTTTGCGCTGACCGTCACACTTGCCGGCTGCAACGAACTTGAGAAGACCGAAGAAAAGTCTTCTCTGCTTGAAATTAAGTTCGAAGTAGAGTATCCTGGCGCGGCATCGAAGGCAACTGCTGTTGGATTTGAGGCCGGTGACGTGACCGGACTCTATATGACGGAATGGGCCGATGGCTCTCCGGTGAAGCTTGCCGCCTCAGGCAATGCCGTAAATAACGTGCGTCTGACATTTGACGGCGAGTCGTGGGAATCGCGTCCCAAGACCTGGTGGGACATAGAGACAAAATATGATGTCTATGGCTACTATCCCTACTCCTCTCCTTCTTCGGTCGATGAGTATAGGTTTTCAGTCCGCGAAGACCAGTCAACGTTGCGGGTCGGTAGCGTCCCCGGCGGCTACGAGGCCTCCGATTTTCTCTGGGCAAAGGCCTCCGGAGTGAGTTATCCGCAGAAAGTCAGCCTTAAATTCAGTCACAGGATGAGCCGACTTGTTATCAGTCTTGTGAAGGGCGAGGATTTCGAAGGAGATTTTCCGGATGACATCGCGGTGAAGATCCACGGGGTGGTGACCGATGCCGTCATAGACCTCGGAGCCGGCGTGGTGACAAAGGATGCCCGCGCAGCCACGCACAGCATCACTACGAGGAAGGATGCGGAAGGCCAATACGCGGCAATCCTTGTTCCTCAGAACATAACCCGCCGCCAGCCGCTCATCGAGATTCTCTCCGGCAACGTCTCCTACCTTCTCGAAAGCCGCCTCAACTTCAAGTCCGGCGTCGAGCACAAACTGAACATCACTCTAAACAGCGACCCGTCAAAAGTCCGCATCGACATCGGTGGCGAAGTTCAAGGCTGGAGCTGAATTTTTGGCATGACCCGGTGCTCTTAATAGTTCGTGCAGGCTTTGCAGCGAATCATCATTCGTCCAATCGGCCAATTTTCATTCCGTCAATCGGCCAAATTCCATTCCGCCAGTTGGCCAAATTTCATTCCTCCAGTTGGCCAAATTTCATTCCGTTTCCTTCCGCAGCCAGATTGAGAAGAATCGGTCATATACGATGATTTTACCGTTGAAATCATGCACGAAGTCTCGTTTTTGCAGGGCTTTGAGCGCGATGCTCACGCTGCTGGCCGCCGGCAAGTCGTGCTTGCGGATAAACTCCTGCGCCAGCACTGATGAGACTCCTTTTTCCTTGGCGATGGCCGTGAGAAGGGCTGCCTGATTGTCCGTGAGAGACTTGCAGTAGTTGATGAAAGCATCTTCCTGTTCGTTGATGATGTTTTCGACCGCCTGGACTATTGCCCTCTTGTCGATGACCTCTCCGTTTTCGTAGAGCCGGTTCAGGATGCACTGGACATACCAAGTCTGTCCATCGAACATGTCATAAAGATACCTGAAGTCGCCGTCGCTGATTTCGATTCCTTCCTGTTTAAGCCATTTGTTCGCGAAGGTCTCATATTCACAGACCTCTATGAGTGGAAGGCTCATTATTTGGGAGCTTTGGTAAAACGGACGTTTCGCTGACAGGAACATTTCTGACATGAGGTGCTGGC
>UQYV01000071.1 GCA_900545245.1 uncultured Bacteroidales bacterium
GTATATCTAAAGAGTCCGAGGGACAGGCTCCGGACACACTCGATGAAATACTACCTCTCTTAAAGATTGACATCCTGTTCTGATTATGATATATACCTATTTGTCATGACTGGTTTCTATATACCTATATGTCACGACATTACCTCCGTTTATTCTTGCACTAACAGTCATCAGTCGAAGTTCCGCCATCTCCCCATAAGGAGCCACAGAGATAAGGATGCAGCCCCAAGGATAATCATACGAGCGCTCCGCAAACACCTCATCCGTTTCTATTGCATCCACCCTGCATCGTTCAATCTCGCGTTCCACTGCGACCGGTCCCGGATAGTCGAGGTTATGAGCAGCGAGGTTCCAAAGAACATCCGTGGCAATCATAAAGACGGTAAGGAATATGACCGAAGCAACTAACGTCTCCACAAGGGAAAATGCACAAAGATTGGCTTTCATCGCGATTTCATTTCAATTTTGTGTCCTTTCCATTTGAGCATCAGAGTGTCCGGAGAATATGAGACCACATCAAATTGCCCGACTCTATCACCTTTCTCTATCATAAGCAATTCTCCTCCGCGGACAATCATAGCCTTTGTTCCGGAGTCGCTGCTAATAATGCCCTTAAAGGTAAAGTCGGGAGATGGCACAGATTCGTGTGTCAAAACCGGTGTTTGAGATTTGGAAGACTTTACCGACGTGACAGGTCTGCCCAGAGGGCGGAGGAATGGGTCGGGATAATCAAGCGCAAGTGTGTCTGATGGGCGACCATTCCGAAAGGAGACCATTCCTTCTGCCGTAAGAGCCAGACTGTCCGAACGCATACGAAGGAGATCAACGGCTTCAAGGGATGATATTTCCTCATGGAATCCGCCGGACTCCGCCTTCGGAACATCCTGGGCAGAGACACTATACCCTCATAGAGCGCAAAAATTAACGAGCCGGAAACAACCATCGTAACCAGAACCTCGGTCAAGGTGCTGGCCTTGAGCAGTTTGTTACCTCGGGTAACTTTCGTTTCAAGACTCTTTAGAATTACATATAACCGCTTCATCTTCAATAGATTTTCTTAATTATTTTTCTTGTATAGACTCCAGACAAGAGAATTGGAAAAGCAAGAGAGTCGCTGCGGACAAAATGTGCGTCACATAGGGTTCCGGGAAAGATGTTTCCGCCCGAACGATGGTAGCAGTCACGGATGTAGGCTGCGCCATAGACATCGCCCGCCAATTCGCATGAACCGTCAATGCAGAGAAGTCCACAAAGCGTGGAGCCAGGCTCTTGAACATAGCTTGGAAAACGCAGTCCGCCGTCGACATTCTCGCTGAAAACTGCAATGTAGCCGGAGACCTCGCTGCCGGACCCAAGTCTGACAAAGGGACGACAAACGCCTAAGTGACAATCGTCTAAAGAATTGTTGACATTAGCGACATTGACGAAGATTCCAGACGGGAAACGCAGTACGGCCCCTTCCTCTACAATTACGGTATCGCTCGCAAAAATCTGCACCATCCCTTCAAAGTCACTCTCCACCGTCACGCTTCTTGCCGAAACAATAGCATCCCAAAGCCCAGAACTCCGCGAAAGTACAACTCTCTCCCCAGAGAGACAACCGGACGAAGCAATGTCCATATCGCCCTTACACCAGAGCCGACATAACTCCGATGCCTTCCTGAAAGCGACGGAGTCAATCGGGGGCAAGTCTGGGTCAGAGAGCCGCAGGTCTGACTCCGACAAAGGCAGGCCTGAATAGTAGCGGGAGGCTATCTCGGTGTAGTTCAGTCCGTTCATGGGGATGTAGGCCAAGCCCTCTATCCGCGCATCTGCGGCCAATGACAAGGCACGGTTGCGATCGCATATCCAGAACGCCGCCTCTGCCGGACACTCGGTTCGGCGTCCGACCAACATAGTCAGTGCATCGGGAGAATGATTGGAAAGACATACCCGTTCATAGAGTCCCCAGTCGGAAACAGTAACCCGAACCGAATCTTCTTCGTCAAAAAGAAAGACGTCCGCGCTGTCTCCGGTGGCACACAGCAGACTATCATGAAGATAGAGATTCAATGCAGAAGTCAAGTTCTCGCGCTCCTGATGCATCTCACGGTAGCGGGAATAACGTTTGTACTTCAACGCTAGAGAATCGTAGGCGAAGAAAATTATCAGCAGGACAACAGTAGACAACACTAGCACCATAGGCAGGGCGTATGCTTTCCATTGGGTTTTCATCATCTTTCAGTCTTTGTTTAATCTTCAATCCTGAGGCGATTTATCAAACGGATGAGAGCTCTCAAGCTGCCGTAAAGAGAGGCGTAGCATAACGGAGAGCTGGTTTCGGGAGGGGCGGTAGGAGTTGAAAGCGGAGGAACAGATGCGTATCTCCGGAATGGACTCCACCACTTCAAGGATTTGAAGTAGGGACTTGAAATCACCGGAGATAACGATGTCCGCGCCGCAGAGCCTCAGCTCACCCTCCGCACCGAGTTCTGACGGAGAGAAAGCAAGGACGGAAACTGAACGATCTTTGCAGAGTTCCGAAACTTTTCCAACGAACCCGCCATTGCTTAGAGCCGGTTCACTGCCTGCGATGGTGCTGCGAGCCTGCAGAACAACTACAGACTCCGATTCAGAAAGAAGCGCCCGCCAGTCCTGCCACAAGTCGAAAGTCCGCGAAAGAGCCATACACCAGACAAAAATCGGCAAAACGACAAGCAGTGCGATAAGTTTTAGCAATGAGAGATTTCGTTTCATGAGCAATTTACAATCATTGGTTTACATGAAAGACTTAGTTTCCGGCAGGCATCAGGATATGTATTTCAAATGTGGAGAGGTCCTCATTTCTGACGCGGTTCAGACTGACGACCTCAATTCTACGAAAACAGGCGATGCGTTTCAAGTTCTCAGAAAATGCGGAAACGGTTTCGGAGTTGAGGCTCTCCCCTTTCAGGGATATGAATACGCAGTCGTCAGGAATGGCGTTCTTCCGGCGAGACTTGGCTTCGTTGATAAGGATTTCTGTGAGCCGCATTCCGTCGGAAAGGGCGGAGGCGATGGCGTCGCTCCAAACGGCAGACTCAATATGGGCGACACCTTCATAGTCGGCGACCAATTTTGAACGGGCGGAGTTTTTCTCGGACAGGAGCCTTGCCGAGCGGCCTGTTTCGTAGCTGAGAGCCTGATGTTCGGCAAGTTTCTCCGTAAGCGAGGAACTGGTGAAAAAGTTGGCAACAAGAACAACAAGCCAGAACAGGAGAACTGGCAGGAGCAGCTTCCGGAACAGCCGTGCCGCGAGAAAGTCACGAAGAGCCGCATCCGACTTCAGCGCATTGAAGGAGAGCCTTCGCCGCCTCATATCATCTACCTCAGCATCAATGTCAATGGAGCCTAAATCTGCGGCCACGACCGTTCCCGCGACGAACTGCCCCGAACGCTCAGACCAGGCACGGGCATCGTCAAGCAGGGAACGCCGGACATAGTCGATGCGTGTGCCGTCCGCGTGCTCCGACGAGAGCAGTTCGGGATTGTCGATTATGCGCCGGACAATCGGATTCGAGCGGTCGAGCTCTCTGCTGCCAATAGCCGCGCCGGTCACGACCAGAAGAACCAAGCCGGACTTCGCCTGCTTCTGCCACCTCATTGAAGCCCCGTTGTGGCCGACATCCGCAACGGCGACGGAAATTCCCACATATTTAAACACAGAGAGATTTTGTTTCATGGCTTATTCTGCTTTGCAACTGGAATCCACGACCATTCGAGATAGGTCGCGTTGTCTGACTTCCAGAACTCGGGGTTGCGGACGTCGTAGCCCATCGCCTCCGCATAGTCCAGAATCATGTCGTTCGTCAGGCGCTTCTTCTTGATGCGCTCCTTATACTTCTCTGTCTGCTCAAACGGGAAAGGCTCTCCGATTTCATAGAAATCCCAGTGAGGGTCCTGCATCACACGAACCATACGCTCCGTACCATTCGATCCCAAGAAATCAAACAATCGAAACAGGTATATATCAGAATCGTTTATCTTATTGTCCAAATCCAAGGTCAGACAAATCTGAGTAATATCGAATCCATAACGGAGATGCAATATATTACATAATGTAGCAAACCCATCCGACTGATTGCCATAAACAGCAGTATGATTATCACACGGACTCCAAAGAACCATCTTCTTCACAGGAGTTGTGTAACGAACATACGACAAATCCACAAATAATCGTGAGACATATCTTTTCACCGAACAATCCGGGTCTTCTATTATTTCAACCATGGCATCGCTCACACGCTCCAAGTCAGCGTTGACAAATGTAAAATATCGTGTAATCATACTCTTTTATTTTAAAATTATAATTGGGTCTAATGGGGTGATTCCATCTATTATTTCACGTTCAAACTCAGATTTAGGATCATTATTCTTAATAACCTCATTGTGACGATTGCTGTTTTTTAAGTTTCTATCAACCTCATAGTTGTAGTGAACATTATCCTTATCCCATTGGACATCCGGACGATTGTTACTTCTGCTTTGTAACCGGAATCCACGACCATTCGAGATAGGTCGCGTTGTCTGACTTCCAGAATTCGGGGTTGCGAACGTCGTAGCCCATCGCCTCCGCATAGTCCAGAATCATGTCGTTCGTCAGGCGCTTCTTCTTGATGCGCTCCTTATACTTCTCTGTCTGCTCAAACGGGAAAGGCTCTCCGATTTCATAGAAATCCCAGTGAGGGTCCTGCATCACACGAACCATACGCTCCGTACCATTCGATCCCAAGAAATCAAACAATCGAAACAGGTATATATCAGAATCGTTTATTTTATTGTCCAAGTCCAAGGTGAGACTGATCTGGGTTATGTTATAACCATAACGAATATTTAATGTGCTAAATAAAACAGAGAACCCGTCAGAAGCATTTCCATAGATTGCTGTTTTACCCGGACTCGGACTCCACAATACCATTTTCGCAATCCTCGCATGATTACAATCGTATTTTAAATCTATGTATAACGGGTCCGTCCATTGTTTTACAGGACGTTTTTGTTTCATTAAGTTTATAATTGATGCGCTGACAACTGATAAGTCTGCATCGACAAACGAAAAATCACCTGTTATCATTTTCTTATTATTTTATAGTTTTGTCAAATGGGACGAGACCATCTATTATTAATTCATATTCAAACGCAGCCTTAGGATCATTGGCTTCAATCACCTTCTTATGGCGGTCACTATTCTTTCTGGTTCTGTCCACCTCATAATTATGATGAACTCCATCCGCATTCCACTGGACATCAGGACGATTATTGCCGACTTTATTACCCTCGAAATCTACTTGAACCTGATTTTTTCTAACCTCATGCACCTCATCACCCATTTCTGCAAGTTCTTTTATTTTTGCATCAATAGCGTCATTATGATCAGCATTCCCATGAGGCTTTGCTTTGCCGCCATTGGGTTTCGGTCCGTTCTTCATCCCCTTGGCAACATCCGTGGCATTGTCAACCCGGTCGGCAGTCTTCGCTGCATCAAGAGCCTTATCCGCAGCACGCGCTGCATCCACCACATCATCGACAGTATCCGCTGCCTTGGCGGCCTTGATTCCGGCACGCACGGCTCCGACTCCACCCGGAACGAACGGAACTGCCGCCGCGACCACATCCACCACAATGCCTCCGGCATCAAACACAGCACCCCAGACATTACCAGCCTTGACATTGTCCGCAAAGCTCTTGGCCCCGATTCCGATACTGAACAAATCCCAGATAATCTCAGGAAACTTGCCATCAGAATCCACAAAGTTAACAGGATTATTCAAACAGAATGCATAAGGAGACACATTTGTCGCTTTCGCAGAGTCAAAAAGCAAGTGCAACATTACAACAAATATTTGAAAAATTCATCCT
>UQYV01000072.1 GCA_900545245.1 uncultured Bacteroidales bacterium
TGCGACCCCTATTAGGGGTATCTCGCGCCCCGGCGCGGTCCCTTCGGGACTTTTTTGTCAGCGTCTTACTTGACTTCCTTAATTGAGGTGATCATTGTGTTAAGATACTTCGTGGCTGTTCCGCTTACGCCGATGGCATAACCGACAACCTCAACCTTAGTGCCGTTGGCAAAGTCTTTCAGGCCGAATGCATCGTCCGGATAGGAGACCGAGCCCTGAACGTCCGTACCATCGACAATGACGTTGTTGTGCCACTGGTAGTACTTATCCTTTTCAGATTGCATAGTTCCCGTATATTTCACATATTTGATGCATGGTTTTGCTGCGTATGCGTCAAACTCTGTGGAAGTGAAGTTTCCCGGTTCAGGATGAGTCACTTCCTCGGTACCGTTTACTTTGATTTCCGATGATTCCCCGAACTGGTTCAACCCTCCATAGGTTGCAATGTTGCCTTCTACGGAGACGAGATTTCCAGCCACCATTCCGTGCTTTTTCTTGAACACGAGTATTGTTCCGGTCTTGTCCTGCACGAGGAAACCCTTGGTGTGGGTGGCAATCACCTTGCCTTCAATTCTGAATATCTTTCCGACCTCGGCTTTCGTTGCCTCATCCACAGTTATGAGAGGGGGCTCGACCACTTTACCGAACTCTATGGCCTGACCGCCTTCACCTGCAGTGAGGAGCACATCATCGATCCTATTCACGCTGCTGAGCTTGGCCTCGAACTTGATGCAGAGAGTCTTGGTTCCTTCCGGGAGAGTGAAATCCGCGACTGCACGCCTCCAGTTGCCGGCAACATCTGCTACACCGGCAAAGTCGTAATCAATTGCAGGAGACCACGTTTCACCGTCGGCGGAGAGCTTCACAGTGAAATCGGAGGTGTAGAACGTATTGGTGGCTCCCTGGCTGTATCTTTGTGCTCCGAACGTCAACCTCAGTTTAGTTGTAGTGACTGCGATATTCTTGATAGTGAACCAGTTTGGCGCACTGCTGAACAACAGGTTGTTTTTTCCGGAACCGTCATATTGTGAAAGGTCTCCCTTTGATGACTGGTTAGTTCTCGGGGAAATGCTCTTGAAGTCGTATGCGACATTTGCCACACCGCTTCCTTTCTCGTTCTTCCATCCGTCGAACTGCTCGCAGAACGGCCAGCCTTTGCTTGTCTGATACTTTTCCGCATTCTGGACTGCTATTTCCTTGTCGAATGAGTTGAAATAGATTGCTCCTTCCGGAACAGTTTCTTCAAATTTACCGGCATCCTTAACCTCGGTCGGTACCATATACATATAGGTCTTGTAGGACCCAATCAGCCAGCCACTCAGAGTGACGCTGTGCATATGGTATTTTTCCTTGAACTCGTCACTCATATAGTCGAGGCTTCCTACTACAGAAGTTCCCTCAATCTCGACGTTTACGTAGTTTCCTGCTACCATTATAGTTCCGTCAAGCGTAACATATTTGATTTCAGGCGCATTCATATAAGCATCAACCTCGGTTGCCGTGAATTTTGCAGGCTCCGGATAGTTTACGATCTTTTCACCGGTTTTCTCGATTGTACACCCTTTGCCGAACTGAACGAGTCCGTTACGGCTGACTGTGGTTCCTTTCACCGCGACAACATCACCTGTCTTGAAGTTGTGCTGCGCTCCATAATACGCGTAAATCTGCGCATCGTCTTTCTGAAGTACGAGTCCCTGGAGATTGGTTGCCACGACAAGGGCTCTTCCAACTTCAAATTCAGCTCCGATTTCTCCTTTGAGCACGTCTTCGATTGTCGCTGTCGTGTCAGGCTCTTCCGGAACATTTGGGGTCGCCTCTTTTTCAGCACATGAGTTGAGAGAGAATCCGAGGGCAATGCACACAGTGAACCCAAGAATCCTTTTCCAAAAATTTTGTTTTTGCATAAAGTATTGATTTTAAAATGTATGTTTACGCTATTTCCGGAACAGTTGCCATAGATTCAGCTTTGACCATACGGGACAGGCAGAAAAACTGTCCCAAAATTCCGGGCGGCAAAGGTAATCATTTTTTTTGATTCGAATCAATGGTCGTCCGGTTTTATTTATTCGGGAATTTGTCATAAATCCGGTTATGCCCACGGCTCTTTCATTTAAGATGAATCAGAGAATATAGATTCCCTTACCCAGTTCGGCTATCGAGTCGGGTAGTGTTTTATATTGTGTATGAACGATTTATCTTTCTGTCAAAATCTCATTTATCACTTTGTAAATCCACTAATAGCCGATTCACTCGCAGAGAAGCCATTATTATCAATACAGGCAGCCGAAAGCCCAGAGCGGAATCTTTTTCCCAGACGCGAGTTCGATGTCGTCAACAGCGAGCGCGGCACCGGTGAGGTCTTCACCGCCTATTTGCGACCAGTCCTTTCCTTGTCCGCCCACTTCGATGACGGTCTTCTTGTCTATCCGGAAATCACCGGTCTTGATGCCTCCGTATTCTACCACATGTCCGGCGGAACTGAGCTGGTTGCAGAAAAACGTTTCTCGTACTGTTCCTTTTTCAGGTTCCGTCTCTGAAAAAGTGTAGAGCAGATTGGTGTTGTCCATCAGAAGTTTGTCCGGCTTCTGCAGATCCGTAATTTTGTCAAGTTCCGTGTAGAGGCAGCGGAGAAGTTTCGCCTCATCCAGGCATTTCAGGTATTTCAGAAGTGTCACCCTATCGATGGACACGCTTTTCGAGAGTTTGGATATGTCCACAAGATACGGCAGGGTCGATGAAATGACCTGAAGCATCGCTTTGATCTTTCGGGTGTTTGCGATATTCACACCGCGGTTTACAGTCAGTTCGCTGTCGATTATGTAATTTGCGACACTCTCAACAAGCCTTTTGTATGTCTTCTTTTTCTCGAACGAGAAAGGGTAATATCCGTTGGTCAGATAATCTTGGAAATATTCCAGCGGACGGCAGATGTTCCTTACTTCCAGGCACAGTCCGTTAGGGTTTTCCAGAAGCCGTTCAAGCAAAACCGGTTCAAACTCTTTTCCCGTTCTGAACCAGATGTATTCGCGGAAGGAAAGCCCCGCCATGTCGTAGACATCGGCTCGTCTGGAAAGGTCACTCTGTCCGTCGTTCAACTGAATCAGAGATGAGCCGCTAAGCACCACATGAAGTCCTTTGTACAAATCATAAATCTCCTTGACTTCCTGACTCCATCCGGCATATTTATGTATCTCGTCGATGAAAAGATGACGTCCTCCCATCTTTACGAAAGCCGATGCCGTGTCCACGAGCGTATGGCTTGCGAAATAGGCCGTATCAGCTGAGCAATAGAGTGCATGTCTGTCGGTAATGCCATAATTGTCAAGAATATACTGCTGCATGAGCGTAGATTTTCCCACACCCTTGGGCCCACGGATTATGACAAGGCGGGATTCCCAGTCGATTTCGTCCATAAGACGTCTTTTGAAAGATGTCGGAACATCCGTCAGATACTCGATATGTCTGTCAAACAAGCTGTCCATAAACGATTGATTTTTTGCAAATATAAAAGTGTTTATCGGGATAAACAAATTCTTGGGTAAAATTGTTTATCGCGATAAACACGTGGCTTTTTTACACCGCCTATTGACCTTCCCAGAGATTGCTGACACTCTATACTGAAGTCAGTAGCCTTATGACTACTTGTACTTTGCCGCTGTCTTCCGGCATATTGTGCGATAGGAAATCTTGGGAATTTATTATTGCCTGCCGAACCAGAGGTCAAGATCAACTGAAGACTTTACAGCGAGCGACTCTTCGGATTTCAGCGCATTGAAGAAATTGAGACCTGTAATTTCCTCAACCTCGGCAATCGTCCAGACAAAATTCTCTAGCGGTTGCTTGCCAGGTCTATTCTCGCAGATGAAACCGATTCCGTGGTAGGCAGAGTCAACATAGACCATCATCACCTTGAAAAATGCGTCCGGAACCGCAACATTATGAGGCCCGATATACTCTTTTGGTTGCCCATAGAAAATCGGCCCGCAGCAAATCCACACACAGCCATAATTCTTTGCCAAAGCACGGCATTTCTCCTCCAAAGATTTCCAAACACCTCCGTTGAGATTGTGGTTTTGCGGACAGCAGTTCACATAATAGAAACAATCATTCATCGACTGCACACTCCATTTCATATCAGCTGCCGGAGCCATATGTCCACGGTCATAACCGGAATTTCTATAATCGTTATTGTCAGCCTGAAGGAATGGAAGATTCATATCCACCTGAAAACGATAGGATTTGGATCCTGTGGCATTGCCGTCTCTTGAAATATCACCATCAGTTTCCTCCGCTGTCAGTTCCCACGCCACCCACTGAGGATTCAATTTGTTGAGATTATACATCAATGTGTATGCGTCATAACGCACCAGCCTCGTAGAATCCGAAACAAACACCGACGGACACTCCATCCGCAGTTTTTCCACAGAATCCCCGTTTCCACAGCCACAGACAACCACAAGTATAGCGAGTGCGAGTATGACATAATGCTTGAAAGAATATAAATGTTTCATACGTAATAAATCAATAATTGAAACCGAATGTCCACAAAGGAGCCTCTCTATCCATATTCTTCATTACATTATTCTCCTAATTTCGCCTCAATTTCTTCGATGGAAGGAATGGTGCCTTCAACCTTTTCGGGATATAATTTTGACAGTTCATACTCAGAAATGCCAAGCGGCTGGTTGCTTGATTCCAATGCATACTGGGCGAACACATTGTTCTTCGTTTTGCAAACAAGCAAGCCGATAGTTTTGTTGTCACTTTCTTTTCTTAAGAGATGATCGACAGCAACAACATATGCTCCTAACTGCCCAATATGAGAAGCTTGAAAAGCAACAGTCTTAACTTCTATAACTACATAGCAACGAAGACGAATATTATAAAACAACATATCCAAAAATTGTTCTTCTCCTCCTATTTCAAGCCTAAACTCTCGACCCATATAGGCAAATCCGGTTCCCAGTTCCAATAGAAATTTCTCAAGATTTGCGATAAGAGCATCTTTTAATTGGCGCTCATTGTATCTCTCTCGTAATCCTGTAAAATCGAAGCAATAAGGGTCTTTAGTCATCTCTTGTGCCAGATCGCTGTCTCCAGCTGGTAGTGTGCAATTGAAATTAGTTACCGCTTTACCGCTTCTTTCGTATAAGTTTGTATCAAGGACATTAAGCAGAACCGCTCGACTCCAGCCGTTTTTAAGTGATAGGTTTACATAAAACAATGCTTTGTCTCTATTGTTGGAACATTTGTCTATCAGCAATTTATGATGCCCCCATGGTAACGCGAATATATCTTCTTCCATCAGACTGACTACTGATGAGTGAGATGAGGCTGACTAAAAAGTCAAATTGACTTTGAGGTTAGCCTCTTTTCTTTTTAT
>UQYV01000073.1 GCA_900545245.1 uncultured Bacteroidales bacterium
CAGCAAGATCTTCCCACGTCCCGGCGGATGCCGAAGATACGGTGAGTTCCTCACCATGGAGGACTATGTCATCGCCCATGACCGCAAGAAACGCGGCAATTCCGTTGTGCAGGCGCTCCCCTGAAAGACGCGTATTGACCCGCTCAGAACCCTCAGGAGAAGTGCCGGCATGGAACTCGGCGCTTGTGATCTCGTATTTATCCCTATGAAGGGATACTATCTCGTCTGAAAACTGCCGAAGCCGCTCCGCGTTCCCGCGATAGTTCGGTTCATACTTTGAAGAGCCCTGCCGGAAATGAAGCTCAACCGAGCGTTCGGTCATCTGTGCATACGAAAAGAAGCACGGCACCAACAATGCCGCGGACACAAACAACTTCTTCAGCAGGTTTAAGTCCATAACTACAAACACATACAAACGCCGACATCCTTTCGGACATCACGCCGCAAATATAAGCGGTCTCAAACGAAATCGCAAGAAAAAAAGTAACAATTTTGGTTCAATTTCAGTTCAATTCACGAGTTTTCGGAATTTGAAACAAGATTGCGAGGACGACCATCGCACCGATGAGCATAGGATAGTAAAGTTTCGGAATAATCTCCAGCGGAGAAAGACCGGAAAGACCGGCGGCCATCAGCAACTGTGCACCGTAAGGAAGTATGCCTTGAATGAAACACGACGTCGTGTCCATCAGGCTGGCGGAGCGGCGCGGGGAAATGCCGAAGCGTGTCGAGATGTCCTTTGCGATGCTGCCGACGGTGATGATGGCAATGGTGTTGTTGGCCGTGCAAATGTTAGTCAGAGCGGTAAGCAATGAAATTATGCCCTCGCCTCCCCTTCTGCTGCCGATTCTGCGGGTCATCACACGGATGAGCCAGTCGAAGCCGCCGGCAGTCTTCACCATATTCATTATGCCCCCGGCAAGCAGCGTCACGAGAATCAGCTCACACATCGACTGTAGTCCGGAACCTGCAGACTCGAACATCGTGAGCATCGGCATGCCGTAGCCAAGGCCGATAGTATCTGTGAGCAGGATTCCTAAAACCAGCACATTGAGAACGTTCATTCCGCATAGTGCGCTCACAATCACCACCATATACGGAATCGCCAGATACCACGGCGCATCCGGAATGTCGTAGACATAATCGGTCGTGACCCCGCTGAAAACATAAATTCCGAGCGTCACGAGAGCCGCCGGCAAGACGATAATGAGGTTCGTGCGGAATTTGTCCTTCATCCTGCAGCCTTGGCTTTGTGTTGAAGCGATTGTCGTGTCGGATATGAACGAAAGATTGTCACCGAAGAATGCCCCTCCGACAACAATCGAAACCATAAACGCGAGGTCGGCGCCAATTTCTCCGGAAAGTCCGATTGCAACCGGAGCGAGTGCGACAATAGTGCCTACGGATGTTCCGATCGACATTGATATGAAGCAGGCCGCGAGAAATATCCCGGCGGGGAGATAGGTTGCGGGTATGAGCCTCATCGTAAGGGCAACCGTGGCGTCAACGGCCCCCACAGCCTTTGCGGAAGATGCGAATATCCCGGCGAGAACGAATATCCAAATCATATACATTATGTTGGAATCCGCCGCTCCCGCCGAAAATATGTTGACCCTCTTCGCGAAAGAATGCTCGGTGCATATCATTATGGAGTAGACCGCCGCGACGACAAAAGACACGCCTATCGGAATCCTGTAGAAGTCGCCCGCGAGCAGCGAGGACACAAGATAAACGACAAGCAGCACCATCACCGGCGAAAGCGCAAAAAGCCCTCGCACACCGCTGACTGCCCTATTCTTTTCCTCTGGACGTTCCTCCCCGCCCTCGTTTCTATGATTGCAAGTACATTCTGACATAATTTTCCTTTAGTTATCGTATAAATATCTGATTATTAAGACTATTGCAAAACAGAAAATCTAATTTTCGGTTTGCAAAGAAGATAGAATTTCTAAAGAACAATCCATTTGCGGAAAGGGACTATCTTTATCGTATAGCCCGATTTTGTCACAGTATCCTCCTGGTCCCAGGTAATCACCGTCAGGTTTGAATTCTTCAATTCTCCTGCACATTCCACAAGGGACAAAATCTCCCGATCAAAGGTTTTCTTCGAGTCCATGCGGTAGCAAACCTGTATCAGCTGTTCAATCATCACCCCCCTCCGGCACACGAAATCCGTCTCCTTGTCGTTGCGTGAACGATAGTAGAAAAGTTCATATTTCTTTAGGTCGTATCCGCGCTTGAGAAGTTCCATAAAGACCATATTTTCAAGCAGACGCCCATAATTCCCTGACAATTCAAATGCGCGGGCCATGATGAATCCGTTGTCTACAACATAGCACTTTGCATCGGCTTTCTTCATGAGTTTCAGTTTGTTGCTGAAGCGAGGAAGATATTGGAAAAGATAGGTATTCTGCAGATATGCCAGATATTTCTGAACTGTCGTCGTACTTGGCATTTCAAGTTCATCCCGCACCGACGATGCACTGAACGGGTTTGTGAAGTTTGACAGCATCCGGTCCGCAACACCGTAAAGGTCATCGACCTTACGGATTTTATACCTGCGGACAATATCTTTGACGATTATGGAATCATACAGTCCCGAAAGATATCCTGCCGCAACCTGCTCCGTACCGACAATTTCCGGATAACCACCATACTCCATATATTTTGAGATGGAAGAATTCAGACGAGCAACGAATTCCGGTGTCTCTGTTTCCTCCGACAGCGGCACGGCAAGAAAGCTAAGGTATTCTCCGGCAGAGAAAGGGTAAAGCCTTATCTCAAGATACCTTCCTGACAGCACCGCAGCTATGTCGTCTGAAAGCATGTTCGCATTGGAACCCGTGATAACAAGATTTACTCCGCGACGGTATAGCTTTTCCACCCACAGGCTCCATCCCGGCTGATTCTGTATTTCATCCAAGAGAAGAAAACCATAGTTCGGATAGACTTCCGCGAGCGCCTGTTCAACATCGTTTTCGTCAAACATTTCCAGCAATGCAGCATCATCGAAGTTCAGATACGCGAAGTTCTGCCCTTTCAGCATCTGAAGTGCGAGCACCGACTTTCCGGCACGACGCGGTCCCGTTATAAGCTTTATCGGCCGGCTGTCCCGATATGAAACCGCCTGCGCCATAGCAAACCGTTCCTGATATCTCATCTCCAAGAGCTTGTCACGCTCCGCTTTCTGCTGAAGAATTATGCTTTTCATCCACAATTTAATTTATAATGGACAAAAATAGCTTTTTTTATCCATTATGACAATTATTTTGGATAAAAACAATCGTGCGGAAAAAATTTTCGGAATTAAGATGTCTAATAGAACTTCAACATCTTGTCACTTTTTGTGATTTTTGACAAAATTTTATAACTTTGCTGCATAAAACAATTAAAAATGTCTGAAATCATAGAACATATAATGAGTTATGCGCAAGGGCGAACGTACTTTACTACATCTGAACTTGAGGCTTCATTTCCAGACACATTGCCCCACTCTCGATCTACAATTGATTGGTACTTGAGCTATCTGACAAAAGACGGTGCTTTAAGCCGTGTGGGAAAAGGTTGCTATTCTGCATTGCCACACACCAAGTTCATCCCGGAACAATCGGAGACAGACGAATCTCTGAACAGAAAACTGCAAGAATGGTATCCGGAGGCGACCTTCTGTATATACAAAGGCGCAATATTCTCACCACTTCAACACCACCTTTCCTATAATGCATTGACATACATTGAAACACAGCGAGAACTCACAGAGATTATTTTTCATCGGTTTCAAGGCGAAGGAATACGAGTATTTCACCGCCCGAATAAAGCTGTCTTCTACAATTACATTGACATTTCGAAGCCCGGCATTGTCGTCAAACCACTAATCAGCGGCTCGCCTCTTCAATGTATCAATGGCATCACTACACCTATGTTGGAAAAATTGCTCGTGGACATAAGATGCGACGACGACTTTGATTATATGGGTGGAGAAGAAGCATTTCGAATGCTTAAGAACGCCATCTCTCTATATTCAATCAATACCACAAAACTGCTCCGATACGCAGGGCGTCGACATCGACGCAAAGAATTTGAGAACGATTTTATTGAAATTGGTTTATGATACGACATGAGTGTTATTCCAAAGAATGGATTCAGAAAGTCTCAACAAATCTCCACTACCCCGATGTCAACCTCATAGAGAAAGTCATTAGAGCATTCTCTTTGGTAGAACTTTTATCATCATCCGGCTGTCCATTCACATGGAAGGGCGGAACCGCATTGATGTTATTATTATCAGAAAAACGCCACAGGCTCTCAATCGACATTGATGTAATCTGTCCTCCTGGAACTGAAATTGAACAATATCTTAAAGATTATCAACGATTCGGGTTTCTTGACATAGAGACAGTTGAACGAGTCCAGCGAGGCACCAACATTCCTAAATCCCATTCAAAGTTTTTCTATAAAATTGCTTTCCGAGATAACGATAGCAGACCAGGAAACATACTCTTGGATGTTCTTTATGAAGACAATCATTATAATCAAGTCATTCAAGTTCCAATTAAAAGTCCATTTATTGAACTGGACGACAAACCCATGTTCGTTACCATTCCATCAGTAAACGACATTCTTGGAGACAAACTTACGGCCTTCGCGCCAAACACATCCGGCATACCATATCGCAAAGGCACAAATGACTGTAATTTAGAGATAATCAAGCAATTATACGACATCGGGTGCCTTTTTGACAGTATGAACGATCTTTTAACTGTTGCAAAAGCTTACGAAAAGATAGCAAGGGTGGAGTTGTCATATCGCAAAATGGAAGAAAATCCTAAACTCTCTCTAAAAGACACAATAGAGACTGCACTTTGTATTTCCACAAGAGGAAAAGAAGGTAAAGGAGATTTCGCGGCACTACAAAACGGAGTCTCACGTTTACGCTCTTTTATGTATTTGGGCAAGTATCAAATTGAACAAGCAATTGTCGATGCATCCAAAGCAGCATATCTCGCAAGGCTTATTCAAACATCGGCCAACACATTTGAACGATATGACAATAGCATCCAATCATCGGGAAGTCTTGTCGAATCACTACCCAAACGACTGACCAAACTTCGCATTCCATCCCCCGAAGCGTATTATTATTGGGTTAAAACCGGCGAATTGTAATTTAGGTACATACTCCAGATTTTCTCACAAATTTATGGAGTACACTCCATAAATTTATATAAATTCGTGGAGTACAATCGCATCTAACAAACTAAAATTGAAATACAAACTGTCCGAAAATAGCAAGGAAGGAACAAAGGTAAGCATTCGAGGAAGTACGTGCGTATAAAGTTTGACTGCAACTTGCATCAGT
>UQYV01000074.1 GCA_900545245.1 uncultured Bacteroidales bacterium
TAAAATAACAACATTCTTAGGGTAGCAACTAAATCTTAAATGAAAGAGCCGTGTGCCTTAGCGTTGAAAAATTGGATTAAGCTTTGTTCTTAAGAAATATATATTTAACTTTGCACTCCGCTTTTGCGGAAGCGGATGTTATGCGGATGTGTTGTAATTGGTAGCCAAGCCAGACTTAGGATCTGGTGCCGTGAGGCGTATGGGTTCGAGTCCCTTCATCCGCACAAGAAAGGCTCTCTTAATCATTTGATTTTGAGAGCCTTTTCTTTGGGTATGCTCGGCACGAACATACTCTGATGTTTGCAAGTCACTTTCCCTCCTACTCGATTCGTTGGTTTACCTCCTGTTCTTCAAGTTCTTTCTTTTCCTCCTCGCTTAATGGAACCACGTCCTCGTCCACAGCGGCGACATAGCCCGTCTCTTCTTTCTGGCGGCGGATTGCATCCTGTCTTTCGGTGATTGCAATCGCCTGCTCGACACCGGTCTCGAATACGTTGCGGATTGTGTTCGAGAGGTTGAGCTTCGACTCGTCGATGGTCTTGGTGAACACCGGTATGCTCTGCGCATTGCGGTACTTAGCCTTTCCGATGCGGAACTTGAGATGGTCAAAGTCATTGCCGAAGAGGTCCACACCGAAGCGGAATACGAGCGGAGACTTTATGACTGAGACGTGGTAACGGAACGACATGTCGAGATTCTGGATGCCGCTCATTGCGAGTTCGTAGCGGTCCACGTCCACGAGGAAAGGGAAAACCTCAAGCCTGCTGTCGCTTATCTGGCCATCCACGGACATCGAACTTATCTTCAGATCTCCCTTGTTTTTGAACTTCAGCAGCTTCGTTATCTTCCTTAGGCTCTCGTCCTGTGCAAGCGTGAGGTCCTTGCCTCCTATGCGCATGATCCCCCTCATCGTCGGCATTATGAAGTTCATGTTCGTGTCAAGGGCGGCTGTGCCGGCTATCTCGCAGTTGAGCAGACCGTCGAACGAACTTAGCATAGGCACGATTTCCTTTACCTGCGGCACCATGTTGAAGACTTCACCCGCAGTCAAGTCCACAAGGCTGAGGTTGAACCCGGTCTTTATGTTCGTCTTGCTGCGCGTTGCGTAGAAACCCTCGAAGAAAAGGTTGCCCATGTTTGCCGCAGCCACTGTGTTGTAAATCTGGATACAGCGCTCTTTCATCATCACGTTGCAGTTCAGCCAGTCTATGACCATATTTGAGTAACTGATGTCATATCCCTCCACGGTGACGTTCGCAATGATATTTGCCGGAACGATGAAAAGCCCGCCGGCGGTGCTGTCTGTCTTCTCCTTGCTCATCTCGGTTACAGCCGCATCAAGATACTCGCTGTCGCTCTCCTCCAAAGTTCCGTCGGTTGTTCCGGAGACTTTCTGTCCGGCCGCATAAGCCGCAAGTAACTCGTTGCAATCCAATTTATTTGCCACGAGTTTGATGTCGGCCTTGACCGGCCCGCGTCCGAGCACTGCTCTCCTTAGACCCGTGAGGCTTCCGCTGATATCCAGGTCGGATTCTCCGGAAGCAAGGCAGATGTTTTTGAGGCTAATGTCATTGTTTGTGAAACTCAACTGAACATCGGAGACCGTGTTACGCAGGGGTAGCAGGGTCGTCACTATTCGTGCCTTGTTCAGTGAAAGTCCTCCGTTTATTCCCCATTCACGGAAATATTTCTTCATTGTCTCGTCGAGGCTGAAACTGAAGTCCTGCTGTCTCCAGTCCTGTTCCTTGAGCCACTCCGGCATCTCTCTGCCGCTCATCCTTGCACGGAAAGCCACTCTGAACAGTGAATCCCTCGGAACGTCAGGATAGATGCGGGCGAGCGAGTCGAGACGCTGCTCCATTTTCTTCCTGCGACTTGACGAGTCGTTTTTGATGGCCGATGCGCTGATGTCCACCCCTGCCGCGAAAACCCTTCCCTCCGCACTCTTTACTCTCATTGCCTTGTTCGAACTGCTGAAAGAAATGAGGGGGATGTCGGTCCTGCCCTTTTTGTGAGTGATTCTGAAGCGGTTGTCCGTCTCCTTGAGGTCGAAAAATGTGTCGTCGCCGTCCTTGAGCGAAAGGAGGTAACCGGTGAAATGTCCGATCATAGGATAGAATATCGTCGTATCCTTGCGGCTGAGTACACCGGCATCATTTTTCATCGACAACTTAATATTTCGTCCCTTGAAGTCAATCTCCTTTCCATAGACGGCGCGTATGGTGTCCACGCTCGCGTTGAGTTCCATCATCCTCGACTCTCTCTTCTGCTCCTCGTCGATTTTTCCACGCTTTGTGACAAGGCAGAAGTCAAGCGAGTCGACATAGACTTCAATGCTGTCCTTTGCGTCCGCAAGATGTAGCCTGTCAGCGTTCAGATCAATGTCGAGATTGGCCTCCGGAAGCCGGTAGAGATCCAGCTGCGACATCCTTACGCTTCCCTTGGCCTTTCCTCCAAGCATGCCGGAAGCATTGAGCCCGAGACTGTCCGGAAGCATGGCTGAGATGTCGTCAAGCTTTGAACTGAAGACAATATCAGGCTTCAACGTGATGTCGTTGCCGAGAATGTCAAGCAGGCCGAGCGAACCATCGAGATGGGTCGTGCCGAGCAGGTAGAGACAGATGTCCGAAAGATTCAGATCGTATCTTCCCTTGTCGTCGGTCGAAATCTCTCCTTCAAGCTCTACTTCCCCGGAGAATCCGGTTTCGGCGATGCTTACATGGGATTTAGGCAGTGAGAAAAGACCGCTCAGCCGCGGTAGGGAGCCACCCGACCAGGCATAGTTCCAGTCGGCCACCAGCATCGCGGAGAACTTCGCGTCGGTCTTGACGACGGATGCGTCCTGGCTGACTAATTTACCATATTGTTCAAGAATCTTCGCGATGTCAAGCTCCATCGTGCTCATAGTTGCGTTCACATACAGGCTGTCCGGCAGAATCCGCATATTTCCCGAAAGTACGAATGGAATGAACGCCAAGTTTCCGTTTATTTCCTTGAATTCGAAGGCCGGGACGCTGTCTTCTGCTATGTCCGCATCTCCGCGTAGGCTGACCGGCACTTCGAGCCGTCCCCATTCCCTTGTTCCGATGTGGGCTTTTGACTCAATATCGAGATGGATATTCTTTCCGTTTCTTCCGTCTATGTGCAGTCTGTCGATTCCGGCGAGCAGCGTGTCGCCAGCCATTCTTCCTGCCACAAAGAGGCTGTCAACTTCCAATTCAATCTTTTTGCTGTTGCTGAAACTCGAGCTGAGTCTGCCGGCGAACATCATCTCCTTCATGTTTATGAACGCGCTCATCGTGTCTCTGGCGTTCGAGTAAACGATAGTGGGCCTTTCCCCAAGCCTGATTTTCCCGAAGGCAATGCGCGGAAGTTTGAAGTCTCCCTCGGAGATATTCGTGCCGTCATTCACGGAAGCCATTTCCGTCCCGTCAACCGCCATTATGTCCCAGTTTGACGAACCGTCCCTATAGGTGTGCGCGAAAACTCTCGGCTTTGAAACGCTTATCTCCGGAATGTCGAGTTTCCAGAAGAGTAGGCCGAACGGGTTGATTTTCAGGTCGAAGCGGTCGAATACGGCGAGCGTGTCATTCGGATACTTCTTTTCCTGAATGTCCTCCCCCTCATCCCCTCCGGCAACAATTCTTCCGCGTCCCAAAAACTGCACGGGCATATCCCTTCCTATGAGAGAGTCGAATTTTTCGTGGCTGTATGTCACGGCGCAGTCTTCCATCCTCAGCGACACATTCGGGAAGGCACGGAACATAGATACTCCTATCTTCTTGAAACTCAAGTCAGCATCCACATAATTCCCGGCATATTTCTCCACCATTCCGGTCAGCACGGCAGGGGAAAGCGCAATTTGCAGTATGACGAGCAGGATGAGCCAAATTATCAACACCCAGACGACTGTTTTCAAGATTTTTTTCCCGACACCTCCATCTTCTTTTTTTTCGGCGGTTTCCGGGTTCTTTTCAGTATTCATAGCATTCCGACAATTTCGAGATCTTTACAGCAATTTCCCTTTTCAGGATTATAATCCTTTGGGCAAAATGTCCGCAAAAATAAGAAAAATAAAGTAAAACAGCCGGCGAAACCGAGTAATATCTACATGATTCCTGAAACAACAAAAATGTGTCGGATTAACAATAATTGCCTCGGCATTGCCTCCGGGTGTAGGAATTTTGTTCGAATTTTCTTTACTTTGCTCTGCTTTAGTAAAGATAAAAACAGCTTAATGAAAGTTCCTATGAAAAGAAAACAAAACGTACATTCATCGAATATAAATGTCGTTTCCCGGATGGTTTCGGTGTTTATGACAATATGCGCCGTATTTGTGGCGACATCGCTGGGTTCCTGCGTCAAGAAAATCCGTTATAACACGTCTCACCCAGATTTCGCTAAGATAAGTCTCTCCCCCGACTGGACGGCACGAGGGGAGGGCGTTCCCGTTCCGGAAAAATGGGCGATTAGCATCGGGGACTACACAGTCAACGAATATATAGGACAAAGCCACGAGGCGCAACGTCTTTTCGAACCGGGCAGTTACTCTCTGGTAGTTTATAACCCCGCTGATGGCATCACGGTGGAAGGTACAACTGCCACGGTGTCCGCATCTTCAGAAGCCGGACAAGACGCCTTTATAAGCGGCAGTCCGGCTTGGTTCTTTACCGCAGTGCAGGATGTGACCATAGAGAAAGACCGGGAATACCTTTTCAGTGTCGTAATGAAGCAGCAAATAAGGCGGCTCACATTGATTGTTGAACCGACAGGCAAAACGGCGGATCTGATAGAAGGCATAGAGGGCAGTCTCTCCGGCGTTGCCGGCAAGATAGATTTTGCCACAGGTTCGCACAGCAGTCCGTCGGAGGTGAAACTTGATTTTACGAAGATAAGCGAGGGCGCAGATGCGGGAAAATGGATGACCTCAGTGCTTTTGCTTGGCATCGCAGACGACAAGCAGCAGCTTTCCGTCAATATGAGATTTATAAAGGGCACTGCGCTGCGTCCTATCACAATAAACAGTGATCTTTCGGCACCACTTGCCGGATTCAACACCGACAAGCCACATCCGCTTGTGATTGGCGGCACAATGGTGGAAACGCCGACCATGGTAGGAGTCGTCACAAGCATCGATAATTGGGAAGTTGTGGATCTGGGAAACATCGAGGCGAAACAGTAATAACCTAATCAAATATATAATAAATGGACATTGCTGTCCGGTAAAAGTTCCGGACGATTATTATAAAGTTTAACAATTAAAC
>UQYV01000075.1 GCA_900545245.1 uncultured Bacteroidales bacterium
TAACTTCCAATATTTTCAAAGAACTTTTATGATTTTTTACCGGACACTAATGATTCTGAAAGTGAAGTGAGGGATCTTGTCCTCAAGATTCATCCTCGTATAGTGCCGTATATCAGGAGCTTATTGAGTAGGGGAGGGCAGAGGCCAGTGGTCATTAATAATGCCGAAGACATCTTCTACGACGTCCTCTGCAACTTTCTCGACAAGCGTATAGAAATCAGCGGCGACAAGGTTCCCGCCTATCTTTTCAAGGCTGTGAGGAACCGGTGCCACAACATCCTCAATCGTAACAAGGAAGAAAATTCAGCAGTAAGGCTCGATGATATGCCTCTATCCGCGCGGGAAATCATCGCGGCCGCCGATTTTGAAGAGGACAGCGATTTCGGATTTGAAGAGGACATCACCATAGGCTCGAAAAAGGCTACTCCATCCCTTGATATCAGTGCCATCCTCGACTTCTCGAACTACCTCCCGGAGCGCACCCGCGACATTTTCTATATGAGCCGCATCGAAGGCATGACGCATGCCGAAATCGCTGAAGCTCTCGGCATTTCCACACGCGCCGTGGAAAAGCACCTCCAAAATTCCGTTCAAGAATACCGCCGCCACTTCGGCAAACCTAACGGCCGCCACCATCCGTCGTAGTTCCGATTTCTATTCCTGTGGAAAATCCTATCTACGTTATCCAGAATCCTGTCTATTTGCCCGACTGGGTCTTCCTCGATCTGGACTTAAAATCGACAAAACCAGGGTATTCTGAGAGCATATTCCTATCTATAAAAGTCGGATTCTTTTTTAGCAATACTTATAGAAACTACCTTTCTTAGTCTTTTCAGCCTTGTCATCAGCAGTAAGTTTCAGTGCAGCGGCACAATATTCCGCCATTTCAGCCGTAGTGTGCGGATTTCCGTCAGCAATGCCCTTCAAGTAAGGCAGCATAAAATGTTCAAAATTAGGAGTCATGTCTGTGTTACAATGGTTGGTAATAAATCTGTTCTGTCAGAGCGCCGCGACAAGATGCCTTATGCTGTCGAGGCGAGACATGAATGACTTGTCGCTCCGTATTTTCTGCATATTGAATTTGTGCTGCAGTGTCAGGAGCGAGTCTGCGGGAATGTCAAGCGCGGCCTCGAATAGCATCGCCGTCGATTCAGTAATGCTGCGTCGTCCGTTCAGTATGTCATTAAGAATGTTATATGACATACCCATCTGAGCCGCCAGTTCTTTTTGGGAAATTCTCCTGTATTCAATCTCTTCTTTCAGAACCTCGCCCGGATGAGTCGCCCTAAACCCGTACATTTTCGTCGTCATAAGCATAATCATTTATAGTGATTCGACAATTCCAATATGTTGCATACAGTCACAACAATCTCAGCTTCTACTCGTTTTGTCTGAAATTCAATGCGATATTGGTCATTAACCCTGACTGATTCTATTCCAGACTTATCGCCGACAAGTTTCTCGTAATTCAGAGAATGGTATCTGTATAAATCTTCCACAGTCGACAAGGATTCCAACAAATCGATAGTTTTGACATATTTCGCAATAATCTGAGGCTGAAAGCGGTGTTTCTTGTCATGGCTTTTCCCCTTGCGGTAGAGGTCTTCCAGATATTGTTTGTCAAAACGAATTTCCATTGCTTCAAATCCTTATGGAGTGCAAAGATATAAAAGATTTTATACAATACACAAAAAATGTGGAGTGTTTCTCACAAAAATGGGGTTGTGGCCACAACTGAAATCGTTTATAATACAAATATTCCCTAATCTATTGCCCTAATTTCGATGTTGCTTACTTCAAGAAGACGAAGAAGACGGCGAGGATGAGGCAGCAGAATGCTACGAGGTGGTTCCACTGGAGCGCTTGGCCTTTGAAGAAGACAGTTACCAGGACAGTGAAGACCGTAAGCGAGATGACTTCCTGGATAACTTTGAGTTGCATCAGGTTGAACGGTCCGCCGTTACCATTGAATCCGATTCGGTTGGCGGGAACTTGTGCGCAGTATTCGAAAAACGCCACGCCCCAAGAAAACAGGATTACCAGAATCAGTGGCCATCCGGTGGAAATCTTCATTTCCTGAAGTTTCAAATGTCCGTACCAGGCAAATGTCATAAAAACATTTGAGCAGACAAGCAGAAGAATTGTATATAGAACTTTCATAATCAAGATATTCCAATTGTTTGTATTACATTTTCAATCGTTTTTCCTATGATGTGTAGTCAGCAAATCTTTACAAATGTAAAAATTTGTTGTGTATAAACAATAAAAATGCAGAGAACTCGAATTTTATTATCTATAGGTGATAAAAATATGGAAAACTATTTTTTGTTGTTTATGGACAATAAAATCGCCCAAGGCCGACCTCCCCTGTGATTGGTTGAAACATTTGAAGCGGTTTAACTGATATTCTTCACAACATCTCTGAACTGGTTTGGAAAATCCCGCCTAGCATTTTTTGTAAGAGAAACTCTATCATAATTGACGGGTGGAAAGAAATATTGCCAACTGCCGGAGCGAGGATGAACGTTTCAGCCTTTCAAGATATTGATTTCTTGCTACATACATATGCTATCTAAAATTTCTGACATTTATGACGAAAGTTTGACATAGCAAATATAGTCAAGTTTTTCGGGTGATGAAAGGGCGGACTTATTCTTTCATCGCGATAAAAAAAACAAACATGCATTGCATAATCCACAAGGATTCTGCATTTTTGCAGTAGTTAATGTCGCGGGCTATATGAAAACCTTAAAAGAGCAGCCGGAGCGCATTTGAACCTGTTGCTGGTCTCTTCAGAAACCGTGCTCACAGACGAAAAAATAACGAAATGAATGAAGCGAAACTCAACCAGGTTTTTAACTTGAGTAATAGGGACGAAGTCTTTTCTTTTATGAAAGACTGTGCATATAGGAATCAAGATTTAGGCGAGGCCTTAATCAGGCACTTTCTTCCTGATAACGTTGATTTGGACTCACTTAGGATAGAGGTTAGGAATATCATCTTTTCCGTTGATGGGAGCGAATACAGATGGGGGCCGACGCTCGACTGGTATCAGATAGGTGTGCAATTAGGTCGAATGATGGAGAAGGCCAGGTATTATGATCAGGAAGGAGAATTCGACGCAGCAGCGTCCATTGCGTCCGAAGTAATCCTTTTTGTCGGAAAGCATTACTCCGATGATCGTGTGTATGAATGTGAAAGTTACGATGGATATGATTTCGAGACAGAGAGTGCAGCAGATATGCTCATATCGTTAATCGAAGCTAAAGTGCTGGATTTTGACATTATCAAGAGGATATTTAGTGACATTGACAAGGCCGCCGGAACATCGACATTCTCTGACGGAATGTATTGCGTTGCGGATTTGAGCGAGTTACAGAGTGTTCTTAGAGGAGTTTTCGACGATTTTGACGAACATTTGGCTTCACTTGATAAGCGTATAGACAATGCGGGGCGAGCTGTACATTATAAAAATCGATGGCTATTCAGAAAAGTTGCATATCTGAACTATAAAGAGAAGTATGATGTTGCCCAAGAGATAATAGATGATAACTTTTTCGTACCTGAACTATCCAAAATGCGGATTGATTCTCAAGTATTCCGCGGACAAATTGAAGAAGCTATTGAGTCGTTGGACAGGGCTATAGTATGTACGAAAGACTCTTCGTATGTGCACAAATGCCATAAAAGGAAGCAGGAACTGCTTAACTCAATTGGAGATACATCAAGACAGGCAGAAGAGCTTGAGTATTTGATTCTTAATAGTTATTCTTCAGTGTATGATTATTACTTTCAGTTAAAACACATTCTTGGACAGTTGTCGGTCAATTCTTCAAATCGCCTACACTCCATCATTGAAGAGTTGCTAGGTAAGAACTGTTTTCACCTCCAGAAGGATATAGCGAGAATATGTGCAGAAGAGCATATGATTCCCCAGTTGGCCGAGTGTTTGTCTTGGAGCAATGACTATAATAATGAATGCTATAAGATTTTGGCTGAATATGGCGAACTGCTGGATTCGTCCACAAAGCGAAAGATCGTGGAAGGACATATTGACAATATACGAACGAGAGCCATTCCGACAAATAGCCGCGTGTATGGTTATGTTGTCAGCAAAATGGAGGCTTTGCGTGATTCGTGTGATGAGGGGCGAACAGCGGTAAATGAACTGATTGTTGAATTCCGGACTCGATATAGCCGAAGAACATCACTGATGAGAGAACTGGATAAACTTTGTTAGTCTGACATCATTTGTATTCTATCAAATATCGAAAGAATTTGCCGTATTTGTTATGCTGTCTACTGCCACGCAATTTTGATAGATATGGATTTTCCAGTATTATTTTACTCGTATTGGTATTGCTAATATTACAAATGGGGATATCCCCATCCATGAATCTAGTGAGCATTCTTTTAGAGTTATATAAACTTTATTTAGAAAAATATCTGAAATAATTGTTGAATCCATCTCGTCCTTATTCGGAAAAACAAGTGATGCCGAAACAAAAGAAGGTAGTATTTCATCGAGTGTGTCCGGAGCCTGTCCCTCGGACTCTTTAGATATA
>UQYV01000076.1 GCA_900545245.1 uncultured Bacteroidales bacterium
TTCCTCTGCGGCGGTATACCGCCGCAGAGGAACCGGAATCAACCGAAGCAAGCCGGCACTGTCAACGGAATCAGAGATAGTGTAACGACTTTTAGAGATAAAAAACACCGGCTGTAAACACAGTCAGTGATAGTGTAAATCATATTAGTTTAACCTCTCTAAAAGTGTCAACCAAAATCAGGGAAGGACAGTATTTGGCCATCCTGACGGAATAAATGTAGTTTTTACTTGCCATTTTGACGGAATAAATGTATTTTTGCGGCATCAGAAAAACGGAATAAATGTAGGTCATTATGCTCAAGCGAAAGATTTCCAGCAAGATAGAGGATTATCTAAAATCAGGCAGTAACAAGATGCTCGTAGTCGATGGCGCAAGGCAAATCGGAAAGTCATTCATCATCAGGGAGGTCGGAAGCAGACTGTTTCCCAACTTCATTGAAATCAATATGGAAAAAGACCGGCAAGGTGAGCGGCTGTTTGCGGAAGCGAAAACAACTGAAAACTTCTACCTTGCGCTTAGCACATTCGCCGGAGAGAAAATGGGAGACAAGGCTTCGACCCTCGTTTTTATCGACGAGATTCAGGCATACGACCATTTGCTCACCCTTGTAAAATTTCTTATGGAAGACGGACGGTTTACCTACATAGCAAGTGGCTCTCTTCTTGGAGTAACCCTGAAGAAGACTTTGTCCATCCCTATCGGCAGCCTGACAACAATGCACATGTATCCTCTTGATTTCGAGGAGTTTCTCTGGGCGAATGGAGTCGGACAGTTTGCAATAGACGAACTTCGCCGCTGTTTCGATGAAAAGGTCTCTCCAAATGACGCCATCCACAGACGAATGCTTGACCTCTTCAGGAAATATCTTCTCGTCGGAGGATTCCCCGATGCCGTAAACACCTACATATCAGAACACAACATCGCTAAAGTACGGGATATTCACAAAATAATCAGGGAACTCTATGCACTTGATGCGGCAAAATATGAAAAGGAGTCCGCGCGAAAGCTCAAGATTATGCGGATTTACGAGATGATTCCGTCAAATCTTGAAAACAAAAAGAAACGCGTCAAGGTAAAGGACATTGAAGGTAAGAAGGGAAAACGAACGAGCGACTATCAGGATGAGTTCGACTATCTCGTGTCATCCGGTGTCGCACTTGAAGTTGACGCAATAAGCCAACCTTCCTATCCCCTTGTTCAAAATGCGGGAAAGAATCTTCTGAAACTGTATCTCAATGACACCGGGCTATTTACGGGCATATTATACGGCAACGACATCAGGCCTGTCCTCGAAGACAAACGCTCCGTGAATCTCGGCTCCGTCTATGAAACTGCCGTTGCCCAAGAACTGAAGGCTCACGGATTTTCCCTATACTACTACGACAACAAGAAGAACGGTGAGGTCGATTATCTGATTGACGACACAAAAAATATGTCGTCAATTCCGATTGAGGTAAAATCCGGTAAGGATTATATGATTCACAGCGCACTGGACAAATTCATCGCCAACAAGGATTATGCTGTCCGACAAGCATACGTTCTGTCAAACGAAGCCAATATCTTCGAGAAGAATGGCGTCACCTACATCCCGATCTACTTCGTGATGTTCTTTGAACACGATGTAAGGCTCGCACCGGAAGAATATATTTTCTGAGGGACTATGGTTGCCGCATATTTGCCTTCCTCTCGGAACGAAGTCTAAAACATATTGATTTTCCAACATTTATGTCTAACTTTGCAGCCATTACATAAAATATGTAACATAATATATGTAACATAAATTATGGAAAAGTTGAGGTTGCTCCCGACAGACAGGAAGAATCGCTGAAACACATATTTGAATGCGCTCCTATATTCAGTTTCTTCCAAATGTCTATTTCATATTCGCCGGCAGCAGCCAGCACCTCATGTCAGAAATGTTCCTGTCAGCGAAACGTCCGTTTTACCAAAGTTCCCAAATAATGAGCCTTCCACTCATAGAGAACGGAATGAAATTTGGCCGATTGATGGAATGAAATCTGGCCAAATAACGGAATGGAATTTGGCCGATTGACGGAATGAAAATTGGCCGATTGGACGAATACTTTTCTAAAACATATTGGTTTTTCGATATTTATATTCTAACTTTGCCATCACTATGAGTGAATATCGAAATAGAATTGCAGACAAGATTCTACAAGACAATCTTGAGGCTGCCGGACTTGTCCTTATCGAAGGGACAAAATGGTGCGGGAAAACGACGACTGCTGAACAGCACGCTGGTAGTATTGTATATATGAATGAACCTGAGCATGCCGAGGCCTATCTTGCCCTCACCCAAAACGCCCCAAGACTCTTGCTGAAAGGAGATACGCCACGGCTTATTGACGAATGGCAGGACGCACCGGAATTGTGGGACGCAGCACGTTTTGAAGTCGATCATAGAGAGATAAAGACTGGACAATTCATCTTCACCGGCTCGACTGTCATTCCGAAAGAAAAACTTGAAAAAATCAAACACTCCGGGACGGGACGTGCAGCATGGATGACAATGAGACCGATGAGTCTCTGGGAATCAGGAGAATCTAACGGGCAGCTAAGTTTGAGGGCTTTGTTCAATGGCACAACCGAGGAAGCATACGAATCAAACGAACTCGATATCGAACAGTTGAGTTGGCTAATCTGCCGAGGGGGATGGCCAGCAGCACTAACTATGACCAAAAACGGAGCTTTAAAGCAGTCCATTAACTACATAGAAGCAATTGCGAGCAGAGACATATCTGGCATTGATGAGGTAAAGAGAGAAAAAGAGTTCACTCTTCGTCTGTTGAGAAGTTATGCCAGATTTCAAGGAGCACAAGCACCGCTAACCTCAATCTATGCAGACCTAAAAACCAATGCCGAAAGTTCTATGACCGAAGAGACAATATCCTCATATATCACAGCCTTAAAGAAACTGTTTGTCATCGAAGACGCTCCGGCATGGAATCCCAACCTAAGATCAAAGACGGCAATCCGAACATCTGACACCCGCTATTTCGTTGACCCGTCAATCGCAACAGCCGCTCTAGGTGTAGGACCGGAGAAATTGATTGCCGACCTCAATACGATGGGACTTCTTTTCGAGACAATGTGCATAAGGGATCTTCGTGTATATTCGGAAGCACTGGATGGGAAGGTCTATCACTTTCGGGACAAGAATGGTCTTGAATGCGATGCCGTAACACACCTGAGAGACGGAAGATATGGACTAGTCGAGATTAAGCTCGGAGGACATAGGCTGATTGATGAGGGAGCAAAAACACTCCATGCCCTGTCCGGAAAAATTGACACAGGAAAAATGATGCATCCATCATTTATGATGGTTCTTACCGGCACCGGAGCATACGCCTACAAACGAAAAGACGGCATATGGGTGGTACCGATCGGATGTCTGAAGCAATAACATTCTGACGCTCCGTATCATCTTCTGCAAAGCCTGCACGAACTGGTTCATATCGTCAGGGAAAGGCGAACGAACACTTGTAGGCTCGCCTAAAACTCGTAGTCGCAGCAAATCGGATAGTGGTCGGAGATGTGGGCCAGGCCGTAGGCTGTCGGGGAGTCGAGAGTGCGGTAGTGCAGAGGGGTGGCGTTGCGGGAGAAGATGTAGTCGAGCCAGAGGCTGCGGGAGGTCTCGCTGAAGCCGCCGTAGGTGCGATGGTCATCGGTTTTCTTTGCTCTCTCACGTGCATCGTCCATCCAGCTGTCGTAGGGTTCCAGGAACTTGCCGGTCTTGCTGTCGCGCTGCGAATTCATGTCGCCGGAAAGGAAGACCACAGCCTTGTCGCCGGCTATCTCCGTCATCTTCTCGACATTCAGCTCGGCAGCCTTCTGACGTGCCGTCATGCCACGATGGTCCATGTGCGTGCAGAAATACCAGAAGTCCCTGCCGGTCCGCCTATCCTTCAGGTGCACCCAGACTGTTATTCGGCGGTTGCCATCCCAGCCCTTGGAAACCTTCTCCGGGGTGGCGCTGAGCCAGTACATTCCCTTGTCAAGCAGCTCGTACTTGTCCCTGAGCCAGAAAATCGCCTCACACTGCGACTCCTTGAGTCCGCCCTCCTTGTCCTCGGCGTAGTGATCGTAATCGGGAAGTTCGGCATAGAGGTAGTCCAACTGCGGCCAGCGAGGCTCCTGAAGTCCGAACACATCGGGCTTTTCTGTGCGTATCATATTGATTGACGCAAACTTGCGGGCATCCCAGTCCGCAAGGCCCGTATCCTTAGGGGTCGTCATCCTGATGTTGTAGGAAATCAGGCGAAGCCTTGTATCTGCCGCCTTTTTCGGCCTGCGCCTCGCGTCAGCGATGACAAAGGTCGAAACGACAAGCGCCGCGACGAGAAATATTTTCAGGAACTTCTTCATACTAAAAGGATTATTAACTATAAATAGTCATTAGTGTCCGGTAAAAAATCATAAAAGTTCTTTGAAAATATTGGAAGTTAGG
>UQYV01000077.1 GCA_900545245.1 uncultured Bacteroidales bacterium
GCATTGCCCGCGTTGTCTGCGCGGATCAAAGCTGTTGCGCCGTAGATTATTTCCTCGGCACGGAAGACATCCCCCTGCACTTCGAGCTGGAGGACAATCTCGACTTTCTCCAACTCTCCGCCACCTACAAAACGGTTTCGCGGCTGTAAATTGAATTTCAATAATTTCGTATATTTGGAGGACAACATTCAAAGATTGAGATATGGAAGAGAAAAAGTATGGTGATATTGGCTATGTGCATAAGCTTGACCCGGATGATGTAAAGATGTTTGAAGAAATTGCTAAAACCTCGAAATCAGAGAATGAAAAGCATTTTTTCAGGATTATGGAATATCGTCAGAAGCATCATTGCTCTCCAGAGTATGACTACCTTCTTGACAGTGAGAAAAATCCGGATAAGGTTGGTTTCACGAGAGAATGGTATGATGAATATATGTTGTGGATTGATGGCGATGAAAAAATGGAGACCAATTCATTGTCTTTTTTCTTGACAATGGATTTAGGCGAGTATATTTATGAACGAACAGGCTGCCGAACTTTGCTTGAATACCTGCGTTCCATAGATTATTCACGCATTGATTATAATGCCGACACAGAATTTTTATAGAAATGGGAACAGCCAGACAATACAACCCTTCCGGAGGATTCTATAATCACGAGTATCATCAAGAAGGAGACACAATATATTACGATGGGCTTAAAGGTAAGATTGTCGTAAAGAATGAAGAGAATAAGAATGGTCTGCCGCCATATTCCGGAACATCAGATTTCTATGCCGGGAAACGCACTAGGACGGGTGAAATTATTCAGGTGAGGTTTTATAAGGACAGAAGGCAACACATTGATTTCGACTGGGGGCATGAGCATACCAACAAAACGGGAGATAGAGCACGTTTTCCGGCTGGGACTGTTCACGTTCAAATATATGAAAATGGTGTGAGAAGCGAAATTGCGCGATTTATGAACAATGACGAAATCAATAGGTTTGGCGCTCTGCTCAAGTCGTTGAATCCAGATGTCAAGTTTCGTCCGTAACGGTTTATCGGTAAAGTTTTTGCATAGTATGTGTTTATTAGTTTATTAATTAATATTTTATTGTTTATCTTTGCGAACGGAAAAACAAAAGCGATATGAACAAAAGATACTACAGAACCGACTTTTTATTTTCAAAGTCATCTTTCATTATCGGTGCAGGTAGTATTTTGAGCATCGCTTCGCCATATTACACATTCAATTGTGCGGAGTCGGCAGCAGAGGCTGACAGGCTTGCGTTAGAATCGGATTTTGGTATGGTTGGTATTGATATTAGAAAAGCATCTTCTGAATATGAGAAATAATATGGAAAGAAAAGGCATAGCAAGCGGTACTTTACAGGCATCGGGAAAAAAGGTGAATGTTCGTTTGGATATAATAAGATTTGAGGATTCCGGTTGTCAGATTGTCTATTGTCCGGCTTTAGACCTTTCCGGATATGGAAAGACTAACGAAGATGCTGAAAATTCGTTCAGAACTACACTGGAAGAGTTTTTCCGTTATACGATAAACAAAAATACGCTTAAGAAGGAATTACTCCGTCTGGGATGGGTGGTAAAGGACAATCCAAGGAAGAAAATGACACCTCCGGATATGTCTGTTCTGCTTTCAAACAACAGGCAGTTTCGCAGCATATTTAACAAGCGTTCATTTATCAAATCTGCTGAAACCTTTGCCCTTCCTGCCTGCTGATGGGAATCTTTCAAAACATATCGCCGGAAACATTCCGGAAGTTCCTTGAATATAAGGGACTCAAGTATCTAAGAACTAAAGGTGACCATGAGATATGGTCTAAGGCAGAGATATTGAGACCGGTTGTCTTTCAAACGGCAGTTGACCCTGTCCCTGAATTTATCTTGAAGAACAATCTTCGGGTTATGGGAAGTACACGAAAAGAACTGATAGATTTTGTCAGTCGTTCTTAACAAAAATAACAACCTATATAGTGTCATAAGAGCACCGTCCTTTTCTGGGATGGTGCTTTTGTTTTCCTTTGCCAAAAGATTTGGTAGATGGGAAAAGAAGCATATATGTGCGAGGCTACACGGGACAACCGTATGGAGGAATGGTTTCGGCAACGGAGGCTTCTGAATATGCACCTGTGCGAGTCTGTAAAGTTTGCCGGGGCATTCGGTCTTCCGCTTGTCGCGGCCTTCGAGGGCAGTGTCCCGCAGCGCTTTATCGGATTCAACAGGGCTTTGACCTCACAGGACTATGATTGTGGCATTCATTTCTTCATAGATGACTATCAGTTCGAACGGGTATGGAACACTCCGGAGAAATATCTGTCTCTGCTCAGGCGGTTTCGCTGCGTAATTGCCCCGATTTCAGTTTGTACATCGATTTGCCACCGGCGTTGAATTTTTGGAATGTCTATAGAAACCGGCTACTTACAGCGTGGTGGCAGAGTCAGGGTATCCGTGTCATTCCGAGTGCCAGCTGGGGAAATGCGGACTCCTTCAGGTTTTGTTTCGAGGGGCTTCCGCACTCCTCAATCATTGCCGTAGGACATACGGCTGTAGGAAGAAACCAGACAGCGAAGAACGCGTCCGTTCTGGGGATGAGCGAATGTCTCAGAGTTCTGAATCCCTCGGAAGTCCTTGTCTACGGCAAGCCATTCGACTTGAATTTCAATAATTTTGTATATTTGACGGACAACATCAACAGTTTAAGACATGGAAAAACGAAAATATGGAAGCTTTGACGGCATCTGGCAGATTTCTGATGAGGACAAGGCTCTGTTCGACAAGATTGCAAAAGAGTCCGAATCTGAAAATGAGAAGCATTTCTTCAGAATCGTAGAATACAGGGAAAAGCACAATCAGTCATCTACTGGAGATATTCTTCTTGATTGCATGAAAAATCCTGACGGAATCGGTTTCATGCGCTACGAGTATGACATGTATATGCTCCTTATAGATTCCGGTGAAGGCTACGCAGAAGAGCCATTGACAGTCGAGACTATAGATTTGTTCCTAAGCGAAGATTTCAGTGAATATTGGGCCGGAAGAACAAATTGCCGTACTATGCTGGAATATCTCCGTTCAATAGATTATAGCGTCATTGACTATGAAAAAGATAGAGACTGATGGGAGGAGCACGAGCATATAATCCGGCAGGAGGTTTTTATTTCAAAGATTTTGAACAAGTCGGTGACACTATATATTATAAAGGCCTGGTTGGAAAAATACTCAGAAAAGTTGATGGTTCCAGTAGCGGTCTACCTAGCCGTTCCGGGAAATCTGATTTTTACGCCCTGCCTGGAAAAAAGACTGGGGAAATTGTCCAAGTCAAACTCTACAAAGATCGCCTGCAGTCCATCGATTTCGACTGGGGACATATTCACATGGAGGGAAAAGGGAAAAACAAAACAATATTTCCCGAGGGTGTCGTCCACGTCCAGGAATACGCCAAGGGAGAACGTACCGGAACCACAAGATATATGAGCAATGAAGAAATCAATTTCTTCGGAGATTTATTCAAATCTCTGAATCCGTCCGTAAAGTTCCGCCCGTAACACTTTATTGGCAAAAGATTTGCAAGGAAAATGTTAATTAGTTAATTAATTAACATTTTATTGCCTACCTTTGCGGGACAGAACAATAGGACACAGTTATGAATTTAGAACTTTTGATATCATCGATTGTAACCGCTCTGGTTGGAGGCGGATTAATTTTCAAGATGTTTGACATGGGAAAGGCTCTTGGAAGTATTAAGTCTGACATCAAATCATTGAATGAGAAATACGACTCTCTCGACAAGAAAATCGACAAAGTGAAGGAGGACATTGAGTCAAGAATTTCCAGACTTCCTTGCGACGTACATTCGGACAGACTTTCTGACACAGAGAAAGACGTAGCATTCTTTCGTGGAAAGACGGAATTTATTCTCTCAGCGAAACAGAGCCCGCGGACACTTAACAAGTATGGACAGGAACTGTTTCAGGAAATCGATGGAGAATCATTCCTTGCTGAGAACAAGCAGAAACTGTTCGATTTCATAGATGCAGAATCCCCCAAAACTGCATACGACGTGGAAGCCGATGCGAGGAAGGCCGTCCACTCCCTTACCGATGATGACTCCTTCAACAGGATAAAGGTATGGCTGTACAACAGTCCGGCAAAAAAGATAGAAGTTGAAGGCAAGGAAACCGAGTACTGTTTTTCGCTTGAGGATGCCTGTTTCGTCATCAGCCTGCCGTTGCGGGATATGTATATCGAGTCACATCCAACCATTTTAAAATAGACATATCCGGCACTGAAGGCCGTGGAGGGCGCTGTCCTTTTTCGGGACAGCGCTTTTGTTTTCCTTTGTAGCGTAAAAATACGGACAATGAGAAAACAGATAAA
>UQYV01000078.1 GCA_900545245.1 uncultured Bacteroidales bacterium
GGCCAACACCGGCGGGCTAGCCCGCCGGTGTTGCACTTCTATCTTGAATCTTCAAGCTTTTATCCATATTCCGCCTTTCATATTAACTACCAAGAGAGTGAACTACCAACTCACTTTGCCACCGGGATTGAATTCTTCAGTTGTCACTCCACTGTAGGAGGACTGGGTCGAGCTTCCGGCTATGTCGGATAGTCCCGGCCAGTCGTTTATGTTGTAGCTGTCTTTCACGCCTTCCGGAGCAAGCGGGAAGAAATTGAACTCGCTGCCGATTTTCTTCTCGATGTCGGAAACCGAATAGATGTAGTCGGCAAGAGGCGGAAGCGAAGAAAGTTTCTCTCCGGTGAAATTTTGCGGGAACCAGAATCCGATTGCCATCACCTCGTCCGCCGAGCACTGCCATATCGGCTTTCCTGTTGAGCCTGTCTTTGTCCGCAGCACAAGCTTATAACGAGCTGTAGGCATTATGCAGTCCTTCGATTTAGCAGAAGTCGTGCCCCAGTTACTGGCATCCTTTAAGGACCAGGAATTGTCCCCATAGTAACAGCCGACCACCACATAAACCGTGTCGCTGCATCGCCACTGATTTGGAAGTATATTCTCCACCATACCCCAATGGGAGTCTTTGGATGTTTCGTTCAAGTAGGATTCCGGAGCGATATTGGTCGGATAAAATGTCTGTATATTAAGGTTAATCGGATTGTTTTTGTTTCCGCACCCCCTTTCCGCAGAACGCATAAGGTGACCTTTGGTGACAGTCTTTCCTGTCGGCATCGGCGACCAGTATTGATATTTATCCGACGGAGTGCCATTGGTTGAAGACCACGGCCAGGCATTCCAATCCGAGGCATAAATTATCGACTGTTCGCTCTCGCTGAAATATGGGTCCGGTCTCCAAGGGTCCTTAACAGGGCGGGTGTAGCCACCTTCCCAATAGATGTCGTGACAAGGATATGCCACCCACATAGGGTTGTGCCGGCGGATGTCGTAGCAAGCCTCGTAGTTTCGGACATTCTGCTTTGTCCTGTATGTCGTTGCCCGATGGTCGACATATTTATAGTCCGAATTCGATTTGAGAGTTGCCGGTCTTTCGATGTAGTCCTTTAAACTTGGCTCAGGTCCCGGGTCAGGTGTGCCGGAGTGTCCGAAATCATATTGCACAGAAGCGGTTTCTGTCGTGGTCACGAGCCTGAGGTCATCAGTACGCCCCTGAACACCGTCGGCAAGGGCTTCAACCTTTATATTGAGTTTAGTCGTTTCTGATGATGTGACCTCAAAAACGGATTTCGCAAGATACCAACTTCCATATTTATCAATGGTACAATCCAAAATATGGCTTTTCTTACCGTGTTCATCGGAGATTTCAATCTTGAAAGCCTTCTTATAATCCTTCGGAGTTTCTCTTTCATAAACATAGAAACCTACCGAGAGTTTATAAGTCCTTTTGTCTATCGGAAGAACTATCCCGCTAATAGTTATATAGGAGCCTTCTTTAGAATAATAGACCCCGTTCAAGCCGGATGCCCCCGGATAACCAGTTGAGGGCCAGGTGCTTCGCACGGAAGTATAGGAACCGCCATAGCTGACTCCTTCAATTCCGCTGCCCTCCATATTGCGACCGTCAGTCCAAGTGTCAAAATAATTATTATTAACCTCCGATTTCACCTTGTCAAGATTGTCGTAATAGACAACCGACTCTTCCACAGGAGGTGGAACCGGATCAGGGTTCGGTTCCGGATCAGGATTTGGGGTCGGCTCAGGATTTGGATTGGGCTCCGGGTCCACGATGCCCGGATCAGGTTTTTTCGGCATCTCCTCAGGCTTGCAGGAGGAAAGTCCGGCGAGCAAAAACGCTGTCAGTATGAAAAACAGAGCATATTTCTTCATATTCATAATTATTATCAAACATTATTATTTACAAACAATCACAGGTCAAAGCATTCCACGGAACTTGGCATCCGAATCTCCTCACCATCCTGCCTGCGTCTTGGAGAAGTTCTCCACGGTCACGGATTTGTCGGGCAACGGCCAAGTCAGAGTACAGGACGATGTGCCATATATTCTATTTGGATTTCCGAGTATGAGACTAACGACGGAAATTGCATTGTTCTCAGAATCATAAGTCCCGAGGGGGTATTCCTCCTGCGACGCATCCGAATTATAGGTGGCATAGCATCCGAAACTCAGATCATAATTGAAACCTGTATACGGCGAATTATATATTCCAAGTTTGTTCATTTCAAATCTTATATCGACTGCATTCTTGTCACGAGCATCGATAATTGTGAGATATGTCCCCTCTTCTTCAATAAAGCCCAATTCGGTCAAGGCGGTATTCCCCTTGAAAAGGTTTTCAATGACAAACACGTCCATTCCCGGCACTTTCTTAAGAACAACAGGCGTAATAGTCAATGGATTGACATTAAATATGCTGAACATACTAGTTGAGAATGTCGCTTCCGTAGAAACCGTTTCAAGAACCGTTGTGTTTGGGTTGAACAGATACCACTCTGTCGTTATCTCCTTCTTCACAATCGTCTCCATACCCGTAGAGGACGCTGCAACCACCAAAAGCACATAATCTGTCCCTTGCGAAAGCCTCCCCCAGCCCCACTGACAACCGGTTGCATGCGCAGACGCCATATCCTCATCTGTCAGAGGCTTGCCGTATTCCTTCATGATTTCGGAATCGCTTTTGCCGGAGGAAACTAACTCTTCATATCGTGCTTTCGTAAACAGCCAAAGAGAGATGCCGGCAGCGTTGTCAGATTTCAGAAGGACATCAAGTTGATTATAAGTAACCGACTGAAACGAGACATCCAGTGTCGGGGCGATTCCGGTAGGTGCAGACGTGGTCACGTCAAGGATGGTGCATTCGCCCATTCCTGTGTCTCCAAGAATATATTGGGCTATGACTTTATAGGAAGTCGATGCAGCAATCGGAACGAGATACCCGGTAGAGTTGTAGGCCTTAGTGAATTCCATTTTGAATGACTTTCCACTATTTGTCTGGTACTCATGGCTGTTGATAAATTCAGAAGCAAGGCTCTGTTCTGTCCAATAGTTCGAATTCATGTAACTATCCCATGCTGCGGAAGCTATCGCCAGATAGCGTATGGACATGGCGTCGTCGCCCTCGGCATCAACTGAGAACGAGGTCGGAGCAGACTCGGCGGCAGTCAGTTTTAAAGGTGCAGAAGCCTTATAGGCAAGAGGATCCATTTCCTTGATTTCGCTTCTTTCTATGGAAAAGGCATCTGTCTTTGTGCGGGCGAAAACATTTCCATCCACATCCTCAGCCGTGAAACTGATGCCGGATTCGTCCTCGAACGGGGCGGTGACAAAGTAGAACCATGTCGGAGTTGACGACAGGATCACATCATTGTTTTCACAAAAGATGGATATAGTAGGAGTTACGTAGTGGCGCTCGTTTAACTTCATGCCGGAGAGATCTCCTGTGCGAACCTGCGCGTCTGTGAGCATCATAAACCCGGCCAAATTCTTGCCCCCGTTAGATAAAAGCCGGACACGAGACACTTTCTCGCCGTTTCCGGTAAGCCCGACCTTTACCACAGAGCCGATGTTATAGAAATGGAGGTTGCCGTCTGTACTATATGCCGCCATAGGATTGGCGTATTGGGAGAAAGTCCCCGAGTACCAGTTCTGCGAGTCAAGAATACGGAGATGGTGATAGAATCCGTCTTCGTATTGGAAATACCCATACTGAGGGTTTTCTTGACCGGTCGACAGACTCTTCGCGAAAGGAACATAGAATGCGAAATATTCGTCAGCCTTGGCAACATCCTCAACCGTCGCCTTCGAAGGGTCGTCGGCATCGACCGTGACTTCATACAAATTTCCGTTAATCACCAACTTATCCCCATTAGTCCAGACTACTGTTTTGTCGTCCTTCAAGGCAGTCTTTGTCTCCGGAGCGGAAAGGCGGAGCGTCACCGTCTCCTTTTCAGGAGAGGAAGTCTTTAAATTTTCCACAGGTTCCTTGGCGCATGACAAGACCACGACAAGCGTCGTGACTGACATCATGGCTCTTGAGGCAAGTAATCTCAGCGTTTTCATATTGAATGTATTTTTAAGTTTTTACAGGTTAACTCACTACAGCTCGCGCAAATATAAGCAATTATCCCCCCCCCAAGCAAATTTTTCTACTTTTTTCTCAAAACG
>UQYV01000079.1 GCA_900545245.1 uncultured Bacteroidales bacterium
AGCATCTGCTTTGCAAGCAGAGGGTCGTCGGTTCGAATCCGTCTATCTCCACAAAACAGGCGTCACAATTTTTCTGATTTGTGACGCCTGTTTTGTGTCGCGTCTAATGCACTGTCAGGCACATTTTCCTTACAAAATTTATCCTAAAGGCACTTTGTGTTGCAATATTTTGTACATTTGTGCCATAATATTACAAAAATCGAAAGATATGGAACAGAACAGGACACGTGTTGAAAGCGACCTCATCGGAAGTAGGGAAATACCTGATGACAAACTTTATGGAGTGCAAACACTTAGGGGAATCGAGAATTTCCGTATAAGCAACTTCAAGCTGTCTGCCTATCCTCTATTTATCAACGGGCTGGCCATCACAAAGATGGGTGCTGCAATGGCCAATCATCAGCTCGGGCTTCTCACCGATGAACAGGCGAACGCGATCATCACGGCCTGCCGCGAAATACTTGACGGGAGGCATCACGAGGATTTCCCGATCGACATGATTCAAGGCGGTGCGGGCACGACGACCAACATGAACGCCAACGAGGTCATCGCCAACCGTGCTCTCGAACTCATGGGACACCATAGGGGAGAATATCAGTTCTGCTCTCCTAACGATCACGTGAACCGCTCGCAGTCAACAAACGACGCTTATCCGACCGCGATTCACCTTGGTCTGTGCGCCACAAACAAGAAACTCGTTGAACATCTTCAGCTGCTCATCGCCTCTCTTAAGAAAAAGGGAGAGGAGTTCGCCGACGTGTTGAAGATGGGACGTACCCAACTGGAGGACGCTGTGCCGATGACGCTCGGACAGACCTTCCACGGCTTCGCCTCAATACTTGAGGACGAGGTCCGCAACCTCAATTTCGCCGCTGACGACTTCCTTACGGTGAATATGGGCGCGACCGCAATCGGAACCGGAATCGCCGCTGAGCCTGGCTATGCGGAAAAATGCGTCGCTGCTCTCGGCGAAATCACCGGATGGCCGGTGAAACTGGCGGAAGACCTTGTCGGTGCCACTTCCGACACGTCCGGAATGGTCGGCTTCTCCGCTGCGATGCGCCGTGTCTGCATAAAGGTTAACAAGATTTGCAACGACCTCCGCATCATAGCGTCCGGTCCTCGCTGCGGCCTCGGCGAAATCAACCTGCCAGCAATGCAGCCGGGCTCCTCAATCATGCCGGGCAAGGTGAATCCGGTAATCCCCGAGGTGATGACCCAGACGGCCTACAAGGTGATGGGCAACGATGTCTGCGTGGCTCTTGCCGGCGACGCCGCCCAGATGGAACTTAACGCCATGGAACCTGTGATGGCCCAGTGCTGTTTCGAGTCCGCCGACCTTCTGATGAACGGATTCGACACCCTCCGCACGCTCTGCATTGACGGCATCACCGCCAACCGAGAGCGCTGCCTCGCCAACGTGAAAAACAGCATCGGCATCGTCACTGCCCTCAATCCTGTCATCGGCTACAAAAACTCCACAAAAATAGCCATGGAGGCCCTCACCACAGGCAAGGGAGTCTATGACCTCGTACTTGAGCACGATATCCTCTCTAAGGAGGACCTCGACACCATCCTCAAGCCCGAGAACATGATTCACCCCGTAAAACTCGACATTCACCCGAAGCACTAGTTTCGGGCGGCTGCCTTACCATTGCGGAATGTCCTTATTGTTCCTGAGTTCATAAATTTATGGACCATAAATTTATGAACTTCTGTAATTATGTATTATATTTGCGTCAAAATCAATGATGTATGTATACAATAGACAAACCCTTTGCATATGGAGTGTCTGTCTCTGGCGATAATTTTACGGACAGGAAGACGGAGACGCGAAATCTTGTGATGAATTTCACCCACGGTGTCAACACCATTCTTATATCTCCGCGACGAATGGGTAAGACATCTTTGGTGCATAGGGCTATAGAGCAGATCAATGATGACAATATCATACCTGTATTCCTTGATGTCTATGACTGTAGGGACGAGTATGACTTTTACAACAAATTCTCGGAAGAAATTATTCGGGCATCGTCTTCTACAGTTGACGCGGCTCTCAGAAATGTGGCAGAATTCATCGGGCGTATATCTCCGAAAATATCTGTCAGTCCTGACTTGGTGAACGAATACTCAATTTCACTGGGGCTCACGCCGAAACAGATACGCCCAGAAGAAATCCTGGCACTCCCGGAAATGCTAGCGAAAAAGAGGGATAAGCATTTGTTGATATGTATTGACGAGTTTCAGCAAATCGGGGAGTTTGCCGATTCATTGACAGTGCAGAAAAAGATGAGAGGGGTGTGGCAGCTTCAGAAAAATGTCTCATATTGCCTTTTCGGAAGCAAGAAACATATGCTCGAAAACATCTTTCAGAACAAAAGGATGCCGTTCTACCAATTTGGTCAGATGATGTATCTTGGAAAAATCGACCAGAAAGACTGGGTGGAATATATTACCTCAAGGTTTGAGGCTTGTGGGAAAAAAATTCCTCCTGAAATCTCGGAAAAATTATGTCAGTTAGTCGAATGCTATTCTTCATACGTCCAGCAGCTTGCTTGGAATCTGTTTGTTGAGACAGATAGTGAGGCGACCAGCGATGGACTTAAAACCGCTACAGACCAATTGCTTGCCCAAAATAACTCATTCTTCACCGAGCAGATAAGAACCCTCACGAGCTACCAGATAAACTTTCTGAAAGCCGTTTGTTCCGGACTACATTCCGGTTTCACGTCAGAAAAGGTCCTTTCCGAATGGAACATAGGGACTAAATCCAACATTTCGGTAATAAAGGAATCTCTCTTAAAAAATGAGTTGATAGAGGAGCGCGGGAATGAGATTTGGCTTGCCGACCCGGTCTTCAGAATCTGGCTGGAAGGGCGGTCGTAGAATAGTGCAGACAGTTATTCAGCAGGCATAATATCACAGTAGTGCGTAGGCGCGCACGTCATCCGCTGTGATGGTCGGACCTGAAAGAATCAGCAGCCTTTCCACGACGTTGCGAAGTTCGCGGATGTTGCCGGTCCAGCTGCGGTTCACCAGAAGCTGCATCGCCTCCGGCTCAATCGGACGGGTGCTCTTGCCGCTTTCGGCGCAAATCTGAGTTATGAAATAGTCCACAAGCATAGGGATGTCACTCTTGCGCTCGTCAAGTGCCGGGACGGTGATGACAATCACGCTGAGACGGTGGTAGAGGTCCTCGCGGAACGTCCCCTTGGCAATCTCCTCGCGCAGGTTCTTGTTAGTCGCGGCAATCACGCGCACATCCACCATAATGTCCTTGTCCGAACCGACCCTTGACAGCTTCTTTTCTTGAAGCACGCGGAGCACCTTGGCCTGTGCCGAGAGAGACATGTCACCGATTTCATCGAGGAAGAGTGTTCCTCCGTCGGCCTGTTCGAACTTGCCCTTGTGCTGTTTGATAGCCGAGGTGAACGAACCTTTCTCATGTCCGAAAAGCTCACTTTCGATGAGCTCCGAAGGAATCGCCGCGCAGTTCACCTCAATGTACGGCATCTGCGAGCGCAGACTCTTCTGATGCAGCGACCGCGCCACGAGCTCCTTTCCCGTTCCGTTGCCGCCTTGGATGAGCACCCTCGCGTCGGTCGGCGCCACCTTCTCGATCATATCCTTGACCTTCATTATCGCCTCCGACTCGCCGATCATCTCCTGGCCGTAGACCTTTTTCTTCAGCACCTTGGTCTCCTGGATGAGGTTGCTGCGTTCCGTGGCGTTCTTAATGGTGATTAGTATCCGGTTGAGATCCAATGGCTTCGAGAGGAAGTCGAACGCGCCCTTCTTGATGCAACTTACCGCCGTGTCGATATCCCCATGTCCGGAAATCATGATTACAGGTGTCTCTATGCCTTTTTCGTGCAGTGTGTCGAGAACTTCCTCTCCTGGAAGGTTCGGCATCTTGATGTCGCAGAAAATAACATCGTACTTCTCCTTGTCTGCCATTTCCACCCCCTTGGCGCCGTCTTCCGCGACGTCGACGGAGTGTCCTTCGTCCTCAAGTATTTCCTGCATCAGATTTCTGATTGACCGTTCATCGTCGATAACCAATATTTTCATATCACCATATATTTTATGACAAAGTAATCATTAAAAAATAACTTGAACAATTTGTATATCTTTATGGTCTATATTT
>UQYV01000080.1 GCA_900545245.1 uncultured Bacteroidales bacterium
TCCTAAATCCTCTCCCTCGGGGAGAGGACTTACCTTCGCCACAAGGGCTCAAAAGAGGTGTTTCGCACTTGCGAAACTTGAGTTATCTTAATATTCTTTTTATTCTGTTCGCCTCGCCTATCAGTTCCCGTATTCTTTTTTCGTCACCGGAAGATATGGCGTCGCGGAATTCATTCATCTTTTCGATATATGTGTCCATGACCTTCAGAACGTTGTCGCGGTTCTGCGAAAGAATCGGGACCCACATGTCCGCGTTACTCTTCGCAAGTCTCACCGTTGAGGAAAAGCCGCCGGACGCAAGGTCAAATATATGCTTTTCATCCTTCTCCTTATCGAGGACCGTAAGGGCGAGGGCAAAGGATGTAATGTGCGAAATATGAGAGACATACGCCGTATGAACATCGTGCGCGGAGGCATCCATGGATGTAATGCGCATGTTCAGGCAATCGTACAGAGCCTCTATCGCCTCCACAGCATCTCTGTCCGAATCGTCCCCATTGCAGATTATGCATGCACGCCCGTCAAAAAGTCCCGGTTGAGCGGCCCAAGGTCCGGAGTACTCTGTCCCGGCCATAGGATGCGTCGCGACATAGCGCCGACGCGCAGGATGATTCCTGACGGCCTCTACAAGACTGGACTTCGTAGAGCACACGTCAATGACTATCTTTCTGCTGCGGACGCCCGATGAGCCCTCCGCAGGACCGGGTCCGGGCCGTGTCTCGGCAAAATGGTCAAGAACCACAGGCAGCATCTTCACGGCCGTGCCGACCGGAACCGACAGGACAACGATGTCACTTCTGTCAACACACTGCTCCAAATCCACGATTTCATCGGCAAGCCCTATATTCAACGCAGCCGAGGCATTCACCGGCTCGGCTTCAACCCCGAGAATCTCCGAAGCGAAGCCTCGGCGCCTCAGGTCAATCGCCATCGAACCGCCGATGAGTCCGAGTCCAACTATTCCTACTGTCATTTTGTCCATTTTGACTGTGCCGCATTCAGCATACTATACCCCTTATCAGTCCAAGCGCTTCATTCAGCCTTTCGGCATTGGCACACAGTGAGATGCGGATGTAGTCGCGTCCGTTATGGCCAAAAATGCAGCCCGGGGTCACAAAAACGCCGGTTTTGTAAAGAAGATAGTCGGAAACGAGCTCTCCCCGTGTCTTTGAGACGCCGTCTTCAGGAGCGCTGAGTTCCAGTCCGCAGGCAGCAGCCATTCCTGCCGTTTCCCCAGCCTTGCCAAGCAACGTGCTCTCCTCCGGTACTCGTCCCCAGACGAAAAGGCCGGTGCCGTCGGCAAGGTACTCCGCCCCGAGAACGTCCATAATCTCGCAGGCAATCTTCCTGCGCTCGCGGTAGCCGGCATTCAACTGCTCAAACCATTCCTGACCCTGCGAGAGGGCGGCCACGGCTGCCATCTGCATAGGCTTGAACATCCCCGAATCCATCTGGGACTTGACCTTGAGCACCGCCGAAATCAGTTCCTGAGCGCCGGCGACCATGCCGATTCTCCAGCCAGACATATTGTGCGCCTTGCTGAGAGAGTTAAGCTCAATGCAGCATTCCTTCGCACGGGGAACCGCGAGTATTGAAAGCGGCTTGTCCGTAAGCACGAAACTATAGGGGTTGTCATTTACCACCAGGATGTCATGTTCGAGGCCGAACTTCACGATTTTCCGGTAGAGTTCCTCAGACGCCGCCTTTCCGGTCGGCATTGACGGATAGTTCACCCACATCATCTTCACACCGCTGAGGTCCATACGCTCAAGTGCCTCAAAATCAGGACACCAATTATTTTCAGGAAGCAGGTCGTAGGTGAGGATTTCCGCCTCAACGAGTTCAAGAGCCGAGGTGTAGGTCGGATAGCCGGGATCCGGGACAAGAACCTTGTCTCCCTTGTCGATGAACGCGAGAGCGAGAAGCAGTATGCCCTCCTTGGAGCCGGCCAGAGGCTGGATTTCGGTGGCAGGGTCGAGTTCCACGCCGTAGTAGCGGCTGTACCAGGAAGCAAATGCGCCACGAAGTTCCGGAAGGCCCTTGTAGTTCTGATAGACATGAGAATCCGTCTTGTGGGCATAGTCGCAGAGAGCCTCGATTGCGGCCTCCGGCGGCATTCTGTCAGGAGCGCCGATGCCGAGACTGATTATTGGCTTCAGTCCTGCCTTTATGCGCCACCCGTTCAGTGCCGCAAGTTCCTTATTTTTACGGGAGAAGTAGTATTCCTTGACTACTTCTGTCCTCTTCGCCGGTCTTATCATAATTTTGGTTTCTTTTTGGTCTATATTCCTTTTCTCATCAGTCGTGTACGCCAATTTTGGTTTCTTTGGGGTCTATATTCCTTTTCTCATCAGTCGTGTACGCCCGGTACACTCCTTCTTCAAAAAGAAATCTATCCTCCCAAATAAATCCAAAATCGCTCTGACACCATCTTTAATGTTACCCATAAAATACAAAAATAGGAACAAATGAGGATAATGCAAAAGGAATATGAATTATCTTTGCGGCGATTTTCACGGCACGGGTATTCTCATGTTTCGCATATATAAATAAAATAGGTTATGCCGCTTTGGCTTTCGCTTGCTTTTTGTTCGGCGTTTCTGCTCGGACTCTACGACGTCTCAAAAAAAGAGGCGCTCAGGAATAATGCCGTGATTCCGGTGCTATTCCTCAACACGCTGTTCTCCACGATTATATTCCTGCCATTCCTCATCGACTGCATCGGAGGTTTCGGATGGCTCGGCTCAGGACTTTTTGACATCACGTCCGCACGCGATGCTCTCGAAAACCCGGCGCAGGCGCATCTTTTCATTCTCGGAAAGGCGGCTCTGGTGTTGTCTTCGTGGATTTCCGGCTATTTCGGACTGAAGCACCTCCCTATTACGATTGTAGGCCCTATAAACGCCACACGACCGGTGCTCGTTCTGCTCGGAGCCATGATTTTCTTCGGAGAAAGGCTAAACCTCTGGCAATGGGCGGGTGTGCTTCTTGCCATTGTGTCGGTGTTCCTATTGAGCCGCTCAAGCAAGAAGGAGTCTATTGACTTTGCGCACAACCGCTGGATTCTCTGCCTGTGCATTTCTGTCCTGCTCGGCGCGGCAAGCGGTCTCTACGATAAGTTCATCATGAAAAGGTACGAACCTATTTTCGTGCAGACGTGGTACAATCTCTACCAGTGCATCATAATGGGCACGCTCATGATGGTGATGTGGTATCCGAAACGAGGCTCGACGACCCCGTTCCACTGGAGTTGGGCAATCCCCGCCATCTCGGTGCTCATATCAGCCGCCGATTTCGTTTACTACACAGCTCTCGCCCAGCCGGGCTCGATGATTTCAATCATTTCGCTCGTCCGCCGTGGCGCAGTCATCGTTTCTTTCCTCTGCGGATGGCTTGTCTTCAAGGAGAAGAACCTCAAGGCCAAGGCGCTGGACCTTGGTCTTATTATACTCGGGATGATCTTTATCTATATCGGTTCACGGGAATTATAGAACTCAGGGCTGAACGGACTCGCATAGGGAGGTCCTGGAGGGAACAGTCGTTGAGGATCACCGCGTCAACTTCGCTGCGATGAGCCTCCAGAGGCGACTGGAGGCGGATACGGGACATGACCTGTTCACGGGAGCAATTGTCTCTTGCAAGGACACGTTCAACACGCAGTTCCTCGGGAGCGTCGACCCAAATGCACTTGTCCCAGAGCTTTGGAAAGTCCGGCTTGTCAAGAGCAGTGGCGGATTCAAAAATAACCAGATCAGCCAAAGGAGTTGCACCGGCAGGCCTCTCAACTGCGGAAGACGCCGCCCCGGGCACAGTCTCCCCGACTGATTTTCGCCACCGTTCAAAATCAGTGGCAAGTGCGGGAAAAACAATGCCTTCGACGATCTTGAGCCTCACAGAGTCGCTAAAAATGGCATCGGCAAGTTTCCGGCTGTCAAAACTGCCGTCCGACTTGCGGAACGACAGCCCGAGAGCAGCTTCTATTTCAGGTAATAGAAGGGGCCGACTAAAAAGTCCCGAAGGGACCGCGCCGGGGCGCGAGATACCCCTAAT
>UQYV01000081.1 GCA_900545245.1 uncultured Bacteroidales bacterium
CCAGCAGCAGGCCGACCACAGCAGCCTCGCAATGACTTCCATCTACTGCCAGCGCTCCACCAAGGCCACTGCGGAACTGAAAGGAGTCGACATTCTCAATGTTTTGGAATGAGGAAAGCAGGCTTCCCCTTCGAAGGGATAAAGGGGTCTAATACAAGAAGCGACACCCTTTCGGATGCCGCCCTCGCGTTACAATGCTTTTATGTCATTAAAAATCAAGAAACGCGAATATTTATCAATCTCTGACCGATGTCATTCAAGGCATAATTCAATGTCTCAATTTCGCCCTCTGAGAACTTTGCAGGTTTGCCGTTTACGGATAGGCCATTTATTCTCTGGTAGAGCCAGCCGCGGGATTTCTTGAAATAGGTTTTTGCAATATAAGACAACGATATTGCAGGAAGCATCTCCTCCAACTGTTTCCGCACGAGAATCTCGTCAACTTTCTTGTGGGTCTCCTGAAGCTGTAGTTTCACAATCTCAGCAACAGCGGCAGCGTCCTCTTCACAAATCCGATGAATTTCAGCATCCACTGCCTGACGTTCAGCCTCCGTGTCGGCATTTACAAACCTTTCTTTCAAGGCATCCATCTGTTCTTTCGTAATCATATCATCGAGTTTTTAACCCCGCCTTTCAGCGGGGGATTTTTACATAAACTTTAACTTTTCAACAAGTTTATCAATCTCATCTCCCAAACAACTCAGAACTCTTTCCACTTCATTGCGACCTTTCAACTCGTTGTAAATTTGAAGGTAATAGAGCAGTTCCTGTTCTGTATCCCTGCGTTCTTTTGTTTTCTTTTTCATTTTCTTGATTTTTAATGACAATACAAAGTTAATAATCTTTTGATTATTTGCAAAATTTTTCGACAACTATTTTCGTCTTTTTTGTAATTATTGTTAACAATATAAGTCAATGGTTATGAGAACATTTCTCCGAGGCGCGGGATAATTGAAACACTACACTCTAAACCGCAGCCAGACGGAGGCGGCAAGGAGGAGGGTGACGAGGATTGCCCATCCTGTGATCCACCAGACCCATTTCGGGATGTAAGGTTTGGGCACCTCGATGGGGACGGGGATTTCCCTGGTGACTCGGATGACTTCCTGTTTTTCGGGGATTTTTGCCGGGACGGAAAGGGCGGCGCGTTTGTTCTCGATGCTGTGGCGAAGGTGGCCGCCGGTGATGGTGGCGGTGGAGGTGGCAAGGGAAGTCTCGACTGTGGATGTCGTGTCGGGCGTGGAGATGATGACAGACTCGACCGGAAGGGGCGCGGAGATGATGGTATCGCGGACTGTCAGGGTGCGAGTGACGGTGGTTGTGTCGTGAACGGCAACTGTGACGACGCGCGGGCTGCATGAGACAAAGAGCAACGCCAACAGCAACGCGTGGCTGTATTTGAACAGATTTCTCATAGTTTCAAGACATGCCGAGTTCATTCGCCCAGCGCTCTGTGTAGAAGTCATAATACGACCACCTCTCTCTGATTTTCGGGATGCCATAGAGCGCAGCCCAGATGATTGACGGAAGTCCTATGACAATGAGATAGAGCCAGCCGAGGATTTGCGACTGCTTGCAATGTCCCAATTCGTGGCAGACAGTTTCCGCTCCGGCTCTTCTGCTCACGATAACATACTGCCCGAGCGATATTCCCCCACGCATCTTCGAAGACCTGGCCACGACGACATCGTTCCGCCCGACGTGGAGCATTTTTTCATAGCCCCGATAATAGAGGTAAAGCGCAAATCCCAAAAGGTTCTGCGGAAGTTGATGCAAGTACATCAGAAAGGCAATAAAACTTTTCATATCTCTAAAAATCTAAAATTCATAAAAGGGATTCGCATCTACCGACGGGAACCCCGGGCTAAACAATAGTTTATGGAAAACGGATTCTACAATTTCTTCCCCGTATATCTTTTGTTGTAAAGAATCTGCCTGCGCTGTTCGCCTTTGAGCCTGTGGCTGAAATGGACGAACGAGGGATAGAGTATCATCTGATCGAAGGGCAGATCCAGTTCGACGGCTTTCTGCGCGAGTTGCCTCACGACCCCAATGTCTCCGTGGCCATTTCTTCCGAACGGACACACGTCCGCGGCCTCGCCCTTGGTGTGTTGAGAGGTTGGGACGCCTCCGACTGCTTTGTTTACTTCCTGACACCTGTAGCCGCTGTTGATTGCGAGCGGTTCGTCCCAGGCATCACGGAGCGGCTGAAGGACTTCATCAACGAGTGCCTTGATGCTGTCGCGGACCTCCGTCGAAGTGATTGTGTTCTGCACCTGCATTCCAGGTACATCCGTTTTTTCAAATTCTTTGTAGTCAAAGTTTTTGCTGATTGTTCCCATATCTGTTTCAATTTATTTGTCATACAAAAAAACGGCAACCCCGAAATACCGGAATTGCCGCGCCCATAAAATTTGTGTCAAAATATAAGATTATGGAATTTCTTTCGTTTCGTCGTCCTTATGTTGCAGTTGTTTTGCATTAGCGTTTGACACTATGCTTTTCCCCAACCGTCGCTCGATGTCAATGCGGGTTTTCTTTGCGACGCTGCCTCCAGCCTGCGCGACCCTCCGGCTCTCGTCAAAGGTCTTCGGATTGTTCTTTTTAGAGAGTTCCGTCGTGACCGCTTCTGCCAGAGTGTTTACCGCCGTCTCCAGATTAGTCATGTGGTCGCGCAGGTTTTCTTTCTTCAGCCCTTTGTAAGCCTTGTATTCCCTTGTGGTAAATCCTGACCATTCTTTTGTCAGAATGTCCGTGAGGGTTGCATACTGTCTGTCCTTCACGCCGCATCTTTGCCACTCGTCTGTAAGCCCTTTACGGGTGCTGATACCCTGCTGTCGCTGTTTAATCCATTCTTCGCTGTAGCCTTTTCTGCGATAGTATTCATAGCCACGTTCAATGGCCATTTCCGGATCCTGAATTTCATCGATGCGTTCCGAAGCGACCCGTGCAATCCACTGCTTGATAGGCTCCGCCTTCGGTGATGGGATGGATTGGATGAGACGAAACATCTGTTCCTGGTCAGCAACATCAGTGAGTCGCATCTTGCCGTCAGAAGCCGGCATTTTCAAGGTACTACAAATTGTAGTAGGTTCAGCACCCTCCTTTTTCAATCTGACTTTCAGCACACTCCAGTAGCGTTTTGCATCCACGCTCTCCGTCAAAACATCAATGATGTCAATGACTGAAAAATACCATTTCTCTGTTTCCTCGTCCCATTTGGTTCGTATCTGCTTATTTTCAAAAAGCTGAATTGATTTTTCTTCCATAGCCGTTATATTTTGACCCTGCAAAGGTATATAATATTCGGCAATTCCAGTATGTCAAAGAGCTGTAAGAATCTGGCAAATCAGACTCTATTCAATCTTCACCTGTTCGACAATGTTCGTTACGTCTTCGGTGACGGAGACCTTGGTGCCCATCGGAGGCTGGCGGTTGCCGCAGCCGACTTTCCAGCAGCGAACGATGGTAAGCCTCGCCACGTTGGAACTGAGCTTGTCGTTACGATCACGCAGAACAGCGATTTCCTTGTAGAGCGAGTCAATTTTGTTGTCCTTGGTCACGAGACGCGCGTCATACTCAACCTTCGAGTTTCTGAACTCCTCGCGCTGCTCCAGAAGTTCCTGTTTCACCTCCTTCACGAGTTCCTGCCACTGGTCGATGGTCTTGCTGACGTTGTCGAGCACGGAGGATGTCTTCTTGTCACCAAGGAGGTAGATTGTAGTGAACGCCCCGGAGGTGATTAGCGTCATTATTATGTTTGTCCAGTCCATGACATTATCCC
>UQYV01000082.1 GCA_900545245.1 uncultured Bacteroidales bacterium
TTTTGCGTCGATTTCGGGCATTTATCAATCTATGATTATATATCCCGACAAAATATGTGAAATTCGGAAATATCAAAAGATGGCGTCGGTTCAGTCAATGACAGGCTACGGAAAGGCGGAGCTTGTGGTGGAAAAGGGAAAAATTATAGTTGAACTCAGAACTGTCAACGGAAAGACAGCGGACATAAGCGTCAAGTCGCAGTTGCTTCCACGAGACAAGGAGATAGTTGTAAGACAGTATCTTGCAAAGGAACTTCAACGCGGATCAATCGACTTTTTCATGAATTTCGAACAGAATGAAGGCGATTCATCACGGGAAATCAACGAAGAGGCGTTGTTCGGATATTTCTCTCAGATCAAAGACATCCGGAGCAGAATTGGAGCCGGAGAGCTCGCACTTTTTGACGCTGCAATCCCGTCCTTGCTGAGGATGCCTGATATCGTCGGGCAGACAAAGAAGCTGGAAGTCGTGAACGAGGAAAACTGGGAGGCCGTTTTCGGGACAATAAAGGCTGCGGTTGAAGCACTCAAGGCATTCAGACTGCGAGAAGGAGAGGCCCTCAGGCGCGATGTCACCGCAAAGGTGGAGAACATACTTGCCTGCTCGCATGAAATAGAGAAATTCGAGCAGGAGAGAATTGCACAAATCAGAGAAAAAATTTTGACGCGCTTTGACGAGCTCAAACTGGAGGTGGACCAGACGAGGCTCGAACAGGAGATGATATTCTACATAGAGAAACTCGACATCAACGAAGAGAGAGTAAGGCTTCGCCAACATTGTGCATACTATCTCGAAACTCTTGAGAATGAGCCGTATCCGGGACGCAAACTCGGCTTTATAGCTCAGGAAATGGGACGGGAAATCAACACCACCGGTTCAAAATCCAACAATCACGAAATGCAGAAATTTGTCGTAAAGATGAAGGATGAGTTGGAGAAGATTAAGGAACAGTCACTGAACATTCTCTAAAGGGACTTTAGGATTTAAGATCATGGCAGACAAGGACTTGAAAGACATAATACCATCGACGGAGTTTAGGGAAAAACTTGCCCGATACACTCTTATCGCGCTCGGGGTCGCCATCACCGGGGTCATTTGCTGGTATTTCAGCAGTGTTCTGGTCTATCTGCTGCTCGCAGGAGTCGTTTCTTTGGTCGCGCGACCGATTGTGAAGTTTCTGAGGAAGGCCCAGGTAAAGGGGAAGCATCTGCCCGACTGGGTGGCGGCGGTGCTGACCATCATCATCATCCTGGTGATTTTTCTCTCCGTGATTCTCGGAGTAACTCCTCTGCTGACCAATGTCGTGAACGAAGTTTCTTCGGCGTATAACGGTAACATTCAAGGAATTGCAGGACCTTTGAGAGATTTCAACAATTGGATTGTCGCCACTTTTCCTGCCCTTGGAAAGGATTTCCGTATTGAAATAGTCCTCCTGCACGAACTTCAGAAGACATTTGACATTTCGATTTTCTCGAGTGTAATCGGTTCTGTGGCAAGTTTCCTCGCAAATTTCGGAATAGGCCTTTTCTCTGTGATTTTCATCGCATTTTTCTTCATTAGGGACGAAAGTCTTTTTATGAGAATCATCGCCTCCTTTGTACCAGACAAGATTGAGGACAGTGTAAAGGAGTCAATCGGCGATGTGGAATATCTGCTCAGCCGCTATTTTGTGGGTATTCTCATCGAGATGGCGGGAGTCGCGTTGCTCGACTTCCTCGGGCTCGCCCTCATCGCAAGGCTGCCGTGGGGTTCGGCGCTGGGTATCGCATTCCTCGCCGGAATTCTGAACGTGATTCCATACGTAGGCCCGCTCATCGGCACCTGCCTTGGAACGATTATGGGCTTGGTGCTCAAGTACTGCGGAGTCGGAATGATCGGCCTTGACGTTCCGTTTTGGGCATTCGCGCTGATTTTGATTGCGATTATGTGCTGCACGCAGCTCGTCGATAACTTCATCTATCAGCCGGTCATCTACTCGAACAGCATAAAGGCCAGCCCACTTGAGATTTTCATCGTGCTGCTTATGGCAGCAACGCTCGGAGGCGTATTCGGAATGCTTGTTGCTATCCCGTGCTACACCGTAGTCAGGGTTATTGCAGGACGCTTTTTCCGAAACATCAAGCCCATACGGGAGCTGATTCCCGAGGACCGGATTACCCAAAAACGCAGTGAAAAGGAAGAAAATAAGAAAAAGAGAATTCTAAAATAAATTACACACATTATTAACTTTAAATATCTGACATCATGAGTTTTGATATAACACAGTTCATCGGTTCACTCGCCACCCTCACACTTCTTCTGGGCTACTTGCCGCAGACAATCCACACGATACGCACCCGCAAAACGGATGACATCGCACTTGGAACTTTCCTGCTGCTTGGCTTGGGCTCCGTGCTTTTCTGCGTTTATGGAATCCTGCTTCCGAGTTGGCAGATTGCGGTTGCAAACGGCATCACCGCAGTACTCAGCGCGATTATCTTCGGAATAAAGATGTATAACGACCACTTCAAAAAGAAATTTTAATCATTTATCGTCTATGTCATTTGCGGAAGAAAGAATCAACTCGACGGCGCTCACTTTTGATGACGTCCTGCTTGTGCCCGCCTACTCCGAGGTCTTGCCACGGGAAGTCAGCACAAAAGCCCGTTTCACACGGAACATCAGCCTCAACATCCCCATCGTCTCCGCGGCGATGGACACGGTCTCCGAAAAGGCGATGGCAATAATGCTTGCCCGAAAGGGAGGCATCAGCGTAGTACACAAGAACATGGGCATTGAGGCTCAGGCACGGCAGATTCGCGAGGTGAAGGAGTATCCCGCAGAGGGCGACAAGATTCCATGCCTTGACGCAGAAGGAAGGCTTAGGGTAGCCGCCGGAGTCGGCATCACGGCAGACGTACTCGACAGGGTGACGGCTCTTGTTGAGGCTGGGGTCGACGCGATTGTGCTTGACTCGGCGCACGGAGATTCACATGGAGTCGTGGAGGCTCTGAGAAAAATCAAGGCCGTCTATCCTGAGCTTGACACGGTCGTCGGAAACATAGCCACGGCAGAGGCGGCTGTACGTTTGATTGAGGCCGGAGCGGACTCACTCAAGGTCGGCATCGGACCGGGCTCCATCTGCACAACGAGAATCATTGCCGGAGTGGGTGTGCCGCAGATTTCAGCGATATACGACGTGGCCAAGGCTGCAGAAGGCTCCGGGGTTCCGGTGATTGCCGACGGCGGACTGCGCTATTCGGGAGACATCGTGAAGGCCCTTGCTGCCGGTGGAGACAGCGTGATGATCGGCTCAATGTTCGCCGGTACAGATGAGGCTCCTGGAGAAATCTTCGAGGAGAACGGGCGCAAGTTTAAGTCCTATAGGGGTATGGGGTCGGTGGATGCGATGAAGGCCGGTTCACGCGACCGCTATTTTCAGGACGGTGAAGACAGCACGAAGAAACTCGTTCCAGAGGGCGTCGTAGCCCGCGTTCCTTACAAGGGAAGCGTTGGAGACATCATCTATCAGCTCGTGGGAGGCATACGTTCGGGTATGGGCTACTGCGGTGCGGCCGACATCGATGCTCTACACACCGCGCGCTTTGTCCGCATTACCGCCAATGGACTTGTGGAAAACCATCCGCACGACATCACGATTACCGGAAATACACCGAACTACCATAAATAAGATATCTCAAGTTTCGCACTTGCGAAACACCACTTTTGAGCCCTTGTGGCGAAGGTAAGTCCCCTCCCCGAGGGAGGGGATTTAGGAGAGGGGTAACGTGGACAGAAAAA
>UQYV01000083.1 GCA_900545245.1 uncultured Bacteroidales bacterium
ATAAAATAACAACATTCTTAGGGTAGCAACTAAATCTTAAATGAAAGAGCCGTGCGGCCATACACGCCCACGGAAGGAAGCTCCAGTGAATCTCCCCCATTCACAAGCCAAGGAGTCAGAAGCACGGCACGGGAGCTTTTGACACTCACCCGGGAAAGGTCGATGTTCATACTGACCTTCACCAGAGAACCGTCTTTACCCACGTGGACGCCCTCAGCCGAAACATCCCCGCTTTTTTGGGCTGACGCTGTCAAAAATGAAAGCAAGCCGAGACAGATTGAAACCGATAGACTGATTATAGTTTTTTTCATAATTTCAGAAGCTAAAAGAGGTAGACAAGGCTCAGGGCAAATTTAGTCGGGCCGAAGTAGTGGTGTCCCTTGTTCTCGTCGATTTTTTTGCCGCAACCGGCACAACGGAAGGTGTCGTAATAGCCATACATCCAGCCGATTCCGCCCTCGATTTCAAAGTTCCAGTTCTTCCCCAACACCCAGGCATAGCCATAGCCGAGGCCGGCTCCTGCCATCCAACCCTGGTAGCGGTGGTCCTTTATTTTGCGTAAATCAGTGCCGAGAATATTCATATCAATATCCCACCCTCCGACGTTGAACTGGCCTCCGATGGCGTGGACAGCAAGGAAACTGCCCATCCAGGCATCGCAGAACCACCAACGAACTTCCGGTTGAACTAACCAATGCTTGATTCGACGGTTTTCCTTGAATGTCCAAGGGTTGAGATTTGCCGAAACATCCATCGTCCATTTCGGCGCAAGACGAAATTCCACACCGCCGTTGAAAGTGGCAGTGGCATCATAAAGCAGATTGGTCTTGACTGCAAAATTCTGAGAACCGCAATTGATTGAAACAGAGCACAGAAAAACGCAACTACACACAGCAGAGTAGCTAAGTTTCTTCAAACACCGTACTCCACCGTGGGGGGGGGAACTGAATAATTTTATTTTCATAGGCCATCTGCCACGCAAGAATGCGCTCTTAAAGGCAGACTTTAAAAACACTAACATGACAACAATTAAAAACATAAGAATCACGTCTCAATCAGGGAGGCGTCATTCACTATTGCTACATACAACATCGCAAAGATAAATTCGATTTTTCAATTCCGCAAATTATTTTTGTGCCACTTGCTGCAAAAATTCTTCAGTTTAGCCCCAAAACCGCAAATAAAACGACTGAAAGGCGATTTTTATTTTCAAAAAACCGCTTACATTTTAAAAGGTATTTTCAGTATTTTTTCTGCAGAAAGCCTTTTTGATTTTTTCAATCTTGACAGCAAGGAGAGATTGGAGTCAGAGAATTCGGCGGATTTTCGCTCTCGGGGATTTCGGAGAACCGATGTTTTTGATTAAGTTTGCGGGGATTATCTATTGCGGAGTATGTTGCAAGGGATATTTGATTGCCAAAAGTTTTCGTAAGGATATTTGATTGCCAGATATGGAGGAAGAAAAGGAGGTTATGATGCCCAAGAGAAGCAAACAGGCGCAGCCGGGTGAAAAAGCAAATAGTAAGGCAATGGGAAAACGGAAAAAACCTGCCGGCAAGAGGAAGCGGAAGAAAAAAGGCGGTAAGGAAATTTCTGTTTGGTGGTTTGTCGCCCTCGCAGCTGTCACTATGAGTGTATTCGTCATAGCCCCTCTTTTTCTCAGCCGATGCACAGGAGAGACAGGCGTGCAGGTTCCGGAGGGGCACTACGGCTATGCTGTGGATATATCCAAGTACCAGAAGGACATCGTATGGGACTCTCTGATGGTCCTCACCGATGCGCAGGGGCATACCATGCGGGACATCAAGGCCGCGACTGCCATACAACGAGTGCGCTATGTTATGGTCAAGGCGACAGAAGGAGAAAATCATCACGACGCGCTGTTTGCGGATCACTGGAAGCGCTCTGCCATGGCTGGCTATAGCCGCGGAGCCTACCATTTTTTCAGAAGTTCAAAGTCTCCTGAGAAGCAGGCGCAGAACTTCATTCACACGGTAGGAAACATCCGCCACAAGGATCTGCCACCGATTCTTGACGTGGAAACTATCCACGCAGGATGCAGCAATGCCGAGCTCAACCGCAGGCTGCTCGTCTGGCTCGGGATTATTGAGGAACACTACGGGCGACGCCCCATCATCTACACCGGCGACGCCTTTCTCCGCGAGCGGCTTTCACCGGAAATTTTTGAACATTACCCCATCTGGATTGCCCGCTACGGTTTCTGCAGCAACCTCGAAACGCCCCGCTTCAAGAACTGGATGATGTGGCAGTTTACCGACCATGCCACCGTCTATGGCATCCCCACCCCCTGCGACCTTTCCGTTGTTGCCGCTCAGCAATAAGACAATGTATGCAAAAAAAGGCTCCCGCCGAAGCGGAAGCCTATATTGAAACTCTGAAAGAGTTGAAGATGTCTGGATTTACTTAGAGATTACGCGGGCCATTTCGCAAACCTTGTTTGAATAACCCCACTCGTTGTCGTACCAAGACACAACCTTAACGAAGGTAGGATCGAGCTGGATGCCGGCCTTAACGTCGAAGATTGAAGTGCGTGCGTCGTTGCGGAAGTCGGTTGAAACGACAGCCTCGTCAGTGTATCCGAGAACGCCCTTGAGCTCGCCCTCAGATGCCTTCTTCATTGCAGCGCAGATTTCCTCGTAAGTTGCAGGCTTCTCGAGCTCTACAGTAAGGTCAACAACTGAAACGTCAGAAGTAGGGACACGCATTGACATACCGGTGAGCTTGCCGTTGAGTTCAGGAAGAACCTTGCCGACAGCCTTTGCAGCACCTGTTGAAGAAGGAATGATGTTCTCAAGAATACCACGTCCACCTCTCCAGTCCTTCTTTGAAGGGCCATCGACAGTCTTCTGAGTTGCAGTGGCTGCGTGAACGGTTGTCATGAGACCTCTCTTGATTCCGAATGTCTCGTGGAGAACCTTGGAGATAGGCGCGAGGCAGTTAGTTGTGCAAGATGCGTTGGAAATGATCTTCTGTCCAGCGTAAGTCTTGTCGTTTACGCCATATACGAACATCGGAGTGGCATCCTTTGAAGGTGCAGACATGATGACTTTCTTTGCACCGGCCTTGAGGTGTGCAGAAGCGAGCTCCTCAGTAAGGAAGAAGCCGGTAGACTCAACTACCACGTCAACGTCAAGTGCGCCCCAAGTGATCTGTGAAGGATCCTTCTCGGCAAAAATCTGGATCTTGTTGCCGTCTACGATCATATAGTTGCCTTCAACCTTGATGTCATGGTTGAAATGACCGTGAACTGAATCATACTTAAGCATGTAAGCGAGATAGTCAGCATCAAGAAGGTCGTTGATACCTACAACCTGAATGTCGTTTGAGAAGTTCTCAACGGCAGCACGGAATACCATACGGCCGATACGACCGAATCCGTTAATACCAAGTCTAATCATTGTTTTGTAATATTAAGTTGTTATACAAATTTCATCCTCAGTCCGGAACTTTGAGTCCGGCAAAACCATATAGTCAAATACAAATTCTGCGCCGAGACACCACATCTCCGAAAAAGCGCCGCAAAAATACGAAAAATAATGAAATAATAAAACTATCTTTGCAAATGCAAGTGCGAAACACCTCTTTTGAGCCCTTGTGGCGAGGGTAAGTCCTCTCCCCG
>UQYV01000084.1 GCA_900545245.1 uncultured Bacteroidales bacterium
GCATTGCCCGCGTTGTCTGCGCGGATCAAAGCTGTTGCGCCGTAGATTATTTCCTTGGCACTGAAGACATCCCCCTGCACTTCGAGCTGGAGGACAATCTCGACGTCCTCCAACTCTCCGCCACCTACAAAACCGTTTCGCGGCTGTAAATCGTTTGCATATATGGAAAAAACTCTATCTTTGCATCCGGCTACACACAGCAACCCAATGGTTTTGCCCGAAGTGCCGAAGCTCTCTGAAATACGAAAAGCCAGGATGCTAAATATGCACCTGATACGAGGGATGAGATTCAGTTGTCGTTACGATTTGCCCAAGGTGAAGCCTTACACCGGTGAGGTCCCTGAACATTTCATACCATTCAACTGCGCCTTGACATCTAAAGACTATGATTGTGGAGTTCATTTTTTCATAGATGATTATCAGTTTGAAAGGCTTTGAAACAGTCCTGAAAGATACCTCGACTTTTTGAAGAGATTCAAATGTGTTACATCGCCCGATTTCAGCATGTATGCCAATATGCCATACCCTTTGCAGATTTACAATATCTATAGGAATCGCCTGCTTACGGCATGGATGCAGAAAAACGGGGTGAATGTGCTGCCTGCCGCATCGTGGAGCAATGAACTGTCGTATCGTTTCAGCTTCGAGGCTCTGCCAATGTATAGCACGGTTGTGGTTTCGACAACAGGAGCTATGGCGAGCGACAATTCGCGCAGATTGTTTCGGAACGGGTTTATAGAGATGTGCAGATGTCTCTCTCCGTCGAGCATAATTGTATTTGGAAAAAGGCTCGATCCTCTTGTAGAGGAATTGTTGCGCAGAGGTGGAGGAAAGTATATATTTAAACAAATGCAATATGGGCGGACGTGGTAGCTTCTTGAAGTCCGGAGGACGTGGCATACCGGTAGAAGATCGGGAGTATTCTACTATCGGGACGCTCGGACGGATTAAGATTGTACAGTGGGATAAGGGTACTACAAATAGCACAACAGTATATTCAAACACGCCAAACACCACCTATTACTCATTTTCCAAGGAAAGGAACCGGATAGAGAAGATTTACTATTTCAGAAATCATCGGTTGCGAAAAAGTGTTGATTTTGAGATAGATAAGAATAAACCGCATGTCCACTACTGGAAAAATGGTGAAGTGGTCGGTCGGAAGCCACACGACAAGAAAAATATGTTTCCTTTGGATGAAAGGGATATGAGACTTTATAAACAAGCAATGAAGTGGAACAATGAACGAAAATGACAAAATCCTGATACCGAACTTCTGGAGAATCGGAAATAACGGCGATCATGCTCTATATAAAAGCGAACTCGGCTGGCAGGAGCGCGACTATAGCGACGCCATGTCCGATGATCCGAGAAAAGTATTCAACTATTATGTGGAAGAAGTCGGTTTCAGTATCCTTTTCTTCTGGACAAGAGACATGAACTGGTATACGCTCGATATGGAGACATACCCGTTCGAGTTGCGGCGTCTAAGGAAGAATCCGGACTGGGATGGGAAATGGGTATACGAAAATGTCGACTGCATCTATCCGGAACACCATGCCGACGGCGATGTCATAATGACCTTCGAAGATGATTCCAGGATTTGGAATGACCTTGTGATAAATGGAGAGCATATTGAACAAATCCTGAACGAATCCCTTATTCATGACATTGGATAGTATCCGCTTATATGATATGGTGAATATGATTAACGAAATATTAGAGCGGGACGGAAGCGTTGTTCGATTTGAAGATTCTGGCTACAGAATAGTTTATTGCCCGAGTCTCGATATTGCCGGATATGGAAGAACGGACGAAGAAGCAGAAGAATCTTTTAGGATAACACTTGAAGAGACTTTGAGATATATCAATGAAAGGAAGAAATCAAATGTGAAATAGCAAAATCAGCCACTGAGTGGCGTGAGGGGCGCTGTCCTTTTTCGGGACGGCGCTTTTGTTTTCCTTTGTAGCGTAAAAATACGGACAATGAGAAAACAGATAAA